>NZ_JBVJSJ010000004.1:0-559526 GCF_055606745.1 Streptomyces sp. NPDC037054 | reverse complement strand
GCATGTGTTAAGCACGCCGCCAGCGTTCGTCCTGAGCCAGGATCAAACTCTCCGTGAATGTTTACCGGTAATCCGGTGACACATCACGAGAGCGGTGCGAGGAAAGGAATAATCTCCTCGCACACAGCGTCCTCGCTGTGTTTTTTCAAAGGAACCTCAACCCGATCGAACCGATCAGGTCGGGGTATCAACATATCTGGCGTTGACTTTTGGCACGCTGTTGAGTTCTCAAGGAACGGACGCTTCCTTTGTACTCACCCTCTCGGGCTTTCCTCCGGGCGCTTCCCTTCGGTCTTGCGTTTCCGACTCTATCAGATCCTTTTCGATCCGATTCCCTGTCGGCGGGAAGTCGTTCGGCCTTCTCGCTTTCGCTCGTCGGCCTTTCGACATTCACTACGTTAGCCGATCCTCCGCCCAACTCATAATCGAGTCCGCGGGCTTGAATTCGGGCATGCGTGCACGCCGAATTCGACCCCGCTGAGGGGTGATCGTAGGTAGTGGGTTGGCCGCTCCGGCTGCAGGCGATCGCCGTACCCGGTTCAGCGGCTCGGACTACATTACGCACCTCGTGCGCCCGGGTCAACTTCGGCGGCGCCTCGGCACATGGGCCCGGTAGGGGCTCACCGTCGGATCGTCGGCGATCCAGTAACGCCACGGATGGACATCGCCGTTGCCGCCGTCGCCGGCCACACCGGTGCGCGGGCCGTTGCGTACCTGGTCGGACGGCACGGGCGTGCCGGTCAGGACGCGCAGCGGGGTGTCTCCGGCGGCGCAGGCGTCGGTGCCGTCGAGGGACCGGTCGACGTCCAGCGCGGTGGCCAGGCGTGCCGGACCTTTGGCCAGTTCCTTGTCATTGCGGGCCGAGAGTCGACGTTTGCGGGCCCACTCGACGCCCTCGACGATCTCGCCGGCGCGCAGCAGGACCGCGCTCGCCCTGCCCTCGGGTCCGCACACCAGGTTCATGCAGTGCCACATGCCGTAGGTGAAGTAGACGTACACGTGTCCGGGCGGGCCGAACATCACGTCGTTCCGGGGCGTGCGTCCGCGGTAGGCGTGGGAGCCGGGGTCGTTGGGACCGTCGTAGGCCTCGACCTCGGTCAGGCGGAGGGCGATCGGGCCGTCCGGCGTGCTGCGCACCAGGACGCGCCCCAGGAGATCGGGGGCCACCTCGAGGACGGGGCGGTCGAAGAACTCTCTGGGCAGGGGCGTACGGTCGGGGCTCGCGATCATGCCCTCCGAGGGTACTGGAGGCGGGTGGCGCGGAACCGGCCGACGCCGGATCGCGTTTGTAGGGATCAGAGGATCTCGGTTCACGGACAACACGTGCCGGGCCGTGGGGCCCGTCTGGAAAGGAAGAGACATGGCGTTCAAGAAGCTGCTCGCGAGCCTGGGGGCCGGCGGGGCTTCCGTCGAGACGGTGCTGAACGAGGTCAACGTCGTTCCGGGCGGTGTCGTCCAGGGTGAGGTGCGGATCCAGGGCGGGTCCGTGAACCAGCAGATCGAGGGGCTGTCCGTCGGCCTTCAGGCGAAGGTCGAGGTGGAGAGCGGCGACGAGGAGTACAAGCAGAACATCGAGTTCACGAAGCAGCGGCTCGGCGGCGCCTTCGAGCTCCAGGCGAACGCGGTGCACGCGGTGCCGTTCGGGCTGGAGATCCCGTGGGAGACGCCGATCACGACGATCGACGGCCAGGCGCTGCGCGGGATGAACATCGGCGTGACGACGGAGCTGGAGATCGCCCGGGCCGTGGACTCCGGCGACCTGGACGCGATCAACGTGCACCCGCTGCCGGCGCAGAAGGCGATCCTGGACGCGTTCATCCAGCTGGGCTTCCGCTTCAAGAACGCGGACATGGAGCGCGGCCACATCCGCGGTACGCGGCAGAAGCTGCCGTTCTACCAGGAGATCGAGTTCTTCCCGCCGCAGCAGTACCGCGGGCTGAACCAGATCGAGCTGAGCTTCGTCGCCGACGCGACCGCGATGGACGTCGTGCTGGAGATGGACAAGAAGCCGGGCCTGTTCAGCGAGGGCAGCGACACGTTCCGCTCGTTCCAGGTCGGGCTGAACGACTATCAGGGGACCGACTGGGCGGCGTACCTCAACCAGTGGCTGTCCGAGGTCGGCAGCAAGCGCAACTGGTTCTAGGCTCGGTACTCACTGAACGCACCGATCAGGAGGTACCGAGGTGACCGAGCTCAAGAGGCGGCCGCTCCCCCACGACTTCCATCCGCCCGTACCGTCGTTCACGGTGGCGAGTGAGGACGTCGAGGAGGGCGCGACCCTCAAGGACGCTCAGGTCTACGCGGCCGGCAACACTTCGCCGCATCTGCGGTGGGAGGGCTTCCCGCCGGAGACCAAGAGCTTCGCCGTGACGTGTTACGACCCGGACGCCCCGACGGGCAGCGGGTTCTGGCACTGGGTCGTGTTCGACATCCCGGCCTCCGTGACGGAGTTGCCGGCGGGTGCGGGCAGCGGCAAGTTCGAGGGTCTGCCCGAGGGCGCGGTGCAGGCGCGCAACGACTACGGGACGAAGGACTTCGGCGGTGCCGCGCCGCCCGCCGGGGACGGTCCGCACCGGTACGTGTTCACGGTGTACGCCGTGGACCAGGAGAAGCTCGGTCCCGACGCGGACGCGACGCCCGCGTTCGTCGGCTTCAACCTGCGGTTCCACACGCTCGCCCGCGCCCAGCTGATCGGTGAGTACGAGGTGCCCGCCGAAGGCTGAGCAATCCCGGCGTTCACGGAACGTTTGCCCGCCCCTGGTCTTGGAAGTGATCAGGGGCGGGCATTTTTGTTGCCGGGGGGCCACGAGAGTTCAGCCCTCGCGGAGCGGCAGATATTGCGTTGTCCATCTCGGCGTGCCCGGCCAGAGTTGGTCCCAGCCCGCCAGGGGGTGGGCCGGTGCACACGGGAGGTGGGCTGGTATGCGGGACACGCTGGTACTCAACGCGAGCTTCGAGCCGTTGTCGACGGTGACGCTGAACCGCGCCGTCGTTCTGGTGCTCCAGGACAAGGCCGTCGTCGAGCAGGCCCACCCCGAGCTGCGTATGCGGGGAGCCGCGGTCGACATACCGGCGCCCCGCGTCATACGGCTGTGCCAGTACGTACGGGTGCCGTTCCGAAGACGGGCTCCGTGGTCGAGGCGGGGTGTCCTGGTGAGGGACCGGCACAGGTGCGCGTACTGCGGCCGGCGGGCGACGACCGTGGACCACGTGGTGCCGCGGTCGCAGGGTGGTCAGGACACGTGGCTGAACACGGTGGCGTCGTGCGCGGAGGACAACCACCGCAAGGCGAACCGGACGCCGGAGCAGGCGGGGATGCCGCTGCTCAGGGAGCCGTTCGAGCCGACGCCCGCCGACGCGATGCTGCTGGCGCTGGCCCGGGACGACTTCGACGCGCTGCCGGACTGGCTGGCCCAGCCGGCCGCCTAGCCCGTAGCCGCACATGCCGACGGGGGCGCACCTCTCACCAGAGGTGCGCCCCCGTCGGTGCGTGCCGGGTGCGCCGTCAGTCGATCGACGGCTTCTCGCGGCGTTCCTGGGCCGGGACTCCGGCTCCGCCGTTGCCGCCGTTGCCGCTGCCCGAACCTCCGCCCAGGCCGCCGAAGTTGCCCATGGCGCCGGACAGGCCCTTGAGGGCGTCGCCGATCTCGCTGGGGACGATCCAGAGCTTGTTGGCGTCGCCCTCGGCGATCTTCGGGAGCATCTGGAGGTACTGGTAGGAGAGCAGCTTCTGGTCCGGGTCGCCCGCGTGGATCGCCTCGAAGACCGTGCGGACGGCCTGGGCCTCGCCCTCGGCGCGCAGGGCTGCCGCCTTGGCCTCACCCTCGGCACGCAGGATCTGGGACTGCTTCTCGCCCTCGGCGCGCAGGATCTCGGACTGCCTGACGCCCTCGGCCTGGAGGATCGCGGCGCGCTTGTCGCGGTCGGCGCGCATCTGCTTCTCCATCGAGTCCTGGATGGAGGTGGGCGGCTCGATCGCCTTCAGTTCGACGCGGTTGACGCGGATGCCCCACTTGCCGGTGGCCTCGTCGAGGACGCCGCGCAGGGCCGCGTTGATCTCCTCGCGGGAGGTCAGGGTCCGCTCCAGGTCCATGCCGCCGATGATGTTGCGCAGCGTGGTGACGGTGAGCTGCTCGATCGCCTGGATGTAGCTGGCGACCTCGTAGGTGGCGGCCCGGGCGTCGGTGACCTGGTAGTAGATGACGGTGTCGATGTTGACGACCAGGTTGTCCTGGGTGATCACCGGCTGGGGCGGGAAGGGGACGACCTGTTCACGAAGGTCGATGCGGTTGCGGATGGTGTCGATGAACGGGACGACGATGTTGAGGCCCGCGTTGAGCGTGCGGGTGTAGCGGCCGAAGCGCTCCACGATGGCGGCGCTTGCCTGTGGGATGACCTGGATCGTCTTGATCAGGGCGATGAAGACCAACACCACCAGAATGATCAGGACGATGATGACCGGTTCCATCGACGTTCCCCGTACCCTTCTCCGCCTCGGCGCTCATGGAAGATCCGAAGATCCTACGGCTGTTGTAGATCTTGCTGGTCGAGTCTGACAGACCGTCGTGTGTCGCGTGGGGCGTTCGGCGCAGTCTGCGTCGCGCGGGGTCACATGATGATCGCCGTGGCCCCCTCGATGTCCACGACGTCCACTTCCTGTCCGACTTCGTAGGCGGTTCCGGTGTCGAGGGCGCGGGCCGACCAGACTTCCCCGGCGAGCTTGATGCGGCCGCCGCTCGCGTCGACGCGTTCCAGCACGACGGCTGTCCTGCCTTTCAACGCGTCCACTCCGGTGGCGAGTTCGGGTCGCCCGGTGCGATGTCGCTTGGCGATGGGCCGTACCACCGCGATGAGGGCGGTCGAGACGATGACGAAGGTCACGACCTGGGCGACGGCGCCGCCGCCGAAGAGGCCGGAGACCGTCGCCGCCGCGACGGCGCCCACCGCGAGCATGCCGAGTTCGGGCATGGCGGTGACCACCAGCGCGATGCCGAGCACTGCCGCTCCGACCAGCCACCACACCCATGCGTCGATGTCCACGTGGTCATGGTAGGACCGGGGACCCGGTCCCCGACAGGGCGCCGATCAGTTCAACGTGCTTGTGCGTACCGGTTCTTGGGTTTTCACGAGTGCTGGTTCCCGGGTTTTCAGGACAGCGGCAGGCCCTGCGCGGTCCAGCGGTCGCCGACCTGTTCCACGACGAGGGGCAGGCCGAAGCACAGGGAGAGGTTGCGCGAGGTGAGTTCGAGTTCGAGCGGTCCGGCGGCGAGGACCTTGCCCTGGCGGATCATCAGGACGTGGGTGAAACCGGGGGCGATCTCCTCGACGTGGTGCGTGACCATGATCATCGAGGGGGCGATGGGGTCGCGGGCGAGGCGGCCGAGGCGGCGCACGAGGTCCTCGCGTCCGCCGAGGTCGAGACCGGCGGCGGGCTCGTCGAGCAGGAGCAGCTCGGGGTCGGTCATCAGGGCGCGGGCGATGAGGGTGCGCTTGCGCTCGCCCTCGGAGAGGGTGCCGAACTTGCGGTCCACGTACTCGGACATGCCGAGGCGGTCGAGGAAGGCGCGGGCGCGCCGCTCGTCGATCTCCTCGTAGTCCTCCTGCCAGTGCGCGGTCATGCCGTACGCGGCGGTCAGCACGGTCTGCAGGACGGTCTGGCGCTTGGGGAGCTTGTCGGCCATGGCGATGCCGGCCATGCCGATGCGGGGGCGCAGTTCGAAGACGTCGGTGCCGGGCGTGCCGAGGGTTTCGCCGAGGATGGTGGCAGTGCCGGTGCTGGGGTAGAGGTAGCTGGAGGCGACGTTCAGGAGGGTGGTCTTGCCGGCGCCGTTGGGGCCGAGGATGACCCAGCGTTCCCCTTCCTTGACCGACCAGGAGACCTGGTCCACCAGAGCCCGGCCCTCGCGGACCACGGATACGTCCTGAAGCTCCAGAACATCGCTCATGAGCGCGTTGTCTCCCCTTGCAGTGTGGCCGGTCTCGGCTGTCGCGGTCGCCTGTGGCTCGGTCGCCGCGCCGGTGGGCGCAGCCCTCTAGGAAATCTACGCCACCGGTCGGCGCCTCCAATCCATCGGTCCTGTCCTTAGGGTGGGGGCATGCTCTCGGAACCACGCTCTGGACGACTGGCCTCGTGGGGAAACGCCCTTTTGGCCGGACTTGTCTCTCCGGATGACGCCGTGCTCGCGATCGTCGGCGAGGACGCCGTGCACCGGGTGGAAGGACTGCCGGGTGAGTCCGCGCCGGTCGGGCTGACGCTCGCGCTGGGGCGGCTGCGGACGCTCGGCGTGACCGCGCTGCGGGTGGCGCTGCCCGCGCCGGGGCATCCGCTGGGGTTGAGCGGGCCGCCGGAGTTCAACGCGCGGGCGCTGGAGGCGGAGGAGGCCGTGGTCTGTCACGGCGCGGCCTTCGGCCTGGTGCCCGAGGTGTACGAGGCGGGGCCCGACGGTGATGTGCATGTCGAGGTCGTGTGGCACTGCCTGCCGGTGCGGGAGGCGCCGCCCGCCGACGTGCCGTCGCTCGGGGAGGCGGAGCGGGAACTGGCGGAGGCGCTGCGGGAGGCGACCGAGGTGTTGTCGCGGCTGGACGTGGCCGGGTCGGGGCCGGTGGCGGAGGCGGCGGTGGACGCGTACCGGGCGCGGGCCGAGGCGGGCCGTGAGGTGCTGGCGCCGGGGTATCCGCCGCGGGCGGTGCGGGTGCTGGAGTTGGCGCAGCGGGTGGGGCTGCTGATTTCCGTGGCGTACGAGAACGGGCACGGCGGGGCGGTGAGCGCGTCGGAGATGGCGCGCCGTGCGGAGGCGTTGCGGCCGGTGGAGCGGACGGCTCGGCGGGCGCAGGTCGCGGCGTACAACTCCGTTGTGGAGGAGCGGGAGCGGGGGTTGCGGTGACCGCCGGTCACTGGTTCCCGACGCGGGATGCGCCCACCCGGCGTTGACGGGGTGCCGCCCGCGGGCACCCCGTCGCGGTCAGCCGCGTCTCAGTGGTTCAGGCCGAGGTTGCCGAAGGCCGGGTTCAGGGCGCCGATGACGGTCACGGCGTTGCCCACCGCGTTGACCGGGATGTGGACCGGGGCCTGGATCAGGTTGCCGGAGCCGACGCCCGGGGAGGCGACGGCCGTGCCGTCGGCGTGGGCGCCGCCGGTGGCGGAGGCCACGCCGGCGCCTGCGGCGATCAGGCCGCCCGCCATCATCGTCGCGGCCACGGCCTTCTTCAGGTTCTTCACTTTCTGAGCCCTCCTGGCGATTCGCCGCGGCAGTCGCCGCGGTACGCACTGGAGAACGGCCGGGGCGCGCGGAGGATGCGCCATATGGGGGACATTCCCACGACGGTATGAATCTCAGCCCGGACGGGAACCTTCCGGGACCGTCCGTCAGCCGGCGAGGCCGTGCCGTACCGCCCACAGGGCGGCCTGGGTGCGGTCCGCGAGGTCGAGTTTCATCAGGATGTTCGACACGTGGGTCTTCACCGTCTTCTCGGAGAGGACGAGGGCGCGGGCGATCTCCCGGTTGGAGCGGCCGTCCGCGATCAGGCCGAGTACCTCGCGCTCCCGTTCCGTTAGTGAACCGCCCCTGCCCTGTGCGGAGTTGCCGTCCTCCTGGGAGAGCAGGGCGCCTGCGACCTCGGGCTGGAGCAGGATGTGGCCCGCGTGCACGGAGCGGATGGCGCCGGCCAGGGCGTCCGGGTCGACGTCCTTGTAGACGTATCCGGCGGCGCCGGCGCGCAGGGCCGGGACCACCGTGCGCTGTTCGGTGAAGCTGGTGACGATCAGCACGCGCGCGGGGTTGCCGAGTTCGTGCAGGCGCCGCAGCGCGTCGACGCCGTCCATGACCGGCATCTTGACGTCCATGAGGATGACGTCGGGCTTGAGTTCGTCGGCGCGGGCGACTCCCTCGGCGCCGTCGGCGGCCTCGCCGACGACCTCGATGTCGTCCTGCACTTCGAGGAAGGTGCGCAGGCCCCGGCGTACGACCTGGTGGTCGTCGACGAGCAGCACCTTGATTGCGTCACCCACCGGGGACCTCCATCTCGATCGTGGTGCCCTTGCCGGGTATCGATTCCACCGTGAGGCTGCCGCCCACGCCACTGGCGCGGTCGCGCATGGAGACCAGTCCCAGGTGGCGCCCCGCGCGGCGCACCGAGCGCGGGTCGAAGCCGCCGCCGTCGTCCGTGACGCGCAGGACCGCGCCGGCGCCGACCCGGTCCAGGGTCACGTCGACGTGGTCGGCCCCGGAGTGCCGCAGCGCGTTGTGCAGGGCTTCCTGGGCGACCCTGAGCAGGGCCTCCTCCTGGGCGGACGGGAGGGCCCGTACGCCGTGGCTCGTGAAGGTCACGCGCGCGGTGTGGGCGCGGTCGAGGACCTGGATCTGGGTGCGGAGGGTGGCGACGAGGCCGTCGTCGTCGAGGGCCGCGGGGCGCAACTCCACGACGGCCGCGCGCAGTTCGTCGGCGGCTTCGGCGGCGAGCGCGGTCACCTGCTGCAACTCGCCCTTGGCGCGGGCCGGGTCTCGGTCGACGAGGGCGGCGGCGGCCTGGGCGGTCAGGCGCAGGGAGAACAGCTTCTGGCTGACCGCGTCGTGCAGTTCGTGGGCGAGGCGGGAGCGTTCCTCGGCGATGGTGAGTTCGCGGCTGCGCTCGTAGAGCCGGGCGTTGGTGAGGGCGATCGCCGCGTGCTGGGCGAGGATGCCGAGCAGTTCCTCGTCCTCCTCGGTGAAGCCGCAACCGCCTTGTGGTCTGGGGCAGTTCTTGTTCGCGAGGAACAGGGCGCCGAGGACCTCGTCGCCGTCGCGGATGGGCAGGCCGAGGAAGTCGGCCAGGTCGGGGTGGGCGGCGGGCCAGCCTTCGAAGCGGGGGTCCTGGCGGACGTCGGCGAGGCGCTCGGGGCGGGCCTCGTGGAGCATCGCGGCGAGGATGCCGTGCTGGCGGGGCAGCGGGCCGATGGCCTTCCACTGTTCGTCGCTGACTCCGTCGACCACGAACTGCGCGAACCCGCCGTGGTCGTCGGGGACGCCCAGTGCGGCGTACTGCGCGTCGAGCAGCTCGCGGGCGGAGGCGACGATCGTCTTGAGGACGTCGCGCACCTCGAGGTGCCTGCTCATGGCCAGCAGCGCGGAACTCACCGCTGCGAGGCCGGACCGGGGGCGGTGGCTCATGTCCTCACGGTACCGGCGGGCGGTGGGGGTGCGGATCGGGCGGGCGGCGGCCGTGACCGGGGCCGTGGTCCTAGGTCCGAGGTCCCCGTTCGGGCCGGGTGGCGCAGGTCCGGCGGGCGGGGGGCGTAGGCGGAGGGCCGGGGGGCGTAGGCCCGGCGGGCGGAGGGGCGTAGGCGCAGGGCCGGGGGGCATAGGCCGGGGCCGGGGGCCGGCGGTGGCGTAGGCCGGGGGCCGGGTGACGTAGGCCGGGGGGCCGGGGGCGGTGGCGTAGGGCGAAGGGCCCCGGGGGGATGCGTCCGGGGGCCGAGGCGGTGGGGCCGGGGCCGTTCATAGGTTGGGGGCACGCCGATGGGCGGTGGGGACGACGAGGGGACGGACTGTCATGCCGGTTGCGATCATCACGGGCGGCTCGAAGGGGCTGGGGTTCGCGCTCGCCGAGGCGCTGGCCGGGCGGGGCTGGGACCTGGTGCTGGACGCGCGGGACGCCGTCCCGCTGGCGGAGGCGGCCGGGCTGGTGTCCGCGCGCGGCACGCGGGTGACGGCGCTGCCCGGGGACGTCACGGACGCCGGGCACCGCGCGGACCTGGTGGCGGCGGCGTGGCGGCTGGGCGGGGTGGACCTGCTGGTGCACAACGCGAGCGCGCTGGGCGCCGAGCCGCTGGTGGAGCTGGAGGAGCTGCCGCTGGAGGGGCTGCGCCGGGCGCTGGAGGTGAACGTGGTGGCGGCGCTGGGTCTGGTCCAGGAGGCGCTGCCGCTGCTGCGGGCCTCCCGGGCGGGCACGGTGATCGCGGTCAGTTCGGACGCGGCGGCCGAGGCGTACGGGACGTGGGGTGGTTACGGGGCGTCCAAGGCGGCCCTGGACCAGCTCGCGGCCGTTCTCGCCGTGGAGGAGCCGGGGCTGCGGGTGTGGGCGGTGGATCCCGGGGACATGGCGACGGATCTGTACACGGCGGCCGTACCGGACGACGACGGTACGCGGCCCGATCCGGCGGATGTGGCGCCGGCCTTCCTGCGGCTGCTGGACGAGCGGCAGGCTAGCGGGCGGTATGCCGCCCCGGCGCTGCTGGAGGGCGGGCGGTGACGCGGGGCACGGGGGCCGGCGTGCGGGAACCGGCGCGGGGCACGAGGGCCGGTGTGCCGGCGCGGGCGTGGCGGGTGCCGGCGGAGTTGTCGGCGCGGGTGCCGGCCGAGCAGCGGAGTCCCGGGCGGGACCGGGACGCCGTACGGCTGCTGGTGTCGCGCGGGACGGACGTGTCGCACCACGCCTTCGCGGAGCTGCCGTCGCTGCTGCGGGCCGGTGATCTGCTCGTGGTCAACACGTCGGCCACGCTGGCCGCCGCTGTCGACGGGCGGCTCGGGCACGCGCGCGTGGTGGTGCACTTCTCGGCGCTCGGGGACGACGGCCGCTGGGCGGTGGAGCTGCGGGATCCCGACGGAAGGGGAACCACGCGCGCGCGTGCGGGCGGGCCCGCGGGGACAGAGGTGGGGCTGCCCGGCGGGGTGCGGCTGGTGCTGGTCGAGCCGCTGGGCGCGGGGAGCGACCGGTTGTGGTGGGCGTCGGCGTCGGGTCCGGGGGTGCCCGGGATGCTGCGGGAGCACGGGCGGCCCATCCGCTACTCCTACACGGAACGGGATCAGCCGCTGTCGGTGTACCAGACGGTGTTCGCGCTGCCCTCGCCCGACGGGCTGGGGAGCGCGGAGATGCCGAGTGCGGCGCGGCCGTTCACGGCACGGGTGGTGGCGGAGCTGGTGAGCCGGGGCGTGCAGTTCGCGCCGGTCACGCTGCACACGGGGGTGGCCTCGGCGGAGGCGCACGAGCCGCCGTATCCGGAGCGGTTCGCGGTGCCGGAGGCGTCGGCGCGGGTGGTCAACGCGGTGCGGGCGGGCGACGGGCGGGTGATCGCGGTGGGGACGACGGCCGTGCGGGCCCTGGAGTCGGCGGCCGGCGCCGACGGGGTCGTACGGGCGCGGTCCGGGTGGACGGATCTGGTGGTGACCCCGGAGCGGGGGGTGCGTGCGGTGGACGGGCTGCTGACGGGCCTGCACGAGCCGGAGGCCTCGCATCTGCTGATGCTGGAGGCGGTCGCGGGGCGGGCGGCGGTGGAGCGCGGATACGAGGAGGCCCTGCGCGGGCGCTACCTGTGGCACGAGTTCGGGGACGTGCATCTCGTACTGCCGCGCACGGGCGGGAAGTTTGCTTACGCAGAGCAGTGCACGACCGACAGTCGGTGAGGCCGGAGGGCGGGCGGTGTGAGCCCGGGCATAGGGCGCAGGTCACGTACGAAGGTCAATAGGAGTGAAACACCCCCAAGTCACACCACATGAGCGGGGCAGACTGTCCGGTCTGCCCCGTTTTACCCTTTCTTGATCCACTACCGGGCTTCGTACGTCACACCTTTGCCACCGGATTTTGCGGCCGCTAACAATGGCTCACGTCGCTCAGCGCCGCGGGTCCCACCGCGGCGTTTGTGCCGGAAGCACCAATGTCCCCACCGGACGACGAGCGACCTCCGCGCTATCCGAAGAGGTCCAATCGCCATGCCCAAGATCAGCCTGAACCGTGGTCCCAGTCGTGCCCTGAACCGCAAGCACAAGATCGCTGTTGCCGGTGCCGCCACCCTCGGCGCCTCCGCCCTGGCCTTCTCGGCCGTGCCCAGCAACGCGTCCACGACGACCACGACCGAGGCCGTGTCCGCAGCTCCGGTGAAGTACAGCTCCGAGCGCATCACGGACGTCAAGACCAGCGTCACCGACCAGCTCGCCGATGCGAACCTCAAGGTCGAGGCCATCGAGGCGAAGAAGAAGGCGGCCGCCGAGGCCGCCGCGAAGCAGAAGGCGGAAGCCGCGAAGAAGGCCGCCGCCGCCAAGAAGGCCGCCGCCGCCAAGAAGGCCGCCGAGGAGCGCAAGGCCAAGGAGGCCGCCAGCCGCTCCGCGCAGCGCGCCCCCGTCAAGAAGACCTACGCGAACAACCTCGACGGCTGGATCCGTGAGGCCCTCGACATCATGAAGAAGAAGGGCATCCCGGGCTCCTACCACGGCCTGCACAAGAACATCATCCGCGAGTCGTCCGGCAACCCGAAGGCCATCAACCTCTGGGACATCAACGCCCAGAACGGCATCCCGTCCAAGGGTCTGCTCCAGGTGATCCCGCCGACGTTCGAGGCGTACCACGTCTCCGGCACCCCGAAGGACATCTGGAACCCGGTCTCCAACATCACGGCCGCCGCCAACTACGCGGCCGACCGTTACGGCTCGATCGACAACGTCAACAGCGCGTACTGAGGTCGGCGCGGACCTCTCCACGTGAACGCCGAAGGGCGGCACCCTCCTGACGGGGTGCCGCCCTTCGGGCGTGACGGACGCGGTTACTTCCGCATGACCTCGGGCTCGTGGCGGCGCAGGAAGCGCGCCACGAAGAAGCCGCAGACCACACCGAGCGCGATCAGGGCGACCATGTCCATGCCCCAGGCGCCGACCGTGTGCTCCCACAGCGGGTCGTCGCTCTCGCCCTTGGCCGGCGGACTGATGTTGTTGAAGTCGAGCGTGGCACCCGCGGCGGCGACCGCCCAGCGCGACGGCATCAGGTACGAGAGCTCGTTCACACCGACCGAGTTGGCCAGGGGGAACAGGCAGCCGGTGAAGACGACCTGGACGATCGCGAACATCACCAGCAGCGGCATGGTCTTCTCGGCGGTCTTCACCAGGGCCGAGATGATCAGGCCGAACATCATGGCCGTGAAGCCCAGTGCCATGATCGGAATGCACAGCTCCAGCAGGGTCTGGCTGCCGAGGATCAGGCCCTCGTCCGGAATGGTGCGGCTGGAGAAGCCGATCACGCCGACCATCAGGCCCTGGACCATGGTGATCAGGCCGAGCACGAACACCTTGGACATCAGGTACGCGGACCGGGACAGGCCGGTCGCGCGCTCCCGCTCGTAGATGACGCGTTCCTTGATCAGCTCACGGACGGAGTTGGCGGCACCCGCGAAACAGGCGCCCACGGCGAGGATCAGCAGGACGGTCAGGGCCGTGCCGTTGGCGATCGGCCTGCCGGTGTTCGGGTTGATCTGCGTGTTGACCAGGAGGTCCTTGCCGGAGTCGATGAGCAGGCTCACCGAGCCGAGGACGAGCGGCAGGATGATCGACAGGGCCAGGAAGCCCTTGTCGGACACGATCACCGACACGTAGCGGCGCACCAGCGTGACGAACTGCGACATCCAGCCCTGCGGCTTCGGCGGCCGCATCGCCTGCATCGGCGGCATCTGTACGGACTGCGGGGCGACGGCGTCGATGTCCGCGGCGTACATCTGGTAGTGCTGCGAGCCCTTCCAGCGGCCCGCCCAGTCGTAGTCACGGTAGTTCTCGAAGGCGGAGAAGACGTCGGCCCAGGTGTCGTAGCCGAAGAAGTTCAGCGCCTCCTCGGGCGGGCCGAAGTAGGCGACCGAACCGCCCGGCGCCATCACCAGCAGCTTGTCGCAGATCGCCAGCTCGGCGACCGAGTGCGTGACGACGAGGACCGTGCGGCCGTCGTCGGCGAGGCCGCGCAGCAGCTGCATGACGTCGCGGTCCATGCCCGGGTCGAGGCCGGACGTCGGCTCGTCGAGGAAGATCAGCGACGGCTTGGTGAGCAGCTCCAGGGCCACCGAGACACGCTTGCGCTGGCCACCGGAGAGGGAGGTGACCTTCTTCTCCTTGTGGATGTCGAGCTTCAGCTCGCGCAGCACCTCGTCGATGCGGGCGTCGCGCTCCGCGGCCGTGGTGTCGGCCGGGAAGCGCAGCTTGGCCGCGTACTTCAGGGCCTTCTTGACGGTCAGCTCCTTGTGCAGGATGTCGTCCTGCGGGACCAGACCGATGCGCTGGCGCAGCTCGGCGAACTGCTTGTAGAGGTTCCGGTTGTCGTAGAGAACCTCGCCCTGGTCGGCCGGGCGGTAGCCGGTGAGCGCCTTGAGCAGCGTCGACTTGCCGGAACCGGACGGTCCGATGACCGCGATCAGCGACTTCTCCGGGACGCCGAAGGAGACGTCCTTGAGGATCTGCTTGCCGCCGTCGACCGTGACGGTCAGGTGGCGCGCGGAGAAGGACACCTCACCGGTGTCGACGAACTCCTCGAGGCGGTCGCCGACGATCCGGAACGTCGAGTGGCCGACGCCGACGATGTCGGTCGGGCCGAGCAACTGCGAGCCGCCCTTGGCGATCGGCTGGCCGTTGACGTACGTGCCGTTGTGCGAGCCCAGGTCGCGGATCTCCATGCGGCCGTCGGGCGTCGAGTGGAACTCGGCGTGGTTCCGCGAGACCTGGAGGTCGGAGACGACCAGGTCGTTCTCCAGGGCACGGCCGATGCGCATCACGCGGCCGAGGGCGAACTGGTGGAACGTGGTCGGGCTGCGGTCGCCGTAGACCGGTGGCGCCCCCGCGCCACCACCGGGGCCCTGCTGGTGCGGAACGTTCGCGACCGGCTGCTGGGGCTGCTGCTGCCAGCCGGCGCCCGGGGCCTGGTGCTGCGGGGCCTGCTGCTGCGGCGGCGCCTGCTGCGGCCAGCCGGGGTTCGCGCCCTGCGCCGCGTACGGCTGCTGAGGGGCCTGCTGGTGGGCCTGCTGGTGGGGCTGTGCCTGCGGCGTCGCGACGGCGGCGGAACCCGACAGGGTCACCCGCGGTCCGTCGGTCGCGTTGCCGAGGTTCACGACCGTGCCCGGGCCGACCTCCAGGTGCTGGATCCGCTGCCCCTGCACGAAGGTGCCGTTGGTGCTGCCGTGGTCCTCGATGACCCAACTACGGCCGGTGAAACTGACCGTGGCGTGCCGCCAGGAGACCCTGGCGTCGTCGAACACGACGTCTCCCTGCGGATCACGTCCGAGCGTGTAAGACCTGGACGGATCGAGCGTCCAGGTCCGTCCATTGAATTCCAGTACGAGTTCCGGCACTCCATGCCCCACTGAGTTGTCCCCCGAATTACCCCCGTCGCGGGGAGTCTAGGGATGTCGAACATCGGGGGGAACTATTTCAGGCTCCGGCCCCTGACCGAAAGTCGGGCCTTGTGAAGACCCCGCGAGGCCGCGTCGTCCGTCCCCGTTGACGGGGTGGAAACCGGGCCGGACAGTGGTATTCCTCGCGAGGGGGACATGCGCGGCAACCGTCGCGCCGCGGATCGGGGGGTCTGCCATGAGCTCTGCGCTGCGCAGCGGAACCGCGCGGCACGGCACGCGCGTGCCGTGGATCGACGTCCTGGTGTCCGCGGCGGCCGCCGCGAGCTGGGCGCTGATCGGGATGACGGGCGTCGCCGCGCTCGGCCTGCGGCTGCTGGACGCGGACGCCACCGCGCGGCTCGGGCCGATGACCGCGGCGGTGGTGGCGCTCGGCGCGGGCGGTTCGGTCACGACGTCCGGCGAGATGTCCGCGTTCGGGCTCGACGGCACCGTGACGCACACCGCCGTCCGGATCACGCCACTCGGCGTGAGCCTGACCGGCGCGCTGCTGCTGTCGTACTTCTTCCTACGCTCCCTGCGCGCGGCGGGGGTTGTGGTCTCACCGGCCGAACTCCTGGCCCGCGCGGGATCGGTGGCCGCGATGTTCGTGGCGATGCTGGGCGTGCCGGCGTGGGCGGGTCACGACGTCGTCGTGATCGACGGCGGCTCACTGGTCCCGGACGACCTGCCCGGCGGAGGGCCGGAGATCCCCGGGCTCGGCGACATCGCGGGCATCGGTGGGGTGGGGGACGCGGGCGGTGGGCTGTCGGACCGGGTCGGCGACCTCGTGGACGCGCGGATGTCGGTCGGCTTCACGGTCGACACGGGAGCGACGCTGCTCGGTGGCCTGATCTGGTCGGTCGGCGTCCTGCTCGTCGCCCTGCTCGCCTCGCGCCGCACTCCCCTGCCACGCGGGTGGGGCGCCGTCCACCGGGTGGTACGGCCCGCCGCGTCCGCTCTCGCCGCGGTGCTGCTCGTCGCGGTGGCGGCGGGGCTCGCGGCGGCCGGGTACGCGGCGGCCGGCGACGACCACCCCCGGCGGATCGCGGGCGCCGCGCTGCTGGGCGCGCCGAACGGGGCGTGGCTCGGGGTGCCGGTCGGCCTGTTCGTGCCCTGGGACGGCGAGGCGTCCGGCGCACCGTCCCCTTTCCTGCCCGCCCCGCTCGACGACCTCCTGACCGGCTCCGACCGGCCCGTCGCCCTGGCCCGGCTGGCCGAGCTGGACGGCAGGGTCTGGCTGCTGGGTGTGGGCGCGGGACTGCTGATGCTGCTGGCGGGCGTACTGACGGCGATACGGACGCCGGGTCCGGCGCGCCCACCGGGGGACCGTGGGCTTGCGCTGCGCGGCGGGGGTGGGGATGGGGGCGGTGGCGCCGGGCGCGGGGGCGGGCTCGCTGGGCTGGGGCACGGGAGCGGCGAGCGCGGGAGCGGGATGGGTGAGCGGGGGCGCGGAGCCGACGGGGTCGTTGGGCCTCGGCGTCGGGTCCTCGGATTCGTCGGGTGGTGTGTCGTGCGGCTCGGGGTGGTGACGGCGGTGACGCTGCCGCTGCTGGTGTGGCTCACGGGTGTGTCCGTGGGCGCCTCGGTGTCCGTGCTCGGCGTCGAGGCGCTGGGCGCGGGCGTCGAGTTGCACGGTCGCCTCGGTCCGGCGGCGCTGCTCGGGGCGGCGTGGGGCGCGGGCGCCGGTGCCGCCGGGGCGCTGCTGGCGTGGGTGTCCGGATCGGCGGGGAGGCGGGCGGCGCCACTGGCACTGAGTGACGTGGCCGGCGCGGAGGGTGAGGAGGCGGAGGTCGACTACCCGCTGTACGCCGGCCCGACCGGGCGGTTCGGCCCCTACGCGCCCAGCACGCCGCACCGGCCGCCGAACCCGGCGACGAATCCTTACCTGCGGCTGCCGGGCGCCGGAGGGACGGGTGCGGACGGAAGCGCGACGCGGGACGCGGTCGACCCCGGCGCCGACGATCTCTACGGGGCGCCGACCGTGGCGCGGCCCTTGGGGCCACCTCCCAGGGGCCCCCGGCAATCGCCGGGAGCGGGGCGGGTCAGGCGTCCTCCCAGGTGGGGCGACGGGCCGCCGCCTCCCCCGCCCCCGCCACCACCGCGCAGGCCGAACGGCGGGCGGTGACCCGGCCGTCGGGCGCGAGTTCCCGGCGCACCGGCAAGCTCACGGCAAGTCCCCGGCAACCCACCGGACACGGACTGTTCCGTGTCCGGCTGGCGGACCTCGCGGGCGTGAGGCACTGGGTGCCGGATACGGTGGAAGCACCATGAGCGCATCGCAGACCTCCGACGTCCCCACGCTCCTTGTCAAGATCTTCGGCAAGGACAGGCCGGGCATCACGGCCGGCCTCTTCGACACCCTCGCCGCCTACTCCGTCGACGTGGTCGACATCGAGCAGGTCGTCACGCGGGGCCGGATCGTGCTGTGCGCGCTCGTGACGGAGCCGCCCCAGGGCCTGGAGGGCGAGCTGCGGGCGACCATTCACAGTTGGGCGGAGTCGCTGAAGCTGCAGGCGGAGATCATCTCCGGCCTCGGCGACAACCGTCCGCGTGGCCTCGGCCGCTCCCTGGTCACCGTGCTCGGCCACCCGCTCACCGCGGAGGCGACGGCCGCGATCGCCGCCCGCATCACCAGGACCGGCGGCAACATCGACCGTATTTTCCGGCTCGCCAAGTACCCCGTGACGGCCGTGGAGTTCGCGGTGTCCGGCGTCGAGACCGAGCCGCTGCGCACCGCCCTGGTGACGGACGCGGCGGCGCTCGGCGTGGACGTGGCGGTCGTCGCCGCGGGCCTGCACCGGCGCGCGCAGCGGCTGGTCGTCATGGACGTGGACTCGACGCTCATCCAGGACGAGGTGATCGAGCTCTTCGCGGCGCACGCGGGCTGCGAGGACAAGGTCGCCGAGGTGACGGCGGCGGCGATGCGCGGCGAGCTGGACTTCGAGCAGTCGCTGCACGCGCGCGTGGCGCTCCTGGAGGGTCTGGACGCGTCGGTGGTGGACAAGGTGCGCAGCGAGGTGCGGCTGACGCCGGGCGCGCGCACGCTGATCCGTACGCTGAAGCGCCTCGGCTACCAAGTCGGTGTCGTGTCCGGCGGGTTCACGCAGGTCACCGACGACCTGAAGGAGCGCCTGGGGCTGGACTTCGCCCAGGCGAACACGCTGGAGATCGTCGACGGCAGGCTGACGGGCAAGGTCACCGGCGAGATCGTGGACCGGGCGGGCAAGGCGCGGCTGCTGCGCCGGTTCGCGGCGGAGGCGGGCGTACCGCTGTCGCAGACGGTGGCGATCGGTGACGGGGCCAACGACCTGGACATGCTGAACGCGGCAGGTCTGGGCGTCGCCTTCAACGCGAAGCCGGTGGTGCGGGAGGCCGCGCACACGGCGGTGAACGTGCCGTTCCTGGACACCGTGCTGTATCTGCTCGGCGTGACCCGCGAAGAGGTCGAGGCGGCGGACACCCACGAAGCGCGCTGACCCCTTGCGTACGTGACGGGCCCGGCACCCTCGGGGTGCCGGGCCCACGTCGTGCCTGGTCGTGCCTGGTCGTGCCTCGGGTTCGCCTCGGGGCACGGGGTCGCCCCTGAGGAGGGGCTACTACTCCGTGGGCGCCCAGTAGTCGACCAGTGTGGCGGCGCCGGGCTCCACGGACTTCCAGGTCCCGGTGAAGGTCAGGACGGCGAACGCGGCGGCCGGGAAGCCGCGGCGGACCATCCGGTCGCGGGCGTCGCCGTCGGCCGAGCCGGCCAGGACGTCGGCGAGGCCGTGGATGCCGGGGTTGTGGCCGATCAGCAGGACGTTGCGCGCGTCGTCGGGGGTCTCGTTGAGCACGGTGATGAGCTCACCGGGCGAGGCCTCGTAGATCCGCTCCTCGTACACGGTCTTCGGTCGGTGTTCGAACTCGTGTACGGCGAGCTTCCAGGTCTCGCGGGTCCGGGTCGCGGTGGAGCACAGGGCCAGGTCGAAGGGGATGCCGGTGTCGGCCAGCTTGCGTCCGGCGAACGCGGCGTCCATGCGCCCCCGCTCGGCGAGCGGTCGCTCGTGGTCGGTCACCTGTGGCCAGTCGGCTTTCGCATGCCGGAAAAGGACAATCCTGCGGGGTTCTGCGACGCTCATGCGTCCCAGCTTCGCACGAAACAGGCCATGAGGCGCAGGGAGTTGACGGCGCTCTCCGACACCGGTCGGCGCGTGACGGGCGCGCGGTCAGCCCATGATCAGATGCCGCAGGTGTGCGAGCACCTGCGTGATCGCCGGGTCGCCCGCCGCCGCGTGGGCGTCGGACGGGTGCAGTATCAGGGCGAGCAGGGCGACGAAGGTCAGCGTGGGCAGGGCAAGGGCCCACCAGGGCAGCCTGCTGTCGGCGCCGCCCCGGGAAGCCGGGTGGGGCCGGGTGTGCGTGGGGGCCGACATGGGTGCCTCCGCAGGTCTCCGGGACGCGTGGTCCGCGCCGCGTGGTCCGCCGTGCGCGGCCACGTCTCGAAGCTACGGAATCCGCCGCCGTCAACCCATCCGGAGATCCACCCACTTGACCCTGACCCTGGCCCCCTAGGGGATGGTGGGGGCAGCCCCACCACGGGCCGGGCCGGCGGGGCGCGCGGTCAGGGCGCCGCGATGGACGCGACGACGCCGATGATCACGAAGATGGCGAAGAAGGCCCCGAAGACGAGCAGCATCTTCTTCTGGCCGTTGCGGGGGTTCGGGTCGAGCACTGGCATGCGTCAAGTCTCGCACCCCGGCGGCCCGGCCCCGCCACGGGGTGCGCGCCCGCGCGGTCAGCGGGCCGCCTCCTCCTCGACCGTGCGGTCGCGGCCCGCCAGGACGCCCACCAGCATCTGCGGGATCATCAGGGCGGTCATGAGCGCGAGGGGCAGTCCCCAGCCGCCGCTGTGCTGGTAGAGCACGCCGACCAGCAGCGGGCCCGGGATGGAGAGCAGGTAGCCGGTGCTCTGCGCGAAGGCCGACAGCTGGCCGACACCCCCGCCGGTCCTGGCCCGCATGCCGACCATGGTGAGCGCGAGCGGGAAGGCGCAGTTCGAGACGCCGAGCAGCAGGGCCCAGGCCAGGGCGCCCTCGGCCGGGGCGAAGTACAGGCCGGCGTATCCGGCGAGGCCGCAGAAGCCGAGCGCGAGGACGATCGGGCCCTGGCTGGGCAGCCGGGTCGCCAGGCGCGGGATGACGAAGGCCAGCGGCACGCCCATCACCATGGTGACGGCGAGCAGGAGTCCGGCGGTGCCGGCGGGCACACCCGCGTCCCGGAAGATCTGCGCCATCCAGCCCATGGTGATGTAGGCGGCGGTGGCCTGGAGCCCGAAGAACACGGCGAGCGCCCAGGCGGTGCGGCTGCGGGTGATGCGCAGCGCGGGCCGCTCCTCGCCCGTGCCGTGCGCCGCGGCGGACCGCTCGGCGTGCGGCACGGCCCGGTCCCGTACGAAGCCGAGCCACGGCAGGACGGCCGCGGCGGCCAGCGCGGACCAGACGGCGAGGCCGGACTGCCAGTTCCCGCCCAGGGCACCGGTGACGGGCACGGTCGCCGCGGCGGCGACGGACGTGCCGAAGGCGAGGGCCATCGAGTACACGCCGGTCATGGAGCCGACGCGGTCGGGGAACCAGCGCTTGACGATGACCGGCATGAGGACGTTGCTGACGGCGATGCCCATGAGGGCGAGGGCGCTGGCGGCCAGGAAGGCGGGCGTGCTGCCCGCGTAGGGCCGGATCAGCAGACCGGCGGCGATGGCGGCCATGCCGGCGCAGACCACCGCGCCGGGGCCGAAGCGGCGGGCGAGACGCGGGGCGGTGACGCCGAAGACGGCGAAGCAGAGCGGGGGCACGGAGGTGAGCAGCCCGGCCACGCTGCCGCTCATGCCGAGCCCGTCGCGTACCTCTTCGAGGAGGGCGCCGAGGCTGGTGATGGCCGGGCGGAGGTTCAGCGCGGCCAGGACGATGCCGACGACGAGCAGACGCACGGTCCACGCGCGCGTGGCGGCGGACGTGGGGGCCGGTATCGGGGCGTTCGTCGTGGACTCCGCTGTCCGGGTTCGGGTTTCCTCGCTAGCCATGGGGACCATCATAGAATCATGGGATGATTGGTTGTCCATGGTCCGGCGGTCCGCCGCCGGTGCGGCCGTGCGAAGGTGTGACATGCCCCTGAGCCATCCCCGGCGTTCCGCGCTCTCCGAGCAGGTCATCGCCGCGCTGCGCACCCAGATCACCTCGGGCGAGTGGCCCGTCGGCTCCCGCATCCCGACCGAGCCCGAGCTGGTCGAGCAGCTCGGGGTCGCCCGCAACACGGTCCGCGAGGCCGTCCGCGCCCTCGCGCACAACGGCCTGCTGGACATCCGCCAGGGCTCCGGCACGTACGTCGTGGCGACCAGTGAGCTGGCCGGCGTGATGCACCGCCGCTTCGCCAACGCCGACCCCGGGCACATCGCGGAGCTGCGGTCCACGCTGGAGTCGGCCGCCGCGAAGCTGGCCGCCGAGCGGCGCACGGAGAAGGATCTCAAGCAGCTGGACGCGCTGCTGCTGCGCCGCGAGGAGGCGTGGGAGTCGGGCGACACGGAGGCGTTCGTGACGGCGGACTCGACGTTCCACCTGGCCGTGGTGTCGGCCTCCCACAACGACGTGATGACGGAGATGTACGCGGACCTCGGCGAGGTGCTGCGGGACTGGCTGCGCGAGGACGTCGGCGCGGAGCTGACGCCGGAGACACACATGGACCACTCGCGGCTGGTCGACGCGATCCGCGCGGGCGACGCGGCGGCGGCAGCCGCGGAGGCGGCGAGCTATCCGTTCCTGTGCCGCCCGGGGCGGTTCAGCTCCCCAGGTTCTGGTGGCTGACCCACACCGCGCGGACCTCCTTCCAGCACCGGCCGGTGAGCCGTACGGTCTCGGCCGGGCCGGTGTCGGCGGGGGCGCTGTCGGTGTCGAGGTCCCACCAGCGCTCGCACTCGATGTGCAGGCGGACGCGGTCGGTGTCCACGTACGGGTTGTGGCAGTGGGCGACCGCCTGCGAGCCGCTGACGGCTATGCGGCACTCGGCGCCGAACGGCGCGTGCCCGGCGGGCAGCGCGGCGGCCACGCGCGTGTGCGGGGCCGTGTCGTACGGCGCGCCCACGCGTGCGTGCGCGAGGGCCTCGCACGGCAGGCTCACCAGGAGTGCCGCGGCTACGGTCACTGAGGCCAGGCTGTGGATCAGGTACACAGGGACCTCCTCGGCCGCGCTGGGGAGGGAAGCACGCGGTGAGCGCGTCTCCAGAGTGCGCGGACGGCCCGGCCGGCCGCCCGGCCTGCGGGGCCGAACGGGTGACGCCCCGCTCCCCGCGCGGTGCGGGGAACGGGGCGTCGAGGCAGTGCTGACCTGCGGCGGGGCCGGTCAGGCGCCGATGGCGTGCAGGCCGCCGTCCACGTGGATGATCTCGCCGGTGGTCTTCGGGAACCAGTCGCTCAGCAGGGCGACGACACCGCGGCCGGCCGGCTCGGGGTCCTGGAGGTCCCACTCCAGGGGCGCGCGGGTGTCCCACACGGCGGCCAGGTCGCTGAAGCCCGGGATGGACTTGGCGGCCATGGAGCCGAGCGGGCCCGCCGAGACGAGGTTGCAGCGGATGTTCTGCTTGCCCAGGTCACGCGCCATGTAGCGGCTGGTGGCCTCCAGGGCGGCCTTGGCGGGGCCCATCCAGTCGTACTGCGGCCAGGCGTACTGCGCGTCGAAGGTGAGGCCGACGACGGAGCCGCCGTTCTGCATCAGCGGCAGGCAGGCCGTGGTGAGCGACTTCAGTGAGAACGCCGAGACGTGCATCGCGGTGGCGACGGACTCGAAGGGCGTGTTCAGGAAGTTGCCGCCGAGCGCGTCCTGCGGGGCGAAGCCGATGGAGTGCACGACGCCGTCCAGGCCGCCCAGCTCCTCGCCGACGACGTCCGCGAGGCGGCCGAGGTGTTCGTCGTTGGTGACGTCGAGCTCGATGACCTTGGTCGGCTTCGGCAGCCGCTTGGCGATGCGCTCGGTCAGCGTGGGCCGCGGGAAGGCGGTCAGGATGATCTCGGCACCCTGCTCCTGGGCCAGCTTCGCGGTGTGGAAGGCGATGGAGGACTCCATCAGCACACCGGTGATCAGGACGCGCTTGCCCTCGAGAATTCCGCTCATGGTGATCAGTGACCCATTCCCAGTCCGCCGTCAACGGGGATGACGGCTCCAGTGATGTACGAGGCGTCGTCCGAGGCCAGGAACCGCACCGTCGCGGCGACCTCCTCGGGCTGCGCGTACCGGCCCAGGGGCACCTGCGCCACGATGTTCGAGCGCTGCTCCTCGGTGAGCGCCTTGGTCATGTCGGTGTCCACGAAGCCGGGCGCGACGACGTTGAAGGTGATGTTGCGCGAGCCGAGCTCACGGGCGAGGGAGCGCGCGAAGCCGACCATGCCGGCCTTCGAGGCGGCGTAGTTCGCCTGGCCGGGACCGCCGTACAGGCCGACGACCGACGAGATGAGCACGACGCGGCCCTTCTTGGCGCGCAGCATCCCGCGGTTGGCGCGCTTGACGACCCGGAAGGCGCCGGTGAGGTTGGTGTCGAGGACGGACGTGAAGTCCTCCTCGCTCATGCGCATCAGGAGCTGGTCCTTGGTGATGCCCGCGTTGGCGACGAGGACCTCGACCGGGCCGTGCTCCGCCTCGACCTCCTTGTAGGCCTGCTCCACCTGCTCGGCGTCGGTGATGTCGCACTTGACGGGGAGGCAGCCCAGGTCGGTGAGGGCGGCGGGCGGCTCGCCCGAGCGGTACGTGATCGCGACCTTGTCGCCGGCTTCGGCGAAAGCTCGGGCGATGGCGAGGCCGATGCCCCGGTTGCCTCCGGTGACGAGAACCGAGCGGCTCAACGGATCACCCTTTCGATAGCGTTCTGGCACACCGCCCGGGCCGTGGGTTTCCCCCGGGCTCGGCAGGCGGCTTCCCGGAAAACCTATCGGTCCCGTACCGGCCGCGGACATTCGGGCACCCACAGTGGCTTACGGGACTCACTGTCGGGTCCCTACAGAAACCCCGCGGGGCGCCTCGGGAAAGGTGTGGTCCGGGGGCGGCCCGGAGGGACATGATCGGAGGCAGCCAGGTCACTCCACAGAAAGAGACGCCGGTGCCTCATACGATCGACGAAGCCTTCACGGCACTGCCATTGCGCGCCCTCGCCGACGCCGCGCTCGCACGCGCGCGTGCGCTGGGGGCCGAGCACGCGGACTTCCGGTTCGAGCGGGTGCGCAGCGCGTCCTGGCGGCTGCGGGACGCGAAGCCGTCCGGGTCGTCGGACACCACCGACCTCGGGTACGCGGTGCGCGTCGTGCACGGCGGCACTTGGGGGTTCGCCTCGGGTGTCGACCTGACGATGGACGCCGCCGCCCGGGTCGCCTCGCAGGCGGTGGCGATGGCGAAGCTGTCCGCGCAGGTCATCAGGGCGGCCGGGTCCGACGAGCTCGTGGAGCTGGCCGACGAGCCCGTGCACGAGGAGCGGACGTGGATCTCGTCGTACGAGATCGACCCGTTCACGGTGCCCGACGAGGAGAAGGCGGGGCTGCTCGCCGAGTGGAGCGCGCGGCTGCTCGCGGCGGACGCGGTCGACCACGTCGACGCCTCGCTGCTCACCGTCCACGAGAACAAGTTCTACGCCGACACGGCCGGCACCGTGACCACGCAGCAGCGGGTGCGGCTGCATCCGCAGTTCACCGCGGTGGCGGTGGACGACTCCAGCGGCGAGTTCGACTCGATGCGCACCGTAGCGCCGCCCGTCGGCCGCGGCTGGGAGTACCTGACGGGCACCGGCTGGGACTGGGAGTCCGAGCTGGCGGAACTGCCGGAGCTGCTCGCCGAGAAGATGCGCGCGCCGAGCGTCCGGGCCGGCACGTACGACCTGGTCGTCGACCCCTCCAACCTCTGGCTGACGATCCACGAGTCCATCGGGCACGCCACCGAACTGGACCGCGCCCTCGGCTACGAGGCCGCCTACGCCGGCACGTCCTTCGCCACGTTCGACCAGCTCGGCAAGCTGAGGTACGGCTCGGAGCTGATGAACGTCACCGGTGACCGCACCGCCGAGCACGGCCTCGCGACCATCGGCTACGACGACGAGGGCGTCGAGGCGCAGTCCTGGGACCTGGTGAAGGACGGCGTGCTGGTCGGCTACCAGCTGGACCGCAGGATCGCCCGGCTGACCGGGTTCGAGCGGTCCAACGGGTGCGCGTACGCCGACTCCCCCGCGCACGTACCGGTGCAGCGCATGGCCAACGTGTCGCTCAGGCCGGACCCGGCCGGGATGTCGACCGAGGACCTCATCGGGAGCGTGGAGCGGGGCATCTACGTCGTCGGTGACCGGTCGTGGTCGATCGACATGCAGCGCTACAACTTCCAGTTCACCGGGCAGCGCTTCTACCGGATCGAGAACGGCAGGCTCGCCGGGCAGCTGCGCGACGTCGCCTACCAGGCGACCACCACCGACTTCTGGGGCTCCATGGCGGCGGTCGGCGGCCCCCAGACGTACGTCCTGGGCGGCGCGTTCAACTGCGGCAAGGCCCAGCCGGGCCAGGTCGCGGCCGTGTCCCACGGCTGCCCGTCCGCCCTCTTCAGGGGCGTCAACATTCTGAACACCACGCAGGAGGCCGGTCGATGAGCGCCCGTGTCAGCAAGCCCCACGAGATCGTCGAGCGCGCTCTCGAACTGTCGCGCGCGGACGGGTGCGTCGTCATCGCCGACGAACAGTCCACCGCCAACCTGCGCTGGGCGGGCAACGCGCTCACCACCAACGGCGTGACGCGCGGGCGGACGCTCACCGTCGTCGCGACCGTCGACGGCAAGGAGGGCACCGCCTCGGGCGTCGTGTCCCGGTCCGCGGTCACGGCGGACGACCTGGAGCCGCTGGTGCGGGCCGCCGAGGCGGCGGCGCGGGGTGCCGCGCCGGCCGAGGACGCGCAGCCGCTGGTGACGGGCGTGGAGGCGTCGCCGGAGTTCACCGAGGCGCCCGCCGAGACGTCGTCCGCCGTGTTCGGCGACTTCGCGCCGGCGCTCGGGGAGGCGTTCGCACGCGCGCGTGCGGGCGGCCGTGAGTTGTACGGCTTCGCCAACCACGAGATGGTCTCCAGCTACCTGGGCACCTCCACGGGCCTGCGGCTGCGGCACGACCAGCCGAACGGCACGCTGGAGCTGAACGCCAAGTCGCCGGACCGCGCCCGGTCGGCGTGGGCGGGCCGCTCCACGCGGGACTTCAAGGACGTCGACCCGGCGGCCATGGACGCCGAGCTCGCCGTACGGCTGGGCTGGGCGGAGCGCCGGATCGAGCTGCCGGCGGGCCGGTACGAGACGCTGCTGCCGCCGACGGCCGTCGCGGACCTGCTGATCTACCAGATGTGGTCGGCGTCGGGCCGGGACGCGGCGGAGGGCCGTACGGTGTTCTCCAAGCCGGGCGGCGGCACACGCGTGGGCGAGCGGCTGACCGGCCTGCCGCTGACGCTGCGCAGTGATCCGGCCGAGCCGGGTCTGGAGTCGGCGCCGTTCGTGATCGCGCACTCCTCGGGCGGCGACCAGTCGGTGTTCGACAACGGGCTGCCGCTGACCGCCACCGAGTGGATGCGCGAGGGCACGCTGACGCACCTGACGACCAGCAGGCACAGCGCCGGTCTGACCGGGCTCCCGGTGGCGCCGGGCATCGAGAACCTGATCCTGGACGGCGGCGAGGACCGCACGCTGGACGAGATGGTCGCGGCCACCGAGCGCGGGCTGCTGCTGACCTGCCTGTGGTACATCCGCGAGGTCGACCCGGCGACGCTGCTGCTGACGGGCCTGACCCGGGACGGCGTCTACCTCGTCGAGAACGGCGAGGTGACCGGCGAGGTCAACAACTTCCGGTTCAACGAGTCGCCGGTCGGTCTGCTGGGCCGGGCCTCGGAGGCGGGGCGCACGGAGCAGACGCTGCCGCGGGAGTGGAGCGACTGGTTCACGCGGGCCGCGATGCCGCCGCTGCGGGTACCGGATTTCAATATGAGCTCTGTCAGCCGGGGCGTATAACCTCGTAGGCGTTCGCGGCCGGAGGTCACCCGGCCGCCCGAAGATCATCAAGGAGACGCGAGAACCGTGACGGACATCGTCGACGAGCTGAAGTGGCGCGGGCTGTTCGCCCTGTCCACTGACGAGGACGCTTTGCGCAAGGCGCTCGCGGACGGTCCCGTCACGTTCTATTGCGGCTTCGACCCGACCGCGCCGTCGCTGCACGTGGGGCATCTGGTGCAGGTGCTCACCGTGCGCCGGCTCCAGCAGGCCGGGCACCGGCCGCTGGCGCTGGTCGGCGGCGCCACCGGCTTGATCGGCGACCCGCGCCCGACCGCGGAGCGCACGCTGAACTCCCCGGAGACCGTCGCCGGCTGGGTCGACAAACTGCGCCGCCAGATCGAGCCGTTCCTGTCCTTCGAGGGCGAGAACGCGGCCGTGATGGTCAACAACCTCGACTGGACCCAGGGCCTGTCGGCGATCGAGTTCCTGCGGGACATCGGCAAGCACTTCCGCGTCAACAAGATGCTGACGAAGGACTCGGTGGCCCGCCGCCTGGAGTCCTCCGAGGGCATCAGCTACACCGAGTTCAGCTACCAGCTCCTCCAGGGCATGGACTTCCTCCAGCTCTACCGGCGCTACGGCTGCACGCTCCAGCAGGGCGGCAGCGACCAGTGGGGCAACCTGACGGCCGGCCTGGACCTGATCCACCGCCTGGAGCCGGACGCCTCGGTGCACGCGCTGGCGACGCCGCTGATGACGAAGGCGGACGGCACCAAGTTCGGCAAGACCGAGGGCGGCGCCGTGTGGCTCGACCCGGAGATGACGACGCCGTACGCGTTCTACCAGTTCTGGCTGAACGTGGACGACCGGGACATCTCGGGCTACATGCGGATCCTGTCCTTCAAGTCCCGTGCGGAGCTGGAGGAGTTGGAGAAGCAGACCGAGGAGCGCCCGCAGGCCCGTGCCGCGCAGCGCGCGCTGGCGGAGGAGCTGACGACGCTGGTGCACGGCGCCGACCAGACGGCCGCCGTGATCGCCGCGTCCAAGGCGCTGTTCGGCCAGGGCGAGCTGGCGGAGCTGGACGAGCGGACGCTGGCCGCGGCCCTGTCCGAGGTGCCGCACGTCCAGGTCGCCGAACTCGGCCCGGTGGTCGACCTGTTCGCCGAGGTCGGCCTGGTCGCCAGCAAGTCGGCCGCCCGGCGCACGGTGAAGGAGGGCGGCGCCTACGTGAACAACGCGAAGGTGACCGCCGAGGACGCCGTCCCGGCCGGGGAGGACCTGCTGCACGGGCGCTGGCTGGTGCTGCGCCGGGGCAAGAAGAACCTGGCCGCGGTGGAGGTCACCGGCGCCTGACCGGGCGTACGGCGGGCACCGCGTACGGCGCGCGAAGGGGCGGCTTCCCGGTGGGAAGCCGCCCCTTCGGCGTGGGTGAAGCCGGTACCGCACTGCCTGGGCCCCCGGTCGGGGCCCGGCAGGTGTCAGGCCCGCTGCCTCTTCTTGCCGCGCATGGTCATGTACGCCATGTCGACCAGGAAGACGATGACGATCGCGGCCGCGAGCTGGAAGGCGTGCCTCGCCCAGTCGATGCCGGAGGTCTCTTCCACACCGAAGCCCCGGGCGATCGCGTTGCCCGCGATGGCGCCCAGGATGCCGCAGATGGTCGTCAGCCACAGTGGACTGTGCTGCTTGCCCGGGATGATCGCCTTGGCGATCAGCCCCAGTACGAATCCCACGATGATCGCCCACAACCAGCCCATGGCTGCCTCCTCGTCCGGCTCGACGTGAGCATTACCGCCAGTCTCGGCCCGCCGTCCCCGCGCCGCATTTCGGTTGGGCCGTACGGGGGACGGCGCAGGTCGGACGGCCCTGGGATGACGGGGCCCCGCTCTCGTGACCGGCGCGGGCGCGGCGTACCGTGGGTGGTGTCCGGGCCCGGTCTCCCCGACCGGCCGCGGACCGGGTGGCGGGGCGGGGCAGCCGATGCGGACGGATGGTGGATGGTGATGCGGAAACGGCACGGCGAGGCCAACGCCCAGGTGTTCCGGATCACCGGAGCCCGGACGAGCCTCCAGGAAGACGTGCGCGGCCGGCAGCGCCGCTATGTGATCTCGATGCTCATCCGCACCCTGTCGGTGATCCTGGCGGCGACGCTGTGGAACGTGGAACGGCACGTCGCGATCGTGGCGCTGGTGGTGGGAGCGCTGCTGCCCTACATCGCCGTGGTGATCGCCAACGCGGGGCGCGAGAACGCGCCGTCGCTCCCGTCGACGTTCGTCGTGGCGCCGACTCCGCCGATGATCGCGCCGCCCCGTGCGCACGGCGGCTCGGCGGAATCCGTCCCGGAAGACGTGGTGACGGACGCGGGGCCGGGTGCCGGGGGCGAGCGGCGCGAGAACTCCGGAGGGTAGGTCCGGGCCGTAAGCGGAAGCAGGTTTCTCGCCAAAGCTCAGGAAAACCTCAGATCAATCATGCCATTCCGGTGCCGGGCGACGGGTCACCCGTGACATACTTCGTAAGCGCTCCGCATCCCCCGTCGGAGCGACGGACCGACGCCGGGCAGCTCCCCCCGTGGCTGCTCGGCGTCGCCTTGTTTGTGGACCTGTGAGACGAATCCGTGAGTGACGAAAACCCCATCTGTTCCGCCAAGGGCTGCCGTGCCGACGCCGTGTGGGTACTGGCCTGGAACAACCCCAAGCTGCACACCCCGGAGCGCCGCAAGACGTGGCTGGCGTGCGAGGAGCACCGGGAGCACCTCTCGCAGTTCCTCGGCGTCCGGGGCTTCCTGAAGGACGTCGTCCCGCTGAGCGAGTGGCAGTCGCAGGACTAGTCCCGCGACTGTCCGGGACTAGCCGCCGATCGCGGACATCGGGCGGTCCGGCTGGACGAACGACGGGTCGTCGAGGCCCGCGCCCGCCTTCTTGCCCCACATCGCCTGGCGCCAGAGGCGCGCGATCTCCTCGTCCGGCGAGCCGTCGCGCAGCGCCGCGCGCAGGTCGGTCTCCTCGCGGGCGAAGAGACAGGTGCGGACCTGGCCGTCGGCGGTGAGGCGGGTGCGGTCGCAGGCGGCGCAGAACGGGCGGGTGACGGAGGCGATGACGCCCACGCGGTACGGTCCGCCGTCCACGAGCCAGCGTTCGGCCGGGGCGGAGCCGCGCGCCTCGGAGTCCTCGGCGGTGAGCTCGAAGCTGGTGCGCAGCGAGGTCAGGATGTCCCCGGCGGTGATCATGCCGTCGCGCTTCCAGCCGTGCTGGGCGTCCAGGGGCATCTGCTCGATGAAGCGCAGTTCGTAGTCGTGCTCGACGGCCCAGGCGAGGAGGTCGGGGGCCTCGTCGTCGTTGAGCCCGGGCATCAGGACGGAGTTGACCTTGACGGGGGTGAGGCCCGCCGCGCGGGCGGCCTCCAGGCCCTCCAGGACGTCCTTGTGGCGGTCGCGGCGGGTCAGGGTCTTGAAGACGTCGGGGCGGAGGGTGTCCAGCGAGACGTTGACCCGGTCCAGGCCCGCCGCCTTCAGGGCCTCGGCCGTGCGCTTGAGGCCGATGCCGTTGGTGGTCAGCGACATCTGGGGGCGCGGCTCCAGGGCCGCGACGCGCTCCACGATGCCGACCAGGCCGGGGCGCAGCAGGGGTTCGCCGCCGGTGAAGCGGACCTCCTCGATGCCGAGGGAGGTCACCGCGATGTCGATGAGGCGGACGATCTCGTCGTCCGTGAGCAGGTCGGGCTTGGCGAGCCACTGCAGGCCTTCCTCGGGCATGCAGTAGGTGCAGCGCAGGTTGCACCGGTCGGTCAGCGAGACCCTCAGGTCGGTGGCCTGCCGGCCGTAGGTGTCGATGAGCACGTGGGCCCCTCCCTCGTCACGGACCGCACTTTCCGCCGTCACTCGTGAGCCTACGTGACACCACCCACAACGGCCGAGGCCCGATCCCACGACGTGGGACGCGGCCGCGTCGTAGAGAACTACGACGCGGCCGCGTGGGAGGGGGCGTCAGTGCGCTCCGGTGCCGGTCAGGGACCGGACCTCGAGCTCCGCGTACTTGGCGGTGTCGGGCTTCTCCTTGGACAGGACGGTGCCGAGCCAGCCCATCAGGAAACCGAACGGGATCGAGATGAGACCCGGGTTCTTCAGCGGGAACCAGGCGAAGTCGACGTCGGGGAACATCGCCTTGGGGTCGCCGGAGACGACGGGCGAGAACAGCACCAGGCCGACGGCGACGACGAGACCGCCGTAGATCGACCACAGCGCGCCCTGGGTGGTGAACCGCTTCCAGAACAGGCTGTAGAGGATCGTCGGCAGGTTGGCGGAGGCCGCGACGGCGAAGGCGAGCGCGACCAGGCCGGCCACGTTCAGGTCGCGGGCGAGGGCGCCGAGCAGGATGGAGACGGCGCCGATGCCGATGGTGGCGAGCCGGGCCGCCCTGACCTCCTCCTTCTCGGTCGCCGTCCCCTTCTTGATGACGTTCGCGTAGATGTCGTGGGCGAACGACGAGGACGAGGCCAGGGTGAGGCCGGCGACGACGGCGAGGATGGTGGCGAAGGCCACCGCCGAGATGGTGGCGAGCAGGATCGCGCCCCAGGCCGAGTCGACGCCGCCCAGGTGCAGGGCGAGCAGCGGGGCCGCCGTGTTGCCGGACGGGTTGGACGCGATGATCTCGTCCTGCGAGATGAGCGCGGCGGCGCCGAAGCCGAGCGCGATCGTCATCAGGTAGAAGCCGCCGATGATGCCGATGGCCCAGTTCACGGACTTACGGGCGGCCTTGGCGTTGGGCACGGTGTAGAAGCGGATCAGGATGTGCGGCAGGCCGGCGGTGCCGAGGACCAGGGCGATGCCGAGGGAGATGAAGTCCAGCTTGGACGTGCTGTTGAGGCCGTACTGCAGGCCGGGCTCCAGGAAGGCGGCGCCCTTGCCGCTGTTCTCGGCGGCCGTGCCGAGCAGGTCGGAGATGTTGAAGTTGAACTTCAGCAGCACCAGGAAGGTGATCAGGAGCGTGCCGCCGATGAGGAGCACGGCCTTGACCATCTGGACCCAGGTGGTGCCCTTCATGCCGCCGATCGAGACGTAGACGATCATCAGGACGCCGACGAGGGCGACGATGAGGATCTTGCCGGCGTCGGAGGTGATGCCGAGCAGCAGCGAGACGAGGACGCCGGCGCCCGCCATCTGGGCCAGCAGGTAGAAGATCGACACGACGATCGTGGAGGTGCCGGCGGCCGTGCGCACCGGGCGCTGGCGCATGCGGTACGCGAGGACGTCGCCCATGGTGTAGCGGCCGGAGTTCCGCAGCGGCTCGGCGACCAGCAGGAGGGCCACGAGCCAGGCGACCAGGAAGCCGATGGAGTAGAGGAAGCCGTCGTATCCGAAGAGGGCGATGGCGCCCGCGATGCCGAGGAACGACGCGGCCGACATGTAGTCGCCGGAGACCGCGAGGCCGTTCTGGAAGGCGCTGAAGGAGCGTCCGCCGGCGTAGAAGTCGGCGGCGTCCTTGGTCTGCCGGCCCGCCCAGACGGTGATGAAGAGGGTCGCGACCACGAAGAGCGCGAACAGGGTGATGATCAGTGGCCGGTGCTCGCTGGCCTCGTTGGCCGCGAGAGTCGTCGCGAGATTCATGCGCGGTTCTCCATCCGGGACTTGATGGCCTCGGCCTTGGGGTCGAGCTTCGCGGCGGCGTGCCGCGAGTACCACCAGGCGATGAGGAACGTGGTGACGAACTGGAGGATGCCGAAGACGAAGGCGACGTTGATGTTGCCGAACAGCTTGGTGCCCATGAATCCGCCGGCGTAGTTCGACAGCAGCACGTAGAGCAGGTACCAGGCGATGAAGGCGACGGTCAGCGGAAAGGCAAACGACCGGTAGGAGCGGCGCAGTTCACCGAATTCCGTGCTCTGGTGCACCTCGGCGAACTCCTCGGCGGAGGGTAGGACGTGCGGCTCTTTCGAGGGGGGCGGTGCGTCGGTGGCCACGGAGTCTCCTCGCGTTGCGGATGCGGTTTCGGCAAAGGGACGGGGGCGAGTGTCCTCGTCTCCCCTGCACAAGGTCACGGCGCCACGCGAGGACCGGTTCAACGCGTTCCGACTTCTTTCCGAAGTTCGCGTCCGGCAAGTCATTGCTGGCCAGCGACATGGGAGATAGCTTCAACCTCTGCACCAACGTCATGTACCTGCCCAGGCATCACCTGTGTCTCGGGCCGGTTCCCGTTTCCGGATGATGTGGAGATCCCATGGCTCATCTGCCTTCCAGACGCCGGCTCGCGCTGGCCGTTCCGGTCGTGCTGTCCCTGACCGCCTCGCTCGGCTTCCTGCCGGCCGCCGCGTCGGCCGCCCCCGTCGTCGAGACCGCCACGCAGGCGGCCGAGGCGGGCACGCTGACGTACGTGGTCAACACACCGACGGACTCGCGCACGATCGCCTCGGTCAAGAAGGCGATCGCCGCTGCCGAGGGCAGGGTCGTCACCTCGTACGACAGGATCGGCGTCATCGTCGCCCACTCGGCGAACCCGGCCTTCGCGCAGCAGATGCGCGCCGTGCGCGGCGTGCAGTCGGCCGGCGCGACCCGTACGGCGCCGCTGGCGGCCGCCGGTACGACGGACATCGGCGCCGTCCAGATGATGTCGGACGAGCAGGCCGCGCGTACCGCGAGCGTCTCCGCCGCGACCGAGGGCGCCGAGCCCCTCGAGGCCGACCAGTGGGACCTTCGCGCGATAGGCGCCGACAAGGCCGCCGAGATCAACCCCGGCAGCAGCAAGGTGACCGTCGCCGTCATCGACACCGGCGTCGACGACACCCACCCGGACCTCGCCCCGAACTTCTCCGCGGCCCAGTCCGCGAACTGCGTGGGCGGCGTGGCCGACACCAGCGAGGGCGCCTGGCGTCCGTACACCCCCGACGACTACCACGGCACGCACGTGGCCGGTGAGATCGCCGCCGCGCGCAACGGCGTCGGTGTCGCGGGTGTGGCGCCGGGTGTGAAGGTCTCGTCCATCAAGGTGAGCGAGCCGGACACCAGCCTCTTCTACCCGGAGGCCGTGGTCTGCGCCATGGTGTTCGCCGCCGACCACGGCGTCGAGATCACCAACAACAGCTACTACATCGACCCGTTCCTCTACAACTGCAAGAACGACCCCGACCAGCGGGCCGTCATCGACGCGGTGAACCGGGCGCAGCTGTACGCCAAGAACAAGGGCACGCTGCACATCGCGTCGGCGGGCAACTCCAACCACGACCTCGCCTCGGACGCGATCGTGGACGCGAGCAGCCCCAACGACACGACGCCGGTCGAGCGCACCATCGACCCGAGCGAGTGCCTTGACCTGCCGACCCAGCTGCCGGGCGTCGTGACGGTCAGCGCGACGGGCGTGCAGAACCTCAAGTCGTACTACTCCTCGTACGGCTACCGCGTCGCGGACGTCGCGGGGCCGGGCGGCGACGGGCGCTACCAGATCCCGGACACGCCGTCGAAGAACGGCCGCATCCTCTCCACGATGCCGAACGGCGGGTACGCCTTCCTCCAGGGCACCTCGATGGCCTCGCCGCACGTCGCCGGTGTCGCCGCGCTGCTGAAGTCGAAGTACCCCTTCCTGGGCCCGGACCAGATCCAGACGCTGCTCAAGGCGCAGGCGGACAACCCGGGTTGCCCCGAGTCGTACGACCAGAACGGCGACGGCACGCAGGACGCGGTCTGCGAGGGCGGCGAGCGTGTGAACGGCTTCTACGGCCACGGCATCGTCAACGCCCTGGACGCGGTCAAGTGACCTCGATCCGCTGAGGCATCCGCACGGCACACGGGGCCGTGACGTGAGCGGTGGGGCCGGGCCCGGTGCCCGGCCCCTTCGCGTGCCCGGCGACTTGCCCGGCCCGACGGGACTTGTGAAGATCCCGGGGTGACCTTGACACGACCCACTCCCGGGACGGGCGGCGCGAGCGGGTCCGCGGGGCGTGCCGGGGCGGTCCGGGCCGTCGCCGTCCTCGCGCTGGTCGCGCTCGCGGCGCTGATACCCCTGCTCGGCCCGTCCGCCGCGCTGCACGGCACCGGGGAGGCCGGCGCGCCCGGCTCGGCGGGCGTCGCCCTGCTGCGTACGGTGCTGTTCCTGGCGCTGTCGGTGCCGCTGGGCGAGGTGTTCGTGAACCGGCTGGCGCGCGCGGTGCCCGGCGCTCCCCCGGCCGTGCCGCGCAGTTGGGCGGCGGGCGCGGCGGGCGCCGGGTTCGTCGCCGCGCTGGGCCTGGCCTCGGTGGTGTCCACCGGCAATCTCGTGCCGCACGGCGTCGGCGACCTGGACGTCGGCGGTCTCCACGCGTCCCGGGAGGGCAGGCTCGCGCTCCTGGAGGTCAACGCGTTCGTCGTGGCGGGCCTGTGCGCGCTCTCCCGCCGCCCGGCCACTCAACTGTGGCCGCTTGCCGCGGTGGTCGTCGCCGAGGCGCTGCGCGCCCATCCGGCGCCGGAGCACACGCCGCTGACCGGTTCCGCGCTGACCCTCGTGCATCTGACGTGCGCGGCGCTGTGGACCGGCGGTCTGCTGCACGCGCTGCGGACGGTGCGCGACTGGGGCGTCGCGGGGCCGGGTGCCGCGCTGCTGGGCTTGTACGCGCGCGTGGCGGCGGTGCTGCTGGCCGCCGTCACGGCGACGGGCGTGTGGAGTTCGCTGCGCCGGATGCCGCCGGAGACGGTCCTCGACCAGCTGACGGCGACGGCGTACGGGCGGGCCCTGCTCGCCAAGGTGCTGCTGGTGGCGGCCGTCGCGGGGCTCGCCCTGTGGGCGCGGCTCCGGCTGCGCCGCGCGGCCGACCCGCTGTCGGCGTGCGTGCCGGCGCGGGCGGAGGTCGCGGGACTGGCGCTGGTGGTCGCGCTGTCCGGGCTGCTGACGGCGCTTCCGCTGCCGATCCGCTGGTGACGCCGGTGGCTGTGCCCGTGGCGCTCAGCGCGTCACGCCGTACGCCGTCGGCGCCGGGCGGGGGCGTACGGCGGCGAGCAGGCCGGCGCTGAGCAGGACCTGCGCCGCGATGTAGGTCAGCATGATCCAGAAGTCGGGACGCGGGAGCTGCGGCCAGTCGGCGATGCCGGTCGCGATGAGCGTGTCGGACAGCAGGAACAGTGCCCCGCCGAGCCCGGCGACGGCGCCGACGCGGACCGCGGCCGTGCAGGCCATGGCCGTGAGCAGGGCGCTGTAGACGGCGACGGGGACGCGGAGGCCGGCGGGCAGGCCGGTCCAGAGCAGGGCCAGGGTGACGGCGAGGGCGGCGGCGTAACCGGGGACGAGGACCCGGGCACGCGCGCGCAGGGTCGTCGCGGCGGGGGCGTACGTCCTGAACAGGGCGAGGTAGCAGACGTGTCCGGCCGCGAAGCAGCCCATGCCGGCGAGGAAGGCGGCGTCCGCGTCGAACAGCAGCAGGGTGTCGCCGGCGCAGCCGAACAGGAGCGCGGCGACCAGCAGCCGGGGCGCGCCGGACGCGGCGGCCCAGGCGGCCAGCAGCGGCATCAGGAGCGGCTTGGCGACGGTGTGGGCGGAGTCGTGGCCGGCGACGAGGGCGGTGAGGTCGACGGCGACGACGAGGGCGAAGGTGGCGAGCAGACCGCGGGAGGGGTTCACGCGGCCGACGTCTCCTCGACGGCCGCCGCGGCGGGCGGGGCGGGCTGCCAGCCGGGGCCGCGGAACAGCCGCCCGGCGCGCTCGCGCCAACTCCGGGCCGCCTTCAGGTCCTTGGCGATGGCGACGTACTCGTGGGTGGCGACCTTCAGCGGGTTGTACGTGGTGATGTTCTTCGTCAGTCCGTACACCGGCCGCTCGGTCTCGGGGACGAAGGAGCCGAAGAGGCGGTCCCAGACGATGAGGATGCCGCCGAAGTTGCGGTCGAGGTAGCCGCCCTGGGAGGCGTGGTGCACCCGGTGGTGGGACGGCGTGTTGAAGACGAACTCGAACCAGCGGGGCATCCTGTCGATGCGCTCGGTGTGGATCCAGAACTGGTAGACGAGATTCGCCGAGGAGCAGAACGCGAGGGCCGCCGGGTGGACGCCGCAGACGACGAGGGGGACGTAGAACGGCCATACGGTCAGGGACGTCCAGGGCTGGCGCAGCGCGGTGGTGAGGTTGAACTTGCGGCTGGAGTGGTGCACCACGTGGCAGGCCCACAGGATGCGGACGACGTGGTGGCCGCGGTGCGACCAGTAGTAGAAGAAGTCCTGCGCGAGCAGCATCAGCGGGACCGTCCACAGCAGCACCGGCACGCGCAGCGGCGTGAGCTCGTAGAGCGCGGTGTAGATCGCGACGATCGGGATCTTCCACAGGAAGTCGAAGGCGAGGCTGCCCAGGCCCATGCCGACGCTGGTCGCGGCGTCCTTCGCCTCGTAGCCCGCCGCCTCCTCGTCGGGATGGAGGCGCACGCTGATCATCTCGATCACGGTGAGCAGCACGAAGGCGGGTATCGACCACAGCACGACATCGGGCAGGTTCGGCATGAGTGCACCGTAGGACCGCGGGCGGGCCACCACCAGAGGTTGTTACCGACAAGTATTACCGTCGGTACGCGCTTACTTGTTGGCGATCTCCGCCAATGGACGCCGGCCGCTCCCCGTGACCGGCGGGTGAACCCCGTGCCGACGTGCCTCACACACCCGCCGCGCCCAGCAGCGAACCGGCCGCGTAGGTCACCGCCATCGCGAGAGCGCCCCCGGTCACGTTGCGCAGCACGGCGGGGTGCGGGCGGGCCGCGCCGAGCCGGGCGCTGCTGAAGCCGGTGAGGGCGAGTGCGGCGAGCACCGACACCACGGTGACCCACAGCCGGCAGCCGGCCGGCGGCAGCACGATCGCCAGCAGCGGCAGCAGGGCGCCGGCGGTGAACGCCAGGAAGCTCGCCCAGGCGGCGTGCCAGGGGTTGGTGAGGTCGTCGGGGTCGATGCCGAGCTCCACGCGCGCGTGCGCCCGCAGCGCGTCACGTTCCGTCAGCTGCTCGGCGGCCTCGCGCGCGACGTCGCGGGACAGGCCACGCTGCTCCAGAAGGTCCGTCAGCTCCGCGAGTTCGGCCTCCGGCCGCTCCCTCAGTTCCCGTTTCTCCACGGCGAGGGCGGCCTTCTCGGAGTCGCGCTGCATGGAGACCGACACGTACTCGCCCGCCGCCATCGACAGGGAACCGGCGAGCAGTCCGGCCAGTCCGGCGGTCAGCAGCGTCGCGCGCTCGTCGGTGGCACCGGCCACGCCGACGACGAGACCCGCGGTGGACACGATGCCGTCGTTGGCGCCGAGGACGGCCGCCCGCAGCCAGTTGAGCCGCGCGCCCAGGGAACCGCCGTGCGCCTCGTCGTGCTCCGGAACCGGGCCGGACGCCTGCTCACTCACCCCCGAAGCGTCTCACCCGACCCCTCGCGCCGCCCGGCTCCGACACCGCCGACCGGCGAATCCTCCGTCACTTCTCGGGGGATTCGGGGCATTTGACACTCCGTGCGGCAGGCCCCTCCCGGCCCGCGCTGTCGGTCGCGGCCCGTATCCTCAGTGACCATGCTCGAAGACCGCACGACGACCGCAGCGTCCCCGACTGCGTGGCCGGCCGCGTATCCCCGGGGATACGCGGTCGTTGACGTGGAGACCACCGGCCTGGCACGGGACGACCGGATCATCTCCGCGGCCGTCTACCGGCTGGACGCGCGCGGCGAGGTGGAGGACCACTGGTACACGCTGGTCAACCCGGAGCGCGACCCGGGCCCGGTGTGGATCCACGGTCTGACGAGCGACGTGCTGGAGGGCGCGCCCCTGTTCCGCGACGTGGCCGAGGAGTTCACGGACCGGCTGCGCGACCGGGTGCTCGTCGCGCACAACGCGGTCTTCGACTGGCAGATGATCGCCCGCGAGTACGCGCGCGCGGAGTGCGAGGCGCCGGTGCGGCAGCGGCTGTGCACCATCGCGCTGGCGAAGGAGCTCGCCCTGCCGCTGCCCAACCACAAGCTGGAGTCGCTCGCCGCCCACTTCGGTGTCGTGCAGCGGCGCGCGCACCACGCGCTGGACGACGCGCGCGTGCTCGCGGAGGCGTTCCGGCCGAGCCTGCACGCCGCCGCCGCGGGCGGGCTCCGGCTGCCGCTGCACGAGTGCCGCCCGCTGACCGAGTGGACGGACCGGGCCACGCCGCGCATCGGGCAGCAGGCCGGTCACGGCGGCTACCGGGCGACGAGCTGGCGCCCGTCCCGCCGCCGTCCCGCCTGCCCCTATCCCAACCCGGGGCGCTACGAGGAGGGCAGGCCCCTCAAGCAGGGCATGCGCGTGGCGTTCTCCGGCGACACCTCCGTCGACCGCGAGCTGCTGGAGGACCGGGCGACCGAGGCCGGGCTGCACGTCGCATCGAGCCTGTCCCGGCTGACGAGCCTGCTCGTCACGAACGACCCGGACTCCGGCACCTCGAAGGTCGTCAAGGCCCGGCAGTTCGGCACGCCGGTGGTCGACGAGGCCGCCTTCGGGCAGCTGCTGCGGGACGTCGAACCGGCGGACGGCTGACACGCGCGGCCACTGACCGCTGCGTACCGCTGCCCCCTGCGGACGGGCGGCCCCTGCGGACGGGCGGCCCCTGCGGACGGGCGGCCCCTGCGGACGGGCGGCCCCTGCGGACGGGCGGCCCGTGCGGACGGGTGATTGCGGGGCGACTCGCCCGGCGCCCGCTCGCCCGCGCGGCGCCGAGCGCCCAGTCTGAGGCGCATGGCACGTTGCGAGGTCTGCGGAAACGACTACGGCATGACGTTCGAGGTGCACGCGCAGGGCGCCGTCCACGTCTTCGACTGCTTCTCCTGCGCCATCCACCGCATGGCGCCCATCTGCGAGCACTGCCGGGTCCAGATCATCGGCCAGGGAGTCGAGGTCGAGGGCCAGTGGTACTGCGGCGCCCACTGCGCCCGCGCCGAGGGGAAGGCGGGCATCGTCGACAAGGTCTGAAGCCGTACCCCGTGCGGTACACCCCACGACCGAGTTGTACCGTCGTGGGGTGTACCGCTTCCTGTTGTCCCGGCAGTGGGTGATCCTCACGCTGGTCGCCCTGCTGCTCATCCCCACGATGATCAGGCTGGGCATCTGGCAGATGCACCGCTACGACGAGCGCACCGCCCGCAACCGGCTGGTGTCCGAGGCGCTGGCCGCCGAGCCGGTCCCCGTGACGCGGCTGACCGCCCCGGGACACGGGGTCACCACCGACGAGCGGTACCGCGGCGTGACCGCGAAGGGCCGCTTCGACACCGACGACGAGGTCGTCGTCCGCCGCCGCACCAACTCCGACGAAGAGGTCGGCTACCACGTCCTCACCCCGTTCGTCCTCGACGACGGCAAGGTGCTGCTGGTCAACCGGGGCTGGATCCCCGCCGACGGCCCCAGCCAGACCGCGTTCCCCGAGGTCCCCGCGCCGCCGCGCGGCGAGATCACCGTCACCGGCCGGCTGATGCCCGACGAGACGACCGAGGCCAGCGGCATCAAGGACCTCAAGGGCCTGCCGGACCGGCAGATCATGCTCATCAACAGCGAGCAGGAGGCGCGGCGCCTCGGCGCCCCGGTGCTCGGCGGCTACGTCGTGCAGACCGCGCCCGAGCCGAAGGGCGGCACGCCGGAGCCCATCGGCGAGCCCGGCCACGAGAACGCCGCGCTGAACTACGCCTACGCCGTCCAGTGGTGGCTGTTCGCCGCGGGTGTCCCCGTCGGCTGGTTCGTGCTGGTCCGCCGTGAGGCGCGCGACCGCGCGGAGGCGGCGCGCAAGGGCGCGGGCGGCGCCGGGGCGACCGAGAGCGACGCCGACGACCCGGAGCACGCGCCGGTGTAACCGACGTCACACCCTCCGCGTCACCCGCCCGGCCCCGACGCGGATTGCGCCCCAGGTCGGCCGGGAACCCGCACCTGCGTGCACCCCCGTATCGAGGACTACGCACTCATCGGCGACGAGCAGACGGCGGCGCTCGTCGGCCTGGACGGCTCGGTCGACTGGCTGTGCCTGCCCCGCTTCGACTCGGCCGCCTGCTTCGCCAAGCTCCTCGGCGACGAGGACAACGGCCACTGGCGCATCGCCCCCGCGGGCGCGGAGACGTGCACGCGCCGCGCGTACCGCCCCGACACCCTCGTCCTGGACACCGAGTGGGACACCCCGCAGGGCAGCGTGCGCGTCACCGACCTGATGCCGCAGCGCGACCGCGCCCCCGACCTCGTCCGCATCGTCGAGGGGCTCAGCGGCGAGGTCACCGTGCACAGCGTGCTGCGGCTGCGCTTCGACTACGGCTCGATCGTGCCGTGGATGCGCCGCGTGGACGGGCACCGGGTGGCCGTCGCCGGGCCCGACTCGGCGTGGCTGCGCGCCGAGCCGGAGGTGCGCACCTGGGGCCGGGACTTCGGCACGCACTCGGAGTTCACCGTCGCCGCCGGCGAGAAGGTCGCGTTCGTCCTCACCTGGCACCCCTCGCACGAGCCGCGCCCCCCGCTGGTCGACCCGTACGAGTCGCTGGAGCACAGCGTCGCCGACTGGCGGGCCTGGGCCGCGCGGTGCAGCTACGACGGACCGCACCGGGACACCGTGGTCCGTTCCCTGATCACCCTCAAGGCGCTGACCTACGCCCCGACCGGCGGCATCGTCGCCGCGCCCACCACCTCCCTGCCCGAGGAACTGGGCGGCGTGCGCAACTGGGACTACCGGTACTGCTGGCTGCGCGACTCGACGCTCACCCTGGGCGCGCTGGTGGCGGCGGGCTACCAGGAGGAGGCCGAGGCGTGGCGGAACTGGCTGCTGCGCGCCGTCGCCGGCTCCCCCAAGGACCTGCAGATCATGTACGGCCTGGCGGGTGAGCGGCGGCTGCCGGAGTTCGAGCTGCCGTGGCTGTCCGGCTTCGCCGAGTCGACGCCGGTGCGGATCGGCAACGACGCCGTGAACCAGTTGCAGCTCGACGTGTACGGCGAGGTGATGGACTCCCTGGCGCTGGGCCGCCGTTCGGGGCTGTCCGCCAAGCCGGACGTGTGGGCGGTGCAGCGCGCGCTGATGGACTTCCTGTGCACGGCCTGGCGGCAGCCCGACGAGGGCCTGTGGGAGGTGCGCGGCGGCCGCCGGCAGTTCGTGCACTCCAAGGTGATGGTGTGGGTGGCCGCCGACCGGGCGGTGCGCGTGCTGGAGCGGCACCCGGAGCTGCCGGGCGACGTCGACGCCTGGCGGGCGATGCGCGACGAGGTGCACCGCGAGGTCTGCGAGAAGGGCTACGACCCGGAACGCAACACGTTCACGCAGTCGTACGGCTCGCGCGAACTGGACGCGGCGCTGCTGCTCATCCCGCGCGTGGGCTTCCTGCCGCCCGACGACCCCCGGGTGCTGGGCACCATCGAGGCGATCCGCGAGGACCTCGGCCACCACGGACTGCTGCACCGCTACACCGCCGACGAGACCGTCGTCGACGGGCTGCCCGGCGGCGAGGGCGCCTTCCTCGTCTGCTCCTTCTGGCTCGCGGACGCCCTGCACGCGACCGGCCGCACCAAGGAGGCCCGCGAGCTGTTCGAGCGGCTGGTGGAGCTCACCAACGACGTCGGTCTGCTGGCCGAGGAGTACGACCCGGTGGCCGGGCACCAGCTCGGCAACTTCCCGCAGGCGTTCAGCCACATCGGTCTGGTGCACACCGCCCTCGCCCTGTACGGGGACGGCGAGGCAGGATAGGGGCCATGGATCTTGGACTGAAGGACCGGGTGTACGTCGTCACCGGGGCCACCCGGGGCCTCGGCAACGCCGCCGCGTGCGAACTCGTCGCCGACGGCGCGAAGGTGGTCGTGACCGGGCGTGACGAGCGGACCGTGGCCGAGGCGGCCGCCGCGCTGGGCCCGAACGCGGTCGGGGTCGCCGCGGACAACGCCGACCCGCGGGCGGCCGAGCGGCTGATCGCCGCCGCCCGCGAGCACTTCGGCGCCTTCCACGGCGTCCTCGTCAGCGTCGGCGGACCGCCGCCGGGCTTCGCGGCGGACACCACGGACGAGCAGTGGCAGGCGGCGTTCGAGTCGGTGTTCCTCGGGGCGGTGCGGCTCGCGAGGACGGCCGCGGCGGAGCTGGACGAGGGCGGCGTCATCGGGTTCGTGCTCTCCGGTTCGGTGTACGAGCCGATCCCGGGCCTGACCGTCTCCAACGGGCTGCGCCCCGGCCTCGCCGGTTTCGCGAAGTCCCTCGCCGACGAGCTGGGGCCGCGCGGCATCCGCGTCGTCGGCGTCCTTCCGGGCCGCATCGACACCGACCGGGTGCGGGAGCTGGACGCGCTGTCCGCCGACCCGGAGGCGACCCGCAGGGCCTCGGAGTCGCGCATCCCGCTGCGGCGCTATGGCGCCCCGGAGGAGTTCGGCCGGGCGGCGGCGTTCCTGCTCTCGCCCGCGGCCTCGTACCTCACGGGCGTCATGCTGCCGGTGGACGGCGGCCAGCGCCACGGCTTCTGACGGGCCCCGCACCCGAACCCGCGCCGTCCCGGGCGGCTCGGACGTGACGCCGGCCGAGAACTGGTCCGCGGAGCCGACCCGGGTCAGCCGACGCGTTCGGCGCGGTGTCTGACGCCCTTCAGGCGTACCTCGGCCGGCAGTGACGCCAGGCCGGCCGAGTCGCGGGCGTGGGCGAGGGCCCCGGCGGTCAGCCGGTGCAGCGCGGTCCCGGGAGCGACGTGCGGCGCCAGCAGCAGCCGTACCCGGGCCGCCGGCGCGCTGCGCCGGCCGGTGAGGGCGACGTCGGCGCGTTCGACGCCGTCCAGGCCGCCGGCGTCCTCGGCGAGGACGGCCTCCAGGGCGCGCCCGCGCAGCAGGGCGCCCTCGCCGTCGCCCGTGTCGACCAGGACCTCGCTCAGGCGCCGTCGGCGCAGCACGGCGACCAGCCACCACAGGGCGAGCAGCACCAGGACGGCGAGCGCGGCCAGGACGGCGGGCCACCACCAGCCCGCGTCCCGCCACCGGGTCCGCTCGGCCGCGTTCAGCAGGACGTCGTCACGCCCGTGGTGCATCCACCAGGACGGGGCGGACGCGCCGAGACCGACGGCCAGCACGGACCCGCCGAGGGCGAGCAGGACGAGACCCAGCAGGCCCAGCAGCACGCGGTTGACGATCCTGAGCACGGTCCTCACCCCTTCCTGCCGGGCCGCCGGACGTGCACCGACAGCGCGGGCGGCCGGGCGAGCCCGAGCCCCTTGACCGCGTCGGCGAGCACGTCGTCCAGTTCGGCGCGGACGTCGTCCAGTGCCCGGAAGTGCGACACGGCGCGGACGTCGGCCCGGGAGCGGCCCATCCGCACCCGCACCGACTGCACGCCCGACACCTCCATGGCCCGGTCCCGCAGCACCAGGGCGGCGGCGTCCCGGTGCAGTCCGGCGCGCACCTCGGCGTGCGGGCGCCGCATCGGCAGCACGTCCCGCAGACCGGGCGTGACCGCCAGCACGACCAGCCACAGTCCGAGGGCGGCGGCGACACCCGCGCCCACCAGCACCCAGATGTCGTCCAGGGGCCGCTGTTGGAGCTGCCGGGCCAGTTCGCGGCGCCAGCCCATGGCGGGCCGGTCGGCGCGCACGGCCGCGGCGTCGTACAGGAGCAGACCGGTGCCGGCCAGGAGCAGGAGGGCGACGAGGCCCGCGGGCACGCGGCGCGCCGACCAGAACCGTCCGCTGCCGCCGGCGTCGCCGTCGAGCACGGGCGGCGCGTCGTAGGCGGCAGCGGACGACGACTGGCCGGGCCTGGCCCGCTCGTCGTCGCCGGGGCCGGTGTCCTTCTCCATGACCGGCAGCCGTCGCGTGGTGCCCTCGGAGCCCTCGGGCTCGCTCATCGGGTCCTCCCCTGTGCCGCGCCGTGCGCCGGGGACAGCCGCAGCCGCTCCACGTGGACGGCGACCTCCGGCACCTCCATGCCCACCAACGTGCCTACCCGTTCGGCGACTTGGCGACGCACCGCGCGGCAGCGGGCGCCGATGTCGCAGGGGTAGTCGAGTTCGACGTGCACGCGGACGCGGGCGGCCTCGTGGCGCACCGCCACCGTGGCGTGCGGCGGTCTGCCGTCCGGCGGCGGGGCGCCGAGGGCCTCGCGTGCCGCCTGCGAGGCGATCTTGGCGACGACCCGGTCGGCGATCCGGGTCGCCCCTCGCTCACCCGGCGGTACGACGGCCGGGGGGTCGCGGTACGCCTCGGCCGCGGTACTCACCGGCCTCACCGCCGCCGGTCGTCGCGGGTGCGGAAGAAGTCGCCGAACTCCAGGTCCCCCTCCAGGAACCGGCCGACGACGAACCCGACGGCGCCGAGCGCCGCCACCAGCAGGAACGCGCCGAAGCCGCCGAAGTACCCGGCGAAGCCCAGCGCCATTCCGGCGATCAAGCCGACCACGGCCATGCTCATGCTGCGCTCCTCAGCTCATCGTCCGGTCCACAGCTCATCGTCCGGTCCACCGTCGAGGGCCGGTTCACTGGATCCGGGGCTCCGGTTCCTCTTCCTCGTCCTCGGGCAGCTTCACGTCGCTCACCGCGATGTTGACCTCGACCACCTCGAGGCCGGTCATCCGCTCGACCGCGGCGACGACGTTCTCCCGCACGTCCCGGGCCACGTCGGCGATGGCGACGCCGTACTCCACGACGATCTCCAGGTCGAGCGCGGTCTGCACCTCGCCGACCTCGGCCTTCACGCCGCGTGTCACCGACTTCGCCCCGCCGGGCACGCGGTCCCGCACGGCCCCGAAGGTGCGCGAGATTCCGCTGCCCATGGCGTGCACGCCGACGACGTCGCGGGCCGCCAGTCCGGCGATCTTCTCGACCACCCCGTCGGCGATGGTGGTCCGTCCGCGGGTGGCGGGGTCTCCTCCACCGCGCTTGCTCGACTGCGTCCTGCGGGTGCCGGAGGTGTCGGGCAGCTCCGTGGCTCCTCCGGTGGCACCCGTCCGGTTCGGCTCGGTCATGTCGCTCATGTCCGCACGTCCCTTTCGGTCGTCCCTTTGACCACCGTAAGTGCGGTTGCCCGCTCGCGCGCCGGGGATGCGGCAGGCTGGAGGAATGACGGCTGATCGGTGGACACAGGCGGTGCGGCGGCAGTTGGGTCTCGGCAGGCTGCTGCCGCTGGGCGGGCCGCGCGACGGGGCGTGGCTCGCGGAGTCGGCGGCCGGTGCGGTGCTGCGGAGCGCGGCGCGCGAGGTGCCGGGCGTGCGGCCGGCCGGGCTGCGGATCGCTCTCGCCGACCCGGAGGACAGCGACGACCCGGTCGTGCCGCCCCCGCCGGGCGCGCTGCCGCCCGGCCCGCTGCGGGTGACGGCCGACTTCGCGGCGACGGCGGACGAGCCGCTGCCGACGACGGCGTCCCGGCTCCGGGCGGCCCTGTCGGCCGCCGCGGCGGACCGGCTGGGGCTGCGGGTGACGGAGGTGGACCTGCGGGTGACGGCGCTGCTGGAGCACGAGGCGGAAGACACGGCGGAGTCCTCGGACTCGCCGGAGCCGGACACCGAGGACGCCGAGGGCCCCGAGGACCCTGAGGGCCCCGAGGACGCCGACGGCACCGGGGACGCCCGGGACGACGACGGCGACGCCGCTCGTGTCGCCCGTGCCGTGCTCGCCGTGCCCGGTGTCGCCGGGCTGAGCGGCACGCTGGGGCGGCCGGTGCGGCTGCGTGAGGCGCCGGGGGCCGACGCCGCCGCGCTGCCGGGGCGGCACGTTCAGGTGCAGTGCGCCGTGCGCGCGGACCACCGGACCCTGGACGTGGCCCGTGCGGTCCGCGCACGGACGGCCGAGGTGCTGCCGGACCGCCCGACGGTGACAGTCGTGGTCACCGCCGTGGAGTGAGACGGCTGCCGGTCCGGGGCGCGGCTCAGTCGCCGATCCCGGCCAGGTCCCGCAACCGGCGTGCCTGTGCGGCGCGTTCGGCGACGCGCTGGGCCTCGTAGTCCCGGTCGAGGGCGCCGCGCAGCAGCGCCTTGGTCTCGACGACGGCGTCCCGGGGCGCGGCGAGCAGCGCCGCCGCCAAGTCGCGTACGGCGTCGTCGAGCTGGTCGGCGGGCACGGCGAGGTTGGCCAGGCCGGTGGCGACGGACTCCTCGGCCGTGACGAACCGTCCCGTCACGCAGATCTCCAGCGCGCGGGCGTATCCGACCAGGCCGACCAGCGGATGGGTGCCGGTCAGGTCCGGCACCAGTCCGAGGCTGGTCTCGCGCATGGCGAACTGCACGTCGTCCGCGACGACGCGCAGGTCACAGGCGAGTGCGAGCTGGAAGCCCGCCCCGATGGCGTGCCCCTGGACAGCGGCGACGGACACGATGTCGCTGCGCCGCCACCAGGTGAACGCCTCCTGGTACTCGGCGATGGTCGCGTCGAGCTCGGCGTCGCCGCCGCGCGCGAGGTCGATGAACGACGGCTCCCCGTCGAAGCCCTCGGGCGTGAACGCCTGTCGGTCGAGCCCGGCCGAGAACGACTTGCCCTCGGCGCGCAGCACGACGACCCGGACGGTGCCCGGCAGCAGCCGGCCCGCCTCGGCCAGCGCCCGCCACAGAGCGGGGCTCTGCGCGTTGCGCTTGGCCGGGTTGGTCAGCGTCACCGTGGCGATCGCGTCGTCGACGGTGAGCCGTACCCCGTCCTTGTCGAGTACCGGACCGAGGTCCTTGGCGGGCGAAGCCATGGGGCGCCTCCGATGGATGCGGTCAGTGCGGATGCCGTACGGAGGTCCGTACGGGCATCCCTAAGTGACTGCACAGTAACCACCCGGCCGGTTGGTCGGCCGACCGGGTGGCCACCATCGGAAGTCGTGGGGCCGCCCGGGGTGTCAGGCCGATGTGGCCTTCTTGCCCCGGGTCGCCCCGCCACGCCCTCGCAGCGTGACGCCCGACTCACTGAGCATGCGGTGCACAAAGCCATACGAGCGGCCGGTCTCCTCGGCCAACGCCCGGATGCTCGCACCGGCGTCGTACTTCTTCTTCAGGTCTGCCGCGAGCTTGTCGCGCGCGGCGCCGGTCACCCGGCTGCCCTTCTTCAGAGTCTCGGCCACCCGTGCCTCCTCATGGGAAGTGCGCTCTGGTTCTCCTCATGATCACCCCTCCGGGGCAGGATGGCCACCCATTCGGCAAGGTCCGTGAGACATCGTTGTGACGACGGGAGCGCGTCCCCACAAGCGGAATCAGTAATTCCAGGCGGCGGGATCCGTACGTCCGAACGGGTTGTTCCGCGAAGTTCCTGGTCAGGGAAGCGCGACGGCCGACCCCCCGGTGACTGGGGGATCGGCCGCGAAATCCGTGTACGACACACCTCGATACGAGGAGATCTCACACAGATGGTGGATCACCGATGGGCCGAATGATCCATACGGAGTGGATCAGTGCGGTCCGGTTCGGGTGGAGCGAGGTCAGGCGGGCGGGATCAGGCGAGGGCCACGAGGTCCGCGTAGTCGGAACCCCACAGGTCCTCGACGCCGTCCGGGAGCAGGATGATCCGCTCCGGCTGGAGCGCCTCGACGGCGCCCTCGTCGTGCGTGACGAGGACGACGGCGCCCTTGTAGGTGCGCAGCGCGCCGAGGATCTCCTCGCGGCTGGCCGGGTCGAGGTTGTTGGTGGGCTCGTCGAGGAGCAGCACGTTCGCCGAGGAGACCACGAGGGTGGCGAGGGCGAGGCGGGTCTTCTCGCCGCCGGAGAGGACGCCGGCCGGCTTGTCGACGTCGTCGCCGGAGAACAGGAACGAGCCGAGCACCTTGCGGACCTCGACGAGGTCCAGGTCGGGCGCGGCGGAGCGCATGTTCTCGAGCACCGTGCGGTCGGGGTCGAGGGTCTCGTGCTCCTGGGCGTAGTAGCCGAGCTTGAGGCCGTGGCCGGGGACGACCATGCCGGTGTCGGGCTGTTCCACCCCGGCGAGGAGCCGCAGCAGGGTCGTCTTGCCCGCGCCGTTGAGGCCGAGGATGACGACGCGGGAGCCCTTGTCGATGGCCAGGTCGACGTCGGTGAAGATCTCCAGGGAGCCGTACGACTTCGACAGGCCCTCGGCCATCAGCGGGGTCTTGCCGCAGGGGGCGGGCTCGGGGAAGCGCAGCTTGGCGACCTTGTCGGACTGGCGGACGTCCTCCAGGCCGGCCAGCAGCTTCTCGGCGCGCCGGGCCATGTTCTGCGCGGCGACCGTCTTGGTGGCCTTGGCGCGCATCTTGTCGGCCTGGGCGTTGAGCGCGGCGGCCTTCTTCTCGGCGTTCTGCCGCTCGCGGCGGCGGCGCTTCTCGTCGGCCTCGCGCTGCTGCTGGTACAGCTTCCAGCCCATGTTGTAGATGTCGATCTGGGCGCGGTTGGCGTCCAGGTAGAACACCTTGTTGACGACGGTCTCGACCAGGTCGACGTCGTGGGAGATCACGATGAAGCCGCCGCGGTAGGTCTTGAGGTAGTCGCGCAGCCAGACGATCGAGTCGGCGTCGAGGTGGTTCGTCGGCTCGTCGAGCAGCAGGGTGTCCGCGTCGGAGAACAGGATGCGGGCCAGTTCGACGCGGCGGCGCTGACCGCCGGAGAGCGTGTGCAGGGGCTGGCCGAGCACGCGGTCCGGCAGGTTCAGCGCGGCGGCGATGGTGGAGGCCTCGGCCTCGGCGGCGTACCCGCCCTTGGTGAGGAACTCCGTCTCCTGGCGCTCGTACTGCCTGAGGGCCTTCTCGCGGGTGGCGCCCTGGCCGCTCGCGATGCGCTGTTCGTTCTCGCGCATCTTGCGGATCAGGACGTCCAGGCCGCGCGCGGACAGGATGCGGTCGCGGGCGAGGACGTCGAGGTCGCCGGTGCGGGGGTCCTGCGGGAGGTAGCCGACCTCGCCGGAGCGGGTGATGGTGCCGGCGGCCGGGATGCCGTCGCCGGCGAGGCATTTGGTGAGGGTGGTCTTGCCGGCGCCGTTGCGGCCGACGAGGCCGATGCGGTCGCCCTTGGCGACGCGGAAGCTGGCGCTCTCGATGAGGACGCGGGCACCGGCGCGCAGCTCGATGCCGGAGGCGGAGATCACGGGTCAGACTCCAGGGCGGGGTGGAAGCGGGAATGGTCGGCTGAGGGCGTTCCCGCCGTCTAATGCGCGAGGAGAATGGCCATGGAGGCCAGTCTAGCGGGGACGTGCAAGCACTTTTTCTGGGTTCACGTGTTCGATCACCGGCTCCCGGCCGTACCGGGGGCCGGTGTCAGTGGTGGCTGCCAGACTGGCGGCAGGTGATGGTTCCGGCAGTGATCACAAGGGAGTGATCGGCATGGCAGGCACGGTCGGCGGACCGCCGAGCATCTGTCCCACGCTGTTGTACGCGGACGCGAAAGCGGCGATCCGGCAGCTCACGGAGGCCTTCGGCTTCACGGAGCTGTCGGTCTACGAGGGCGAGGACGGCACGGTGATGCACGCCGAGCTGGCCCAGGGCAACGGCGCGATCATGCTGGGCTCCAAGGGCCGCGGCGGCGTGTTCGACGCGGCGATGAAGGACGCGGGCACGACGGGGGTGTACGTCGTCGTGGACGACGTCGACGCACACCACCAGCGGGCCGTGGAGCACGGCGCGGAGATCCTCATGCCCCCGACGGACCAGGACTACGGCTCGCGGGACTACATGGCCCGGGACCTCGAGGGCAACATCTGGAGCTTCGGCACGTACGCGCCGGCGCTCGGCGGCTGACCGGCGGGAGTCAGCCCGCGCCGGTGTGGACCTGGAAGGCGGCCCGGCGCACGGCCTTCGCGAGCGCCGGATCGGGGTGCGCGGCGGCCAGGGCGACCAGCACCTGCACGGTGCGCGGGTGTCCCACGGCGCGCACCTCGTCCAGGAGGGCGGGGACGGTGGGCTGCACCGCGGACTCCAGGTGCCGTACGAGCATGGGGGCCTCGCCGTGGTCGGCGACGGCCGCCGCGGTGTCGACCCACAGCCACGTCGCTTCCTCACGGGTGAGGACCTCGTGGGCGTCCTCGGGGTCGGCGCCGTCGTGCTCGGCCAGCCACAGCAGGGCGTAGGGCCGCAGGGTGGGCTCGTCGAGCACGGCGCGGACATCGGGTTCGGCGGGGGCGCCGACGACGCGCAGCGCCTCGAAGGCGAGGCCGCGCAGCAGGGCGTCCTCGCCGCGGGCGGCGCCGAGCAGTTCGGCCACGGCGCTGCCGACGGGGCGGGCCGCGAGCCAGGCGCGGTACTCGGCGCGGGCCGCGTTCGGGCGGAGCTGGGCGCAGCCGCGGAGCATGGCCTCGGCGGACTGCTCGATGTTCCCGGCCGGGCTCTGCGCGGCGACGCAGATCTGCTCCAGCTTGACCCAGACCGCCCAGCTGCCGAGCGGGGTGAGCGTGGCCTGTCCGTCGCCGTAGGTGAGGGCGCCGACGGAGGCGAGCGCGCGCAGCGCCCAGTCGAGGAGCGGGGCGAGCGGGGTGTCGTCCGGCTGGGGCTGCGCGACGGGTTCGGGCTGCGGCCCGTAGGGGATTTCGCAGCGCTCGGTGCGCAGTTCGGTGACGCGCTGCTCCAGCAGGTCGAGGAGCTGGGCGACGGGGACGGGCCCGGCGGACAGCTGGAGGAAGGAGAGCACCTGCGGCATGGCCGAGACGACCTCGGCGACGGCGGCGGGCCCGTGGTCGCCGGGCTCGGGGAAGGCGAGCGACCAGGCGTCGAACAGGGCGACCCAGCCGCGCAGTACGGCGCTGTCGTCGCGGTGCCAGGCGCGCAGCCGCCAGCCGGGGCGGGCGCGCCCGCCGTGCACCTCGACGAGGCCGGCGAGGCGGGCGGTGTCCCAGTCGGCCCGCACCTGAGCGACCGTCAGGCCGAGCTCCTCGGCGGCGTGTTGGGCGGTCGTGTCGGAGAGCGTGGCCTTGCCGTCGGCGGTGGCGCCGCCGCGGCCGGGGCCGAGGGCGCTGTCGGCCCAGCGGGCCACGCGGGCGGCGCCGGCCAGCTCGGTGCGTGCCATTCCGGCCAGTTCGGACCGTGCGGGGGTGCCCTCCGGGGGGCGTGGCGCTGGGCGGCGCGAGGGCCGCTGGTTCATCGTTCTCGGGGCAGCGGCCAGGGGTCGCGGGCGGACGAGTCGGAGCCTGGAGTCGCGCGGGATACGGGACGTCACGGGTGCAGTCTTCCGGTTGACGGTCCGAAAACCCAAACGGAATGCCGACGGGGGTCGTGGGGGCGGTCCGGGCACGGGGTTCCGTGAGCGGTGGGCGCCCGGAACAGGCCAGCCGTACGGCATTAAACGGAATCGTCGGGCGGCAGGCCCGGCCGCGATCACATCAGGGGGGTCAGAAAGCGCCGCAGGGCCTCTTCGTAGCCGTCCGGATCCGCGTTCCACATGGCCCCGTGGGGGGCGTGGCGGACGGTGTGCAGGGTCATGTGGTGGGGGCGCGCGCCGACGAGGCGGCGGGACAGCTGCCAGGGGGCCACCCGGTCGTCGGGTCCGTGCACGACGAGCGTCGGGATGCGGGGGCCGCCCGAGACCGCTTCGGCGGGGGCCCGGGTGCCGGGGACCGAGGTCGCGGGGACGTGGTCGAGGGAGCCGCCCAGGCGCCCCTGCGCGGCGCGCACCGCGAGGGGCAGCAGCACGCCGGGGGTGCGGCGGGCGGCGGCGAGGGCACGCAGCGTGGTCTCCCAGTGGAGCACCGGGGAGTCCAGGACGAGTCCGGAGACGCGGTCGCGCAGGTCCGAGCGGGCGGCGGCGCGCAGCGCCATGGTGGCGCCGGTGGACCAGCCGTGCAGGACGACCTGGCGGGCGCCGGAGCGCACGGCGTAGCGGATCGCCGCGTCCAGGTCGCGCCACTCGGTCTCGCCGAGGTGGCCGAGTCCGTCGGGCGACCGGGGGGCGCCGAGGTCGCCGCGGTAGGCGAGGGCGAGCACCGGGAAGTGGTGGCGCCGCAGGAACCCCATGATGTTCATGGCCTGTTCGCGGGTGGCACCGAGGCCGTGCACCGCGATGACCCAGGTGTCGCGGCCACCGGGCACGAACCAGGCCGGGAGCGGGCCGAGTTCGCCGGGCACGTCGACGTCGGCGTGGTCCAGGCCGAGGGCGCTGCCCGGGTCGCCGACGTGGAGGTTCGGGGTGAGCCAGACCTTGTCGCCGGGTTCCAGAGTGCCGTGCGTGACGCGTTCCAGACGGCGTACGACGGTGTCGGCGGTGTGCTCGGCGTCGGGCAGGGCGGGGCCGACGACCGCGTGCGATCCGTCGCCGGCGAGGCCGTAGCGGCCGGGGCGGAGGGTCGCGAGGTCCCGGGTGAGCGCGATCCGGCCGGCGGCCGTGGCGTGCACGGTGAGCCGGGGTTCGGTCGGCAGGGGCCGGCCGGGGGGCGCCTTGAGCGCCGCGTCGCTGGCGAACCGTCCGGCGGCGACGCTCGCGGCGCCGGCGGCCAGGGCTGCGGTGACGGCGGCGGCCGTCGCTTTGACTGTGCGCACCCGTCCAGTGTCCCGGTCGACCCGCGCACCGGCCAGTGGGACCGGCTGCGCGGGGTCAGCGGCGCTGTCCGTAGCCCTTGAGCTTCTCCTGGACCTCGGTGAGCTGGTCCCGCGTCAGGAGGGTCGGGGCGGCGCCCGGGACGGACGAGGCGATGAGCCACAGGCGGCACATCCACTCCAGCTGGGCGGTGCGGTCGTAGGCCTGGTCGAGGCCCGCGCCGTGGGTGATCGTGCCGTGGTTCCGCAGGAGGCAGCCGGTGCGGTCGGCAAGGGCCCGGAGCATGTGCTCGGCCAACTCGTCGCTGCCGTACGTCGCGTACGGGGCGACCCGGACGGGGCCGCCGAGGGCCGCGGCCATGTAGTGGATCAGCGGCAGTTCGGACACGAGCGTGGAGACGGCGGTGGCGTGCACGGCGTGGGTGTGGACGACGGCGCGGGCGTCCGTGGTGCGGTACACGGCGAGGTGCATGGGCAGTTCGCTGGTCGGCACGAGGGTGCCGAGCACCTGCCGGCCGTCGAGGTCGACGCCGGTGACGTCGTCGGCGGTGAGCCGGTCGTAGGGCACGCCCGAGGGGGTGACCAGGACGGTGTCGCCGACGCGTACCGAGACGTTGCCGGAGGTGCCGACGACGAGGCCCTCGGAGACGGTCCGGCGGGCCGTCGCGACGAGCTCGCTCCAGGCCCGCGCCACCGCGTCGCCGTCGTCGTGCCTGTGCCCCGTCATCGGTACCTCCTCGCGGTGCTCCGTCATGGGGTGATCCTGCCAGGCGGGAGGGGGTGACGAAGGTCTCTTCCGGCGGTCGCGGGACCGGTCCGGAGGGCGTCCGGGGGCGTGGGGCCGCGCGGGCGTTGGGCGGCCGTGCCGGGAGGGAGCGACAACCCCCTCTTACGGACACCGTGAAGCCCCCCTCAGTTCATCTTCCGTTCACCCTGGTTACCTACGTTCGTCCAGCCAATGACCTCGAACGATTGCCTGGGTAAATGGAAAGCTTCTCGCTGATCCTCGCGATTGTGGTGGTAACCGCACTCGCGTTCGATTTCACGAACGGTTTCCACGACACCGCCAACGCGATGGCCACCACCATTTCGACCGGTGCACTCAAGCCCAAGGTCGCGGTGGCCATGTCCGCCGTGCTGAACCTTGTGGGCGCCTTCCTCTCCGTGGAGGTCGCCAACACGATCTCCAAGGGTCTCGTCGACGAGAGCGGCATCCGTCCCGAGGTCATCTTCGCCGCCCTGGTCGGCGCGATCCTCTGGAACCTGCTGACCTGGCTGGTCGGCCTCCCGTCCAGTTCCTCGCACGCCCTCATGGGCGGTCTGATCGGCGCCACCATCGCCTCCGCCGGCGTCGGCGCGGTGCACGGCGACGTGCTCGTCACCAAGGTGCTGATCCCGGCCATCGCCGCCCCGCTCGTCGCGGGCATCGCGGCGATGATCGCCGCCCGGCTGACCTACACGCTCGGCAAGAAGGCCGACGGCAAGGCCGCCGCCAAGGGCTACCGCTCCGGCCAGATCGCCTCCGCCGGCCTGGTCTCCCTGGCCCACGGCACCAACGACGCCCAGAAGACGATGGGCATCATCACCCTCGCCCTGGTCGTCGGCGGCGCCGTCGCCCCCGACTCCGACCCGCCCATGTGGGTCATCCTCTCCGCGGGCATCGCGATCGCCCTCGGCACGTACCTCGGCGGCTGGCGCATCATCCGCACCATGGGCAAGGGCCTGACCGACCTCCAGCCGCAGCAGGGCTTCGCCGCCCAGACCAGCGCGGCCACGGTCATCCTGGCCTCCTCCCACCTGGGCTTCTCCCTCTCCACCACGCACTCCGTCTCGGGTTCGGTGATGGGCGCGGGCCTCGGCCGCAAGGGCGGCGTGGTCCGCTGGTCGACGGCCACCCGCATGTTCATCGCCTGGGGCCTGACGCTGCCGGCCGCGGCCCTGGTCGCCGCCCTCGCCGAGTACGTCTGCGGCCTGGGCGACTGGGGCACGGCACTCGTCGCGGTCTTCCTCGTGGTGTCCAGCTACGCCATCTGGAAGATCTCCCGCCGCGAGATCGTCGACCACACCAACGTCAACGACACCGAGGAGCCGGCCGGCGTGGTGACCACCGCGATGGCCGCCGTCACCCCGCCCCCCACGGGCACGGTGTCCGAGGAGGTCTCGGCGGCCATCCCCGCCCAGGCCACCGCCGAGCCCAAGGCCCCGTCGGCCTCCACGACCGTCTGAGACCAGGCACCCCCCGGTTCGCCGGGCACGCCGGGTACGAAGGAAGAGAAGCAGCATGAAGATCGACTGGGCGGCCCTCGGCTCCGTCTTCGGAGTCAGTCTCGTGGTCACCGTGGCCCTCGTGGCCCTGTTCACCGTCGGCATCGCCGGACTGTCCCGCCGCGAGCGGGCCGCCGAGCAGGGCGGCTCCGCGACCCTCGCGGTCACCGGCGCGTACGCCTGCTTCGCGGCGTGCGCGGCGGCGGTGGGCTACGGCATCTACCTGATCGTCGCCTGACGCGAACGCGCCCGGGCACCGCGGGGTGCGGGACGGAACACCGTCCCGCACCCCGTTTCGTCGTACCCGCGGCCCCCGCGCCGGCCCTGCCGTGTGGGCCTTCGCACACTCCGCCCCCGCAGGTCAACGGCAAGTTGACGGGTGTTCTCGGGGCGTGGTGGACTTCCGGAGCCAAGTACGGCGGCAAGAGAGGAAGCCGGTGCGAATCCGGCGCGGTCCCGCCACTGTCACCGGGGTGAAAGGCCCCGGGAGCCAGGAACTCTCACCGCCGGTCTCGTCGAACCAGGGCGCGGACACCCTGAGTGAGGACATATCGCCATGCGCGGCTGCCGACCGAGGCACACCAGGTACACCACCACCGACGCGTCTGTGACAGCGGTCGGCTGAGCCGATGGGTGCCGACCGCGTGTTCGCGTACGGCGCCGCCACCGGCCTCCTCGGCGACCTGCTCCTCGGCGATCCGCGCCGCGGGCATCCGGTCGCCGTGTTCGGGCGGGCCGCGGCTGCCGTGGAACGGGTGTTGTGGCGGGACCACCGCGGGTGGGGCGCGCTGCACAGCGCCGTCTGCGCCGGCGGGGCCGTCGGCGTCGCCGCCCTCGCCGCCCGTGCCGTACGCCGCTCCCCCGCCGCCTCCGTCGCGCTGACCGCCGCCACCACCTGGGCCGTCGTCGGCGGCACGTCGCTCGCCCGTGAGGCGCGGGCCGTGGCGCGCGCCCTGGAGTCCGGGGACGTCGAGGCGGCGCGGGCCCGGCTGCCGCATCTGTGCGGGCGCGACCCGCAGGCGCTGGACGCCGACGGCATCGCGCGGGCCGTGGTCGAGTCCGTCGCCGAGAACACCTCCGACGCCGTGGTGGGCGCCCTCGTGTGGGGCGCCGTGGCCGGGGTGCCGGGTCTCGTGGGCTTCCGCGCCGTCAACACGCTGGACGCGATGGTCGGTCACAAGTCCCCGCGCCACCGCCGCTTCGGCTGGGCCTCCGCCCGCCTCGACGACGTCGCCGGATGGCCCGGCGCCCGGCTGACCGCCGCCCTCGCCACCGTCGCGGGCGGCGATCCGCGGGGCGCGCTGCGGGCCTGGCGCGCGGACGCCGGGAAGCATCCGAGCCCCAACGCCGGCCCCGTGGAGGCCTCGTTCGCGGGCGCCCTCGGGGTGCGGCTGGGCGGCACCCTCTCCTACGGCGGGCGGGTCGAGCACCGGCCCGTGCTGGGCGGGGCGGCGGGGCGCGCCGTACAGGTACGTGACATCGAACGGGCCGTGCGGCTGTCGCGGCGCGTGGGCCTGCTCGCGTTCGGCGTGTGCGCGGCCGGACGGCTTCTCGTGAAGGGACGTACGTCATGAACGGTGGGGGTCTGCTCGTCGCCGGGACCACCTCGGACGCCGGCAAGAGCGTCGTCACGGCGGGGATCTGCCGCTGGCTGGTGCGCCAGGGCGTGAAGGTGGCGCCGTTCAAGGCGCAGAACATGTCGCTGAACTCGTTCGTGACCCGCGAGGGCGCCGAGATCGGCCGGGCGCAGGCCATGCAGGCGCAGGCGTGCCGCGTGGAGCCGACGGCGCTGATGAACCCGGTGCTGCTCAAGCCGGGCGGTGAACAGTCCAGCCAGGTCGTGCTGCTGGGCAGGCCGGTGGGCGAGATGAGCGCGCGCGGCTACCACGGTGGCCGGCAACAGCGGCTGCTGGGCACGGTGCTGGACTGCCTCGCCGAGTTGCGGGGCACGTATGACGCGGTGATCTGTGAGGGGGCCGGGAGTCCCGCCGAGATCAATCTGCGGCGGACGGACATCGTGAACATGGGCATCGCCCGGGGCGCCGGGCTGCCCGTGCTCGTCGTCGGCGACATCGACCGCGGCGGCGTCTTCGCGTCGTTCTTCGGCACGGTCGCGCTGCTCTCCCCCGAGGACCAGGCGCTGGTCGCCGGGTTCCTCGTCAACAAGTTCCGCGGGGACGTGTCCCTGCTGGCGCCCGGCCTCGACATGCTGAAGGACCTCACCGGCCGGCCCTCGTACGGCGTGCTGCCGTTCCGGCACGGGCTCGGCATCGACGAGGAGGACGGCATGGGGGTGTCGCTGCGCGGCACCGTGCGCGAGTCGAACACGGCGCCGCCGGTCGGCGAGGACGTGCTGCGGGTCGCGGTGTGCGCGGTGCCGCTGATGTCCAACTTCACGGACGTGGACGCGCTGGCCGCCGAACCGGGCGTCGTGGTGCGGTTCGTGGACCGGCCGGAGGAACTGGCGGACGCCGACCTGGTGGTCGTTCCGGGGACGCGCGGGACCGTGCGCGCCCTGGAGTGGCTGCGCGAGCGCGGGCTGGCGGACGCCCTCGCGAGGCGGGCCGCCGAGGGAAGGCCCGTCCTCGGCGTCTGCGGCGGCTTCCAGGTGCTCGGCGAGCACATCGAGGACGACGTGGAGAGCCGCCGCGGGCACGTCGACGGGCTCGGCCTGCTGCCGGTGCGGGTGCGGTTCGCCCGCGAGAAGACCCTCACGCGCCCGGTCGGGGAAGCCCTCGGCGAGCGGGTCGAGGGGTACGAGATCCATCACGGGGTCGCCGACGTCACCGGCGGCGAGCCCTTCCTGGACGGCTGCCGGGTCGGCCAGGTGTGGGGCACGCACTGGCACGGCTCGCTGGAGTCGGACGGATTCCGGCGGGCCTTCCTGCGCGAGGTCGCGGCCGCCGCGGGCCGCCGCTTCGTACCGGCCCCCGACACGTCGTTCGCCGCGCTGCGCGAGGAGCAGCTCGACCGGCTCGGCGACCTGATCGAACAGCACGCGGACACGGACGCGCTGTGGCGGCTCATCGAGTCCGGCGCGCCACAAGGACTGCCCTTCATTCCACCGGGAGCGCCCGCATGAGCACAGTGTTGTTGTTGTCGACCGCCGACACGGACCTGCTGGCGGCCCGTGCCTCCGACGCGGCCTACCGGATCGGCAACCCGACCCGCGTGGACGTCGCGGAGGAGCTGCCCGCGCTGCTCGACGGCACGGACGTCGCCGTCGTACGCCTCCTCGGCGGCAAGCGGGCCTGGGAGGACGGGCTCGCGGCGCTGAGGGCGTCCGGGGTGCCGACGGTGCTGCTGGGCGGCGAGGCGGTGCCGGACGCGGAGCTGATGGCCGAGTCGTCGGTGCCGGCCGGTGTCGTCGCGGAGGCACTGAAGTACCTCGTGGAGGGCGGCGCCGAGAACCTCACGCAGCTCGCCCGGTTCCTGTCGGACACCGTGCTGCTGACCGGTGAGGGCTTCACCGAGCCGCGGAAGATGCCGGAGTACGGCGTGCACGGGGCGCGCGGGGCGGTCGAGGGCCGGCCGACCGTCGGCGTGCTCTTCTACCGGGCGCACGAGCTGAGCGGCAACACCGCCTTCGTGGACACCCTGTGCGACGCGATCGAGGCGCACGGCGCCAACGCCCTCCCGGTGTACTGCGGTTCGCTGCGCGGCGCCGACGAGGGGCTGTACGAGATCCTCGGCCGGACCGACGCCCTCGTCGCGACCGTCCTCGCCGCCGGCGGCACGCACGCCTCGCAGGCGTCGGCGGGCGGCGACGACGAGGCGTGGAACATCGGGGCGCTCGCGGACCTGAACGTGCCCGTGCTGCAGGGGCTCTGCCTGACCTCCTCGCGGGCCGCGTGGGACGAGTCGGACGCCGCGCTGTCCCCGATGGACGCGGCGATGCAGGTGGCGATCCCGGAGTTCGACGGGCGTCTGATCACCGTGCCGTTCTCCTTCAAGGAGCAGGGCCCGGACGACGTGCCCGTGTACGTCGCCGACCCGGAGCGGGCCGCGCGCGTCGCCGGCATCGCCGTACGGCACGCCCGGCTGAAGCACAAGGCGAACGCCGACAAGAAGCTGGCGCTGGTCTTCACCGCGTACCCGACGAAGCACTCGCGGGTCGGCAACGCGGTCGGTCTGGACACGCCCGCCTCGGCGGTGCGGGTGCTGGACGCGCTGCGGGACGCCGGGTACGGGGTCAGCGGATACCCCTCGGGCGGCGACGAGTTGATCCACCGGCTGATCGAGGCCGGTGGTCACGACGTGGAGTGGCTGACCGAGGACCAGCTGGCCGCGGCGCCCGCGCGCGTGCCGCTGGCCGACTACCGGGCCTGGTTCGACAAGCTCGACCCGGAGCTGCGGGACGCCATGCTGGAGGCGTGGGGCGAGCCGCCGGGCACCCTGTACGTCGACGGCGACGACATCGTCCTCGCCTCCCTCCAGTTCGGCAACGTCGTCGTGATGATCCAGCCGCCGCGGGGCTTCGGCGAGAACCCGATCGCGATCTACCACGACCCGGACATGCCGCCGTCCCACCACTACATGGCGGCCTACCGCTGGCTGGAGAACACGTTCGGCGCGGACGCGATCGTGCACATGGGCAAGCACGGCACGATGGAGTGGCTGCCCGGCAAGGGCCTCGGCCTGAGCGGTGGTTGCGCCCCGGACGCCGTCCTCGGCGACCTGCCGCTGATCTACCCGTTCATCGTCAACGACCCCGGCGAGGGCACACAGGCCAAGCGGCGCGGTCACGCCACCGTCGTGGACCACCTGGTGCCGCCGATGGCGCGGGCCGACACCTACGGCGACCTGGCCAAGCTGGAGCAGTTGCTGGACGAGTACGCGCTCGTCTCCGACCTGGACCCGGTGAAGGCCCCGGCGGTGCGCGCGCAGATCTGGACGCTGGTCAAGGCGGCCGAGCTGCACCACGACCTGCACGTCGACGAGCAGCCGGACGACGAGGCGTTCGACGAGTTCGTCATGCACATCGACGGCTATCTGTGCGAGATCAAGGACGTGCAGATCCGCGACGGCCTGCACGTCCTGGGCGGCGGCCCGGTCGGTGAGCCCCGCGTGAACCTGGTGCTCGCGGTGCTGCGGGCCTCGCAGGTGTGGGGCGGGCAGGCGAACGCGCTGCCGGGCCTGCGGGCCGCGCTGGCCGCTCATTTCGGGCTGGACGAGAAGGAGTTGCTCGGTGAGCCGGGCGCGCCGGTGAAGGTGCCGGGCGAGCTGACGGAGCTGGTGGACGGGCCCGCGCGCACGGCCGCCGACACGATCGACCTGCTGGAGCAGCTGTGCCGGCGGATCGCGGAGGGCATGGAGGAGCGCGACTGGGACGCGGCGGCGGTCCCCGCCCTCGTCCGTGACGTCGTCGGCACCGAACTCCCGGACGCCCTCGCGGTGTTGAGGTTCGCCTGCGACGAGGTCGTGCCGCGGCTGGCGCGCACCACGGACGAGATCGGCCACATCCTGCGGGCGCTGGACGGCGGTTACGTGCCGGCCGGCCCGTCCGGCTCCCCCACGCGCGGGCTGGTCAACGTCCTGCCGACCGGCCGGAACTTCTACTCGGTCGACCCCAAGGCGATTCCGTCCCGGCTCAGTTGGGAGGTCGGCCAGTCGCTCGCGGACTCGCTGGTGCAGCGGTACCTCCAGGACACCGGCGCGTACCCGAAGTCCGTCGGCCTCACGGTGTGGGGCACGTCCGCGATGCGCACGCAGGGCGACGACATCGCCGAGATCCTGGCGCTGCTGGGCTGCCGCCCGGTGTGGGACGACGCCTCGCGCCGCGTGACCGGCTTCGAGGTGGTGCCGCTCGCGGAGCTGGGCAGGCCGCGCATCGACGTCACGGTGCGCATCTCGGGCTTCTTCCGGGACGCGTTCCCGCACGTCGTCGGTCTGATCGACGACGCGGTGCGCGCGGTGGCCGACCTGGACGAACCGGCCGACGCCAACTACGTGCGGGCGCACGCCGACGCGGACACCGCCGAGCACGGCGACCGGCGGCGCGCGACCGCCCGTATCTTCGGCTCCAAGCCGGGCGCGTACGGCGCCGGTCTGCTGCCGCTGATCGACGCCCGCAACTGGCGCTCGGACGCGGACCTCGCCGAGGTGTACGCGGTGTGGGGCGGCTACGCCTACGGGCGCGGGCTCGACGGGCGGGCGGCGCGCGGGGACATGGAGACGGCGTTCCGGCGGATCGCGGTGGCGGCGAAGAACGTCGACACCCGCGAGCACGACCTCGTCGACGCCGACGACTACTTCCAGTACCACGGCGGCATGGTCGCCATGGTCCGGCACCTGACGGGCGCGAGCCCCGAGGCGTACGTCGGCGACTCGGCCACCCCGGACCAGGTGAAGACGCGGACGCTGGGCGAGGAGACGCACCGGGTGTTCCGCGCCCGCGTGGTCAACCCGCGCTGGATGGCGGCGATGCGGCGCCACGGCTACAAGGGCGCGTTCGAGATGGCGGCGACCGTCGACTACCTCTTCGGCTACGACGCCACGGCCGGGGTCGTGGACGACTGGATGTACGAGAAGCTCAGCGCGGAGTACGTCTTCGACCCGGAGAACCGGGACTTCATGAAGAAGTCCAACCCCTGGGCGCTGCGCGGCATCACGGAACGCCTGCTGGAGGCCGCCGACCGCGGCCTGTGGGCGGAGCCGGACGCGGAGACGCTGGAGCGGCTGCGCGCCACCTACCTGGAGCTCGAGGGCGACTTGGAGGGCGACCAGTGACCACCCCCTTTCCGTTCACGGCCGTTGTCGGTCAGGACGATCTGCGGCTCGCGCTGCTGCTGAACGCCGTGTCCCCGGCGGTCGGCGGTGTGCTGGTGCGCGGGGAGAAGGGCACCGCGAAGTCCACCGCGGTGCGGGCGCTTTCGGCGCTGCTGCCCGAGGTGGCGGTGGTGCCGGGGTGCCGGTTCTCCTGTGATCCCGGCTCCCCCGACCCGTCCTGCCCGGACGGGCCGCACGAAGCGGCTCAGGGGGACCGGCGGCCCGCGCGCATGGTCGAGTTGCCCGTCGGGGCCTCCGAGGACCGGCTCGTCGGCGCGCTCGACATCGAGCGGGCGCTGTCGGAGGGCGTGAAGGCCTTCGAGCCCGGCCTGCTCGCGGACGCGCACCGCGGCATCCTCTACGTCGACGAGGTCAACCTCCTCCACGACCACCTGGTCGACCTGCTGCTGGACGCCGCCGCGATGGGCGCCTCGTACGTGGAGCGCGAGGGCGTGTCCGTGCGGCACGCCGCGCGGTTCCTGCTCGTCGGCACGATGAACCCCGAAGAGGGCGAGCTGCGCCCGCAGTTGCTGGACCGGTTCGGGCTGACCGTCGAGGTGGCCGCCTCGCGCGAGCCCGACCAGCGCGTCGAGGTCGTGCGGCGCCGGCTGGCGTACGACGACGACCCCGCCGGGTTCGCCGCTCGCTGGGCCGACGAGGAGGCCGCGGTACGGGCCCGGATCGTGGCGGCGCGCGAGCTGCTGCCCCACGTGCGGCTGGGCGACGGGGCGTTGCGGCAGATCGCGGCCACGTGCGCGGCGTTCGAGGTGGACGGCATGCGCGCCGACATCGTGATGGCGCGTACGGCGACCGCGCTGGCCGCGTGGGCGGGCCGTACGGAGGTGCTGGCCGAGGACGTGCGGCAGGCGGCGCTGCTGGCGCTGCCGCACCGCAGGCGGCGCAACCCGTTCGACGCGCCCGGTCTGGACGAGGACAAGCTGGACGAGACGCTGGAGGAGTTCTCCGGCGAGAACGAGGGCGACGCCGACGGTGGTCCCGAGGACGATCCCGACGGGCCCGGTGGCGGTGGCGGGCAGCCGCCGTCCGAGGGACCCGAGGGCCAGGACGGGGACACCGGCGCGCGGCCGGAGGCCGGTGAGGGCGGGGAGCCGCAGCCGTCCGGGGCCGGCGCGGGTGAGCAGTCCGCCGTACGGGCCGCCGAGCCGTTCCGCACCAAGGTGCTGAGCGTGCCCGGCCTGGGCGAGGGCGCGGCCGGGCGGCGTTCGCGGGCGCGGACCGAGCACGGGCGTACGACGGGTGCGCGTCGGCCCCGAGGCGCCCTGACGAAGCTGCACTTGGCGGCGACGGTGCGGGCCGCGGCGCCGCACCAGCGGGCCCGCGGCCGGTCGGGGCCGGGGCTCGTGGTGCGCCGGGACGATCTGCGGCAGGCGACGCGGGAGGGACGCGAGGGCAACCTCGTGCTGTTCGTGGTGGACGCCTCCGGTTCGATGGCGGCGCGGCAGCGCATGAGTGCCGTGAAGGGCGCCGTGCTGTCGCTGCTGCTGGACGCCTACCAGCGGCGGGACAAGGTGGGCCTGGTGACGTTCCGCGGCTCGGGCGCGGACGTCGCGCTGCCGCCGACCTCGTCGGTCGACGCGGCGGCGGCCCGGCTGGAGACCCTGCCGACCGGTGGCCGTACGCCGCTCGCGGCCGGGCTGCTGAGGGCGCACGAGGTGCTGCGCGTGGAGCGGCTGCGGGATCCGGCGCGCCGGGCGCTGGTCGTCGTCGTGACCGACGGGCGGGCCACCGGCGGTCCGGAGCCGGTCGCGCTGGCGGGGCGGGCGGCACGGCTGTTCGCGGCCGACGGTGTCGCGTCGGTGGTCGTGGACTGCGAGTCGGGGCCGGTGCGGCTGGGGCTCGCCGGGCAGCTCGCGGGCGAGCTGGGCGGTACGGCGGTGACGCTCGACGAGCTGCGGGCGGACGCGATCGCCGGTCTGGTGAAGGACGTTCAGGGCAACAGGAGGGCCGCGTAATGCCTCAGGGACAGCCGAGTGTCATCCCGGACGACGGACTGACGACGCGTCAGCGGCGCAACCGGCCGCTGGTCGTCGTGCACACCGGCGTCGGCAAGGGCAAGTCGACCGCCGCGTTCGGGCTCGCGCTGCGCGCCTGGAACCAGGGCTGGCCGATCGGGGTGTTCCAGTTCGTCAAGTCGGCGAAGTGGAAGGTCGGCGAGGAGAACGCGCTGCGGGTGCTGGGCGCCTCCGGCGAGGGCGGCACCGTCGACTGGCACAAGATGGGCGAGGGCTGGTCGTGGGTCCAGCGCGACGCGCAGATGGACAACGAGGAGAAGGCCCGCGAGGGCTGGGAGCAGGTCAAGCGGGACCTGGCCGCCGAGACGTACCGGCTGTACGTGCTGGACGAGTTCGCCTACCCGATGCACTGGGGCTGGGTCGACACCGACGAGGTGGTCGAGGTGCTGCGCGAGCGGCCCGGCACCCAGCACGTGGTGATCACCGGGCGGAACGCGCCCGAGAAGCTCGTGGAGTTCGCCGACCTCGTGACCGACATGTCCAAGGTGAAGCACCCCATGGACGCCGGGCAGAAGGGGCAGAGGGGCATCGAGTGGTGACGTCTTCCGTCCCGCGGCTGGTCATTGCCGCGCCCTCCTCGGGCAGCGGCAAGACCACCGTCGCCACGGGGTTGATGGCCGCGCTGACCGCGCGGGGGCTCGCCGTGTCCCCGCACAAGGTCGGCCCGGACTACATCGACCCCGGGTATCACGCGCTCGCCACCGGGCGCGCGGGACGGAACCTCGACGCCTACCTGTGCGGGCCCGAGCTGATCGGGCCGCTGTTCGCGCACGGGGCGCGCGGCTGCGACATCGCCGTGGTCGAGGGAGTGATGGGGCTGTACGACGGTGCCGCCGGGGAGGGCGAGCTGGCGTCCACCGCGCAGGTCGCCAAGCTGCTGCGGGCGCCGGTGGTGCTGGTCGTCGACGCGTCGTCGCAGTCGCGGTCGGTGGCGGCGCTGGTGCACGGGTTCGCGTCCTGGGATCCGGAGGTGCGGGTCGGGGGCGTGATCCTGAACAAGGTGGGGTCCGCGCGGCACGAGGAGTTGTTGCGGGAGGCGCTGGACTCGGCCGGGGTGCCGGTGCTGGGGGTGTTGCGGCGGGGGCGGCAGGTCGAGACGCCGTCTCGGCATCTGGGGCTGGTGCCTGTCGCCGAGCGGCGGTCGGAGGCGGTTTCGGCTGTGGCGGCGATGGCCGCGATGGTCTCCGACGGGTGTGATCTGGATGCGGTGGTGGCGCTGGCGCGCGGGGCCGGTGTGCTTTCGGGTGCGGCTTGGGATCCCGGTGCGGCTCTGGTTTCTTCGCCCCCGCCGCCCCTTCCCTCCCCGACCCCGGGGGCTGCCGCCCCCGGGCCCCCGCTTCGGCCCGAAGGGCCTCGGCCTCAAACTCCCCCAGAGGGGGCACCCCCAGACGGGCCGAATGACACGCCCGCCGGGTTGAAAGTTGCCGTTGCCGGGGGGCCCGCTTTCACCTTTTCCTACGCCGAGCACTCCGAGTTGCTCGTCGCCGCCGGGGCCGAGGTCGTCACCTTTGATCCGTTGCGGGACGAACGGCTGCCGGACGGGACGCGGGGGGTGGTGATCGGGGGCGGGTTTCCCGAGGTGTACGCCGCCGAGCTGTCCGCCAACGAGCCGTTGCGCGGGGAGGTCGCCGCGCTCGCGGCGCGTGGGGGTCCCGTCGCCGCCGAGTGTGCCGGGCTGCTGTATCTGTGCCGGGAGCTGGACGGACTGCCGATGTGCGGGGTGCTGGACGCCACGGCGCGGATGACGGAGCGGCTCACGCTGGGGTACCGGGACGCGGTGGCCGTCGGGGACAGTTCGCTTGCCGTGGCCGGGACGCGGATGCGCGGGCACGAGTTCCACCGCACCGCCGTCGAGCCCGGCGCCGGGGTGGCACCCGCCTGGGGTGTGCGGTCTCCCGAGCGGCGGGTCGAAGGTTTCGTACAGCGTGGTGTGCACGCGAGTTATCTGCACACGCACTGGGCGTCCGAGCCCGGTGTCGCCCGTCGGTTCGTGGAGAGGTGCCGCACGTCATGAGCAGCAGCAGGTTGATCGGAGTCGGGGTCGGCCCCGGCGATCCGGAGCTGGTGACCGTCAAGGGCGTGAACGCCCTGCGCGCCGCCGACGTCGTCGTCGTGCCGGTGATGGACACCGGGGAGCGCGGACGGGCCGAGGCGACGGTGCTGCACTACGTGCCGCGGGAGAAGGTGGTCCGGGTCGTGTTCGCGCTGAACGAGCGCACCGACCGGGCGCGCCGCGAGGCCGCCTGGGACGCGGCGGGAGAGCGCGTGGCCGAACTGCTGCGGGCCAACGGCTCCGTCGCCTTCGCGACCATCGGCGACCCCAATGTGTACTCGACGTTCACGTATCTCGCGCAGACCGTCGGCGCGTTGGTGCCCGGGACCGTCGTGGAGACCGTGCCCGGCATCACCGCCATGCAGGACCTCGCGTCGCGGTCGGGTGCCGTGCTGACCGAGGGCACGGAGCCGCTCACGCTGGTGCCGGTCACCGCCGGTGCGGCCGTGCTGAAGGACGCCCTGAACGGGCCCGGGACGGTCGTGGCGTACAAGTTCGGGCGGCAGGCCGGCGAGGTCGCCGAGGCGCTGCGGGAGACCGGGCGGATCGAGGACGCCGTGTGGGGCTCCGCGCTCGGGCTGCCCGAGGAGTCGATCCGGCCGGCCGGTGAACTCGACGGCGCCGCCCTGCCGTACCTGTCGACGCTGATCGCGCCCGCCCGGCGCGAGGGCGGGCGGGGCGGCAAGTTGTGACTCCCCCGGCCGCGCCCGTCCGGTGCCGGCCGCCGCAGTACTCGTAGGGCCTGCCGAGCGTGTGGCGCTCGCAGGACGTGTAGGGCTTGGAGAACCCCGCGGTTCGCGCAGGACCGCGGAACTTGTAGGAGAGGACCGATTCCCATGGCCGATGCCCCCGCCGGCAAGGTGACCTTCGTCGGTGCCGGGCCCGGCGCCGCCGATCTGCTGACGTTCCGCGCGGCGCGCGCCATCGCCGAGGCGGACGTCGTGATCTGGGCCGCCAGCCTGGTGCAGGAGGAGGTCCTCACGCACGCGCGCGAGGACGCGGAGATCCTCGACTCGGCGACGATGTCCCTGGAGGACGTCGTGGCGGTGTACCGGCGCGCGTCCGAGGAGGGTCTGCGCGTCGCCCGCATCCACTCCGGCGACCCGGCGCTGTGGGGCGGCACGCAGGAGCAGGTGGACCGGTGCGCGGAGATCGGCATCGCGACCGAGATCGTGCCCGGCGTGTCCTCCTTCTCCGCCGTGGCCGCGCTCGCGCAGCGGGAGTTGACCATCCCGGAGGTCGCGCAGTCCGTGGTGCTGACCCGGCTCGGCGGCGGCAAGACGCCGATGCCGCCCGGCGAGGAGGTCCGCGAGTTCGCCCGGCACGGCACGACCATGGCGGTGTTCCTGTCGGCGGCCCGCAGCGGCCAGCTGGTGCGGGAGCTGCTGGAGGGCGGCTACCCGACGGACACCCCGGTCGTCGTCGCGTACCAGGCGACCTGGCCGGAGGAGCTGATCGTGAAGTGCACGATCGCCACGCTGGAGGAGACGGTCAAGGAGCACAAGCTCTGGAAGCACACGCTGTTCCTGGTCGGCCCGGCGCTCGACGCGCACGGCACCCGCTCGCACCTGTACCACCCCGGTCACTTCCACGGCTACCGCAAGGCCGACCCGGAGGCCCGCAGGGCGCTGCGCACGCGAGGTGCGAGCACGTGATCACGGTCGTCGGCACGGGCACGGGGGCGCCGCTCGACGAGGACGTGCTCGCCGGGGCGGGTCTCGTCGTCGGCGGGCGGCGGCACCTGGACGCCGCGCGGCTGCCGGACACGGCGGAGCGGGTCGCGCTCGGGCCGCTCGCGCCCGCCCTGGACGCCGTCGCCCGGCACCTGGAGAAGGGCGAGGGGGCCGGGCGGGTCGTCGTGCTCGCCTCCGGGGACCCCGGGTTCTTCGGGATCGTGCGGGCCCTCGCCGAGCGCTTCGGTCCCGGCCGGCTGGACGTACGGCCCGGAGTGTCGTCCGTGGCCACCGCGTTCGCGCGGGCCGGGCTGCCGTGGGACGACGCCGTGGTCGTGAGCGCCCACGGGCGGGACCTGCGGACCGCCGTGAACGTGTGCCGGGCCCGGCCCAAGGTCGCCGTGCTGACCGGCCCCGGGGCGGGCCCCGCCGAACTGGGCGCCGCCCTCGCCTGGTCCGGGTCGCGCGTCCTGGTCGTGGCGTCGGCGCTGGGCTCGGCGGACGAGCGCGTGGAGCGGGTCACGCCGGCCGGGGCCGCCGCCCGGGACTGGGGGGCGGACGTGAGCGTGGTGCTGTGCCTGGACGAGTCGCGCGCCCTCGGCGGCGTCCGCACGGTCGCCGGGCCCGGGCCGGCGCCCGCCGGGTGGGCCCTGGACGAGGGCGAGTTCGCCCACCGCGACTCGATGATCACCAAGTTCGAGGTGCGGGCGCTGGCCCTGGCCCGGCTCGGGCCGCGGCTCGGCGACCTCGTCTGGGACATCGGCGCGGGCTCCGGTTCCGTCGCCGTCGAGTGCGCCCGGCTCGGCGCCGCCGTGACCGCCGTCGAGAAGACCGCGGACGGTGTGGAACGCGTACGCGCCAACGCCGCCGCACACGGGGTCGACGTGCGCGTGGTGCACGGGGCGGCGCCCACGGTGCTGTCCGATCTCGCCGACCCCGACGCCGTGTTCGTCGGCGGCGGCGGGCGCGAGCTGCCCGCCGTCGTCACGGCCTGCGCACGGCGGGCCCGGCGTACGGTCGTCGTCGCCCTGGCCGCGCTGGACCGGGTGCCGGCCGTGCGGGACGCGCTGACCCGGGCGGGGCTCGACTGCGACGGGGTGCTGCTCCAGTCGTCGCGGCTCGCGCCGCTGCCGGGTGACGTGACCCGGCTCGCGGCCACCAATCCCGTTTTCCTGCTGTGGGGCGTCAGGCCCCAGGCCCGTACCGAAGGAGTTGCCCAGTGATCGGCCTCATTTCCGCCACCGCGGCGGGGGCGGCGGCGCGCGACCGGCTGGCCGCGGCCTGGCCGGACCGCACGCGCGTGTACGACGGGCCCGTCCGGGACGCCGTACGGGCCGCGTTCGCGGAGTGCGAGCAGCTCGTGTGCTTCCTCGCGACGGGCGCGGTGGTGCGCCTGATCGCGCCGCTGCTGTCCGACAAGGCGTCCGACGCGGGCGTCGTCTGCGTCGACGAGGGCGGACGGTACGCCGTTTCGCTGGTCGGCGGGCACGGGGGCGGGGCGAACGCGCTGGCGCGTGAGGTGGGGGACGTGCTGGGGGCGGAGCCCGTGGTGACCACGGCGACCGATGCGGTGGGGGTGCCGGGGCTCGACACGCTGGGGCTGCCGGTCGAGGGGGACGTCGCGGGCGTCACTCGGGCCTTGCTGGACGGCGAACCGGTCGCCCTGCGTGCGGAGGTTCCCTGGCCGCTGCCCGCCCTGCCCCTGGCCGAGGAGGGCGCGTACCGCGTTCTCCTGACGGACCGTCATGTCTCTCCGGGCGAGCGCGAAGTCGTTCTCCGCCCGCCCTCCCTCGCCGTCGGCGTCGGCGCCTCGAAGGGTGCTCCCGTCGACGAGGTGCTGGGGCTGGTCGAAGGCGCCCTGCGGGACGCCGGGTTGTCCGTGCGCAGTGTCGCCGAGTTGGCCACCGTCGAGGCCAAGGCCGGTGAACCCGGCGTCGTGGGGGCCGCCGAGCGGCTCGGGGTGCCTCTGGTGACGTACTCCGCCGAGGAGTTGGCCGGGGTCGCCGTGCCCAACCCGTCGGACGCGCCGCTCGCCGCCGTCGGCACGCCGTCCGTCGCCGAGGCCGCCGCCCTCGCGCGTGGCGGTGAACTGCTCGTGCCGAAGCGGAAGTCCGAGCGGGCGGACGGGCGGCCCGCGATGGCGACCTGTGCCGTCGTGCGGCGGCCCGGGCGGGGGCGGCTCGCGGTGGTCGGGCTCGGGCCCGGCGCCCGTGACCTGCTCACGCCGCGCGCGAGGGCCGAACTGCGGCGCGCCTCCGTGCTCGTGGGCCTCGACCAGTACGTCGACCAGATCCGCGATCTGCTGCGGCCCGGCACCCGCGTGCTGGAGTCGGGGCTGGGCGCCGAGGAGGAGCGGGCCCGTACGGCGGTCGAGGAGGCCCGCAAGGGGCAGGCCGTCGCGCTCATCGGCAGCGGCGACGCGGGCGTGTACGCGATGGCCTCCCCCGCGCTCGCCGAGGCGTCCGACGACATCGACGTGGTCGGTGTGCCGGGCGTGACGGCGGCGCTGGCGGCCGGTGCGATCCTCGGCGCGCCGCTCGGCCACGACCACGTGTCGATCAGCATGTCGGACCTGCACACGCCGTGGGAGGTCATCGAGCGGCGGGTGCGGGCGGCGGCCGAGGCGGATCTCGTCGTGACGTTCTACAACCCGCGCAGCCGGGGCCGCGACTGGCAGCTGCCGAAGGCGCTCGGCATCCTCGCGGAGCACCGGGAGCCCGGCACGCCGGTCGGTGTCGTCCGCAACGCCTCCCGGCCGGACGAGTCCAGCCGGCTCACGACCCTGGCCGCGCTGGACCCGGCGACGGTCGACATGATGACCGTCGTGACCGTGGGCAACACGGCGACCCGCGAGATCGCGGGCCGCATGGTGACGCCGCGGGGTTACCGCTGGCAGACGGGGCGGGAGGGCGCCGAGTGAACCGTGTCGTGCATCCCATCGAGGTGGAGTCCTACCGCAGGCTGCGCGCCCGGCTGGACACCTCGCACTTCCCGCCGCTGACCCGGGCGGTGGTGGAACGGGTCATCCACTCCGCCGCCGACCTCGACTACGCCACCGACCTCGTCATGGCCGAGGCCGACCTGGAGAAGGCGCACGCCGCGCTGCACGCCGGGGCGCCCGTCGTCGTGGACGTGGAGATGGTCGGGGCGGGCATCACCCGCCGCGAGACCGTCTGCCGGCTGAGGGACGCCGAGGCCGGTCCGGGGCTCACGCGGTCCGCGCACGCGATCCGGCTCGCCTTCGAGCAGGTCGGCCCGGGCGCCCTGTGGGTGATCGGGAACGCCCCGACCGCGCTGGAGGAACTGCTGACCCTGGACGCCGACCCGGCGCTCGTCATCGGCCTGCCCGTCGGGTTCGTCGGCGCCGTCGAATCGAAGGCCGCGTTGCGCGAGAGCGGGCTGCCCGCCGTGAGCAACGTGTCCGAGAAGGGCGGGTCGGCGGTCGCCGCCGCCGCGCTCAACGCCCTGCTGTACCACCCCACCACCGAGGAGAATCCGTGACCACCCCGCCCGCCCTGCTCATCGCCGGCCACGGCACCCGGGACGAGGCCGGAGCCGAGGCGTTCCGCGACTTCGTCCGGGAGCTGGGCCGCCGCAACCCCGAACTGCCCGTCGCGGGCGGCTTCATCGAGCTGTCCCCGCCGCCGCTCGGCGACGCGGTGACCGAACTCGTGGAGCGAGGCGTGCGCCGGTTCGCCGCCGTACCGCTGATGCTGGTGTCCGCCGGTCACGCCAAGGGCGACATCCCGGCGGCGCTGGCCCGCGAGAAGGAGCGCCACCCCGGCATCTCGTACGCCTACGGGCGTCCGCTGGGCCCGCATCCGGCGCTGCTGAGCGTGCTGGAGCGGCGCCTGGACGAGGCGCTCGGCGGGACGGCCCGCACGCCGCAGGACCGGTCGGACGTGACGGTGCTGCTGGTGGGGCGCGGCTCGACCGACCCGGACGCCAACGCCGAGGTGCACAAGGCGGCCCGGCTGCTGTGGGAGGGGCGCGGTTACGCGGGCGTGGAGACGGCGTTCGTGTCGCTGGCGGCGCCGGACGTGCCGAGCGGTCTCGACCGGTGTGTGCGGCTCGGGGCGCGGCGGATCGTGGTGCTGCCCTACTTCCTGTTCACCGGGATCCTGCCGGACCGGGTGCGGCAGCAGACGGAGGGCTGGGCGGAGGCGCACCCGGATGTCGACGTGCGGTCGGCGGACGTCATCGGTCCGGAGCCGGAGCTGCTGGACCTGGTGATGGAGCGGTACCGGGAGGCCGTCGAGGGCGACCTGCGGATGAACTGCGACTCGTGCGTGTACCGCATCGCGCTGCCCGGCTTCGAGGACAAGGTGGGCATGCCGCAGCAGCCGCACTTCCACCCGGACGACGACGGCCACCACCACGGGCACCACCATCACGGCGGGCACACGCACTCCCATGCCCACTGACGCCGCCGCCGGGGGCGGGCACGATCTGCGGCACCACGGGGACGCCGAGGTGCGCGACGACGGCGCGGAGCTCATCGACCTCGCGGTGAACGTCCGCGCGGACACGCCGCCGATGTGGCTGCGGGAGGTCGTCGCGGAGTCGCTGGGCTCGCTCGCGGCGTATCCGGACGGCCGGGCGGCGCGGGCCGCGGTGGCGCTGCGGCACGGTCTGCCGCCGGAGCGGGTGCTGCTGACGGCGGGCGCGGCCGAGGCGTTCGTGCTGCTGGCGCGGGCCCTGAAGGTGCGCAGGCCGGTGGTGGTGCACCCGCAGTTCACGGAGCCGGAGGCGGCGCTGCGGGACGCGGGGCACACCGTGGACCGGGTGCTGCTGCGGGCCGACGACGGCTTCCGGCTGGATCCGTCGGCCGTCCCGGAGGACGCCGACCTGGTGGTGATCGGCAACCCGACGAACCCCACGTCGGTGCTGCACCCGGCGGCCGGCGTCGCGGCGCTGGCCCGGCCGGGGCGCACGCTCGTGGTGGACGAGGCGTTCATGGACGCGGTGCCGGGCGAGCGGGAGGCGCTGGCGGGGCGGACGGACGTGCCGGGTCTCGTGGTGCTGCGCAGCCTCACGAAGACGTGGGGGCTGGCGGGGCTGCGCATCGGCTACGTGCTGGCCGCGCCGGATACGGTCGCGGAGCTGGAGCGGGCCCAGCCGCTGTGGCCGGTGTCCACTCCGGCGCTGGCGGCGGCCGAGGCGTGCGTGAGCCCGCGGGCGCTGGCCGAGGCGGCGCGCGCGGCGCACCGCGTCACCGCCGACCGGGACCATCTCCTCGCCGGCCTCGCGGAGTTCGCGCCGGACGGCGTCCGGGTCGTGACCCCCGCCGAGGGCCCTTTCGTGCTGGTCCGCCTGCCCCGCGCCGCCGCCGTCCGGCACCGCCTGCGCGGGCTCGGTTTCGCGGTGCGACGCGGGGACACCTTCCCGGGCCTGGACGAGGGGTGGCTGCGCCTCGCGGTCCGCGACAGGGCCACGACGGACGCCTTCCTGCGGGCCCTGAAGCGGGCGTCGGCCCGGACGGAGGGCTGACGCCCGTTCGGGCCCCGGGAGTCAGCCCTCGTTCGTGCCCCGGCGTCAGCTCCTGCCCCGGCGGGCGATCGCCATCGCTCCCCCGCCCGCCACGAGGAGGGCGAGCGCGCCGCCCGCGATGTACGGGGTCCGGGAGTCGCCGCCCGTCTCGGCGAGGTCGGGCTTCTCGGCGCCCTGCGGCTGCACGTCGGCGGGCGCCGGCCCGGCCGCCGGCGGCGCGGGCGACTCGCAGGTGGCCCCGGCGAGGGTGACCGTGCCCTGGACCTCGGCGACGTTCAGCTTCAACGGGTTGACGGAGACGGTGAGTTCGAGGGCGGTGGCCGCGGCCGTGCGGGACGTGGTCGCCCGCTCGGACAGGGCGAGCCGCACCTCGCCGACGCCGGGCACGCTCACGTCGGTCGTGCCGCCGCTGGTGAGGGTCACGCGCTTGCCGAGCACGGTGACCGTGCCCAGCACGTTGGCCGCGGCGACCGGCGCCTTGCCGGCCTCGCAGGTGGCCCTGGCCGTGACCTGCTCGACCTCGATCAGGGACAGCAGGGGCAGGCCCGGCACGTGGAGCTTGGCGTGGGCGAGTTCGGTGGTGCCCTCGGCCTTCTCCGCGTCGGCCGTCGCCGCCGCGCGGGCCACGTCGGCGCGCAGCACGGTGAAGGGTTGGCCGCCGTCGACGCCGTCGAGGGTGGCCGTGAGGGCGGTCTTCTCGGCGCTCTGCGGTGCCTGGACCTCGTTGAGGGAGACCGCGAGCGGGACGTTCACGGTCTTGTTGAGCAGGGACACGTCGAGTGCGGTGCGCAGGACGACGGCGCTCGCGCGACCGTGGTCGTCGGTCGCGTGGGCGGAGCCCGCGCCGGCCAGGGCCGCAGGACCGGCGGCCAGGGCCGTGGCCGTCGCGACGGTGGCGAGACGGCGTGCGGGCATGCGGAACTTGTTGCCGTTCAAGGTGGTGGGACCCCCAGATGAGTCTTGCTCGGGACCCCGTAAGAATTACGCACGGAGAGTGAACGGGCAGCGATCCAGCGTGACTTCACTCCATCGTGGGTTTTCCGTGAACGTTTTCGATTCCCTCGGCACGGGTGTTCCCGTCCGCTCCCTCCGGCACCTCCCGGAGGGTGAGCGCACGGGCCGGCGGGGGGCGTGCGGCACGAGCGCGGCCGTCAACCCCGGTCCGCGGCCGGGGGGTGTCCCGCCGATGACCGTCGTGGCACTAGCCGACGACGCGTCCGTTCAGCACGATCCGGCGCGGCGCCGACAGCACCCGTACGTCGGTCCGCGGGTCGGTGTCGTAGACGACGAGGTCGGCCGCCGCGCCCTCGTCCAGGCCGGGCCGGCCGAGCCAGTCGCGCGCGGCCCAGGTGCCGGCGGCGAGCGCGTCGAGGGGCGGGATGCCGGCGGTGACCAGTTCGGCGACCTCGGCCGCGGCCAGGCCGTGCGGCAGGGCGCCGCCGGCGTCGGTGCCGACGAAGACGGGGATTCCGGCGTCGTAGGCGGAGCGGACGGTGTCGTAGCGGCGTTCGTGGAGCCGGCGCATGTGGGCCGACCAGCGGGGGAACTTGGCCTCGCCGCCGTCCGCGAGCTTCGGGAAGGTCGCGATGTTGACGAGGGTCGGCACGATGGCGACGCCCCGCTCGGCGAACAGCGGGATCAGGTCCTCGGTGAGGCCCGTGGCGTGCTCGACGCAGTCGATGCCGGCCTCCACGAGGTCCCGCAGGGAGACCTCGGCGAAGCAGTGCGCGGTGACGCGGGCGCCGAGCCGGTGCGCCTCGGCGATGGCCGCCTCGACCGCGCCGCGCGGCCAGCACGCGGACAGGTCGCCGAGGTCGCGGTCGATCCAGTCGCCGACCAGCTTCACCCAGCCGTCGCCGCGCCGGGCCTCCTGGGCGACGTAGGCCACGAGGTCCTCGGGCTCGACCTCCCAGGCGTAGTTGCGGATGTAGCGGCGGGTGCGGGCGATGTGCCGGCCGGCGCGGATGATCTTCGGCAGGTCGTCGCGGTCGTCGACCCAGCGGGTGTCGGACGGCGATCCGGCGTCGCGGATCAGCAGGGTGCCGGCGTCCCGGTCGGTGAGGGCCTGCGTCTCGGCGACGTCCGCGGGGACGGCGCCGTGCTGGTCGAGTCCGACGTGGCAGTGGGCGTCGACCAGGCCGGGCAGCGCCCAGCCCTCGACGGTCGTGACGTCCCGGGCCCCGGCGGGGCGGTCGTAGGAGATCCGCCCGTCGATCACCCACAGCTCGTCCCGGACGTCCTCCGCCCCGACGAGCACCCGCCCCTTCACGTGCAGCACCGTGCGATCGCTCATACCCGGCACCCTAATAAGGCGCTAGGTCGTCTTGCCCACCTGGTCCGAGGTCTCCTCCTCCACCTCGGCCATCGCCGGGTCGAGGAGGCGGGAGAGGAAGTGGCGGGTGCGTTCGTGGGACGGGGAGCCGATGACGCGTTCCGGGGTGCCGTCCTCCACGATCACGCCGCCGTCCATGAAGACGACCCGGTCGGCGACCTCGCGGGCGAAGGTCATCTCGTGGGTGACGACCATCATCGTCATGCCCTCGTCGGCGAGCATGCGCATCACGGCGAGGACGTCCCCGACCAGTTCGGGGTCGAGGGCCGAGGTCGGCTCGTCGAACAGCATCACCTCGGGGCCCATGGCGAGCGCGCGGGCGATGGCGACGCGCTGCTGCTGGCCGCCGGAGAGCGACGACGGGTACGCGTCGGCCTTCTCGGCGAGTCCGACGCGCCGCAGGTTCTCGGCGGCGACGCGCGCCGCCTCCGCCTTGTCGCGGCGCAGCACGCGGCGCTGCGGCAGGGTGAGGTTCTCGGTGACGGTGAGGTGCGGGAACAGGTTGAACTGCTGGAAGACCATGCCGATGCGGCGGCGTACAGCGTCGATGTCGACGTCGGGGTCGGTGAGTTCGGTGCCGCCGACGAAGACCTGGCCCTTGGTGGGTTCCTCCAGGAGGTTCACGCACCGCAGCAGCGTGGACTTGCCGGAGCCGGACGGGCCGATGACGCAGACGACCTCGCCCCGGCCGATCTCCAGGTCGATGCCGCGCAGGACGTGGTTGTCGCCGAAGGACTTGTGCAGGTCCCGGACTTCGATCTCGGGGCCTCCCACGGGGGTGTGCTCGCTCATTTCACGGCCTCCTGGGCCTTCGCCTCCATGCGGCGTACGACGAAGCCGAGCGGGATGGTGACCAGCAGGTAGCACAGGCCGGCGACCAGGATCGGCGTGGAGTTGGCGGTCGTGCTGGCCAGGTCGCGGCCGAACTTGGACAGTTCGCGTTCGGCCAGGGTGACGCCGAGGAAGAGCACCAGCGAGGAGTCCTTGAAGAGGATGACGAACTCGTTGGTGAGCGGCGGGAGGATGATCCGGAACGCCTGCGGGACGATGATGGAGACCATGGCGCGGGCCGAGGAGAAGCCCAGTGAACGGGCCGCCTCCATCTGCCCCTTGGGCACGGCCTGGATGCCGGCGCGGATCGTCTCCGCCATGTAGGCGGCGGCGACGAGGCCGAGCGCGAGGGCGACCTTGCCGTACGTGCCGCCGATGATCTCCGTGCCGGGGAAGGCCAGCGGTACGGCCACGCCGATGAAGATGAAGATCAGCAGGGCGGGCAGGCCGCGGAAGATCTCGATGTAGACGCCGGCGAGCCAGCGGTAGGGCCCCACGGACGACAGCCGCATCAGCGCGATCACCATGCCGAGCACCAGTCCGACGAGGAAGCCGCTCACGGTGTAGAGCACGGTGTTCTTGAGCGCCAGCGTGATGACCTCCGGGAACATCTGCCCCGCGATGTCCCCTTGCGCGAACTGGTTCTTCAGGCGCCCCCAGTCGGCCGCGAACGCGAAGGCGAGCACGGCCGCGACGAACACGACGTATTGCGCGCCGCGCGACAGGCTGCGCTTCTGGCGCCGGGTGAGGCCCTTCTTCTTCGGCTGGAGTGCGGTGTCCGCCTGGGTCATGAGGCGGCGGGCGACGCGGCGGACTCGTCGTACGGGCCGATCCACTTCTCGTACAGCTTCTTGTACGTGCCGTCGGCCTTGGCGTCGGCGAGGGCCTTGTTGATCGCCTCGCGGAGTTCGGTGTTGCCCTTCTTGACCGTGAAGCCGTACTGCTCGCCGGTGTTGATGTTCTCGGCGACCTCGAAGGCGTCGGCGTTGGCCTTGTCCTTCAGCCAGCCCTGGACCACGGGGTAGTCGATGACGACGGCCTTGACCTGGCCGGTGCGCAGGCCGTTGAGGACGGCGTCGGAGGACTCGAAGGAGACCGGGTCGAAGCCCTGCTTCTTGGCGTGGTCCTCGCCGGTCGTCTGCGCCTGGGCGCCCAGCTTCACCTTCTTGGCCTTGACGTCGGCGAGCGAGGTGACGCCGCTCTTCTTGTCGACGAGGACGGCCTGGGTGGCGTTGAAGTAAGGGTCGGAGAAGTCGACGTTCTTCTTGCGCTCCTCGGTGATGGTCATGCCGGCGGCGGCCAGGTCGCACTCGCCGGAGTTGAGGAACGCGCCGGTCTTGAAGTTCTCGAAGGGCGTGTCGACGATGTCCTGCTTGACGCCGAGGTCCTCGGCGACGAGGTCAACGAGGGCGACGTCGAAGCCCTGCACCTTGCCGTCGATCTCCGACTGGAAGGGCGGGTAGGGCAGGTGGGTGCAGGTGGTGAGCTGTCCCGCCTTGACGAGTTCGACGCCGCCGGCGGCGGTCTTGGAGCCGCTGCCGCCGTCGTCGGTGGAGGTGCACGCCGCCACGAGCAGCAGCCCGGCCGTCGCGGTGGTGGCGGCCAGGATGCGGGTCCGGCGCCCGTGGAGCGTTGTCACTGGTGTCCTCCTATGCGGGAACGGTGAATTCCGATTATAAGGAGACCTTTGGCCTCCTCAAATCAATCCGATGGCGCGCGGGCTGTCCGGCCTGAGAAGTCGACGGTCGCGGTGCGGCGCGCGGGGTGCCGGTTACGCTCGTCTGCGTCCACCTCCGTGACCGAAGAGAGCACCGCCGTGACGACCCACCCCTTCCTCGATCTGACCCCGCTGAGCGCCGCGCAGTTCGCCTCCGTCGAGGACCGCGTGGCCCGTCTCCTGGCTACCCGCCAGGACGTCGTGATCATGCAGGGTGAGGCGCTGTTGCCCCTGGAGGGTGCGATCCGCGGCACCGCGGGGCCGGGCACGACGGCACTGAACGTCATCACGGGTCCGTACGGCCAGACGTTCGGGGACTGGCTGCGGGACTGCGGGGCGCGAGTGATCGACCTGTCCGTGCCGTTCCACGCGGCGGTCACGGCCGAGCAGATCCGGGCGGCGTTCGCCGAGCACCCGGAGATCGACTTCGTGTCCCTGGTGCACGCCGAGGCGGCGACGGGCAACACCAACCCGGTCGCGGAGATCGGCGAGGTGGTGCGCGAGCACGGCGCGCTGTTCTACCTGGACGCCGTCGCCTCCGTCGGCGCGGAGCCGGTGCTGCCGGACGCGTGGGGCGTGGACCTGTGCGTGATCGGCGCGCAGAAGGCGATGGGCGGCCCGGCCGGGGTGTCGGCGGTGTCGGTGAGCGAGCGGGCGTGGGCGCGGATGGCGGCGAACCCGCAGGCGCCGCGCCGTTCCTACCTGTCGCTGCTCGACTGGAAGGAGCGCTGGATCGACGGCGGCCGCAAGGCACTGCCGCACGCGCCGGCGCAGCTGGAGATGCTGGCGCTGGAGGCGTGTGTCGAGCGGATCGAGGCGGCGGGCCTCGAGAAGGTGATGGCGCGGCACCGGTCGGCCGCCGCGGCGACCCGCGCGGGCGCGCTCGCGCTGGGCGGCGGTCTGGAGCCGTACGTGCACGAGGAGCGGGACGCGGCGCCGGTCGCGACGACGCTGCGGGCGCCGTCGGGCGTGGTGGCCGCGGAGCTGGTGGCGCGGGCGCTGGAGTCGGACCCGATGCTGCCGCTGGCGGCGGGCGGGGGCGCGCTGGCCAAGGAGATGATCCGGGTCAACCACTACGGCCCCGAGGCGCGGCGCGGGGCGGTGCAGGGCAGCCTCGCGGCGCTGGGCGCGGCGCTCGCCGAACAGGGTCTGGACGTGGACCCGGAGGCGGCCCGGCGCGCGGCCGAGGCTGCCTGGCAGTGACCGGCACCTGAATTTCATCCGATTATCGGGATACTCCAAGCGCATTTCTTGAATTCTCCGAAGAGCAGCTTCCCGTATTCGTCTGCCCGCTTTCTCCGACCCTAAACACTAAGATTTTGATAACGCCGATCGACGTGATTCGGGCAAGTCTCGCACGGGTTACGCGCCTGTGACGCGTTCCACACCGACGTCGATTTGCCCCGTATTTTCCGGACAAACCGCCGGTTATCGGCGCGCTCTCACGCGTCCGTACGCGCCCGCGTGATAACACACGACACGCTCATGCGTAACCCCGCCCGGCGATGCAATTCGCTTTTTCCCTCGGTAAATTCAATTCGCATGACTGCCGCACAAGCAGACCTGCACACCTCTCGCCCGGAAATCCCGGACGGGCTGCGAATCGACCGCCCGGTGGTTGCGGACGGTGCGGAGCTCTGGCGTATCGCCAAGGACTCCGGGAAGCTCGACCTGAACTCCTCCTACAGCTACCTGCTGTGGTGCCGTGACTTCGCCGACACCACAGTGGTGGCACGGGCGGCCGACGGACGACCCGTCGGCTTCGTGACCGGATACCTGCGGCCGGAGAGTCCGCGGACGCTGCTCGTGTGGCAGGTGGCCGTCGACTCCGCGTACCGCGGGCACGGACTGGCCGCGCGACTGCTCGACGCTCTGACGCGGCGTGTCGCCGCCGAGCACGGGCTGACCACCGTCGAGACCACGATCACGCCGGGCAACACGGCGTCCGAGCGGCTCTTCGAGTCGTTCGCCGCCCGGCACGGCGCACACGTCGAGCGCGAGGTGCTCTTCGCGGCGGACCACTTCCCCGACGGTCCGCACGATCCCGAGGTCGTCCACCGCATCGGTCCCCTGTGACTCCGGTCCACTGACTCCGGTCCACTCCGCCTGATCCCCCCACGCATCCACGCATCGAGGAGCGATTTCGTCGTGACCATCACCCAGCCCGACCTCAGTGTCTTCGAGACCGTCGAGTCCGAGGTGCGCAGCTACTGCCGCGGCTGGCCCACCGTCTTCGACCGCGCGCTCGGCAGCCGCATGTACGACGAGGACGGCCACGAGTACCTGGACTTCTTCGCGGGCGCCGGCTCACTCAACTACGGCCACAACAACCCCGTGCTGAAACGCGCGCTGATCGACTACCTCGAGCGCGACGGCGTCACGCACGGGCTCGACATGTCGACCACCGCCAAGCGCCGCTTCCTGGAGACCTTCCAGAACCTGGTGCTGCGGCCCCGTGACCTGCCCTACAAGGTCATGTTCCCGGGCCCGACGGGCACCAACGCCGTGGAGTCCGCGCTGAAGCTGGCCCGGAAGGTGAAGGGCCGCGAGGCGATCGTGTCGTTCACCAACGCCTTCCACGGCATGTCGCTGGGCTCGCTCGCCGTGACCGGCAACGCCTTCAAGCGGGCCGGCGCGGGCATCCCGCTGGTGCACGGCACGCCGATGCCGTTCGACAACTACTTCGACGGCAAGGTCCCGGACTTCCTGTGGTTCGAGCGGCTCCTGGAGGACCAGGGCTCCGGCCTCAACAAGCCGGCGGCCGTGATCGTCGAGACGGTGCAGGGCGAGGGCGGCATCAACGTGGCCCGCGCCGAGTGGCTGCGCGCCCTCGCCGACCTGTGCGAGCGGCAGGACATGCTGCTGATCGTCGACGACATCCAGATGGGCTGCGGCCGCACCGGCGCCTTCTTCTCCTTCGAGGAGGCCGGCATCACGCCCGACATCGTCACGGTGTCCAAGTCGATCAGCGGCTACGGCCTGCCCATGTCGCTGTGCCTGTTCAAGCCCGAGCTGGACGTCTGGGAGCCGGGCGAGCACAACGGCACCTTCCGCGGCAACAACCCCGCCTTCGTCACGGCGACCGCCGCGCTGGAGGCGTACTGGGCCGACGGCTCCGCGATGGAGAAGCAGACCCGCGCCCGCGGCGAGCAGGTCGAACAGCACATGATCGCCATCACCGAGGAGAACCTCGCCGACGTGAAGGAGTACCGCGGCCGCGGCCTGGTGTGGGGCATGGAGTTCCACGACAAGGAGCGCGCGTCCCGCATCGCCAAGCGCGCCTTCGAGCTCGGTCTCCTCATCGAGACGTCCGGGCCGGAGAGCGAGGTCGTGAAACTGCTCCCCGCGCTGACCGTCGGCCCGGACGAGCTGGACGAGGGTCTGAAGACCCTCGCCCGCGCCGTGCGCGAGACCGCCTGAGCCCTGGCCGGGACGGCCGGTCGCGCGCACCATCGGAAACACCCCACCTAGGAGGCATCGCAACACCGTGATTGTCCGCTCTTTCAAGGACGTCGAAGGCACCGACCGGCACGTGAAGTCAGCGTCCGGGACGTGGGAGAGCAAGCGCATCGTCCTCGCCAAGGAGAAAGTGGGCTTCTCCCTGCACGAGACGATCCTGTACGCGGGTACGGAGACGTCGATGTGGTACGCGAACCACATCGAGGCCGTCGTCTGCGTGGAGGGCGAGGCCGAGCTGACCGACCACGAGACCGGGCAGACCCACACGATCACGCCCGGCACCATGTACCTGCTGGACGGGCACGAGCGGCACACGCTGAAGGTGAAGGAGGACTTCCGCTGCATCTGCGTGTTCAACCCGCCCGTGACCGGCCGGGAGGACCACGACGAGAACGGGGTGTACCCGCTGCTCACCGAGGAGGTGTGATTCATCGTGACCACGACCGTCACCGATCTCTATCCCAGCCGAGGCGCCACCGAGGTGGCCGTCCCGCGCCAGGACCCGGTGGTCTGGGGCGCGCCCGACACGCCGGGGCCGATCACGGCCGCCGACCTCCAGGGGTTCGAACGCGACGGCTTCCTCGCCGTCGACCAGCTCATCACGGACGACGAGGTCGCCGTCTACCGGCAGGAGCTGGAGCGGCTCGTCACCGATCCCGGCATCCGCGCCGACGAACGCTCGATCATCGAGCCGAAGTCGAAGGAGATCCGGTCCGTCTTCGAGGTCCACCGGATCAGCGAGGTGTTCGCGCGGCTCGTCCGCGACGAGCGGGTCGTCGGACGGGCACGGCAGATCCTCGGCTCGGACGTGTACGTCCACCAGTCGCGGATCAACGTGAAGCCGGGCTTCGGTGCCAGCGGCTTCTACTGGCACTCCGACTTCGAGACGTGGCACGCCGAGGACGGCCTGCCGCGGATGCGCACGGTGTCCGTCTCGATCGCGCTGACCGAGAACTACGACACCAACGGCGGGCTCATGATCATGCCGGGGTCGCACAAGACGTTCCTCGGGTGCGCGGGGGCCACGCCGAAGGACAACTACAAGAAGTCGCTGCAGATGCAGGACGCGGGCACGCCGTCCGACGAGGCGCTCACAAAGATGGCGTCGGAGTACGGCATCAAGCTGTTCACCGGCCGGGCCGGCTCGGCGACCTGGTTCGACTGCAACTGCATGCACGGCTCCGGGGACAACATCACGCCGTTCCCGCGCAGCAACGTGTTCATCGTGTTCAACAGCGTCGAGAACACGGCCGTGGAACCGTTCGCGGCACCGGTACGGCGGCCCGAGTTCATCGGGGCCCGGGACTTCACGCCGGTGCGGTGAGCCCTTGCCGGGGGTCCGGGGGTCGCCCCCCGGGCCGGCACAGCATCGGGGCCCGGGACTTCACGCCGGTGCGGTGAGGTCGTAGCGCGAGCGGGCGGGCCGTGTCACCCTCGGGTGGCGCGGCCCGCCCGTTTCGCGTGCTCGGCCTCGCCGCTCAGCCGGACAGCGCGTCCAGCAGGCGGTCGACGTCGGCCGGGGTGTTGTAGAGGTGGAACGCGGCGCGCAGGTTGCCCGCGCGGTCGGAGACCTGGACGCCGGCGCTGCTCAACCCGCACTGCCGGTGGCCGAGTCCGGGCACGGAGACGATCGGCGAGCCCGGCGCCGGGACCGCCTCGTGGCCCAGCCGCGCGAGGCCGGCGCGGAAGCGGTCGGCGAGCGCGAGGTCGTGGGCGCGGATCGCGGACACGCCGAGTTCCTCGACGAGTTCGAGGGAGCGGCGGGCGCCGGCGTAGGAGAACAGGGCGGGGCTCTCATCGAAACGCCGTGCGGAGTGGGCGAGTTCCTCGATCTGGCCGTAGCAGGAGTCCCAGGGGCGCTCCCCCGCCACCCACCCGGCGAACAGCGCGGGCAGCGTGCCGGGGTCCTCCGGCGCGACGAGGAAGGTGACGCCCTTCGGGCTCATCAGCCACTTGAAGGCGACGGCGACGGTGTAGTCGTGGGCGTCCGCGTCGATGTCCAGCCAGCCCGCGGCCTGCGAGGCGTCCACGTAGGTGCGCGCGCCGTGCTCGCGTGCCGCGGCGCGGATCGCGGGCAGGTCGGCGACCCGGCCGTCCGCGGACTGGGCGGCGCTGACGGCGACGAGGGCGGTGCCGGGCCGCACCGACTCGGCGACGCGCTCCAGCGGCACGACGCGCACCTTGAGGTCGCCGCGCACGTGGAAGGGGTTCACCAGGGAGCTGAAGTCGCCGTCGGCGGTGAGGACTTCGGCGCCGGCGGGCAGGGACGCGGCGATCAGCCCGCTGTAGACGGCGACGGAGGCGCCGGCCGCGACGCGGTCGGTGGGCACGCCGGTCAGCCGGGCGAAGGAGGCGCGGGCCGCCTCGACGTCGGCGAACATGTCGGTCGGCTGCCCGTCCGCCGCGGCCCGCACGGCGGTGTGCAGGGCGGCCACGGTGCGGGCGGGCAGCAGGCCGGTGCTGGCGGTGTTGAGGTAGGTGTTCTTCGGTGCGAACTCGGCACGGACCAGGCTCTCGAAGGTCTCCATGCCACCACTCTGACCCCCGGTCGGCCCCAAGTCCATCGCGTATTTCTGAGCGGTTCCGCAAAGCAACGCTTATGTGTCCCGCGTGACCTGGGACCCCGCCGGGCCGTGCGGCCCCCCGCCGAGGCTGAGGCGCAGGGCCAGGTGGTGGTCGCCGGGCGCCGGCAGGTGGTCCGGGTCGGGGAGCCAGCCGCGGCGGCGGTAGAAGTCGCGGGCGCGCAGGTTGCCGACGTGGACGTCGAGCACGGCCGACGTGCGCCCGTCCGTCCGCCACTCCTCCACGCACGCCGCGTGCAGGGCGGTGCCGATGCCGGCTTCCCAGTGCTCGGGGTCGACGTGGAACTGGAACAGCTTGATCGTTTCCGCGGGTGCGCCCCGCGGGGTGCGGTAGGAGGCGACGGCCACGATCCGGCCGTCCCGTACGACGCACAGCACGTGCCCGTCGGGCCGTTCCACGGCACCGCGCCAGGCGGCGGTCCAGTCGGTCCCGTCGTCGGGCGGCCCGTCCGGGTAGTACGTGGCGCGGGCCCGCGCGTGCAGGGCGGCGACGGTCCCGGCCTCGGCGGGCAGCACGGTCCGGATGATCCGCCGCCCGGTTCCACGGTCACTGATCATGAAGGGGAGGACGAGACCGCCGCGGCCTCGGTTCCACGCGGCGGTCCGTCCTCCGGGTCAGCGCTCCAGGCGGCCGTTGAACCTGCGCGGCACGCCGAGCGGGTTGTCGTCGCGCAGCTCCGGCGGCAGCAGGGCCTCCGGGGTGTTCTGGTACGCGACCGGCCGCAGCCAGCGTTCGATGGCCGTGCCGCCGACGGACGTGGACGTGGACGTGGTCGCCGGGTAGGGGCCGCCGTGGTGCTGGGCGGGGGCGACCGCGACGCCCGTCGGCCAGCCGTTGACCAGGACGCGGCCGGCGAGCGGCGTCAGCTCCTCGAGGATCTCGGTGCCGCGGCCCCGGCCCGCCGTCTCCTCGTCGGAGAGGTGGACGGTCGCGGTGAGGTTGCCGGGCAGCCGGGACAGCACGGCCCGGACCTCGGACTCGTCGTCGTAGCGGGCGACGACGGTGACCGGGCCGAAGCACTCCTCCAGCAGCAGGTCGTGCTCGCCCTCGGCGGCCAGCCGGCTCGCGGGGACGGTCAGGAAGCCCGCGCTGACGGTGTGCTCGCCGCCCGCGCCCGGCGTGACCGGGGACTCCACGTCGGGCAGCTGCGCGCGCTCGGCGACGCCGGCCACGAAGTTGTCGCGCATGCGGTGGTCCAGGAGGACACCGGCGTCGGTGTCGCTGACGGCCTCCGTCAGCGACTTCACGAGGCGGTCGCCCGAGGCACCGGACGGGGCGAGCACCAGGCCCGGCTTCACGCAGAACTGGCCGACGCCCAGGGTCATCGAGCCGGCCAGGCCCGCGCCGATCGCCTCGGCGCGCTCGCCGGCCGCGGCCTCGGTGACCACGACGGGGTTCAGGGAGCCGAGTTCGCCGTGGAAGGGGATCGGGACGGGGCGGGCGGCCGCCGCGTCGAAGAGGGCGCGACCGCCGCGCACGGAACCGGTGAAGCCGGCCGCGGCGACCAGCGGGTGCTCGATCAGCTCGATGCCCGCCTCGAAGCCGTGCACCAGGCCGAGCACGGTCTCGGGGACGTCGTGCCGGGCGGCGGCGCGGCGCAGCACCTTGGCGACCAGCTCGGACAGGGCCGGGTGGTCGGGGTGGGCCTTGACGACGACCGGGCAGCCCGCGGCGAGGGCGCTCGCGGTGTCGCCGCCGGCGACGGAGAAGGCGAACGGGAAGTTCGAGGCCGAGTAGACGGCGACGACGCCGAGCGGCACCTTGTAGCGGCGCAGGTCGGGGACCGGCGGGGTCGCGGTGTCGTCGGGGTGGTTGATGACGACGTCGAGGAAGGCGCCCTCGTCCACGATGTCGGCGAAGGCCCGCAGCTGGTAGCAGGTGCGGGCGAGTTCACCGGTCAGCCGGACCGGGCCGAGCGCGGTCTCGGCGTCGGCGGTCTCCACGAGACCGTCCTTCGCCGCCTCCAGCTCGTCGGCGGCCGAGCGCAGGAACGCCGAGCGCACCGCGCGGTCGGCGAGCGCGCCCCGCGCGGCGTGCGCGGCGCGAACGGCGGCGTCCACCTCCTGGGCTGTGGCCTCCACCGCAACCTGTTCACGCTGCTTCCCGGTTCGGGGGTCGACACTCCAGACTGGTGCTGCTGCCACCGCGGATCCCTCCACATTGATTGCCGCATGCAATGCCGCAGTTTATGTACGATCCACCAGGGGCGTTCGATATACTGAACGCTGTCTCTGATGATGAATGCTGTTCGGAGACTATATCTCCAGGTGCTCGTCGAACGAAGGGGTCAACGGCGATGTCGGCAGGCGAGACGGGCGGCGGGGCGCAGGTCAAGTCCGCGGTGCGGACGGTGGAGCTGCTCGAATACTTCGCGGGCCGGCCCGGGATGCACTCCCTCGCGGCGGTCCAGGAGGCCGTGGGCTATCCCAAGTCCAGCCTCTACATGCTGCTGCGCACCCTCGTCGAACTGGGCTGGGTGGAGACCGACGCGACGGGCACGCGCTACGGCATCGGCGTGCGGGCCCTGCTGGTCGGCACCTCGTACATCGACGGCGACGAGGTCGTCGCGGCGGCCCGGCCCACGCTGGACCGGCTCTCCGACGACACCACGGAGACCATCCACCTGGCCCGCCTCGACGGCACCAACGTCGTCTACCTCGCCACCCGGCAGTCGCAGCACTACCTGCGCCCCTTCACGCGCGTGGGCCGCCGGCTGCCCGCCCACTCCACGTCGCTGGGCAAGGCGATCCTGGCCACGTACGCGGACGAGCAGGTCCGCAAGATGCTCCCCGAGACGCTGCCCGCGCTGACCGAGAACACCATCACCGACCGGGAGAAGCTCATCGAGGAACTGCACCAGGTGCGGGAGCAGGGCTTCGCCGTGGACCGCGAGGAGAACACGCTGGGCCTGCGCTGCTTCGGCGTCGCGATCCCCTACCGCACCCCGGCCCGGGACGCCATCAGCTGCTCGGTGCCGGTGGCGCGGCTGACGCCGGCGCACGAACAGCTGGTGAAGGACGCGCTGTTCGACGCGCGCGACCGCCTCACGCTCGCCACCCGGAGGCTCTGACCCGTGGACATCGCGATCCGTACCGTGCACGACAGCGACCTGCCCGTGTTCTTCCGGCAGTTGAACGACCCCGAGTCGCTGCGGATGGCCGCCTTCACCCCCGAGGACCCCTCCGACCGGGACGCCTTCGAGGCCCGCTGGAAGCGGATCCGCGCCGCGGCCGACGTGGTCGCGCGCACGGTGCTGGCCGACGGGGACGTGGTGGGCAACGCGGCGGTCTACGGACCGCCCGGCGAACGCGAGGTCACCTACTGGGTCGACCGGGCGTACTGGGGGCAGGGCATCGCGACCGCCGCGCTGCGGGCGCTGCTGGCCGAGGTGCCGGACCGCCCGCTGTACGCGCGTGCGGCGGCGGACAACGCGGGCTCCCTGCGCGTACTGGAGAAGTGCGGCTTCCGCCGGTCCGCGACGGCGTCGGACTACGCGCCCGCGCGGGGCACCGAGATCGACGAGGTCGTCCTGCGGCTGGACGACTGAGCGGCGAGGACGACGCCGGTCTCCCCCGCGCGGCGGAGGCGGATCGTCGGTGTGCAGGAGGTGCCGGGCGCGGCCCGCGCGGGAGGGTGGACGCATGACGCAGTCACTCGCCCCCGCCCCGGCCCGCGCCGCCGGTGACCTCGCCCTCCCCCGCTCCAGCAGGCTGCTGCGCGTCGTCGCGATCCTGTCCTGCCTGCCGTACCTCTCCCTGAAGATCGCCTGGGTCGCCGGCAGTGAGATCGGTGTCCCGGCGGGCAGTCCACTGCTGGAGAACCGCACGAGCCTGGTGGTCGCCAACCTCCTCACCGTGCTGATGGACAGCGCGGTGATCGTGCTGGCGCTGCTGCTCACGCGGCCGTGGGGGCGGCGGGTGCCCGCCTGGCTGCTGGCGCTCCCGATGTGGGCCGCCACCGGGCTGCTCGCGCCGATCATGGCCGGGTTCCCGCTCCAGCTGCTGGCGTCGGCGCTCGGCGGCGGCCCCGTCGGCACGGACGGCGACACGGGCGAACCCTTCCTGGACGCCTGGGTGTTCGGCGTCGTCTACGGCGGCTTCATCGTGCAGGGCCTCGCCCTGGGCGCGCTGTTCGTGCGCTACGCCGCCGACCGGTGGGGCCACCTGTGGCAGGGCCGGGTGTGGGACCTGCCCACCGGGATCATGGGCCCGGCGCAGCGGGCCACCGCGGTCGCCGCCGCCGTGCTCGCCCTGTTCCCGCTCGCGCTGCGGCTGCTGTGGGCGTGCGGCGGCACGACCGGGCTGAGCGACGGCGTGATCGCGGAACGCGGCAGCGACTTCCACGTGCTGGAGGCCCTGTACGTCGTCTTCATCCTGGTGGCGGTCGGCGCCGGGGTCCTGCTCGCCTTCCGGCGCGGCCGGGCGCTGCCGGTGCGGGTGCCGCTGGCGCTCGCGTGGGTCTGCTCCGGGGCCGTGGCCTGCTGGGGCGGCTGGATGGGGGCCGCGTCCCTGGTGCCCTCGGACGATCCGGCCGACCGGCCCACGCAGCTGATGTACCTCGCCTACGCTGGCCAGATGATCGTCGGCCTGCTCGTCGCCACCGTCGGCGCGCACTACCTCGCGAAGCGGTCCGCCACGGCCGCCGAGCGACCGGCGGCGTGACGGGCTTCGCCCGGCCGCTGTTCGGCAGGCGGGCGCGCCGGCGGTGGATCCACCTGATCCTCGGCGGCGCGCTCGCCATGCCGTACGTCCTCGTGGGCGAGCTCGTCCTCGGCCAGTCCACCGACGGGATCCTCGGGCCGATGCCGCTGGCCGCGTTCGCCGTGGGCCTGCCGCTGGCCGCCGTGACGGCGCTGTTCCCGCTGACCCGGCCGCTGGAGGCCGGCGCCGTGCGCTGGCTGTGCGGCATCGACCACGAACGGCTGGCGTACGGTCCCGCCCGCGGCCGGGGCGAGAAGGCCCGTACGGCCCTGTTCTTCACGCTGCACCTGGGGTTTGGCGGGATCGTCGCGGGGATGACGCTGGCCGTGCCGCCGCTCGGGGCGCTGCTGATCGCGCTGCCGTTCTTCGTCGTCGTGCGGGGCAGCCGGCTCGGGCTGCCCGAGATGTTCGACGACGCGTGGCTGCTCGCGCTGTGCCCGGTGCTCGGGGTGGCGGTGCTGCTGGCGCTGGCGTGCTGCGCGGCCGGGAGCGGGGCGCTGCTGGCCCGGTGGGCTCCGGCGCTGCTCGGGCCGAGCGCCGAGGACCGGCTGGCGGCGGCCGAGGCGCGCGCCGCGGACCTGGCCGTGCGCAACCGGCTCGCCCGCGAACTGCACGACTCCGTCGGCCACGCGCTGAGCGCGGTCATGCTCCAGGCGAGCGCGGCCCGCCGGGTCCTGGACGCCGACCCGGAGTTCGCCCGGGAGGCCCTCGCCGCGATCGAGGACACCACCCGGCGCACCGTCGGCGAACTCGACGCCGTCCTCGGTGTGCTGAGGGACGGCGACGCCCCGGGCACGGCGCCCGCGCCCACCCTGGAGTCCGACCTGGACGGGCTGCTGCGCCGCACCCGGGCGGGCGGCCCGCGCGTGACGGCGACGGTCACCACCGGGGCCGGGGCGCTGCCGCCGCTGGTGTCCCGGGAGGCGTACCGCATCGTGCAGGAGGGCCTGAGCAACGCGCTGCGGCACGCCGGTGAGCAGGTCGCCGTGGACCTGAGGGTGGAGCTCGCCGACGACCATCTGGAGATCACCGTCACCAACCCCCTCGGCGCCGCCGCCGGTACCCCCGTCGCCCGCCCCGGCGGCGGTCACGGGCTGCGCGGCATCGCCGACCGGGCGCGGCTGCTGGGCGGCACCGCCCGCGCGGGCGCGGAGGAGGGGCTGTGGCGGCTGCACGTACGCCTGCCGATGAAGGGACCCGCATGAGCCGCCCGCCCCTGAGGATCGTCCTCGCCGACGACGAGCGCATGGTGCGCACCGCGCTGCGCGCCATCCTCTCCGCCGAGCCGGACCTGGAGGTCGTCGGGGAGGCCGCGTCCGGCGCCGAGGCGGTGTCCGTCGTGCGCGAGGCGCGGCCCGACGTGGTCCTCATGGACGTCCGGATGCCCGGGACGGACGGCATCCGCGCCACGGAGCAGATCCTGGCGACGATGGACGACCCGCCCCGGATCGTCGTCGTGACCACCTTCGAGAACGACTCGTACGTGTACGACGCGCTGCGCGCCGGTGCCGCCGGTTTCCTGCTGAAGCGGGCCGACGCCGACGAACTCGTGGGCGCCGTGCGGCTGGTGGCGCGCAGCGACAGCCTGCTGTTCCCGGCGGCCGTGCGGGCGCTGGCCACCGAGCACGCGCGCGCGAAGCCCGCGCCGCCGCCCTGGGTGGCGCGGCTCACCGCGCGCGAGAGCGAGGTGCTGCGGCTGATGGCGGGCGGGCTGACCAACGCGGAGATCGCGCGGCGCATGACCGTCGGGCCGGCCACCGTGAAGACGCACGTGGCGTCGGTGCTGGCGAAGACGGGCACCCGGGACCGCACCCAGGCGGTGATCGCCGCGTACGAGGCGGGCTTCGTGAGCAACTGAGGGGCGCGCCGCGGGCCAAATTTCCCCGGTGTCGAACCACTTGCGGGTCTCCTCCGTGTACCGGTTCAGGGTCGACGGGTCATACGGTGTTCGATCCCCCGTACGAACACGTGCGGGGGCACTGCTACGCTCCGGATCTCGTCCGGGCCCTGTTCCGGATCTTCACATGTCATACGCATGACACGCTGGCACGCATGACACGCGCAGGCATCCGCCGGGTGCCGAAGACCACCGCGAGGAGAGGTCGCCCGTGGGCACTGTCGTCGACGACGCCGCCTCCGCGGAGTTCCATGCCTTCTTCGAGCGCCACTACGCCGAACTGTCCCGCCTCGCCTTCCTGTTGACCGGTGAGTCCGACACCGCCGACGACCTCGCGGCCGACGCCCTGCTGGCGCTGTGGCACCGCTGGGACCGGGTGCGTGCCGCGGACCATCCGGTGGCGTACGCGCGCGGCGTCGTGGCCAACCTGGCCCGCACCCGGATCCGCGGCGCGGTCCGGGAGCGGCGGCGCATCGCCCTGTTCTGGTCGCAGCGCGAGGAGAGGACCGAGAACCCGGACGTCGCCGGCGTCGTCGACGTGCAGGAGGCGCTGCGCCGGCTGCCGTTCCGCAAACGTGCCTGCGTGGTGCTGCGGCACGCGTTCGACCTGTCCGAGAAGGACACCGCGCTGGCCCTCGGGATATCGGTGGGTACGGTTAAGAGCCAGACGTCGAAGGGCATGGCCGAGCTGCAGCGACTGCTCGGCACCCGGCAGGCTCCGCTGCGGAAGGTGCACGCGGCGGCGCTGTCGCGCACCGGCGAGGCCGGAGGAAGGGACCGATGACCATGCAGCGGGACGTGCACGACGAGCTGCGCGCCCGGCTGCACGACGCGGCCGGGGCACACGAACCGGACCGGGCGCGGATGCTGGCCCGGGTGGAGCGCGGCATGGCCGGTCCCGCCCGGCCCGAGCGCCGGGCGACCCGTCCGCCGGTGTACGGCTGGGTGCGGGTGGTCGCGGCGACGGCCGCGGTCGCGGGTGTGCTCGGCGTGGGCGGTTACGCGGTGGCGTCCGCGGTGAAGGACGACGCGCCGCCGCAGACGGTCGCGGTCTCGCCGACTCCGACGCCGTCGCCGGACGCGACGAGCCGGGCGCCCGTGCCGCCGGTGGAGCCCGGGCCGAGCGGCGCGCCGACGACCGGGAAGCCGGAACGGCCCGCCACGCGCCCGCCGTCCCCGCCCGCCACGAAGTCCGCGCCGGCCGCGGTCGGTTCGGGGGCGGACGTGGAGAACGGGCCGCTGTGGTCGGACGGTTCCGTCGACCCGCACAGCAACGAGTTCTGGGCGCAGAGCAACGTCACGCTGAGGACCAGCGAGGAACTGACCGCGCTCACCGTGCAGTTGCGGATCGCGCAGACCGGCGGGGTGACCTCGACGGGCGCGTGGCGGTCGCTGCCGGAGGGCGACTTCACGCTGACGGTCGGGGAGCGGGACGGCTTCCTCGTCTACACCTGGACGCTCAAGGAGGGCCGCAGGGTCCCGGCGGGCGAGTGGGTGTTCGCGGGGCAGTACGACCACGAGCGCGGCGGGCGCGACGCGGGCGGCGACTCCTACGGTGCGGCGGCCACGGCAGGCTCCGAAAAGGTGTCGGTGGGCGGCGACTTCGCGCCCCGCGGCGGCGAGAACGGCGCCGACGCGAGCACCGGCGAGAGCGCGGACGAGAGCGCGGACGGCGGCTCGTAGGGGCCACCGGCGGCGACGCGCGGAAGTGACGCGCGAAAAGTTCCGGGAAACGCGGCAACCCTTCCCGCGTGGGCGGCGACCAAGGAGCGAAAGATCCCCCCTCCCACGCAAGGAATGGGCATGACTGCACGAGCTGAACAGCGCGTCCGCCACCGCCGCCGGGTCACCAAGCGACGGGCGGTCATCGCCGGCGCCGCCGCCCTCGGCATCACCGGCGCGGCCCTCGTCACGACGACGATGCTGTCCACCGCCGGTGCGGCGGCGGCCTGGCCGACGGCCAAGGGCAGCCAGGCCGTGCCGTCCACGATCAAGGTGTCCGGCACCTACGACGGTGGGCTGAAGAAGTTCTACGGTTCCGGCGCCCTGGGCGGCGGAGGCCAGGAAGAGGGCCAGGACCCCGTCTTCCAGCTGGCCGACGGCGCGACCCTGAAGAACGTCATCATCGGCACCCCGGCGGCGGACGGCGTCCACTGCCTGGGCAGCTGCACCCTGCAGAACGTGTGGTGGCTGGACGTCGGCGAGGACGCGGCCAGCTTCAAGGGCAAGTCGGCGAACTCCGTCTACACGGTGTACGGCGGCGGCGCGAGGAACGCCTCCGACAAGGTGCTGCAGTTCAACGGCGCCGGGAAGCTGGTCGTCACCAAGTTCCAGGTCGAGAACTTCGGCAAGCTGGTGCGGTCCTGCGGCAACTGCTCCACGCAGTACAAGCGGACCATCATCATCAACGACGTCGACATCACGGCGCCCGGCAAGTCACTCGCGGGCATCAACCAGAACTACGGCGACACGGCCGCGCTGCGCAACGTCCGCATCCACGGCGACAGCGGCAAGAAGATCAAGACGTGCGTGCGCTACCAGGGCAACAACACGGGTGCCGAGCCGAAGGAGCTCGGCTCGGGCCCGGACGGCACGTACTGCCGCTTCACCGCCGCGGACGTCACCTACAAGTGACACCCCCGGTCCGCCGGATGGAGCCCTCACTCGTCCGGCGCACGGAGCGCCCCACCGGTGACGACCGGTGGGGCGCTCCCCCATGCGGTCGGTGCGTCACCGGCTCATGGTCGCGCCGAGCGTCGCGGAGCCCGTCGTGAGGAAGGCCGTCGCGGGCAGCGAGCCGTCCGCCCGGCGCGGGCCCCTGGCGGTGGCCGGGTCGGTCGACCGGAGGGCCGGGGTGGCGACTCCCGCGTCCCAGTTGTTGCCGGACGAGACCGTGGACGGGCCGAGTTCGGCGCGTCCCGCCTCGTTGCCGAGGGCGAGGTTCCCCCAGAGGCGGCCCCTGCCGGTGGCGAAGTGGTAGCCGCTGCGGGCGTTGGCGTACGCGGTGGTGCGGTCGAGGCGCACGGCACCGGTGTTGGTGTGCGCGGAGAAGCCGTGCAGGGCGTTGTCCCAGGCCGCGCTGTGGGTGACGTGGTGGGCGGCCGCGGCGCCTCCGCCGCCGAGTTCGAAGCCGTTGCCCCGGCCCTGGATTCCGCTGCCCCGGCCCTCGGATCCGCCGCCCCGGCCGTTGCCGTGGGCCCAGGAGTGCTCGATCGTGACCGGCGAGGAGAACTGCCACAGGTCGAGGCCGTCGTCGGAGTTGTCGGACAGCCGGGCGCCGGTGATGCGGTTGCCGGTGCCGGAGCCGAACGTGACGGCGATGCCGTCGGCGTTCTGCCCGTGCCCCGCGCGGTCGTGGTTGCCGTGACTGTCCAGGTTCTGCACGAGGTTGTCCGTGGTGCCGTCGCCGCGCAGGGTGAAGCCGGTGTCGCCGTTGTGCGCGGTGACGAGGTTCTTGAAGACGCCGCCGGTGGAGGACGTGGCGACGAAGCCCTGGGCCGGGGAGTTCCGGAAGGTGAGGTCCTGGACGGTCCAGTGGTCGCCGCGGATCGCGGCCAGCCAGGAGCCGTCGGGCAGTTCGGAGCCGTCGATCACGACCCGCTCGCCGGGGCGCGCCCGCAGCGTGATCCGGGCCGAAGGGGTGCCGTTCGCGGCGGACTCCAGGGTGGCGGACGGACGGTAGGTGCCGGCGCGGACCTCGATGGTGGTGCCGGCGGACGCGTTCGTGACGGCCGCCTCCAGCTGGGCGGTCGTGGTGACGGTGAGCGTCGTCGCGGCGGCCCGGGCGCCGTCGTCGGACAGACCGAGGTGGACGCCGACAGCCCCGGAGGCCAGGGCGATCGCGGCGGCGACGGAGAGGGTGCGGGTCCCGCGGTGACGTCCGGTGCTGTGCGGCACGGGGCGTTCCTTTCCTGGGTGACGGGTGGGGGACCGGGCCGAGGGCCCCTCCCGCCCCGTGTCCGCCTACCCGTCGCCGCCGCGCCCGCGTTGGTTGCCGGGCGGCCGCGAAAAATACCGAAACCCTTTCACACCACCGTGTCGAGCCAGCCGAACACCTCGTCCTGCATCGGTGCCGTGAAGACGTGCCCGAGGCCCGGCCACACCTCCGTGCGGAGCCGGTCCCCGGCGCGCAGGGAACGCCAGACGGCGCGCATCCTGTCGTGCGCCACGCGGACCCCCTCGGCGGTGAACAGGGTGTCCTGCGCGCCGCCGAGGACGTACATGGGGCGCGGCGCGGCGATGCTCGCCACGTCGGGAATGTCGAGGTGGCGGGCGAGGCCGGGGTGGAGCATGTAGTACGACGACTGCCCGCGCAGCGTGTTGTTGCCGAGCACCATCATCTCCTTCAGCCCGGTCATCCAGCACACGCTCGCCGTCGCAGCCACGTGGTCGCTGAGCGCGGCCGTCTGCCAGGCGCGGTAGCCGCCCATGGAGAAGCCGACGGCGGCGACGCGGCGGGCGTCCACCCGGTCGAGGCCGGCGAGGAATCCGGCGGCGCGGGCGTCCTCGCGGGCCGTGAGTCCGGCGAGCGAGGAGCCGAGGTTGAGGAAGTTGGAGGCGAGGGCCTGCTGCTGCTCGTAGGTGACCGGGCCGCGGTCGGACCAGCCGAGGGCGTCCAGGCAGAGCACGACGTAGCCGCGCCGGGCGAGTTCGTCACCGACGAAGCGTCCGCCGAAGTACCGGTCCGCCCAGGCCCGCGCGGAGGCCAGCCGGGTGTCGTCGTACCAGGGGCGGACGAGTTTCTCCTTGCCGATGTCGAACTTCGCGCCGTGGTCGTGCAGCAGGAGCACCGCCGGGAAGGGCCCGGTGCCGTGCGGGGTGAGCAGGGCGCCGCGGACGCGTTCGTACCGGGTCAGGGACACGGTGACGAGTTCGCGCGTGCAGCCGTCGCCGTCGGCGCGGTGGGTGAACTCCGGGGCGTACGGCACGCCGTGCTGCCGGTCGACGAGGAGGTGTTCCTCCACCTTGGCGCGGGCGGCGCGGCGCCACGCCCCGAAGTCGCGGACCGGGGAGGTGCCCCAGGCGAGCGGGAAGTCCAGCTCGTCCTTGAGTGCCTGGTGGAAGTCGGGCAGGTTGCCGCCGACGAGTTCGGCGGCCTGTGCTCCGGAGCCGCCGCCCGGCCCCGCGAGGAACGCCGCCGCGGCGGCTCCCGTCACGAAGGTGCGGCGGCCCAGGGCGTCACGGCCGGTCGGGACGCTGGCCACGCGGCCTCCAGTCGCCGAGGTAGGCGGCGGGGGTGTGGGACGCGGCCTGCTCGGCGCTCAGCCGGGGCCGGTTCTCGGGGACGGTGATCTCGGCGCCGGGCCCCCAGTTGCGGTACTCGGCGAAGCGCTGCGCCTGCCACGGGTAGGCGTCCGACATGTTGGCGTAGGGCGCCGCGGCGTCGATGCCCGCGTCGAGCACGCTGTCCCGGACGGTGAGCATGGGGCGGGCGGTGCGGTCGGAGCTGGGCACCCAGGGGCGGGCCAGCTTGTAGTGGGCGTCCGGGGCCTCGCTGCTGATCCTGCTGTTCGTGACGAGGTAGCCGCGCGGGTTGGCGCCCGCCGTGGACGGCGCGAACACGAAGCCGTACGGGGCGCCGGACAGATCGGTGCGGTTCAGGGTGCGGAAGTGGCAGTGCTCGAAGACGGCGGTGGCCCGGCCGAAGACGAAGTCGACGTCGCCCTCGGCATAGCAGTGCGAGAAGTACTGGCGGGCGAACACGCTCAGGGAGTTCGTGTCGGCGTACAGGGTGTCCTGGTGGCCGAGGAAGCGGCAGTGGTGGAAGGCGGAGCGATCGCCCGTCACCTTGATGGCGACGGCCTGGGTACCGGTGACGCCCGGGTGGTCGGCGCGCAGCCAGTCGTTGGCGAAGGTGACGCGGTGGGCGGTGAATCCGTCGGCCCGGACGGTGGTGGTGGCGGAGCCGGTGGTGCCGTAGGTGCCGGAGCCGTCGGGCTTGGGGGTGCCGGCCGCGTTGTCGTACACGACGACGACGTCTCGCGGGCCGTCCCCGGCGCCGAGCCAGGTCATCCCGGTGCGGGTGGCGTCGACGGAGACGGTCTCGCGGTAGGTGCCGGGCGCGATGACCAGCGTGCGGCCGTGGCCGGTGGCGGCGTTCACGGCGGCCTGCACGGAGGTGAAGTCGCCCCGGCCGTGCGGGTCGACGTACAGGGTGCCCGGGGTGAGGCGGGCGGCCGGTGAGCCGTACCGGCCGAACGGGCCGGGGCGGGCGGCGGCGGAGGCGGTGCCGGGCGCGAGACCGAGCGCGGCACCGGCCGCGGCGGTCGCGAGCAGGAACCCTCTTCTGGACGGGGTGGGCTGGGGCGAGGGCATGCGGGTGCTCCTTGCGGTGCGGCTCGTGCGGGTGGGTCTGCGGGGGCAGGGGGCAGGGCTTGGGGGTACTTCCTCGCCGTGGGGGGTGGTGGTGCGGGGCCGGGGCGGGCGCAGCCCTGCTGGGGTTGCGGTGCGGGCCGCCCCGGCCGGTTCGGGGTGCGTCAGCCGAGGCGGCCGGCGCCCGCGCGCCAGTCGACGAGCGCGGGGACCCAGCGCGGCGGGTCGACCTTGGTGCGCAGGGTCGGCGTCCAGCCGGCGCCGGACTGGAGGGTCTCGGCGGGGATCTCGGCGTTGTGCACGGCGATCAGGTCGGTGAGCGCGCCGTTGACGAAGTTGTGCTCGGCGGTGAGCGGCGCCTCGCTCCACTTCTTCAGCGTCTTGGCGGCGCTGACGCCGTCCGGCAGGGAGAAGGCGTTGTGGGTCGCGTACAGCCGCGACTCCTTGCCGATGCCGAAGGTGTAGCCGTAGCTCTGGTCGTCGGTCACCACGAAGTGGTTGTTGTACGCGTCGACCTGGCCGAAGCGGACGCGCGGGGCGCGCTCGACGATGCCCTCGAAGCGGTTGTGGTGCAGGGTGACCTTGAGCTTGTCCGTGTCGGTGGCGGCGGCGCTGTCGCTGTTGCCGATCAGGATGGTCTTGTCGTGGTCCTCGAAGGAGTTCCACGACGCGGTGACGTAGTCGGCGCCCCGGACGACATCGAGCAGGCCGTCGTGCTGCTGGTAGGTCTCGCCGTAGTACGTCGGCAGGGAGCTGTCCGGGTGGCGGCCGTCGGTGAGGGTGTTGTGGTCGATCCACACGTGGGTCGAGCCGTAGACAACGACCGCGTCGTACTCGGAGTTCCAGGCGCCGGTGGCGCCGTCGGTCGGGTCCCACTGCGGGAAGCAGTCGAGCGGGGCCTCGATGGTGAGGTTGCGGACGATGACGTTGTCGACGCCGCGGATCTGGAGGCTGCCGCCGCGGATGCCGGGGTTGCGGCCGATGCCGACGATGGTGGTGTTGCTGGGGACGGCGGCCTTGATGGCCGTGTCCTGGTTCTTCGCCGAGGCCGCCCGCAGGTCCTCCTGGGGGCCGCTCACCTCGGTGTCGTAACCCCAGACGGCGGGGTCGTAGTCGGCGAGGTACTGGTCGAAGTCGTAGCCGTCGGCCTCGAACGCCTCGCAGCCCTCGGCCACGGCGTCGATCATGCCCTTGATCTTGATGATCTTCGGCGCGTCGCCGCCGGCCGCGAGGGCGGCCTTGAACTGCGCCCACGTGGTCACGGTGTGGACGTGCTCGGCGTCGGCCGCGGCGCCTCCGGTGGTGCCGGTGCCGTACGAGCCCCAGCCGTCGCCCGCGCCGAGCGTCTGCCGGGCGATGTCGCCGTGCGCCTGCGCGGCGGTCCCGGTGAGGGACAGCACGAGTGCGGTGCACCCGGCCAGCACACCCACTCTCATGGCATGCCCATGCCATACGTGTCTGTTCACTGTGCGGCTCTCCTTCTTCGGAGTGGTCAGGTTCTTACGCGGTGGCCTCGGGCCAGGTGACCCACGACTCGGGGATCGCGTCGTCCAGACGGTGGGTGTCGCTCGGCGCGAGCACCCGGGTGCGCAGCAACTCCCGCATCACCAGCCGCGCGACCTCGATCGCGCCCGGCGGATTGAAGTGCGTGTTGTCCTGCTCGGTCGCGGTCCAGTTGAAGTACTTCTTCGTCTCCTCGGCGCCCAGCTCCTGCCACCGCGCCAGGGACAGGGCCTGGATGTCGAGCAGCGCCACCTGCTCCTCGGCGGCGAGGGCCCGCATCGCCGCCGGGTACGCGCCGTGCGTCGGCAGCGCGTTGCCGGCGGCGTCGAACCGCCGCCGCTCGACCGCGGTGGCCAGCACGGGCCGCGCACCGCGGGCGCGGGCGCCCTCGACGTACATCCGCAGATAGTCCTGGTACGTGCTCCAGGGCTCGGTGTACCGCGTCGGGTCCGCGGTCTTCTCGTCGTTGTGCGCGAACTGGATCAGCAGGAAGTCCCCGGGCCGCAGGGCCCCGAGCACCACGTCCAGCCTTCCCTCGTCGACGAAGCTCTTCGAACTCCGCCCGTTGACGGCATGGTTGGACACCGCGATCCCGGAATGCAGGAAGAAGGGCGCGGCCATCCCCCACCCGGTCTCGGGAGCGGCGTCGGCGTACTTCTGGGCGGCGGTGGAATCCCCGGCGATGAACAACGTCCGAGCCCGCTTCCCACCGGCCTGAGCAACACCCCCCGCGCCCAGCAAGAGAGGAACGGCGGCCATGGCGGCGACGGCAACTTGTCTACGGCTCAGAGACACGGCAGGGGCACCTTTCCAGAAGGGGGTGACGGAACGCTTACAAGGGGACGGCCCGCGGCCCGAAGCGAAACCCGAGCCGCCCCCGACAAACCGGGATCCGGAGGGGCGTCAGCCCTTCTGCTCATCCCACTCGGCCTGCGCGGCGTTCAGCTGCTCGGCCAACGTGTCCAGGAAGTCCTTCGCGCTCATCTTCCCGAGCAGCACCTTCTGGAAGTTCGGCTCGTTGTCGGCCTTGGAGATCGTGTTCCAGTCCGGCAGGTAGTACGGCAGCTGCACGATCGTCGTCGACCCGTCCGACAGCGCCTGGGCGGCCAGCTTCGTCGGCTCCGCCTTGGTGACCCACTCGTCCTTCGCCGCGTCCGTGTTCGCCGGCACCTGTCCCGCCGACTCGTTGAACTTCGAGTTCTCCTCGTGCGAGACGGCGAACTCGATGAACTTCCAGGCCGCGTCCTTGTTCTTGGAGCTCTTGAACAGGCCGAGCCCGTCCACCGGGTTGGACACCTGGACGCGCTTGCCGCCGGGGCCGGTCGGCTGCGGAATGCCCCGGAACTTGTCGGTGCCGAAGGCCTTCACGTGGTCCTGGTACGAACCGAGGTTGTGGTTCAGCATGCCGATGGTGCCGGAGTCCCACTGGGCGACCATCTTGGTGAAGTCGTTGTTCAGGTCGGCGGCCGGCGTGGCCTTCTTGTAGAGGGCCGCGTACTTCTCCAGCGCCTCGACGTTCTTCGGGTCGTTGACGGTGGTCTTCTCACCCGTGGAGTCCCAGAAGGACGTGATCCCGGACTGCCCGTACATCGCGTCCAGCGCCTGCGCGATGGAACCGGCGCCGCCGCGGATGGTGTAACCGAACTCGTTCTTCTTGGCGTTGGTGAGCTTCTCCGCCGCCTTGTAGAAGTTGTCCCAGGTCGACGGCTCGTCCAGGCCGGCCTTCTGGAACAGGTCGGTGCGGTAGTACAGCACGCCGTTGTTGGCGGAGGTCGGCACCGAGTACAGGCGGTCGTCGCCGCCGCCCGCCGCCTTCAGGGACGTGAGCATGTCCTCGTTGAGCTTGCCGTTGAGCGAGGACTTGGTGAGCCGGAAGTCCAGCGGCTCCAGCGCGTCCTGCGCGGCGAACCCGGCGAGCATGGCCGCGCCGACGCCGCCGACGTCCGGCAGGCCGCCGCCCTGGATGGCGGTGTCGACCTTCGACTGGTACTCGGTGGAGGCGATGCCGACGTACTCGACGTCGATCTCCGGGTTGGCCTTCTCGAAGTCGGCGATGATCTCCTTCCAGATGTCCGTGCGGACACCGCCGTTGTTGTCCCAGAAGACGATCTTGCCCTTGCCGCTGCCGTCGGCGCCGGCGTCCCCGCCCGCACCGCTGCCGTCGTCGCCGCAGGCGGTGGCGGTGAGCGCGAGCACGGCACCCAGGGCGACGGCGGCCGAGGTGCGGCGCCCGCCGGTGCTTCTGCTGCTGCGAATGCTGATCTTCATTGGTCGGCTCTCTTCTTCTTCCGGGATCCAGCGGTGATGTGAAGTTGTGGGGGTCGAGGCTCCGGGTGCGTTCAGCGGCGGGCGTGCGGGGCCCAGCCGTCGGTGCCCCCGAGGTAGGCGGCGACGGTGTACGCGGTCGCGTCCGTGTCGCTCAGCTGCGGCCGGTCGGCGGTGACGGCGGCGCCCGGACCGGAGTTGCGGTACTCGGCGAACCGCGCGTCCCGCCAGGAGAAGCCGCTCATGTCCGTCCAGGGCGCGGACTTGACCGCGGCCGGCAGTTCCGTGTCGCGGAACAGCACCTGGCCGACCGCGTCGGGCTCGCCGCCCGGGTGCCAGGGCCGTCCGAGGTGGTACGAGTCCGCCGGGGCGTCGCTCACCACCTTCGAGTCCGTGATCAGGAACCCGTACGGGTTGCCCTTCCAGGTGGACGCGGCGGTGATGTAGCCGTTGTTGGTGGCCGAGCCCCGGCTGAGCGCGCGGATGACGGAGCGCTCGACGACCGTGGTGGCCCGCCCGTAGATGAAGTCGACGTCGCCTTCGATGTACGAATCGCGGATGTAGACCCGGCTGATGGTGGTCAGCTTGGGGCTGTCGGTCATCAGGGTGTCCTGGTTGCCCAGGAAGGCGGTGTCCTCGAAGACGATCCGGTCGCCCGTCGTCTTCATCGCCAGCGCCTGCTCGGCGCCGAGTTCGTGCGCGGCCTCGTCGAAGTCGTTGCTGAAGGTGAGGTTCCGCGCCGTGACGTCGTTCGCGGCGATCCGTACGGTCGCGCTCCCGGTGGAGCCGCCGTACGCGGCGGGCGTGTCGTAGACGATGACGGTGTCCGACCGGTCCTGTCCAGTCCCCTGCAGCACGATCTTCGGCTTTTCTGCGGGAATGTGGACCTTCGCGCGGTACGTTCCCGGCGCGACGGCGATCGTCACCGGCACGTCGTTGCCGGCGGGCACGGCGTCCACGGCGGCCTGCACGGTCGGGTAGGCGCCCGGGACGTGCAGTACCGTGCCGATCTGCTTGCGCGGGCCGGAGAACCGGGCGACGAGCGCCGGGACGGCCTCGGCGGCGTCGAGGTGGTAGTCGTAGAAGTCGCGCGGGTCGAACGCGTCGCCCCACTCGTCATGCCGGCCGGTGGTGTCCTTCAGGACCGAGCCGCGTTCCACCAACTCGGCGGTGGCATCCGCCTGGTGGGGATGCTGGACGCCGTCGTAGTAGCTGTTCTCGATCACCATCCTCGTGCCGCCGCGCGCCCAGTTGCCGTACGTCCACACCGGGTCGCCGGGGTCGGCGGGCGAGGTCAGGTGGTTGTTGTAGAGGTGCGCGTAGGCGCAGTTGTCGGCGGACGGGTTGCGCTGTTTGGTGCCGCTGAACAGGTTGTGGTCGATGGTGATCTGCGTCTTGACGTTGCTCGTCCAGCCGATGCCGAGCGCCTTGTTGTGGTTCGTGAAGCGGTTGTGGGAGACGGTGATGTACTCGCTGTCCTTGCGGATGTCGAGGAGTCCGTCGCCCATGTGCGTGAAGTGGTTGTGGTCGATCCAGACGTGGTGGACGGAGTCCATCTGGATGGCGTCGAAGTCGCTGGTCTTGCCGTCCCAGTCGCCCTCGACGTAGGAGTCCCGGATCGTCAGGTTGCGGATGATCACGTTGTGCGTGCCGGGGTTCAGGTGGAGTTCGCCGTGCACGATCTCGCCCGTGTCGCCGACGCCGATGATCGTCTTGTTCGAGGCGACGACGACGTCCGAGCCGAACGGCGCGACGGGGATCGAGCCCGCGACCCGGATGACGTAGGGCTCCTCGGCAGCCGCGTACCGGGCGAGCGAGGCCTGGTCGGTGACGGTGACGACCTTGCCGCCCGCGCCGCCGGTGGTGCCGCCGGCGAGGGAGGCGAAGCCGTGCGCCCGGTCGCTGAAGCGGTCGGCCTCGGCCGCGGCCGGTCCGGCGCCGCCGGCCGTCGTCGTGGCGGCGCGCTCGCCGGGGTCGTCCGCGCTCGCCTCCCCGACCGCGCCCAGGCCCAGGGCCGCGGCCAGTGCCACGACGGCGGCCAGGGCTCTGCCAGGACCTGGCAAGCGCTTGCTCCGGAAGTGCGTCATTGCGGCTCCCAACAGGCGTACGGGTGAAGGGGGTTACGAGGGCGTGATCCTGAAGTGCGTGAACATCGCGGTGCCGGCGTGCCCGTGTCCCTCGGGCGCGACGGCGTACAGGCCGAGCAGGGCGCCGACCCAGCGCCAGGGGGTGGCGGCGAACACCGGTCCCGAGGAGCGGAAGCCGTCGCCGGTGTCGGCGGAGAACCGGCAGCGCGCACCGGCGCGGGTCTCGATCCGCAGCCGGGCCCGGCCGTCGGGGGCGAGCCGGGGGTGGGCGGCGTCCCGTTCCCGCTCCGCGACGCTCTCGCCGAAGCGGTGCACCAGGCGCACCGCCCCGTCCGCGCCGCGCTCCAGTCCGATCCAGCCGAACGCGTCGCCGAGGACGACGAGTCCGGCGCGGGCGCCGGGCTCCTCGGCGGCGAGGCTCAGCTCGACCTCGACCACGCAGGGCATGCCGGGCAGCCGCTGCGTGAGCACGTTCGGCAGGACGCGCGGGTCGTGCGCGGCGGCCGAGCGCACGCAGGTCAGGCGGAGTCCGTCGGCGGAGTGCTGGGTGGCCCAGCCGTCGTCGGGGTTGGCCGTCCACTGCCACTGGCGGCCGTACCGTCCGCCGGGGAAGTCGTCGTCGGTGGCCGGGGCGGCGGGCGGCTGCGGCGGGAGGGCGGGGCGCCGGTGCTCGGTGACGGGGGCGCCGTTGTCACCGAGCACCGGCCAGCCGTGGGTGTCCCAGCTCATGGGCTGGAGGTGGACCACGCGGCCGTAGGCGCCGCGCTGCTGGAAGTGCAGGAACCAGTCCTCGCCGGCCGGGGTGCGCACCCAGCCGCCCTGGTGCGGTCCGTTGACGTCGGTGTCCCGCTGCTCCAGGACGATGCGCTCCTCGTAGGGGCCGAAGAAGTCGCGGGAGCGGAAGGCGCCCTGCCAGCCGGTCTCCACTCCCCCGGCGGGCGCCAGGATCCAGAACCAGCCGTCGTGCCGGTAGAGCTTGGGGCCTTCGAGGGTGAACCAGCCGGGGATGCGGTCGCCGTCCACGATCACCTTGCCCTCGTCGAGGACGCCGGTGCCGTCGGGGCGCATGCGGTGCCCGGTGAGGCGGTTCTTGATGCCGGAGCGGGACTTGGCCCAGGCGTGCACGAGGTACGCCTCGCCGGTCTCGTCGTCCCACAGCGGGCAGGCGTCGATCAGGCCCTTGCCGGCCTTGACCAGGTGCGCGGGGGTCCACGGGCCGCGGATGTCGGGGGCGTTGACCTGGAAAATGCCGTGGTCGGGGTCGCCCCAGAAGATCCAGTAGCGGCCGTCGTGGTGACGCAGGGACGGCGCCCAGACCCCGCAGTCGTGCCGGGGCACGGCGAACTCCTCGGCGGGTTCGAGGCGTTCGAGGGCGTGGCCGATCAGGGTCCAGTTGACGAGGTCGCGGGAGTGCAGCAGCGGCAGGCCGGGGGCGCGGCCGAAGCTGGAGGCGGTCAGGTAGAAGTCGTCGCCGACGCGGACGACGTCCGGGTCGGACCAGTCGGCGTCGAGGACCGGGTTGCGGTAGGTGGCGTCGGCCGGGGCGGCGGTCACGCGCTCACCGCCTTGCGGACGAGTGCGGCGGCGGTGTCCCGGTCGAGGCGTCCGTCGGCGACGACGGTGACTGCGCGGCGGACGACGGTGTCGCCGGGCGGCATGGGGACGCGTGCGGTGTGTGCCAGGGACGAGCCGACGCCCGGGTACTCGGCGGTGCGCACGAACCACGGGTCGCGGCGGGTGGCGTCGGTGGCCCCGGCGAACACCAGCGTCCAGGCGGAGCCGGTGAGCGCCAGCCAGTCGGCGGGGCTGCCGTGCACCTCGCTCTCGCCCTCGGCGTCGGGGGTGAAGACGTCGGGTGCGGTGTCCTCCTTGCGGGCCCGCCAGAAGAAGCCGCCGTACGCGGCGCCGGGGCGCCCGTTGGTGGCGGGGCTGCCGATGGACAGCATTCCGTCGGTGACGTTGGTGAGGGAGAAGGTGAGGTCCAACGCCCAGGCGGTGTCGGTGAGTTCGGTGGCGGCGACGGTGCGGCGCTCGCGCAGCAGTTCGTTCCCGGCGGCCACCCAGCGCAGTTCCTCCACGAAGCCGTCGGGGTCGCGGAGCTGGAACGCGGTGTGCCGCTGGGCGCCGTGGTTGTCGAGCTCGGTGGGGCCCTGGTCGCGGACGTAGGTGCGTCCGCCCCAGAAGTTGTGCCCCTCGACGTCGGGAACGGCGACACCGACGCCGAGGTGGTGCGGGTGGTCGGCGGGGCTCAGCTCGGTGACGGCCACACCGGACAGGGTGGTGACGGGGTGCAGGTAGGGGCGCGGGGACAGCCGGGCGGGCAGTTCGGGCCGCACGACGTACCGGGCCACGGGGCGGCCGGCGACGCGCAGGACCGGGGAGTCGTTGCCGTTCATCGGGCGCTCGCCTCCTTGTGGCGGTGCTCGGCGGGCAGCGCCCAGGGGGCGCCGAGTTCGGAGTAGAGGGAGAGGGTGTCGGCGGCGGCCGCGACGAGCCCGTCGACGCCGGGGACGACGCGGCGGTTCTCGCCGGGGACGTGGCGCCAGGACCCGGCCGGCAGCGGTGCCGGGTCGGGGGCCTGCCGTACGGCTTCGACGACCGCCATGAAGGCGCCCGTGGCGTCCGGTGTGACGAGGAGGTCGGCGCCGTCGGTGAGGTGGGCGACGAGGTTCTCCAGCAGGTCGGTGCGGCCGTGCACGACCTCTTCGGGGCCGTGTCCGGCGCGCTGGAGGAGCACGCGGTCCTGCTTGTACCAGAAGGTGATCCGGCCGCTGCTGCCGTGCACGAGGACGTAGGGCTCGCCGGGTTCCTCGGCGCACAGGGTGACGGCGACGGTGACGGGGTGGCCCTGCGCGGTGGTGATGCGTACGCAGGAGGTGTCGTCGGCCTCGATGTCGTTGGCGCGCAGCAGTTCGGTCTCGATGGCGGTGACGTCCTCGGCGCGGGTGCTTCCGCCGAGCGCGAGGGCGGTGACGACGGCGTGCGCGAGGGGGTTGGTGAGCACGCCGTCGACGACGTCGACGCCGTTCATGCGCCGCTTGCCCGCCCACGGCGCGCGCCGGAAGTACGCCTCGTCGCGCGCCCAGGCGCCGGCGCCGCCGAGGCCGACGAGTTCGCCGATGGCGCCGTCGGCGATCAGTTCGCGGATGGCGGGCACGGCGTGCGAGCCGAGCGACTGGAAGCCGATCTGGCAGGCCACGCCGGCCGCGGCGACGCCGTCGGCCATGCGGCGGTACTCGGCGTGGGAGGGCGCCGGGGGCTTCTCCAGAAGGATGTTCACGCCCCGTTCGGCGGCGGTGAGCGCGAGGTCGGTGTGGGTCGGGATGGGGGTGCAGATCACGGCGATCCGGGCGCCGGTGGAGTCCAGCAGGGCGCCGAAGTCGGCGGACTGCTCGGGCGTGCCGAGGCCGTCGAGTTCCTCGTCGCTGAGCGGGGTGAGTTCGCAGACGCCGGCGAGGCGGACGAGGCCGAGGTCCTGCAGGCGGCGGATGTTGGCGAGGTGCCAGCGTCCGTGGCCGCGGGCGCCGGCGAGGACGACGGGCAGCGGTGTGCTCATGGGATCCTCCCCGCGCCGGCGCCGCGGGCCACGTCCCGGTCGGCCGCCTGTGCGCTGTCGATGGTTCCGTGCAGGGTGGGTGTCCAGCCGGCGTCGCCGGTCAGATCGCGCTCGCTGCCGGAGTTGTAGGAGTTGTTGAGGGCGAGCAGGTCGACCGGGTAGCCGTTGAAGAGGGTGCCGGTGGCGTGCAGGGCGGTGCCGTTCCAGCTCTTGACCAGGTCGGCGGCCTCCACGTGGTGGGGGGTGGTGAAGGCGTTGTTCTCGGCGTACACGGCGGACTCGGTGCCGATGCCGAGGGAGTACCGGTGGTCGGTGCCCTCGGGGACGACGTAGCGGTTGTTGTAGACGTGCACCTGGCCGTAGCGGACGCGCGGGGCGCGCTGCACGATCGCCTCGAACTCGTTGTGGTGCAGGGTGACGCGGAGCCTTCCGCGGTCGCCGGTGGCGGAGTCGCTGTTGCCGATGAGCATCGCCTTGTCGTGGCCGGCGAGGCGGCTCCAGGACACGGTCACCAGGTCGGAGCCGTTGGTGATGTCGAGCAGGCCGTCGTGGCGCAGGAAGTTGCGGCCGAAGTAGGTGGGTTCCTTCTCGTCCGGGTGGCCCTTGTCGGACAGGGTGACGTGGTCGATCCAGACGTGCCGGGCGCCGGTCAGCCAGATGTTGTCGTAGGCCGCCTTCCAGTCGCCGAGGCCGCCGGTGTTGGGCTGCCAGGCGGGGAAGCAGTCGTAGGCGTCGCGCAGTTCGAGGTTGCGGACGATGACGTTCTCCGCGTCCTTGATCTGGAGGCCGGCGCCCTTGAGGACGGCGTCGTCGCCGAGCCCGACGATCGTGGTGTGGGAGCCGACGGGCAGCACGATCCGTTCGGCCTGCCGGGCGGCGGAGGCCCGGCGGGCGTCCTCCTGCGGGCCGGACGGCTTGGCGGCGCCCCAGGTGCGGGGGTCGTAGGCGGCGAGGTAGCCGCGCAGGCTGTAGCCGCCGGTGGTGTAGTCGGCGCAGTCGAGGTGGTCGCCGTCGTCGTCGGTGTTGACGTCGATCGTCCCGGCGATGCGGATGATCTTCGGGGTGTCGCTGCCGCCGTCGAGGGCGCGGACCAGGCCGGCGCGGTCGGTGACGGTGTACACGTGGGCGTCGTCGGCCGCCGCGCCGCCGGTGGTGCCCGGCCCGGCGGCGGCCCAGCCGTCGTTCGCGGGGAGGGTGTCGCGGCTGATGTCGCGGCCCTCGGCGTGCGCGGGGACGCACAGCAGTCCCAGCAGGGCGGCGGTCGCGGCGGCGTGGCGGAGTCTCATCCCTTCACCGCCCCCGCGCTGAAGCCGGTGATGAGCCACTTCTGGATGAAGGCGAAGACCAGCACGACCGGCACGGCCGCGATGATGCCGCCCGCGGCGAGCGCGCCGAGGTCGACGCTGTCCGCGCTCATCAGGGTGTTGAGGCCGACGGGGATGGTCTGCTTGTCCTGGTTGTTGAGGAACATCAGGGCGAACAGGAAGTGGTTCCAGGAGTGCACGAAGGCGAAGGAGCCGACGGCGATCAGACCGGGCCGCAGCAGCGGCAGGACGATGATCCGGAAGGCCTTCATCCGGCCGCAGCCGTCGACCCAGGCCGCCTCCTCCAGGGAATAGGGCACGTTCTTGATGAAGTTGCTGATGAGGATCATCGACAGCGGCAGCTGGAACACCGTCTCGGCGATGATGACGCTGCCCAGCGAGTTGATCATCTGCAGTTCGGCGAAGATCTCGAACAGCGGGACCAGCAGCAGCGCGCCGGGCACGAACTGGGAGCACAGCAGGGCGAGCATGAAGGCCTGCTTGACCCGGAAGTTGAACCGGGCCAGCGCGTAGCCGCCGGCCAGGGCGACGACCGTCGTCATCACCAGGGTGGCGAGGCCGACGAGCACGCTGTTCTGGAAGTAGACGCCGAAGCTGCGGTCGGTCCACACCTTGTCGAAGTGCTCGAAGGTCATCGGCCAGGGCACCAGCGAGGTCGAGCCCGCCGGGCGCAGCGCGAAGAGCAGGATCCAGTAGAACGGGATCAGGGTGAAGACGAGGTAGACGGAGAGCGGCAGGTAGATCTGCCAGCGCGGGGCCTCGTCCCAGGCGCGGCGCCGGCCGGCCGGGGGCGGGGGCTGGGGAGTGACGCGCTCGGGTGCGGGAGCGACCTCGGTGGCCTCTTTGGTGATCACTTGTTGTCGCCTCCGAACTTGCTCAGCCTCAGGTAGACGATCGAGCAGAAGAGCAGAATCACGAACGCCACCGTGGTCAGGGCCGACGCGTAGCCGAAGTTGTGGGCGTCGACGCTGGTGTTGGCGATGTAGAGCGGCAGGGTCGTGGTCTCGCCCGCGGGTCCGCCGCCGGTCAGGGTGTAGAGCAGGTCGACGTTGTTGAACTCCCACACCGCGCGCAGCAGCGTGGACAGGATGATGGCGTCCTTCAGGTGCGGCAGCGTGATGTGCCAGAACTGCTTGATGCGGCTGGCGCCGTCCACTTCGGCGGCCTCGTAGAGGTCCTTGGAGACGGACTGGAGGTCGGCGAGGATGAGGATCGCGAAGAAGGGCACGCCGCGCCACAGGTCGGCGACGATCGCCGCGGAGAACACGGTGGAGGTGTCCGACAGCCAGCTGGTGCCGTACGAGCCGATGCCCATGTCGGCGAGGTAACGGCTGATGCCGGTCTGGGAGTTGTAGAGCAGCACCCAGATCGCGGAGGTGAGCACGCCGGAGACGGCCCACGGGGAGAAGACCAGGGCGCGGCCGATGGACCGGCCCACGAAGGTCTGGTTGACGATGAGGGCCAGCGCGAGACCGAACAGCAGCTGGAGGGTGACCTCGACGAAGACCCACTTGGCGCTGAAGACGAGGGTGTCCCAGAAGATGGGGTCCTCGGTGAAGGCGTGGACGAAGTTGTCGAGGCCCGCGAATCCGTCCCGCCAGGGCTTGGTGGGGTTGTAGTGCTGCAGGCTGTAGTAGAAGACGCTGATGACCGGGTAGGCGATGAAGCCCAGCATGAGCAGGGCCGCCGGGGCGATCAGCAGGTAGGGGAGCCTGCGCGGGGTGGCGGAGGCACGGCGCCGCCGGGGTGGCGCGGGCGGTTTCGCCACGGCTGCGGCTTGGGCCATGACAGTTCTCCGATCTTGAGCGTTCTCGTGCGGGGTGAAGCGCTTTCTGTCGTGCTCTGCGTGTGTCCGGCCCACCGCGGGGCGGTGCCGGGTCCGTTCAGCCCGCGTACGGGTCCTGCACCTTGCCCGGCCGCGCGAGGAACTCGAAGTCGCAGCCGGTGTCGGCCTGGGTGATCTGCTCGTTGTAGAGCGCGCCGTAGCCGCGCTCGTAGCGCACGGGAGGCGGCGTCCACGCCTCCTTGCGGCGCCGGAGTTCCGCGTCGTCCACGTGCAGGTGCAGGGAGCGCGCCGCCACGTCCAGGGTGATCAGGTCGCCGGTGCGCACGAGGGCGAGCGGGCCGCCGACGTACGACTCGGGCGCGACGTGCAGGACGCACGCGCCGTAACTCGTGCCGCTCATGCGGGCGTCGGAGATGCGGACCATGTCCCGCACGCCCTGCTTGAGCAGGTGGTCGGGGATGGGCAGCATCCCGTACTCGGGCATGCCGGGGCCGCCCTTGGGGCCGGCGTTGCGCAGCACCAGCACGCTGTCGGCGGTGATGTTCAGCGCCGGGTCGTTGATGGTGCGCTGCATGGTCCTGTAGTCGTCGAAGACGACGGCGGGGCCGGTGTGCCGCAGCAGGTGCGGTTCGGCGGAGATGTGCTTGATGACGGCGCCGTCCGGGCAGAGGTTGCCGCGCAGCACGGCGACCCCGCCCTCGGCGGCGACCGGGTTGTCGCGGGGCCGGATGACGTCGTCGTGGTGCACCTGGGCGCCGGCGAGCTGCTCGCGCAGGGTGTCGTGGGAGACGGTGGGCCGGTCCAGGTGGAGCAGGTCCGTGATCCGGGAGAGGAACCCGGGCAGTCCGCCGGCGAAGTGGAAGTCCTCCATGAGGTACGTCTGTCCGCCGGGCCGGACGTTGGCCAGCACCGGCACGGTGCGCGCGATGCGGTCGAAGTCGTCCAGGGTGAGCTTCACCCCGGCGCGGCCCGCCATGGCGATCAGGTGGATCACGGCGTTGGTGGAACCGCCGAGGCCGAGCACGGTGGTGACGGCGTCCTCGAAGGCGTCGGCGGTCAGGATGTCGCTCAACCTGCGGTCCCGGTGGACCAGTTCGACGATCCTGAGTCCCGCGGCGGCGGCCATCCGGTCGTGTCCGGAGTCGACGGCCGGGATGCTGGAGGCGCCCGGGACGGTCACGCCGAGCGCTTCGGCGGCGGCCGTCAGCGTGGACGCGGTGCCCATCGTCATGCAGTGGCCGGGCGAGCGGGCCAGGCCGCTCTCCAGCTCCTGCATCTCGCAGTCGCCGATGAGGCCGGCCCGCTTGTCGTCCCAGTACTTCCACATGTCGGTGCCGGAGCCGAGGGTCTCGCCCCGCCAGTGGCCCGGCAGCATGGGCCCGGCCGGCACGAACACAGTGGGCAGGTCGACGGACGCGGCGCCCATCAGCAGCGCCGGCGTGGACTTGTCGCAGCCGCCCATCAGCACGGCGCCGTCGACCGGGTAGGAGCGCAGCAGCTCCTCGGTCTCCATCGCGAGCATGTTGCGGTAGAGCATCGGGGTCGGCTTCTGGAAGGTCTCGCTGAGCGTGGAGACCGGGAACTCCAGCGGGAAGCCGCCCGCCTGCCACACCCCGCGCTTGACGGCCTGGGCGCGGTCGCGCAGGTGCACGTGGCAGGGGTTGATGTCCGACCAGGTGTTGAGGATCGCGACGACCGGCTTGCCGAGGTGCTCCTCGGGCAGGTAGCCGAGCTGGCGGGTGCGGGCCCGGTGACTGAAGGACCGCAGCCCGTCGGTGCCGTACCACTGGTGGCTGCGCAGGTCCTCGGGGCGCTTCCTCGGCGTGCTCATACGGACCATCCGGAGGCGATGGCGGCGACCTCGGCGCGCTCGCCCTCGGGCAGCGGCCTGCTCGGCGGGCGGACCTCGCGGCGGCACAGGCCGAGCGAGGCGAGGGCCTCCTTGACGACGGTGACGTTGTTGGCGGAGCCGTTGGCGGCGCGCAGCTCCTCGAAGCGGCGGATCTGCTCCCACACCTTCATGGCGCCCGCGTAGTCGCCGGCCCGCAGCGCCTCAAGCATGTTCAGCGAGACGGACGGGGCGACGTTGACGAGGCCGGAGGTGAAGCCGGTGGCGCCCGCGGAGAAGTAGGACGGGGCGTACGGCTCGGCGAGCCCGGCGACCCACACGAAGCGGTCGAGGCCCGCGTCACGGGCGAACGCGGCGAACCGCGCGGCGTCCGGGACGGCGTACTTGACGCCGATCACGTTGGGGCAGTCGTCGGCGAGTTCGGCGAGCCGGGCGCCGGTGAGCTGCGCGTTGCGGATGTACGGCACGACGCCCAGCTCGGGGACGGCGTCGGCGATCGCGCGGTGGTAGTCGACCCAGCCGCTCTGCGAGACGTAGGGGTGCACGGGCTGGTGCACCATGACCATCTGGGCGCCCAGGTCACGGGCGTGCCGGGCGGAGGCGACGGCGGTCGGCACGTCGTGGCCGACGCCGACCAGCACGACGGCCCGGTCGCCGGTCTCCTCGACGGTCAGCTCCGTGACGAGGGTGCGCTCCTCGGGGGTGAGGGCGTAGAACTCGCCGGTGTTGCCGTTGGGGGTCAGGGTCGTGACGCCACCGTCGAGCAGCCGACGCAGCAGGGCCCGGTAGGTGTCCCGGTCGACGGAGCCGTCCGCGGCGAACGGGGTCACCGGGATCGCCACCACGTCGGCCAGGGCCGCCCGCTGGGTCTCGAACGTCGATGTCATGCCTGACCGTCCTCTCCCTGGGCCTCGTATTCCGCTGTGGGGAAGGCCCGCTCGACGAACGACGCGATGTGCGCGTGGAGGGCGCGTGCCGCGCCGTCCGCGTCACCTTCGAGGGCGAGGCGCAGTATCTCGCGGTGCTCGCTGGCCTCCCGCTCCCAGGAGGGGTCGGCGGCCCAGGCGACGGCGGAGACCAGAGCCGCCTGGTCGCGCACCTCGTCCAGCATCCGGCCGAGCAGCGGGTTGCCGCAGGGCAGGTACAGGGCGCGGTGGAACTCCCGGTTGGCCAGCGAGCGTTCGGCGGTGTCCGTGGCGCCGTCGGCGCGGGTGAGCGCGTCCTTCGCGGCGTCCAGGGCGGATCCGCGCAGCACCGCCCGCCGCAGCGCCTCGGGCTCCAGCAGCAGCCGGACGTCGTAGACCTCGCGCGCCATGTCCGCGTCCACCATGCGCACCGTGACGCCCTTGTACTGGCTCATCACGACCAGTCCGGTGCCGGCCAGGGTCTTGAGCGCCTCGCGCACAGGGGTCTTGGAGACTCCGAACTGGGCGGCGAGCTCGGTCTCGACCAGGGCCTGACCCGGCGTCAACTGCCCGGTGAGGATGCGGCGTTTGATCTCCTCCAGCACGAACTGCGTGCGTGAGGGGATCGGCGTGGGCACAGAGGTCATGCGCGCCTCTCGGATCTCGCATATCGCGTCTCATATATGACGTACGAAGTACGACGCGTTGAAGGTAGAAAGGGCTTGCTGTTTCGTCAATGCTTCGAGCGGAAGAAGTCGGGGTGACGCCGAAATCGGTCCCCGATCGCCTACGTTGAGGCTTGTGTCCGGTTTGCGGGTGACATGAGTGGACCCCCGGGGCTGGTGATGCCGCCCTCGGGGGTCCACTGTATGGCGATAAGAGATGTTTCAGTCGCGGGATGTCCAATGCGGGTCGCGGCCGCTCAAGCCCACCGTGCGGTCGAGCAGCGGGGCGTCGGCGGGGACCGGGACGGGCGGGCCGAAGATGTTGTTCCCGCCGGGCGGCTCGGCGGCCGCCGCGGTCACGAACGCGTGCGTGGCCTGGAGCGCCGTCGGGTCGGGCGCGTAGTCCTGCCCGGTGGCGCGGGCCAGGTCCCAGCCGTGGATCACCAGCTCGTCCGTCACGACCGCGCCGGCGACGTCACCCGGCAGGTCCACGCCACCGGCCCGGGTCATGCCGGTCCAGGCGGCCGGGTCGAGCCAGACCTCGGCCAGCTCGTCGAGCAGCTTGGGCAGCTCCTCGCGCCAGCCGGGTCCGATGTCCGGCAGGGACGCCTCCGGGCTGGTGTCGGTGGTGACGCCCAGGTCCTTGCGCCCGGCGTCGCGGAAGGCGACGGTGAGCCCGATCAGGTGGCCCAGCAGGTGACGCACGGCGTAGTCCGGACACGGCGTCGGGTCCGCGAGCTGCGCGTCGGACACGCCCTCGGCGAGGCGCGCGACGATCCTGGTCTGCGCCGTGAGGTCGAGGGTCGGGGTCGGGGTCGGGTCGGTCATTCGGGGTGCTCCTGGTGGTCGGCGGTGGGTTGGTGGTGGGTTGGTCGTGGGTTGGGCCGTGGGTTGGTGGTCGGAGACGGTGTCGGCGGCGGTCGGCGGTCGGCGGTCGACGTCGGGTGGGCGGTGGGCGGTCGGCGGTCAGCGGTCAGCAGTCGGCAGTCGGCAGTGGTTGACGTATCTCGGGGCGGGCGCGTCCGGTCGGCGGCGGGGCCCGCTCGGGAGGTAGACCGATGGCGACGCCGGGACTCATCGGTGCGGGGCCGAATTCCTAGGCAGTCCTCCCGATCCCGACCACAGGGCCTCAGGTCCACGATGACCAGGCATGACGACCGAACCGACCAGCACGACGACCGAACCGGCCAAGTGGGCGATGGCGCGAGTGCTGCGCGACCGCAACGCGGGCCTCTGTCTGACCGGGGTGGTGGTCTCCGGCTTCGGCACCTCGGCGCTGTGGCTGGCCGCCGGGGTGTGGGTGAAGGACCTCACCGGCTCGGACGGCCTGGCGGCGCTGTGCATGCTCGCGATGTGGGCGCCGACCCTGGCGGGGCCGCTGCTGGGCGCGCTGGCCGACCGGTTCCGCCGCAAGCGGCTGCTGATCGGCGTGAACCTGCTGCTGGCGGGGCTGCTCCCGGCGCTGGTGGCCGTGGACGGGCCGGGCCGGGTGTGGCTCGTGTTCGCGGTGCTGTGCGCGTACGGCGCGGCGGGCGTCGTCCATGACGCGGCAGAGTCGGCGCTGGTGGCCACCGCCGTGGACGCGGAACTGCTCGGCGACTTCAACGGGCTGCGCATGACGGCAGGCGAGGGCATGAAGCTCCTGGCGCCGCTGGCGGGCGCGGGCGTGTACACGGCGTGGGGCGGCCCGGCGGTCGCCCTGCTGGACGCGGCGACGTTCCTGGTGGCGGCGGGGCTGTGCGCGAGCCTACGAGTGCACGAGACACGGCCGGACCCGACCGGGCGGCGGCTGAGCCTACGGCGGGGCCGCGAGGCACGGCCCGCCCAGGGAGCGGCGGGCGTGTGGCGGCGCACCGGCGAGGGCGTGCGTCACCTGTGGTCGCACGCCCTGCTGCGGCGCCTGGTGCTCGCCGGGGGCGTCACCATGGTGTGCGCGGGGCTCAACGGCGCGCTCGTCTACGCGGTCGTCGACGCCCTGGGCCGCTCCCCCGCGTTCGCGGGCGTGCTGTACGCGGCGCAGGGCGCCGGTTCCGTGGCCGTGGGGCTGGTCTCGGGACCGGCGATGCGCAGGCTCGGTGAGCGGCGGTTCGCGGCGCTGGGCATCGCCCTCCTCGCCGTCGCGGTGGCACTGCGGGCGGTGCCGTCCGACGTGGTGGCCGTGGTGTGCGGCGTGGCGATCGGGGCGGGGCTGCCCGCGGTGCTGATCGCCGCGCTGACGGCCGTACAGCGCGAGACGCCGGACGCGCTGCTGGGCCGGGCGACGGCCACCGCCAACACCCTGGTCTTCACGCCGAACGTCCTGGGCCTGGCGGCCGGCGCGGTCCTGGTCGAACTGCTCGACCACGCCCTGCTGCTGCCGGCGGTGGGCGCGGCGCTGCTCGCGAAGGCGGCGGCGTTGGGCGGGGTACGGGTGCCCGGTGCGGGTGCCGTGCCGGGGGCGGGTGCCGTGCCAGGGGCGGGGTCACGGGGTACGCGGGAATCGGCGTGACGGGGAATCGGCGTGAGGGTGGCCCTCATGCCTCTTCCCCCACGACCACCCGGTCCGGCGAGCACCCCGCACCCCGCGCCCCGCGCCACTGCCCCGCCCGCCGCCCCCGCGTCACAGCCCCGCAAGCGCCTCCCGTACCAGCGTCAGGTCCCCGTCCGACGCCAACCCCGCGTGATACAGCCGCAGTTCCGTCGCGCCGAGGCCGCGGGCCTCCGTCGCGTCGGCCGCCAGCGTGGCGGGGCTGCCGCCCATGCCGGAGACCACCGTGAAGTTGGCGGCCAGGACCGTGTCGTCGGAGGCCTCGCGGGCGAACGGGGTGAGCAGGCCCCGCCCGCCCGTGCAGGGCACGACCACGCCGTCCGCGACGGACAGGATGTGCGCCGGGTCGACGCCGGCGTTGGCGCCGCAGTGGTAGGACACGGGGTCGGCGTGCAGCAGCACCTGGAAGCCGGCGGGCGCGGCGGCGCGAACGGCGGCGACCGCCTCCTCCTGGAGGGTGCGGGCCGTCGCGTCGCGCCACGCGCGCGTGGCGTTCGCCATCCCCTCCCCCAGCAGCTTCTCGACGCCGGCCCAGGCCCCGTCCGAGGACGCCGTCCCCTGCCACACCGGCTCCAGCACCGTCCGCACGGCCGCGGCCAGCTTGTCGGCGTCCAGGCCCTGCTCGCCGTACCCGTCCCGGCAGGACGGGCAGAAGCACAGGGACATCAGGTACTGCCCGGCGTCCCCGAGGCCGACGCCGCCCGTCTTGTCGTGGGCGTGCAGGTGCGCGAGGCCGTACCAGCCGAGGGACTCCAGCTCCGTGCCGCGCGCACCGGGCCGTACGGCCGCCTCGGCGGCCAGGTCGACGAGGTACGCGCGCGTGGCGGGCTGCGCGATGCACGGTGCCCACGGGTAGCGGTCGCCGTAGGCGTTGACGACGGAGGTCTCCGGATGCTCGGCGCCCAGGCGGGAGTTGTGCGCGAGGACGACCCAGGTGTGCACTTCGAGGCCGGCGGACGCGAGCGCGTCGGCGGCCTCGCCGTAGGCGTCGCCGGGCGCCCAGTCGCCGGACGGGTACGGGCGGAGCGTACGGCCCTCCCACCTGTCCCCCGGCGGGTACAGCACCGCCGCGTACTCCGCGGTGACGATCCGGTGCCGGGGGTGGCGGGGCGTCAGCGCGCGCGTGGAGTGGTAGGCGGCGGCGAGGGTGGCCTGCCCTACGCCGAGCCCGGCCAGGGACTCCGCGGCGCGCGGGTCGCCGTTGACGTCCCAGGGGTAGACGAATGCCGACGCCTTCACTTGTCCTCCTCCAGCAGCGCGTACCCGCGCTCGATCAGCCGGGCGAGCTGCTTGACATGATCCTCGCCCGGCTCGTGCAGCGGCGGGCGGACCTCCCCGACGTCGAGGCCGCGCAGCCGCACCCCGGCCTTGACCAGGGAGACGGCGTATCCGCGGCCCTGGGCGCGCAGTTCGACGAGCGGCCGGTAGAAGCCGTCCAGCAGTCGGTGGACCGTGGCGTCGTCGCCGGTGCGCAGGGCGCGGTGGAAGGCGACGGCGATCTCGGGGGCGAAGGCGAACACGGCGGAGGAGTAGAGCGTGATGCCGAGGCCGCGGTAGGCGAGCTGGGTCTGCTCGGCGGTGGGCAGGCCGTTGAAGTAGAGGAAGTCGCCGGGCACTTCGGTGCGTACGGCGCTGACGACGCGCTGCATGAGGTCGAGGTCGCCGAGCCCGTCCTTGAAGCCGACGATGCCGTCGGTGCGGGCGAGTTCGACGACCGTCTCCGGAGTGAACACGGCGTTGTCGCGCTGGTAGACGATGACGGGCAGGTCCGTCGCCGCGGCCACCTCCCGGTAGTGCCGCAGCAGCCCCTCCTGCCCGGCGACGACCAGGTACGGCGGCATCGCGAGGAGTCCGTCGGCGCCGGCCTCGGCGGCGAGGCGGGCGTAGCGGACGGCGAGGGCGGTGCCGTAGCCGGCGCCCGCGACGACGGGGACGCGTCCGGCGGTCTCCTCGACGGCGGCGGCGACGCAGGTCCGGAACTCCTCGGGCGTGAGGGCGTGGAACTCGCCGGTGCCGCAGCAGGCGAACACGGCTGCGGCGCCCGCGTCGATGCCGCGGCGCACGTGCGCGCGGAAGACGTCGGGGGCGACGGCGCCGTCCGGGCCGTACGCCGTGACGGGGAAGAACAGCGGGCCGCTGGGAATTCCGAGTCGAGCGGCGAGGGGGGCTGGCGTCACGGACACTCCCGATTCCATACTCATGATCTGCGTCTATATTTCTGAACACGCTCACGCTAAAGCGCCCCCTGGAGGGCGGTCAAGCGCGCCAGACCGTGACACGACCCCGGATTCACCGCTTCCGGGAGACACTTGACGCCCGACGGCCGCGCTCCTTAGCGTGTCCACGCATATGAATGGCGTGCGCTCATGTGCACAGCCGTGAGTCAAGGAGACCGAGGATGCCCGCTCCCCGCACCGTTCTGCTCACCGGCGCCGCCGGCGGGCTCGGCACCCTGATGCGGGACCTGCTCCCCCCGTACGGCTACGAGCTCAGGCTGCTCGACGTGCGCCCGGTCGAGGGCGCGCCGGACGCGATCGTCGCCGACCTCGCCGACAAGGACGCGCTGCGCGAGGCCGTACGGGGCGTCGACGCGATCCTCCATCTCGCGGGCATCTCCCTGGAAGCCTCCTTCGAGAAGATCCTCGCGGCGAACATCCAGGGCACCTACAACCTCTACGAGGCCGCCCGCGAGGAGGGCGTCGGGCGCGTCGTGTTCGCCTCCTCCAACCACGCCGTCGGCTTCACGCCCGCCCCGCGCGGCGGCGACCCGCTGATCCCGATCGACACCCCGCGCCGCCCGGACACCTTCTACGGCCTGTCCAAGTCCTTCGGCGAGGACCTCGCCCAGTTCTACTGGGACAAGTACGGCGTCGAGACCGTCTCCGTGCGCATCGGATCCTGCTTCCCGGAGCCCGCCAGCGTGCGCATGCTGTCGGTGTGGATGAGCCCCGCCGACGGCGCCCGCCTCTTCCACGCGTCGCTGACCGCCGAGGACGTCGGGCACACGGTCGTCTACGGCTCCTCCGCGAACACCCGCCTGTGGTGGGACCTCGGCACCGCGCGGGCGCTCGGCTACGAACCGCAGGACGACTCCGAGGTGTTCGCCGAGAAGCTGATCGCCGAGCAGGGTGAGCTCGACCCGTCCGATCCGGCGCAGGTGCACCTCGGCGGCCCCTTCGTGACCGACCCGCCGATGTGGCCGTACTGACCCGGCACCACGGGGCGCCGATGCGACCGTGACGGCCCGGCACGCGGGCCGGGCGACGGCGCGCACGCGTCTCGAATCGATCGGCCGCGGGAGCGGGCGGGCACCGAACGGGCCCGCCCGCTCCCGCATTCGGGCATCCGCGCTGCCCGTTCGCACCGCGCGCGCGGTTCCGGCGCAGGTCCACGGCGTGCCCGCCCCCGCCCGACTCGGGCGTGAACGGGCAGCATCGAATGGGCAACAGGCCTGGTCAGCGCGGCACGCCCCCTGTAGAACTTCCCCCAAGGACCCCACCGGGCCCGAACGGGCAACGACGCACGGAGGCATGGACGGCCATGGACGCGAAGACGTCGGAGGAACGCCGGCACGAGATCGTGCGCGTGGCCCGCGCCACGGGCTCGGTCGACGTCACCACGCTCGCCGCCCGGCTGGGCGTGGCCAAGGAGACCGTACGGCGGGATCTGCGCGCCCTGGAGGATCACGGCCTGGTCCGCCGCACCCACGGCGGCGCCTACCCGGTGGAGAGCGCCGGCTTCGAGACGACCCTCGCGTTCCGCGCCACCAGCCACGTGCCCGAGAAGCGCCGGATCGCGGCGGCCGCGGCCGAGCTGGTCGGGGACGCCGAGACGGTCTTCGTCGACGAGGGCTTCACCCCGCAGCTCATCGCCGAGGCCCTGCCCCGGGACCGGCCGCTGACCGTGGTCACCGCGTCCCTGCCGGTCGCGGGCGCGCTCGCGGAGGCTGACAACGTTTCCGTCCTGCTGCTGGGCGGCCGGGTCCGCTCCGGCACGCTCGCCACCGTCGACCACTGGACGACGAAGATGCTGGCCGGCTTCGTCCTGGACCTGGCGTACATCGGCGCCAACGGCATCTCCCGCGAGCACGGCCTGACCACGCCCGACCCGGCGGTCAGCGAGGTCAAGGCGCAGGCCATCCGGGCCGCGCGCCGCACCGTCTTCGCGGGCGTGCACACCAAGTTCGGGGCGGTCAGCTTCTGCCGGTTCGGTGACGTCGGCGCTCTGGAGGCGATCGTCACGAGCACGCTCCTCCCGTCGTCCGAGGCGCACCGCTACTCCCTCCTCGGCCCTCAAGTGATCCGCGTCTAACGACCTTTCCCCCGCACCCCCACACCCCCCACGGACCCGCACTCCCGTCCCCCTCGCAGGCACCCCCATGCCCGCACGCGCCCCAAATCCCCCGATATGTACCCCCAGGAGCGATCCATGCGAACCCAGAGCCGACGGAGGCCGCGAGGCGCACTCGCAGCGGCCGCCGCAGGGACGCTGCTCGCCCCGCTGCTCTCCGGCTGCTGGGTCGGAGCGGGCGGGGCCGGATCCGGCGGCGACTCCATCAACGTGCTGATGGTCAACAACCCCCAGATGACCGAGCTCCAGAAGCTGACCGCCGCGCACTTCACCAAGGAAACCGGCATCAAGGTCAACTTCACTGTCCTGCCCGAGAACGACGTCCGCGACAAGATCAGCCAGGACTTCGCCAACCAGGCCGGCCAGTACGACGTCGCCACCCTGTCCAACTACGAGATCCCCATCTACGCCCGCAACGGCTGGCTGCGCGCGATGAACCCCTACGTCGCGAAGGACCCGGCGTACGACGAGCAGGACGTGCTGAAGCCGATGCGCGAGTCGCTCACCGGCGACGACGGCAAGCTCTACGGCCAGCCCTTCTACGGCGAGTCGTCCTTCCTGATGTACCGCAAGGACGTGTTCGAGAAGCAGGGCCTGACGATGCCCGAGAACCCCACCTGGACCGAGGTGGCGGAGCTCGCCGCGAAGGCCGACGGGGCCGAGCCCGGGATGAAGGGCATCTGCCTGCGCGGCCTGCCCGGCTGGGGCGAGGTGATGGCCCCCCTGACCACGGTCGTGAACACCTTCGGCGGCACCTGGTTCGACAAGGACTGGAAGGCCCGCCTGGACTCCCCCGAGTTCGAGAAGGCGGTGAAGTTCTACGTCGGGCTCGTCCGCGAGCACGGCGAGTCCGGCGCCGCCCAGGCCGGATTCGCCGAGTGCCTGAACAACACGACGCAGGGCAAGGTCGCCATGTGGTACGACGCCACCTCCGCGGCCGGCCTGCTGGAGGCCGACGACTCCCCGGTGCGCGGCAAGCTCGGCTACGCGCCCGCGCCGGTCGAGAAGACCGAGTCCTCCGGCTGGCTCTACACCTGGGCCTGGGGCATCCAGAACGCCTCCCGCAACCCCGACAAGGCCTGGAAGTTCGTTTCCTGGGCGTCCAGCAAGGAGTACGAGCAGCTCGTCGGCGACGAGGTCGGCTGGTCCCACGTCCCGGCGGGCAAGCGCGCCTCGACGTACGCCAACCCCGACTACCGCGCCGAGGCCGCCGCGTTCCAGGAGATGACCAAGGAGGCCATCGAGGGCGCCCGGCCGAAGGACCCCGGGGTGCAGCCGCGGCCCGCGCCCGGCATCCAGTTCGTCGGCATCCCCGAGTTCACCGACCTCGGCACCAAGGTCTCCCAGGAGATCAGCGCGGCCATCGCCGGGCGCCAGTCCGTCGACTCGGCCCTGAAGAAGTCGCAAGCGCTCGCCGAGAAGATCGCCGAGGAGTACGAGGGACGATGACCGCCACGACACCGGCCCCCGTGGCCGCCCCGGACATACGCACTCCCGTGCGCCCGCCGTCCCCCCGGCTGCGGGCCTGGGCCAGGCGCGCCCCGCTGCTGCCCGCCCTGGTCTTCATGATCGTGGTCACCCAGCTGCCGTTCGTGGCGACGCTGGTGATCTCCTTCTTCGACTGGAACTCCCTCTATCCGAAGGCCCGTCACTTCACCGGCCTCGACAACTACCAGGAGGTGCTGACCGATCCGGACCTGCGGAACTCGGTGTGGACGACGGTCCTGCTGACCGTGGGCGTCGTGCTGGCCAGCCTGGTCCTCGGCCTGCTGCTCGCCCTGCTGCTGGACCGGAGGTTCCGCGGCCGGGGCGTGGTCCGCACCCTGCTCATCGCCCCGTTCCTGGTGGTCCCGGTGGCGGCGGCCCTGCTGTGGAAGCACGTCCTCTACAACCCCGAATACGGCCTGCTGAACGGCCTGCTGCACTACGTCGGCGGCCCCCAGCCCGACTGGATCTCCAACACGCCGCTGCTCGCCGTGCAGGCCTCGCTGGTGTGGCAGTGGACGCCGTTCATGATGCTCATCCTGCTGGCCGGCCTGCAGAGCCGCGACCACGAGCAGGTCGAGGCGGCCCGCGTCGACGGCGCGAGCGACTGGCAGATCTTCCGCCACCTCACGCTGCCCCACCTGCGCCGTTACCTCGAACTCGGCGCGCTGCTCGGCTCGATCTACATCGTGCAGAACTTCGACGCGGTCTTCACGATCACGTCCGGCGGCCTCGGCACCGCCAATCTGCCGTACACCGTCTACCAGAGCTTCTACCAGGCCCACGAGAACGGCCTCGCCTCGGCCGCGGGCGTCCTGGTCGTCATCGGCTCCATCGTCATCGCCACCTTCGCGCTGCGCGTGGTGTCGTCCCTGTTCCGCGAGGAGGTGTCCCGCGCATGAGTGCCGTGGCCGCAACAGTGCGCCGCAAGGGCGCAGGACTTGGCCTGCTGGCCTGGCTGGCCGGGATCGTGTTCTTCCTGCCCGTCGCGTGGATGGCGCTGACCTCCTTCCACTCGGAGAAGGACGCCGCGACCAACCCGCCGTCGTTCACCGCCGCCCTCACCCTGGACGGCTACCGCGAGTTCTTCGGCGCGGACGGCGGCGCGAGCCCCTGGCCCGCACTGATCAACTCCACCGTGGCGTCGGTCGCTTCGACGCTCCTCGTCCTGCTGCTGGCGCTGCCCGCCGCGTACGCCCTGTCGATCCGGCCGGTGAAGAAGTGGACGGACGTCCTGTTCTTCTTCCTGTCCACCAAGATGCTGCCCGTGGTGGCCGGTCTGCTGCCGATCTACCTGTTCGCGAAGAACGCCGGGATGCTCGACAACATCTGGCTGCTCGTCGTCCTCTACACCTCCATGAACCTGCCGATCGCGGTGTGGATGATGCAGTCCTTCCTCGCCGAGATCCCCGTCGCCGTGATCGAAGCGGCGCAGATCGACGGCGCCCGGCTGCCCACGATCCTCACGCGCGTGGTCGCCCCGATCGCCCTGCCGGGCATGGCGGCGACGGCGCTGATCTGCTTCATCTTCAGCTGGAACGAACTGCTGTTCGCCCGGGTCCTGACGGGCGTGGTCGCCGAGACCGCCCCCGTCTTCCTGACCGGCTTCATCACCAGCCAGGGCCTGTTCCTGGCGAAGGTGTGCGCCGCGTCGCTCGTCATCTCCCTGCCGGTGCTCGCCGCGGGGTTCGCCGCCCAGGACAAACTCGTCCAGGGCCTGTCACTGGGAGCCGTGAAATGAAGGCCGCCGTCATCGAGTCCGTGGGCCGCGCCGTCGTCTCCGAGGTCCCCGACCCGACGCCGGGACCGCGTGACGTGGTCGTGGAGGTCGCCGCGTGCGGCCTGTGCGGCACCGATCTGCACATCCTCCAGGGCGAGTTCGCGCCGAAGCTGCCGATCGTGCCGGGCCACGAGTTCGCCGGCGTGGTCGCCGAGGTCGGCTCCCAGGTCACCGAGCTGTCCATCGGCGACCGCGTGGCGGTCGACCCGTCCCTCTACTGCTACGAGTGCCGCTACTGCCGAGACGGCCACAACAACCTGTGCGAACGCTGGAACGCCATCGGCGTGACCACACCGGGCGGCGCCGCCCAGTACGCCCTGGCCCCGGTCGCCAACTGCGTGAAGCTCCCCGACCACGTCCGCACCGAGGACGCCGCCCTGGTCGAACCACTGTCCTGCGCGGTCCGCGGCTACGACGTCCTCAACTCCCGCCTCGGCGCCCACGTCCTGATCTACGGCTCCGGCACGATGGGCCTGATGATGCTGGAGCTCGCCAAGCGCACGGGCGCGGCGAGCGTCGACATGGTCGACGTGAACCCGGCACGCCTGGAAACGGCCCGGCAGTTGGGCGTCTCGGCCTCGGCGGCGGGCGCGGACGAACTGGACCGGCCGCAGGGCTGGGACGTCGTGATCGACGCCACCGGAAACGCGGCGGCGATCCAGGACGGCCTCGACCGCGTCGCCAAGTCCGGCACCTTCCTGCAGTTCGGTGTCGCCGACTACGCGACACGTGTCACGATCGACCCGTACCGGATCTACAACCAGGAGATCACCATCACCGGGTCGATGGCCGTGCTGCACAGCTTCGAGCGCGCGGCCGAACTGTTCGCGAACGGGGTCCTGGACCCCGACGTGTTCATCAGCGACCGCGTCGCCCTGGACCGCTACCCGCAGGCGCTGGAGCAGTTCGCGGCGGGCGTGGGGCGGAAGATCGTGGTGGTGCCGTAGCGGCACCTCCTCCCAGACTGCGCGGCTCCCGGTGTCTCCCCCGTCCCGGGAGCCGCGCGCTGTCGTCCAGAGAGCGGCCCGGGTGGCTGTAGGTTGTCCCGGCCGGGGCCCTGGGACGAGGCGGCGGGGGTGATCACGGGTGGCGGGCGGTGCGGGCGGGACATCGCTGGGCCGGGACTTCGACCGGCTCTGGGCGGCGTACACGGTCAGCACCATCGGCACCTGGCTGGCCTTCGACGCGTTCCCCCTGATCGCCGTCATGGTGCTGGGCGCGGGCCCCACGGAGGTCTCGGTACTGGCGGCGGCCGGGCTGGCGGTCGGCGCGGTGGTCGCGGTGCCGCTCGGCCCGTGGGTGGAGTTCCGCCGCAAACGCCCGGTGATGATCGGCGCGGACCTGCTCCGCTGCGCGAGCCTCCTCACGATCCCCGCCGCGTACGCCCTGGGCATCCTGACCTTCGCCCACCTCCTGCTGGTCTCGGTCGTCGTCTCGGCGGCCGGCATCACCTTCACGGCGGCGAGCGGCGCGTTCCTCAAGGCGCTGGTACGCCGGGAGGACCTGCTGGCCGCGAACGGCCGTTTCGAGGCGACGATGTGGACGGCGACGATGCTGGGCCCACCACTGGGCGGCGCGGCGATCGGCGTCCTCGGCCCGGTCACGACGGTGCTGGCGGACGCGGTGAGCTTCCTGCTGTCGGCGCTGGGACTGAGGACGATGGGCGGCGTCGCGGAGCCGCGCTCCGTGAAACCGGCGCCCCCGGCCCGCGTCCGCCCGCGCGACCTGGCGGACGGCTGGCGCCACATCCTCACCCACGCGACCCTGCGCCCGCTGTTCTTCAACACCGTGCTGAACAACGCCCTGATCATGGCGGTGTCCCCGCTGCTCCTGGTCCTCATGGTCGGCGACCTGGGCTTCGCGCCCTGGCAGTACGGCCTGGCGTTCGCGGTGCCGTGCCTGGGCGGCCTGATCGGCTCGCGCCTGGCGCGCCGCCTGGTGCCCCGGTACGGATCGCACCGGGTGCTGGTGGCGGCCGGGACGGCACGGGCGTGCTGGCCGGTGGGCCTCGCCTTCGTGGGCCCGGGAACGGCGGGCCTGGCCCTGGTAATGATCGTGGAGTTCGGCCTGATCCTCAGCTCGGCGGTGTTCAACCCGGTGCTGGCGACGACCCGCCTGAACCACACGGACTCCGACCGCGTGGCGCGCACCCTGTCGGCGTGGTCAGTGACGAGCAAGCTGACGGTGGCGGCGCTGACGGCGCTGTGGGGCGTACTGGCCGGGCTGGTCGGCATCCGCGCGGCGATCGCGGCGGCGGGCGTCCTGCTGCTGGCGACGCCGCTGCTGCTGCCGCGCGGGGCGGATACGCGGGTGGCGGCGGACACGTAAAGAGAGCCACGGGAACCTTATGGGGACCCCTCTGACCCATTTGGGCGTCGGGTAAGGGAACGGTAAAACGGCCTCGCTCGTTCACGGGGCATGACAGCTATGACCCCCGGCTCGAACATCCCTCTTTCCGCCGCGCGCGTGACGGTGGACGTCGCCGCCCCGGTGCGGCTCGACGTATCGGGCCTGCTGCTCACCGCCGACGGCAAGGTGCGCTCCGACGACGACTTCATCTTCTACAACCAGCCGACGGGCCCCGGCGTGACGTACCGCTCGGGCGGCGGCACGGCCCCCGACGCGATCACCGTCGACACGACGGCGGTGCCGCCGGGCATCGAGAAGATCGTCATCACGGCGAGCCCGGACGCGGCGGGCCAGACCTTCCAGGGCGTCGAACCGACGGCGACGATCCGCAACGCGGACGACGGCTCCGTGCTGGCCACGTTCACGCCGCCGCAGCTCGGCGCGGAGACGGCGCTGGTGGTTGTGGAGGTCTACCTGCGAGGCGGCGCGTGGAAGGCCCGCGCGGTCGGCCAGGGCTACGCGAACGGCCTGGCGGGCATCGCGACGGACTTCGGCGTGACGGTGGAGGAACCGACACCGGCGCCGGCGCCGACACCTGTGCAGGCCCCGGTGACCCCGCCCGCCCCGCCGATGCAGGCCCCGGCCATGCCCGCCGCCCCACCGGCGGCACCCCCCGCCCCCGCCCCCGCGCCGGGCGCGGGAAAGATCAACCTGGACAAGGGCCGGGTGAGCCTCCAGAAGAACCAAACAGTCTCACTGGTCAAGGGCGGCAGGCCGCTGCTGAGCCAGGTGCAGATGGGCCTGGGCTGGGAGCCGGCGTACCGGGGCAAGGACATCGACCTGGACGCGTCGGTCATCGCGTACGGCCCGCAGCGCAACCACATCGACAGCTGCTACTTCGGCAAGCTCCAGATCGTGAACGGCGCGATCAGGCACTCCGGGGACAACCTCACGGGTGAGGGCGGCGGAGACGACGAGGTCATCACGGTCGACCTGGGCCGGCTCCCGCAGGAGGTCACGGGCCTGGTCTTCACGGTCAACTCCTTCTCCGGCCAGAAGTTCACCGAGGTCGCCAAGGCCTACTGCCGCCTCCTGGACGCGGCGACGGGCGAGGAACTGGTCCGCTTCGACCTCACGAACGCCGAGTCCCAGACGGGCGTGATGATGGCGAAGCTCATCAAGCAGTTCTCGGGCGAGTGGGAGATGACGGCGATGGGCGACTTCGTGAAGTCACGCACGGTGAGGGGAATGGTGAAGCCGGCGGCGCAGGCGCTGTAGGGGCAGGAGCCCCGGGGGTGCCCCGGCCCATCGGGGGCACCCCCGGCCCTGTGATCAGGTGATCAGCACCGCCCGGCGTACGAAACGAACCGCCCCCAGGCCTCGGCGCCGAGGGCGAGCTGGGCCCGGTCCTTGTCCTTGGAGTCCCGGACGTGAACGATCCCGGGACAGTCGGCAACCTCAACACAGTCACCCTGACTCCCACTGCTGTAACTGGACTTACGCCAGGCCAGAGCAACCTCGACGCAGTCATCACCTTCCGATCCGCTGTAACTGCTCTTGAACCAGGCGAGTTCGGTGGTGGTGGGGCTCATAACGCTCCTCGCATCCGCTCCAGCAGACTCCGGGAATCACCGGGAGTGAGAGCCTGCGAACGCAGTTTCGCATAGCGCTGCTGGAGGACGCTGATCTCTTTCACGTCAACGATGAGCCGCCCGTTCTTCTGCCCCTCGGAGTAGGCGAACCACCGATGCTCGGGCGTCTCGAGAAGCCGCAACGGCCCATCAAGCCCCGCATGTTGAGGCGCACGCAGCGGCATGACCTGAACCTCGACGTTCCAGTGCCGGTCGATGACCTGGAGCAGATGATCGAGAAGCTCGCGGGTCACGTCCTCCCCACCGGTGTACCGCTCCAGCACGGCCTGCTCGATGATGAAGCTGAAGTTGCCGGGTGGCTCGCGCCGAGTGGTGAGCAACTCCTGCCGGGCGAGCCGGGCACCGATCCGCTGCTGCAACTGCTCCTCGCTGGGAACGGGCGGCACGCTGAGCGAAACGGCACGTGCATAGGCCTCGGTCTGCAACAGCCCGGGAACGACGCGGCATTCGTACGTGTAGAGGCTGATGGCGACGCCTTCGAGCCGAGCCCACTCCCGAAACCAGGCGGCGATCCCGGGCTGACGGCAAAGGTAGGGCGCCGAACGCCGCAAGGCCCCGGTGTTCCCGAGTACCTCATCCCCCTTTTCAACAAGCTGGGGATCAGGCATCCGGCGCCCCAACTCCACTGACGCGACGGTGTGTTTGGAGTACCCGACGAGGTTCCCGAACTCCGCCCGACTCAGCCCGGCATGCTCCCGCAGGGCCTGCACGACAGCCCCGAACGTCCGCATACTGTCGGACACCTCGGACCCCTCACCCACCATTGGGCAACCTCCCGCACACAGCGAACACCCCGATACTCACGTACCGTGACGCAACGTGTCCACCGAGTGAGCGCGTACGCTCCGACGCGTACGCGGGGGCCGCGGTGACAGTCGGCACGACCGCTGCCCTCAACGGCTGTCGGCGTCCCGCCCGAAGGACCAGGTGACCTCGGCGCGGACCGAAGGCAGTCCCCAGGGCTCCACGGCCCCCGTGACCAAGTCTGCGAGGAACTGAACCATGCCCCCGGTGTAGTGCCACCAGCCGCCGTTGCGTGATGCGACGGTTACCGCCCATCCCCTCGGTCCGGCAGGGTTCGTGGACCACAGGAAGAGGTCGCCCTCAAGGGAGGACCCCCAGGGAAGCAGACCGCCTGGTGACGGATGCGGAGACAACGGCATCGCAAGCTCCGCGTCCTGGCACCACTCGGCGACGATCTCAAGACAGTCGCGCACGCCCTGCACCCAAGCCTCTTCCCGGCCGGGGATCGGTACCACGACCCGGAGGAAGTCACCCAGGTCGAACGTCGGGTACAGGCTGCACAGCATTTTGAAGTCCGCCGGAAGGGCCGCGCCCAACCCGGACTCCACCGTCGCCCAATCCACGACGGCCGGCACAGGCAGCCGATGCGTAACAAGACCGGGCACAGCCTCTTCAAGACAGGCGATCGACTCAACGGGTTCGGTCAGTCTCAGTCGAGGTGCCTGAGTCCCCACAAGGTCGTCCACCATCCGCCTACGCCTTCTTCTCGGGATTGACAGCATCGAAGACGATCACTCGACGCTCGAAGTCGGCGTAGAAACTGCCGGAGTAGCGCGCCCCGGTGACGTCGGCGGTGAAGTCCACACTGGTCTGCCACTCGGCATCCGGCGGTACGCGCGGACGGACGGCACTCAGCACCACAGGCTCGGCGGACGCGTCCCGCCACTCGTACCCCTCACGCAACCGCACCGCATCGGCATCCGAAAGCCGAACGACTCCGGACATCCGAACGTCCGTGGGCCCGGGCACCCGTGAGGAGCCCCCACCGAGCACTTCCCCCTTCCAGACCACGGACGAGAATTCCCCCAACTCGGGAAACCGCACCCGCACCGGCTCCCTGTCCTCCCGGAGACCGCCCTCGATCGACTGCTCAGCGGCAGGCTCCTGAGGCCGAGAGGCCTCGGCGGGATCAGGCCCGAGGTCGCACCCGGCGAGCAACAGCACCCCAACAAGAAGGAAAGCCCAACCCCCAGGGCAACACCACCGCCAGACCTCCGACTCACCCATATTCAGGCTTCCCTCTCACGCCGCTCAAGCCATTCGAGGTACCAGGTGTGGAAGTCGTGACGGTTGCCGTGCTCGTCGACGAGCGGCTCGTACGGCGGGTTGGTCCCCACGTCCCGGTAACGGAGTTCTCCCCGGCGCGGGCCGACGATGACGAGCCAGTTGGTCACCCCACATCCGTCGTCACTGATGACGATCGCGCCCCGGTCCCGTTCCTCCGCCCATCGCCTGGCTCCGGCCTCACCGAACGCCTCACAGTAGTCGTGCAGGTAGTCGTCGTCAGCGTCCCTGGTGGTGGGCTCGTACCCAGCAGTGCGAAGGGTCGTCACCTGCTGTTCAGCCCATTCCTCCGTCTCCACGAAGGGCCCACCCGGGTCCAACAGGATGGGATCGCCGTCCTCCCAGATCCAGCCCCACTTCCCGTCGACCCGGCGCAGCGATGTCAGCTTGAGTTCGGGGCCGGGCCCGCCCGCACCGACCTCCGCCAAAAAGGTGCGGTACTCATCTGGAAGTTCGACACCGTATTGCGCCTCGACCTCGGCAATCTCCGCATCTGTCAGCACAGGCTCGAAGACAGCGCGCTCAGGACTCTCCCAGCCGTACGCCCGATGCCGACCCTCCACTAGCGCAACGACACGTTCCCGCACTCCCGACCACTTTGACTGCACGTCCACGGCTCCTCCTGTCGACCGGTGAACACGGACCAATGGTCTGTTGACCCCGGTGGTCAGGGCGGCTGAGACGAGAAAATTCCTCCTGCCGTCAACGGCATAACAACACGACAGGCCAGCACGGAGGTCGCAGCACAGGCCGGCAAGACGACGGGCCAGGCAACCAACCCCACGAGCAGTGATGTGGGGAAACTGGCGCACACAGCCGCTGCCACCACAGCAGTTGCGCGAGCGGACCGCGAGGCCGGACCGGTCCTCCCCGCCTTCGCGAAGAGGAGCACAACCACGATGACCGCAGTCTCGACAGCCGCCATGGGAACAGCAGTCTGAAACGCGCTCATCCACCGCTCCCCACTCTGCACACGCGCTCCGGACTGCGTCTCGAAGGCACCCAAGAGGAAGTAATACAGAACCGCCAACGGCACAACCGCCGAAACAACAACACCCACAAGCCGCACCAACAGCCCAACTCGAACCAAGGCACCTCCTCCAAACGCCTATGGCCACACCCCGGACTCATGACAACGACTCGTAGAACGGCCGGTCGGGCGCGAGGTTACGAGAACACACCGTCACGTCCCGCCCCTGGAGATAGGCCAACAGCCACTCACCGAACGTCATCTCGTAGAGAGTCCAGGCCGGACTGTCGAGCTCCACGACGGCGACTCGCCAGGGCGACGAGGCCCCGTCAGGGACACGCAGGAAGACCCACTCACCCGTCATGGCCGAAGCCACCGGAATCAGCTCACCAGGGTTCGCCCCCACCGGCCCGGGAAGAAACTCCGCCATGTCTTCCTCGCGCCAGAACTCAAGGTCCTCCCTGATCGTCTCTCCCAGACTGTGCAGGAGGGAACCGGCAGGGTGCGTCAGATACAACTGACCGTTGATCTGGACCGACCCGTAGGCATCCACGACCTCACGAAAGTCTGCCGGGAACTCGACCCCGATCTCCCGCTCCAGCTCGGTCGACGCAACAGAGTCGGACCAGTTGAACCGAGGCTCACCCAACAGGGCCGTGATCTCCGAGATCTGCCCGTCCACATAACTCCTTCCGTGGCCGCTCGTGCGTCGGCCGTCCACACGACTCGATCGAAGGCCGACAACAACGAATCACGCTTCCGAAACTCGGAGACCGATTGCGCTCCGTGATACAGGCCTTGCCGGAGGTAACGATGGCGAGCCTGCCCCGCGGCACCGCCGAGGGACTCGCCCGCTTCTTACGGTTCAGCCGAGACCTGAACGGCTTGAGGAAAACCCAACTGGTCGAGCAGCGCACTGAAGAGATCCTCTGCGAAGGCCTCGTGCGCACGAAGCAGTTCTTCAATCGTGCCTGTCTCCGGCGCTACGGGGATGCCGACGGCTGCGGCCCAGGCAATAGCTCCCTCCGCGACGGCGGGAACCTTCGCATCGAGTTCGGCCCGCTTACGTCCGACGGCTTCGTGGAACTCGGGCGAGTCCCACCACAGGAGCTGATCCTCGACCTCTTCAGGTTCCTCAACCAGAAGCGCGGCAGCGGTGTCCAGGTTGAGCCATGCCTGCCAGCGCTGCCCGCCGGTGTCCAACCCGGTCACGAAAGCGAGGTCACTGTCGGAGACATCGGCGACGCAGGCTGGCGCCTGGCTCCACTCAACCAAGGCGGGCAGGTCGGCATCGTCCCACGCCCCGGACCCGATCTGGAGCATCTGCCAGCCGCCCGGCCGCAACTCACACGTGTCCACAGACGATTTGATGTCTTCGTCAAGGCTGCCGAAGACAGGAGCCTCCAGTAGAGGCCGGTTGCTGCGAGCAAAGACCAGGTGCCCCGAGAACCCCACGATGGTTCCCCCTTCGAGATGGTGAGGGCACCTTATGGGCGGCCACTGACAACGCGGGCGACGGCCAGCCTGCGCATGCTCAGCCGCATGTCCTCGGCCACTTCCCAGTCAAGGGCGTCTCAGGGATCGCGCCCCGTCGATCACAACACCGCCCGCTCTCGAAGCACTTCCCGAACGACCGCTGCACCCCGCACGGCGAGTGCACCGACGCCGCCACCCAGACCTCGTTCGCCCTCACCACTGGCACGCACACCTCGGCACGCCCGGCACAGCCGTTCGTCGCCCACAGGCCGGAAGAGCATGGGCTGCACATGACCCCCGCCCTCACACTCCCGCATCTGCGCCACACGCGGCACCCGCACTACGCGGGCAGCACCGGGAGCAACAACCTCAGCGCGGGCAACAACAGGCGGAACGTCTCGCAGCACATACCGCACGAGCCCACCGGGCCGATGAACCCTCTGCTCCCGACCGGGCAGCGCCCGCCGAAGGCACTCCCGTACGTCGTCCACCGTGTGCCCGAAGTCCAGCCACTCAGCAACCAGCCGGACCAACTCAGGAACCATCCCCCGAGGCACACACAACCGCGAATCCAACTCCGGCAAGGACTCAACGACTTGGCGTGCGGGCACGAGCAAGTCACTCACCTCGGAAGGCGCCACAGCCCCCCGACCAGGCCCAGCCACCGAGTCCACCACCGGATGGACGGAGGGAATGTTCTCCCGAACGGGGTTCTCTGGATAACCGCCGACACCCCGACCACTCGGCTCACCGGCGGCCGGACAACCACCCGCCGGAACTCCCCCGGTCCCCGACGCCCGCACGTCGGCCGCTTCCTCCGCGGTCAACGGCACGTTCGACACGAGCTGAACGGTGGTCCACAGCCCGCGCACCCCCTGCTCCCGCCACTCGTGCAGAAACCCCTCAGCCTTCAACTCCCGCTTGGCCTTGAGGAACGCGCACTTCCCGATCCCGGCACGCTCGGCGGTACGCGAGAGGGAGTCCTTCGCACTGGCGGGGAGAGACAACTGCCAGGTCAACAGCCGCACGGCGTCGGAGGAGAGCCGGGGATGGCGGATGATGTCGTTCGGCACCTGACAGAAGTGACGGGCAGGCGCGATAGCATGGCGAAGCATTTCCGGTGGGCCTTTTCCACTGGTAATGAAGGCCCTCGCCGCCGGTTGCCGCCGGCGACGGGGGCCGCCTCATGCGCGCGCAAAGCGCCACACAAGGCAAGCTGACACGCCCACGGTACAACAACATCCGTACACGCACGCTCACATGCTGTAACCGCCCAGAAGCAACCCCACCGCGGTCACACGGTGGCTCTCCGCTTCCTCCCGGGCAACGTCAGATAGAAGGTGAGCAGCGATTCATTCGAGCCACCCAGCTCAAAACGATTCTGCACCTTGCCCAACGGGTTCCACACCCGCCCATCGGGCATCCGCACACCAACCGGCTGACGAAAGAAGTCCCGCTGGTCCTCGTCGAAGTCCACCCACGCCGCCCCGGCCCGCCGCACCAGCACCTCGCCGACGTAGGCACCCAGCCCCAACACCAAGCCCCGGACCCGCTCCTCGTCCACCCCACCCTTGCGTAACCCGTCGACCATGAAGTCAACGACGCGAAGACTGGCCACGGAGTAGTCCAACGGCAACCGATTCCGCGCGGTCACACCGGTAACGAACCGCGCGGCGAACACCCGCATCCCCGCCGCAGACGGCGACACCCGCCCCTCCACCTTGCCCATGAGATCCCCCTCACTCGACATGACCCCTTCAAGAGCCCTTTGTGTTCAGCGGATCCCACCTCAGGAACATCACAGGTAACGGGCGTGCGAAAGATCACACAGCGCGAACTCGCCACGGATACAACCCTTTTAACAGCTCAAGCGTCCGCGCGCGATTCGGTCGCCCTCGCCACCGAGCGATACCTCGCCCGGCTCGACGGCTCCGCTGCCAGCGACTGGAACGCGATGGGCCGGTACACGAGCGCTTCCTCAACGCCCTCAAGCCCAGCACTCCATTCAAGCCGCGCTACTTCTCGAACGTGACGGCCGGCTGAGACGACACTTCTGATGGCCTCGTACTCGTAGGCGTCGTGAGGCCGACTCGAGGAAGCGGAGCCACCCGTTGGCCAGTCAGGTCGTGCAGACACTGCCGAGCGAGCTCACGGACCTCTCCCCATGCTGGGTCACCGGCCAGTGCATCGTCGGTCCACCGCCCGGCGTTCTCGGCTCTGCTCAACTCTGCGAAAGCTGCGGTGATTCTCTGGAGGCGTCCCGCAACCTCCTCGCTCACGCAACCAGCTTCGACCAGAAAAGGAAGTGGCCCCACGGCACATTCGAAGTCCAACACCACGTCATCGATGTCGAACGAGCACTCGTCCAGCCAGGAGGTGACCAACTCGTCCGGATCTGCGGCCACCACGGCCAAGGACCCGATCAAGAACCGGTACCAGGACTCGACTCGAGGATCCTTCATGCCCTGCATCATCGCAGCAGCCGCAAAAACCCAGCCGCCCGCCGAGGCCAGGGCTGGCAGCGTGCGACCAGGGCACCACATGACCACAGCAGCATCATCTCCTCCCTGTCTTGACACAAAGACCGCGTCAGCCAGCTGCGTACGTCCCGTACTTTGGCCCCTCATTCGCGCCCCAACCAATCAAACTGTTCTTCCCATCTTGCCACTGTTTGTTCAAGCAGGCTCGACGGACTGCTCGGGAACGGAGTCAGCTATGAATAAGGGTGGAATCCAAGATCCCCGTCACCCACCCACCCCAAGGCACCGTTGACGCCACCAGCCTCGATCTCGGACACGTAGGACGGGGACCGACGACGTTAACGACGAAAATACCTCCGCCCCAAAACTTCATTGACCTGTGGATAAGCAATTTCACGCAAGCTTCAACCTCCGCAACAAGGTGAAGAAGAGATCCTCTGCGAATGGATCTGCTTCCCTTTGGAAGACCTCGGCTGTGCCACTGCAACCTGGTGCCCCGTCAAACGAGCCCAGGAAACGGCGTTTTCAGCAGCCCGTTGCGGAGTCAGCAACCAGTCCTCCAGGTGCTGCCCGTCTTCAGCCAGATAGCGCACCATCGCTTTGACATTTAGACATGCAGTCCAGCGCCCATTAATAGAGTCGGCGGCCTCAATCACCACACAATCGCTGTCTATTATAAATGCGACCAGCGCAGGCTTGCGGGTTTCCTGGGCGAGGCCCCCAGGTAGATCGGCAACCTCAACATCAGGCTCTGCCGAATGTTCCCAGATCTGCCAGTCTCCCGACAAGCGTTGATTAAACGTAAACCCTAGAGTTGCCTGCATGCAAGCCAGTTCGGCAAGAGGGGAGACAGATTCAGCAACGGCAAAGTATCCCCAATATAGTATTGATTCCCTCCATATTTACTGTTCTACCGTTGCGGCCGGTGAAAGTTTCGACGTCGGCGTGGTTTTTGTAGCCGTAACAGTCGGGGACTTGGTCAATCCGCGGACGACATCGACTTCAATGCACCCGCGTCGACGGGTCTCTCCAGTCGCAGGCGAAGGTAGTGCTGGAATTTTGACCGCCAGGCTGATGATGTTGGCGTTTTCGTCACGTCCTGACGTCACACGACGGCCAAGGAGCAGCACGGGACATAACTGACAGCCCGCCTCCTCGTACGTTGCTATCAACCCTTGGATGAATCGAGGTCAAGGAGCGGCCGCACCTTCAAGCAGGTTGGTCCCCTGAACCTTGGATACTTGCCCACCGTGCTGGAGTTTTCAGTAAAATCAATCTCACCGTAGCCATGAAAGCAAGTCATGCCCCGCCTGGGTCCCGGCGGGGCATGACGCTTCGGCGGTTTCTCAGGCCACGATTATTGACGTGAGATAGATGGTTGTACGAGACGGGTCAGTTATATCAAGTACGACTGAGTACGTGGGTTGGTCGCCCGCTGATCGACTTTCGTCAGACGATCCGTGCACGTAGTCCCGCCCCTCCTTCGCTCCCCATCCGCTTAATTTGGCCTCAGGGAGATAAAACCCCTTCATCAGCCCTTTTCTGGACACTCTGAGAGTGTCCAGAAAAGCGTAGGCCTCCTTGCGCGGGACATCAAAAGTGAGCCGAAGACCATACGAGGACCAGCCGTCATCAACGCTGTACTGTACCCCTCCCGCACCGCGGGGAATAATAAGCTGGTGCAGAGACAGGATTTTTTCTGACGGCATACCTGACTGGAGCTTTTCCGAATTCGACTCCGCACTGCTCCTCTTGGAATGACTCGAGCTTGAGTCATTCTGCGAGCTGGCACCGCAACCGAGTGCGAAAGAGATTGCGACAGCGAAGACGAGAGGCGTGAGAACCCTGGTGACAATCCGCATCGTTCACCACCCTTCAATTGCGAACGTGGTTACGCCACGGACATCGTACTCCTGCGCCATTCCAGCAACATGGAGGTGAGCGATATCGGGCTGTTTCAGTTCCATGGGCCCGAGGTGCAACGGCTTACGGGGCACACTTTCCTTTCCATTGCCCCAATTGTAGCGCTTATACACCGAAAGCTGCGCCACTACCGTCACATTGCCAGCCTTGTCCGAAACTTGACGCCCTTGTACTCGGTACTGGAATCCGTTGAGCGCATAGTACCAGTCCAGGCTCTCGTTCTCGTTTGCTCGAGTGCTGATCCACCCCGAGTCAAACGATTCCTTCCCCTTGTAGTCCTTCAGCGTGTCACCGAGCTCATCCCGAAACCCAGGAAGGTCATGCAGCATTTCAGCAGGGTCGATCCGGTAGTCGTCACCGGAATTCTGCAGATAGTGCTTGAGTAGGTTGTAGGCGTTTCCGTGGCCCTTGTACGCCAACCCTGACATGACAACAGCACTGAGCTTCCACCACGTCTTCTGATCGGTAGAGTTTGGCGATTCGGTATTGTACGGACGATAGTCAGACTTGGGAGGAACCGGTTTCCCGATAGTCTCGTAATAGTCCGCAGAAGGCGTCCCACCCTCAGACCTAACGATACTCTCGTAGTTGTTACCGTATCCCGTGACCTTCGTCCCGCCTTCGCAGGTGTACATTCCTGAAGCGCATTCTGCGAGTTGGTGTCCGTCTAGTTCGATATTGGTCGTGGGATTACCACCGGTGAAGGCGTATCGGTTGCTTGTGTATGGGTCAAGACCGAGCCCCATATCAGCAATTGCCCCGTTAAACATGTCCCGCGTAGTGAAGCGGTTCAGCCCAGGGTTGTAGTCCCGGAAGCCCATGTCGTACGTCCCCGACTGGGCGTCCCAGCGTTTGGCGTTGTAGCGGTACGGGTTGTAGGCGTCCTTTGTCGGGTCCGTGGTGTCCGGCTTGTCGATGCCGGTGAATTCGGACTTGTCGTCGGAGCCGTAGGCGGTGTAGCCGTACGTCGCCTTGGTGTTGCCGGTGCTGTCGGTGAGGGTTTCGACGTCGGTGTGGCTGTTGTAGCCGTAGTAGCCGGCCTCGGTGGTGCCGTCGCTGTTGTGCTTGATCTGCGACAGGCGTTCGCCCCACGGGCTGTACTGGTAGGACTTGGTCAGTTCGCCGGCGACCTTCTCGTCCAGGACCTCGCTGGAGAGGCCCAGGTACTCGAAGTCCGTGGTCTTGCCGTCGGCTGTCTTCGACGCGGTGCGGTCGAGCGGGTCGAAGGTGTAGGTGGTCGACTTCATGGCGCCCGCGTCGTCCATCTTCTGGGACTCCACCACGTGGTCGAAGCCGTCGTAGACGCTCCGTTCGATGACCTTGCCGGCCGCTGTGACGGATTCCTGGCGGCCGAACGGGTCGTAGTTGTAGTTGGCCGTGGCGCCCGACGTCGTCGCGGTCAGGAGCCGGTTGCGGTCGTAGTGGTACGTCGTGGACGTGCCCTTGACCGTCTGGCTGATGACGTTGGCGTTGTTGTCGTGGACGTAGGTCTCCGTGCCCGCACCCGTGCCGGTCTTGACGGACTTGGCGAGGCGGTCGGCGGGGTCGTAGGTGTAGTCGGTCGTGGAGTCGAGGTACGCCGAGTGGTTGTCGGCGTTCATCTTCTTCGCGACGTCCTGCGCCTTGTTGCCGTTGGGGTCGTAGGCGTAGGTGTGGGAGGCGACCAGTGTGGTGCCGTCCGCCTTCTTCTCCGCCGTCGACTTCAGGGCGCCGTCGAGGTAGTAGGTGTACTCGACGGTGTTGTTGTTGGCCTTGGTCTCCTTCAGCTTCTGGCCGCGGTCGGTGTAGGTGTACGACGTGACCTTCGGGCTGGTGTCCGTCGTGACCTTCGGGCTGGTGTCCGTCGCTGTCTTGCCGACCGACACCGTCTTGACCAGCTCGCGCAGGTCGTAGGTGTACTTGGAGAACTGGCTCGGGTGCGTGACCGTCTCCGGCTGCCCGTTCGCGTCGTACGTGTACGACGTGGCCTTCTTCTCCGTACCGGACAGCGCCTCGGTGACCTTCTGGACCTGGTTGAGGCCCGTGTAGGCGACCGTGTACGCGTCGATCTTCGCACCTGACGACGTGTCGTCGATCGACGTCAGATTGCCGTTGACGTCGTAGGCGTAGGTGAAGGTCTTCTTCTCGTTGTCGGTCTCGCCCGTGTTGTCCCGCACCAGCTTGACCGCGTCGGCGACAGCGATGCCTGCGCTGTTCTGGTCCAGCTTCAGCTTGGCGTCCTCGCCCTGCTTCAGAGCGTAGGTGCCGAGCTGCACCCAGGTTCCGGTGTTCGCCGTCTGCTCCTTCGTGACCGAAGGCTCAGTCGTCGTGCCGTGGGTCAGGGTGTACTTCGCCGTCGTCGCGGCGCCCGTGACCTTCGGGTACTTCACGTACGCCGTGTACGTGCCGTCCCTCGGGATGTTGAGCGTCCACGTGAAGGCGTCGGTGCCGGTGCCCGCCGCGTGGGTGCGGTGGTCGTAGCCCTGCTGGCCGGCGATGTCTCCCTTCGTCCAGGTGCCGGTGGAGGACGTGTTCTGGGTGTCGGAGTTGTCGACGAGGACGACCGACTTGCCGACCGGAACACCGTCGTCCGAGCGGGACTTGAGCTTGCCGTCGGGGAAGTACGACCAGGTCATCGTGCGGTTGGAGGAACCGCCCGCCGACGTCAGCGTCCGCGCCGTCTGCTGGCCCAGGTCGTTGTAGTCATAGGTGGTGACGATGTCCCACGGGTCCGTGGACGACTTCGCGAGACCGTTGTCGAAGTAGCTGTACGTGGTGGTGTTGCGGACGGTCTGCCCCTCGGAGGGCGGCAGCGACGTCGACTTGACGCGGCCCACCTCGTCGTACGCGGTCTGCGTGTAGACGTTCGGGTCGTTGTAGCGGGCGTCCGCCGGGTTGTACGGCTGGAACTGCTTGACCGGACGATTCAGCGCGTCGTACTCGGTACGCGCGGTGAACGCCTCCGTCGAACCGGCCGCCACCGCTCGCGGCGTGAGCACCTTGGTGACGTTGCCGACCTCGTCGTACTCGTACTTCGTCGTGCGGTAGGTGATCGACGTGGTGCCGCTGTGCGGGACCTTGACCTCGGTCTGCTTGCCACGCGCGTCGTAGCTGATGAGCGTGGTGTTGTTCTCCGCGTCCGTGGTCGACGTGACCAGCGAGTCCTTGTTGTAGACCCGCTTGGTGGTCTTGCCGGCCGCGTCCGTGACGGTGGTGACCCGGTGGTTCAGGTCGTAGGCCGTCTTGGACGTGAAGTCGGTCGTGTCGGCCGTCGCGTTCTTCTTCGGGTCGATGACCGTGACCAGGTTGCCGACCCGGTCGTACTCGTAACTGATCCTGTCGCCCGACGCGTTCACCACCGACGTGAGCTGATAGATCTCGTTGTAGTGGTTCGTCGTGACGTAGTCGGTGGTGTCCGACGTGGTGAGCGTGCCCTTGGGCTCCGTCGTCGTCTTGAGGTTGCCGACCCGGTCGTACGTGTACGCCGACCTGCGCTCAGCGGACGTGGACGTGTCCTTCGGAGCGGTCGCCGAGGTGATCTGGTCGGCGTCGTCGTACACGGCCGTGGACACCGCGCCGTTGGGCGCCGTCGACTTGGTGATGTTGTCGTTGGCGTCGTACTCCGGCGCCGGCGTCGTGATCAGGACGCCCGCGGCCTGGTCCTTCGGCACGGTGTTGACCAGCGGACGCCCGAACGTGTCGTACGTCTGCGTGGTCTTCTTGCCCAGCGCGTCGGTGACCTCACGGACCTGGCCGCGCTCGTCGTACACGAACGACGTGGACTTGCTGAGCGCGTCCGTGATCGTCGCCGGGTAGCCCGTCGGCCCGAAGCCGCTGTACGTCGTCGGGTTCTCGTTGGCGTCCGTCGCCTTGGTCAGCTGGCCGTGGGCGTCGTACTCGTACGACGTCGTGTAGTCGCCGGCCGTCGTCGTCGCGACGCCCTTGGGGTCGGTGACCGTCTTCAGGTTGCCGAAGGTGTCGTAACCGAACTGCCAGGAGTGGCCCTCGGGGGACGTCTTGCGGAACAGGTCCGCGGACAAGCCGTCGGCGCGCGTCTGGTACTCGTACTTCGCCGCGTTGGCCGGGTACGTGCCGGGCGCGCAGTCCGTGGCCGGCGGCACACCGGTCTTGTTGTTCTCGGCGTCACGCTGCCAGAGCGGGTAACCCGTCTTCTGGTCGTAGCAGTACGCCGTCTTCGCGCCGTTGTCCTCCTCCAGGTAGGTGACGTTGTTGTCGGCGTCCCAGGTCATCTTCGTGGTCTGGGACTTGGCGTTGGTCGTCTGGACCGGGCGGCCGAAGTCGTCGGTGACGTACTTCGTCGCGTGCGACTCGGCGTCCGTGACCGTGGTGTTGGTGAACTTCGTGTTGATGTCGGTGTTCGCCGCGTAGGCGAAGCTCGTCCCGCCGCCGAGCCGGTCGGTGATCTTCTTGGTCCACCAGTGGTACTTCGGGTTGTCACCGGCCTGCGGGTAGTAGTAGTCGAGCCCCGTGTCGTGACCGCGCGGGTCGGTGGCCTTGACGAGCTTGACGTTCTTGTTGCCCTGCGTGGCGTCGTAGGTGAACGCGAAGGTCTTCGGCTGGGACGAGCCCTCGCCGTCGACCATGCGCCCCATCAGGCCCTTGGTGGTGTAGTAGAAGCCGATCTTGCGGCCCGAGATGTCCGTGACGGACTTGATGTGGTCGTAGATCTTGGAGTTGGTGAGGTTGGTGCCGGTGACCTTGGCGCCCGTGTCGTCGATGTAGTCGTACGACGCGTCGCCCTTCTTGAAGTAGTCCACCGACAGGGACCGGCGGCCCGCCGGGTCGGTGATGTACGTGAGGAACTTGGTCGGCTTGTTGTTGGACTTGCGTTCCTCGTACGTGTACGTCTGCGTGTTGCCGTTCTTGTCGACGATCGACGTCAGGTAGCCGTCGCAGCCGAACAGGAAGCGGGTGCCGTCCGGGCGCAGCAAGGTCCAGGCGTCCGGCACCGGGTCCTTGTTGGGCGTGCAGTCCAGGCCCGTCTTCATCGTGACCCGGTAGTGGACGCCGGCCGGGGCCTTCCAGGTGCCGTCGGCCTGCTTGCGGAAGACGTGCGTGGTGCCGTCACCGTCGGGCAGCCGGATCTCGGTCGCGTTGGCGTTGGGGTTGGGGTGGAAGTCCAGCGGCGCGCCCAGCCGGATCGGCCCGGCGAGCTGTGCGGACCAGCCCGCACCCGTGACCGTGTCAGAGGTGTCCAGCGAGTTGTACGCGAACCGCGCGAACGTGGTCAGTCCGCGTCCGGGGTTGCTGAACGCGTTGTACGACCAGACGCTGTTGCCCGAGGCGAGGTTGTTCATCACCGTGGAACCGGCGCCGGTGTTCTTGCCGGTGTAGGAGTAGAACTTCTCCAGACCGAGCGTGTTGGAGGTCGGGTCCTCCACCGCCACGTTCTGCTTCAGCGGGGGTATGCCGCCGGTTCCGCCGGACAGCCAGGTGCCGTCGGAGATCTTGCGGACGTCCCAGCCGAGGACGTACTCGGTGCGCTTGTTGCCGGAGGCGGAGTTGATCGGTGTCTTGACCTGGGCCTTGATGGTCGCCGACTGGCCGGGGTTCAGGGCCGGTATCGCGGTGGCGGCCTGCGTGGCGCTGGTGGTGACGTCGGTGCCGTCGGGCAGCTTCCAGGTGTACGACAGTTCCCGGGTGCCCGTCGCCCAGGCACTGGACGTGGTGTTGGTGACCGTGAAGTCCACGGTGTACGTGGAGTTCGGGGTCATCCGGGACGGGGTCTGCGGCGCGTAGTAGGTGTCTTCCGTCGTGGAGTCGACGTAGATGACGCGCAGCAGCGGGCCGAGCTGGGGGTCGGCGGCCTCCGACGACAGGAACAACGTGCGCTCCTGCGGCCCGGCGGACGACTCGTCCTTCAGCTTGACCAGCGCGCCCTTGTTGCCGGACGGCGTCTTGACCCAGCTCTGGGTGAGGGAGGTGGCGTCCCACCAGTGGCGGCCGACGTCGTGGACACTGCCCACGGTGTCGGAGACGGTCGCCGAGAAGTCGCCACCCGCGGTCGTCCAGGGAGTGGTCGACGTGGCGTTGTTCCAGGTCGCTGTTGTCTCAGCGAAGTCGCGGGTCAGGCCATGGAGTTCGTAGATGGCCCCATCGGTTTCAGTGGTGGTCTCCGCGCCCCACATGAACAGGCGGGACTCCAGCACCGTGGCCGATGTCGGTATGTCCGAGGTCGCGAACTTCAGCGCCGCGCGGGTCTTTCCGTAGGTCCCGGAGTTGTTGCCGACGCTCAGCCACTTCTGGCCCACGCCCCAGGACTCAATGGCGTCCTGGTTCGTGGTGGGCTGCTGGGACGACAGGGTGGTGTCGGTGACGCCGGAGGTGCCCTGGATCAGCCGCATCGTGCGGCCGGCCTTCGGTACGCCGACGATGCGCGTCGGTGAACCGAGCAACTGGCCGTCCACCGTCTTGACGGCTATCTGGTAGTAGTACGACCGTCCGATCTCCTCCGAGGAGGAGTCGGGTGTCGGCGTCGCGGTGGTGTCCGTGTACGCCGTGGCCGACTTGTCGATCGGCGCGATCAGCGTCGCCGCGGACGGCGTGAACGCCTGCTGCGTGGAGCGGTGCAGCTGGTACTCGGCGATGTTCATGCCCGCGTCGCCCGAGTCGTTCCTGTACGCCTTCCACGACAGCTCCGGGCCCGTGGAGTGCACCACCGTCGGGGAGTCGAGGGCTGTGCCGACCTTGCCGTAGGTCACGGTAAGGCGGGGAAGGGTGGCGGTCTCACCGCCGTAGACCGTGTTGGCGTGGTCGCCGGCCTCGTAGCGAGGGCCGCCGGTCGGCGCGGTCGAGGACTCGTTGGTGGCCTTCAGCACGAAGCCGTGGTTGGTGGCCGTGCCGCTGACCCACTTCTGGACGGTGTCCGTGACCGGGAACTTGTGCCACTGGTTGTATTCACCGGTGTTCTTCACGATCGACGCCGGGTTCACGAAACGCACCGCGTCCGCGATCACCGCGGTCGAGCTGTCGGTGTCTCCCAGGACGACCTTGCCGGACGTGCCCTTGGCGAAGTCGATCTGCTTGCCGTCGTTGAGCTGCGCCCACACGCCGCCGGAGCCGGCCGTCTGGTCCACCGTGTAGGTGGCCGTGCCGTCCTGGCCGGTCACCGTGTACGGGGCCGCCGCCGCCCGGTCCGTGTACTGCACATAGTGCGCGTCCACCCGGTAGGACGCCGTCTCCGGCAGGCGCGGCTGCCAGGTGTAGGTGTCCGTGGTGACGGAGTCCTTGTTGTACAGGTAGTCGCCGTCGATCCCGTAGGACTGCCCACCGGCCTTCCACGAGCCGACCGCGGCCGTCGTACCGGCGTCGCCGTCGTCGACCTGCACGCTGGTGCCCGACAGCTCACCCACCAGGGAGCTGGTGGTGGACCACGTCGACCTCTCGTCCCACGTGCCGGTCGCGCGGTAGGCGCCGATGGTGACGTCGTTGCCGTTGGTGGTGTGCGCCTGGTCGAAGTACATCTCCAGGCGTGCGGAGTCGATCTTCGTGCCGGAGGGGATCTCGCTCAACGGGAACCTGATCAGCGAGCGGGCGATGCCCGTGTCGGTCTTGCCCGCCGCCAGCTTCCAGCTGGAGTCGAAGTTGGTGGTCGGCTGGTCCGACAGCACCATCACGTCCTGAGCGGTCGCCTCTCCCGGCATGATGGTGATCGTCGGGTCGATCACAACGGGATACTGCCGCTCCTTCGCCGCCAGCCACTTCGTGTCCGGAGTGACCGTCAGCTTCCAGGACTTGCCGTCCCGGGTCAGCTTCTGCGTGACCTTCGTGCTGTAGGTCCGGCCGAAGACGGAGTCGTCCGCCTTCTTCGCGTCCGTCATGTACGGCGCCGGGATCACCATCACCGGCGTGTTCGGCAGTTCCCCGAACAGGGCGATGGAGCCGTCCTTGCGGGCCTTCGGCGTCAGCCCGTCGGTGTCCAGGGTGAACGTGAACTTTACGGGCCCGGAAGGGCGTTCGGCGAGGGTGATGTTCTCCTTCACCCGCCCCGGGCCCACCTGGTACTCCAGGTCGGCGCCGGCCACCGCGTCCTTGTACGTGACGGTGGAGCCCTTCGCCACCGGCTTCAGCCGACCGCCGGCACCTGCCAGGCCGAACGTGACGGACCGGCCGTCCGGTGACCGGAACCGCAACAGCCGGTCGCGGTCCGCGCCGAACCAACTGCGCCCCTCGTTGGCCGTGTTGGCGTAGACGAAACCCTTCGCCTTCGTCTCGCGCACGGTGGTGTCGATCGGCTTCCAGTCCGCCTTCGCACCGGAACCCGAGCGGTACGCCGTCGGGACCGCGGACAGTTCCGCCTGGACCCGGCCGTCCGACAGCTGCCAGAAGCGGGCACTCGACGTGCGCCGCCCCGTCAGCTCCTTGACCCGCTTGGCCTCGGCCTCCTTCTTCCCCTTGGGAAGCTTCTGCCGATCGGCCATCTCCAGTTCGTTGTGCGACGGCGGCTTGTCCAGCTCTGCGCTGTCGTCGTCGTCCGCGAACCAGCCTTTGACGGTGTCGACGATTCCCTTGCCGTCGTCGTCATCGGCGGACGCCGCATACGCTGCCTGCGGCAATGCGGTACTGGTTACCGCAGCCACCACAAGGCACGCGACGAGTCTGCCCAATCTGGGTTTCACGTCAAACCTTTCCCTGTGAATCCATCCTTCGAACTTCTCGGCCGAAATGCCTGGACCGCCCCGAGGGGACGGCCACAGGCAGCGGCGCCGAGGTTCTAGTCACTGGCCTGACGTGCAGTCAAGCGACTTCAGATGTCGGACAGTTCACCGATACGCACATTCGGGCGTCCGATTTGTTCCGGCATTGGAAACCGACCCTGACCGTCATGTATAAGTTCCCGGCCGCAGACTCGGAGCGCCCGGAATAGGGCATGGGATTTCAGCCAACGCAGTTGGCCTGGGGAGGGTATTTCGATGCTTGAGGTCGACAGGGAAGCCGACCAGGAAATCGGTCGAGAAAGGCCGCCCCGCGCGGATGAATCGCCACAGGAAAGCGAGAAATCCGGCCAACCCGCCGCCCGACACGCGGACCGTGTCGGCTTCATCGCCGGCGGCGGACTCCTGGCCGCATGCGCCGGCCTCGTCCTCTACGGCGTCTTCGCCGGCGGTGACGACAAGGCCGCGCAGGCGAAGACGCCCACAGCTCCCGTCACCTACGAGGTCACGGGCAGCGGCCGTGCCGACCTCACGTACCAGGGCGCGAGCGAGGACGGAAAGGCCGTCACCGTGGACGCCGCCGAACTCCCCTGGCGCACCACTGTCGACGTGCCCCTCGGCCAGGACCCCGTCATCAGCATCGTGCTCGACGGACAGGGCGGCCAGGCCCGCTGCGCCCTCGCCGTGCGTGGTCAACACGTCCAGAGCGCCACCGCCGCGGGCACGTTCGGCCGCGCCACGTGCGCCGGGACGCTGCCCGCCGAGGGGAGCGACGGACGCGGCTGACCAGCCGCACCAGCCGCACCAGCCCTTAAGGCTCCAACCGACCAACCCGCACCGTGACTTACCGAACGACATCCGCACACTCGACGAAGGACCACTCCGTGCCGCTCAACCACTCAGACGCAACGCTCCGCACGCGCCGCGTGCTCACCGCCGCGGCGACCGGCGGCGCACTGCTCCTCGCCTCGGCCTGCGGGTCGGGCGAGGACACCACGGGGGCGGGACAGGTCGTGGCCGACGCGAGCGACGGATCCTCCCGGGAGGCCTCCGCGAAGGCGTCGCCGTCCAAGAGCGGCTCCCCGAGCAGCAGTGCGTCCTCCTCGGCCTCCCCCAGCGCGTCCGCGTCCGCGTCCGCCAAGGCGAGCGGCAGTGCCTCGCCGGGCACGAGCAGCTCGGGAAGCAACGGCGATGGAGACTCCACGAGGGGCTCGAACAGTGGCTCGGCCTCGTCCGGCTCGGGGACGGCCGATCAGTCCGCCGGGGGCACCAGCACCCCCGCCTTCCCGGTCCCCGTCGAGGTCGGCAACGCCACCCAGCTCATCACCGTCAAGGCCAGCGGCTCGTATGCCACGGTGACCGCCTGGGCGAAGGGCTCGACAGGCTGGAAGGCCCAGTTCAGCACGAGTGCCGGGCGCGTGGGCTCCAACGGTGTCACCAACGGCGCGACCCGCCGCCAGAACACGTACACCACCCCGTCCGGCACGTACACCATCACCGAGGGCTTCGGGCACGTCTCCGCCGGCACGAGCATGACGTACCACATCGTCACCAAGACCGACTGGTGGGTGCAGGACCCCGAGTCGAAGTTCTACAACTCGATGCACGGCGAAGAGGGCGCCGACTTCCCGCTCACGGAGTCGGGCGACCGGGGCAGCGAGCGCCTGATCAACTACCCCACCCAGTACGCCAAGGCCCTCGTCATCAACTTCAACCGCTGGCCCGCCGAGCCCGGCCGGGGCGCTGGAATCTTCCTCCACGTCAACGGCTCGGGAGCGACCGCCGGCTGCGTGTCGGTGCCCCGTGCCACCATGGACCGCATCATGACGTGGATCCAGCCCGGCGCCCATCCGCGCATCGCCATCGGCTGAGCAACGGTTGGAGGGGTGAGGGCGCTGTACAGCGCCGCGGCGTGGGGTATTGGGTGGGGTGTCTTCCTGGGCACCGGCTTCGCGGCAGAGCTGCTCAGCGACGACCAGGCGGCCCGTCGGCGCGTCCCGGGTGACAGCCTCGCTGCCGACCACCCATTACGGGGAGCCTGGCGACTTCCGCGTCAACTTCGTCAGGGACTATGGATGACCCGTCAACGAACAAGAGCGCTCCGCCCGGTGGGAGCGGCCGTGGCCGTCGTCGCGTTGGCGGTCGGGTGGATATTGGTCCGCAAGTGGATGGAGCTGCCCGGTGTGCCGGACCATGTGGTCCAGTCCGCCGCTTCCGGGAATGTGCGCATCATGGCCGAAGGGCGCGCCTCCAGCCCGGGAAACGACTGGGAGGACACGTACGCCCTCCTGTCCGTTTCCCCGGTATCCGCGGACGGTGATCCCGTCGAGGACATCGCGGAGGCACTTCGGTCGGCGGGCTGGAACACGCGCGAGGGCGGAGTCGGCCCGCTGCTCTTGTCCGGGGACACTCCGGCGGAACACCCCGAGTACGGGGTGACGGTGCAGAGCTACCAGGATTTCGCCTGCCTCGATCGGCCCGCGGTCTGTGAGGAATTCGAGGAGGCGACGGAAGGCGGCGACGAGAACGTGTTCGTGGCCACCTTCATGCCGTACGTCTGAGGTCTCGCCCAGTACCACTCCTGGACCCCGGTCGACCTGGTGCCGACGAGGGCCCTCCTGTCCACCGGCATCCTCCCGGGGGCCCCGAGTGTCAGACAATGGCCCCCGGGGTGCCCAAGTGCGCGGGTGCTCGCCCGTTACGCGCCCCTGATGCCCGCTTGGTACCACCCCCGGGGCCGATTACTGTCACGATGCCTTGGCGAACGAATAATCCGGTGTAATGCCGGTGCTGCCCTCGCCACTGCGATCGGGAAGTCCGGCTCCAGCAAAGAAGGCCACGTCGTACACGTACGACGCGAACGGGCAGCCGGAGACGGTCACCCACCCGAGCCAGTTCTCCAAGTACACCTACGACCTGCGCGAGCTGGTCAAGACGGTGTCGGTCGGCAAGACAGCGACGGACACCAGCCCGAAGGTCACGTCGTACACCTACACCGACCGCGGCCAGAAACTGAAGGAGACCAAGGCCAACAACAACACCGTCGAGTACACCTACTACCTCGACGGCGCCCTGAAGTCGACCGCGGAGAAGAAGGCGGACGGCACCACACTGGTCGCCTCCCACACCTACGCCTACGACCCCAACGGCAACAAGGCGCAGGACGTCGCGAAGAAGATGAACGCCGACAACCACGCGGCGTACCTCGACTCCACGACCGACTACACCTACGACCCCGCCGACCGCCTCGCCAAGTCCGTCAAGACCGGCACGGGTGCGGGCACGGAGACCTACGTCCACGACAACAACGCCAACGTCATCAGCCAGACGGTCAAGGGCACGTCCACGACGTACCACTACGACCGCAACCGGCTGCTGACCGCGACGGTCTCCGGCAGCACGGCCAGCTACAACTACGACCCGTTCGGCCGCCAGGAATCCGTCACATCGGCCGGCAAGGTCATCGAACGGAGCGTCTACGACGGCTTCGACCACGTCATCGAGTCCCAGAAGACGGACGACGCGGGCACGCTGAAGTCGACCAAGTACACCTTCGACCCACTCGACCGCACCGCGTCCAAGACAGCCGACGGAAAGACCACGGACTTCGAGTACCTGGGCCTCTCCAGCGAGGTCCTGGACGAGAAGGTCGCCGGCGAACTGACCAAGTCCTACCAGTACAGCCCCTGGGGCGAACGCCTCTCCCAGATCAAGCACAACAGCGACGGCACCACCGAGGCCGGCTACTACGGCTACAACAGCCACACCGACGTCGAAACCCTCACCGACAGCACCGGCAACACCAAGGCGACGTACGGCTACACCGCCTACGGCTCCGACGACAAGTCCGAATTCACCGGCATCGACAAGCCGAACACCACGGACCCGACGAAGGACGCGTACAACCCGTACCGCTACAACGCCAAACGCTGGGACGCCCAGTCCGGCACGTACGACATGGGCTTCCGCGACTACAACCCCGGACTCAACCGCTTCACCACCCGGGACATGTACAACGGGGCGCTGGCCGACATGGGACTCGGCGCCGACCCGTACACCGGAAACCGATACGCATTCACCGGCGGCAACCCGGTGCGCTTCGTGGAGATCGACGGTCACACGAGCTGCGACATCACTGGAATGTGCGGTGGGGTCTATCGCGAGACCCCAATGATCCGTCATGAGCAAAATGAAGAATCCGGTGCAGCTGCAGCAATCGGAGAGATCGTCAATAACAGGGAAGGTACATTGCGCCACAATGAGGCTCAGCGCGTGGCGACGGAGTACCTGCGGCTCACACATCCGCGCGCAACCATTCAGAACGAATACGAGATACCTGGGGGCGGCAAGAATGGCGCCGAAGACGGATCTGCCGATATCGTGATGGTGGAAAACGGCACCATGTATATCTGGGAGGTCAAGTCTGGCAGACGTGCGAAGGACGAGAAGGTGGCGGCTGACGAAGTGGCAGCGTATGTCAAACGGGAACGAACACTGCAAAACGGACCCGGAGGTCAGCGTCTACTCGTCCAAGCCGGTTTCGACATTCCGCAGCTAGTCACGCCTGACATTGTTCAAGCAGACCGTGTCCTGGTCACGGTGTCTACGAACAAGAAGTCGAACATCGTAGGGAAGGGAGGGCATGACGGAGCCATCAGCTGGTGGACGAGAAAGAACCCCCGGCCAAGCGACCCAGGAATGAAGCCCTATCCTGTAACCGTCCCTGCAGCAGTATGGGACTGGGAGATGAGTCCGGGTACAGCTGAGTCTCTACAAAAGGGAGCAACGTGTACCGCAGTAGGCGTGTTGGGGCTGATTACCACAGTACTGACCGGCGGTGCGGCTACCCCGTAGAGTAACCTTCTGTCCGGTTTAGCCGGAAGCGGCACGCGCCGCGGGCCGCTTCCGGTGCCTGCCTGATGAGAAAGAAGTTCCAACCATGAGCGAGTATGTCGATTATGTGGGTGCTATTTCCGTGTCGCCAGTCCTCAACTCTGCTGAAATCCGCTACTTGGAGCGGTTTGCGGAAACGCGAAGGATGAATCGGAAGTCAGGGCCATATTCCACAATCAAAACAGGACGTCTGGTAGTTTCAGACGGCGACATCATCGATGTAAACCTGCCGCCGTCAGGGCAGCCAGGGCTCAGCTGCCAGTGGGTGCCGACGGCCGACGGGGCTTACATCATCTGGAACCGCAAGACGAAATTTCCTTTTGCTGCCGAGTGGCTGACCTACCTCATCGAGGTGTTCTTGAAGCCGGAGGCCGATCTGTGTCGAGAACTGGTGAACCCCGTGTCGGGGCGCTATTATGCCCCGGAATTTCGCGACTTCACTTTCAATCACCTTATGGAGGGCGTGATCGAAGCACGTAGAGAAGACGGTGATCACTGGAGGATCATGGTGCAGGGTAATTCCGTTAGTGTTCTTGAGTAACCTTCTTTCGGGGTGAATCATACGTCGAACACAATTGACTTCATGATCGACGGGTTACGCAAGGGCGGGGTGGACGAGAGGGCTGCTGCACGGACAAGTGACACCTGACCTGGCTTGCTGAGCGACGGCCTGGAAGGATGTTGCAGTGCCCAAGCCGTATCCGAAGGAGTTCCGCAAGGACGTCGTGCGGGTCGCGCGCAACCGTGAGCCCGGCGTCACGCTGGAACAGATCGCCGCCGACTTCGGCGTCCATCCGGTCACGCTGTCGAAGTGGCTGCGCCGCGCCGACACGGGTGAGGGCGCCAGTCCCCCAACGACATCGAGTGCGTCGGCCGAGCTGCGCGAGGCCCGCGAGCGCATCCGGCTGCTGGAGCAGGAGAACGAGGTGCTCAGGAGGGCTGGGGCGTATCTGTCGCAGGCGAACCGGCCAGCAAAATGATGTACCCGCTCGTCCACGAGCTGGCCGCCGCCGCTGCCCCTTGCCAGGTGCCGGTGGCGGTGACGTGCCGGGTGCTCGGGCCGACCCGCCAGTCCTACTACCGGTGGCTGGCCTCACCGGTCACCGGTTCCGAGCTCGCCGAGGCATACCGTGCCAACGCCCTGTTCGACGCGCGTCGCGACGATCCCGAGTTCGGGCACCGCTTCCTTCGCGACGAGGCCCACGTCGCCGATGAGGCGATGGCCGAGCGGACCGCTTGGCGGATCTGCCGGGACAACGGCTGGTGGAGTGCCTTCGGCAAACGCAGGGGCCACGGGAAGAGCGCCAAAGCCGGACCGCCGGTCCACGATGACCTGGTGCGGCGGAACTTCACCGCGGACGGGCCGAACCGATTGTGGCTCACGGACATCACCGAGCACGCAACCGGCGAGGGCAAGCTGTATCTGTGTGCCGTCAAGGACGTGTACTCCAACCGCATCGTGGGCTATTCCATCGACGCCCGGATGAAGTCCGGCCTGGCGGTGAGAGCCCTTGAGTCCGCTGTGGCCCGTCGCGGCCCGGTCGCCGGATGCACTGTTCATTCGTGTCCGTTCTCGCACGTCACGACCTGGTCGTCTCCCATGGGCCGGGTCGGTGCGGCCGGCGACAACGCGGCCCATGGAGAGCTTCTTCGCGCTGCTGCAGCAGAACGTTGTCGACCGCCGTACCTGGGCCACCCGCCAGGAGCTGCGGATCGCGATCGTCACCTGGATCGAGCGCACCTACCACCGACGCAGGCGCCATAGACGCCTGGCCCGATTGACCCCCGTCGAGTACGAGACCATCATGACCCCACCCGCAGCCCTGGCTGCATAACCCCGCTGTCACCCAACCCTGCAGCAGTCCCGTGTCCTGAGAGGCCGCCGGGCAACTGGGGCTTAGCAAAAAGAGGATTGATTATGTGGGTGAACTCTCTGCTCCGTGCTACAGGGTGGGAAGCGCGGGACGTCGCGCAGCCTTGGGCAGACATCGAAGCAGGGCTGGGAGCCGAACTTCCCCGCGGCTACAAGCAGTTGTGCCAGGCGTTCGGAGTGGGTGAGTTCTCACAGGAGGTTTGGGTGCTGTGCGCCGACGAAACTCGCGTGAGCGATCTGCTGACGGAGTGGCAGGGACTGCTGGAGAGCGACGGGCCTTCGGGGGGACCGTTCGCGCCCTACAGGATCCATGCGCCCGGGACGACTGGAGGGCTGATTCCCTGGGGAGGGTCGCGTGCGGGCGACTGGTTCTTCTGGCAGGTCACCGGAGGCCCGGTGGGCGAATGGCCGGTCCTTGCCATGCAAGTGGACATTCAGGAGTGGAACCGGTACCAGGTGACTGCCTCGGAGTTTTTGCACCGGATCCTCACTGATCCCGACTTCCGGCCGCACTCCGTGGCACGGCCCACGGCTGGGCCGTTCTTCGAGCCTGCCTGAACGCCTGAGAGAAGACACCCCGAGGGTCACAGAATGCATTCTCATGAGAACCATCATTTTCTTCGGGGTGCCCTCACGCAGATGCGGGCTTCATTGGGTGCGGCCCTTTCAACCCAGGCCGTGACCGTGATGATGGAATCTGGAATCCCGGTCCATGGAATCCACTTGAGCCATCGAGTCGCCCGGGCAGCCTGGACGTACTGGCGTGAGCGGCACCCGCAGACGGGCTTCTACCCGTTCCTCGCGCAGGCCGGGCCCGAGTGGCTGGCGGGTGCGGAACGCCGAGGTGGCCCGTGGGGCAAGGGAGGCCGGGATCTGCTGGCCCGAGCCCTTGAGAAGTCACCCGCTCATGTCATGGCAGACATCGTCGAATCTGCGCTACAGGAGGCGCTCTCCTACAGTTGCCCACCCCGGAGCGACGACGACCTCCGTGACATCGCGGAGGTCAGGGAGTTGTTCGACGCGGGGAGGCTCGCGGCCACCCTGCCGCCCGCCGGCAAGCAGTCGCGTCCCGGCACCCCTCGGCGGGCCGAGTCGCGAGGTGGCAGCCTGTGGCTGCATCTGGTCGAGGCGTCGGCAGGTTACGAGGTCCCGGCCCTGGTGCCCGGGGTCCTGCAGACCGCGAACTGGTCGGGCTTCCCGGACGACCGACCCCTCCTGCCGGCCGACCACGTGGCCGTGCTGCGGCACTGGCACGACCTGCATGGCGCGGAGTTCTACTACGCGGACTCGGCCGCACTGGAGCTTCTCGTGCGACACCCGCCCTTGGACGCCCGGGCGATCGCAGAAACAGCTATCGAGCAACACGCCTACAGTCCCGACTTCGTGCACGAGCCGCGGTGGGCTGCGCAGGGCCAGGTGCAGACGGATGTCTGGTCGTTCTGGTGGGATTGAGCCGTGGCACGCCTATAGTGCCTGGTCAGGCGGTCTGCCCTTGCTGGCTCCTTGGCTATTCAACACGCCGAACCGGATATGTGTCCCCGAGTAGGTCCCCGACCCGGATTGAACCGCTCCGGGTCTGATGGAGGCTCGATTCTCTGAGACGATCGAGTCATGGCACGTCCGTCTCCATACCCTGCTGAGCTTCGTGAACGTGCGGTGCGCATGGTCGCGGAGATCCGTCCGATCTACCCGACCGAATGGGCTGCGATGAAGGCGGCCGCGGCGAAGCTGGGCATCGGTGCGGCCGAGACTGTGTGGACCTGAGTGCGCAAGGCAGAGGTGGACGCGGGCCAGCGGCCTGGCGCCACGTCCGAGCAGACCGCGGAGACAAACGGCTGCGGGCCGAGAACGCCGAACTGCGGCGGGCGAGCGAGATCCTCAAGGCGGCCTCGGCTTTCTTTGCGGCCGAGCTCGACCGGCCGTCAAAGCGCTCGTAGCGTTCATCGACGAGTTCAGGAAAGTGTTCGGGGTCGAGCCGATCTGCCGTGTGCTGTCCGCCCAGGGAGGTCCGGAGCGTCTGGCGACAGCTTCGGCGCGAGGGCATAGCTGCCGCCCGCTGCACGGTTGCCCGGCTGACACGCGAGTTGGGCCTGGAGGGCGCCCGTCGCGGCAGGAAGATCCGCACCACTGTGCGCGATGATGGGCATGAATGGGCGGCTGACCTGCTCAGGCGCGGCTTCACCGCGTCCCGGCCGAACGAGAGGTGGGTCGCGGACTTCACTCATGTGGCCACCGGGGCGGGGATCATCTACGTCGCATTCGTCGTGGACGTCTTCTCCCGGGGCGAGCGTCGGCTGGTCTCTGGCGACTAGCCTCGCGCTTTCACTAGGCGGGCTGTCCGGTAGGCGATCAGCTATCTGAAGAGTGCGTCTGACCAGCGAGAATGAGGATCGTCAAGGTTCTGCTTCCCGCACCAGCCGGAGGCACTTCTCAGGTGAGTAGCCGGCGTGACGCCCGGACTTGCACAGCCGCGCGAGTGAGCCGAGCCGTTAGAACGGCGGCGACCAACGTCCTGCCCAGGTCGGCGTGTATCCGGCTGGAGGCCAGACACGCATCTCTGGGAACGACGGGTGGGGCCACACATGGCCCACCCATTCGCATTCGGGGATCGCACCTTCCCAGTCGTCAGTGCAGCGGTCGGCCCAGTCTCGACCGACCAACACCAGTCGGGTCAGCAGTCCGTTTGCGGAGTCCTGCACTCGCAGGACCAGCCCCAGGTCGTTGATCCCGGGATTTCCGCGCGGCCCATAGGACACGCCGCCCATCGAGTCTGGGAGATCGAACAGCCATTCCTCCAGCTCAGCCGGGCTGCCACCGACCAGCTCCACCCCGTCCAGTGTCACCTGCGGCCCGCGAACGGCATCAATCGCGATGCAGAACAGTCGGCCAGAGCCGTCGAAGTACTCGTAGACGGTAGGTTCCGCCGGGCTGAGCCCCAGCTGGATACCCACGACCTCTGGAAAATGGGGCTCGGCTTGGAACCGACGTAGCTCAGAGGTCTTGGGCAGCGCCATCGCTGCCTCATCCATACTCATGCCGAATCGCAACGGCCCGACGCTCTCCAGCGGGGTGAGCGCCCACACCGGCCTGCCCCGTGTGGTGGCTTCTTGAGTGCCTGGCGACGTCATCCGCCTATTCCCCTCTGCTGACCTCGAGCTCCATGAGGTGGGCTGTCCGATAGGTGATCACCTATACGAAAAGTGCCTCTGACCAGCGAGAATGAGGATTGTCTAGGCCCTCGTTCCTGCGTCCGTCGGAGGCACTTCTCAGGCGAGTAAGAGTATCGGGTCGTACCCGCGTGTGCTGGTGTCGGGTGGCGGCCGAGGGGTGGTTGCGCAGGCTGGCGGGGTGTTGCTGGTCGAGACGGCCCGCCGGACGGGGCTGGATGCGGCGCTGTCCTCGGCCCTCGCGCCGTGGCGCAAGCCCAGAACGGTGCACGATCCGGGCAAGATCCTGCTCGACTTGGCCCTGGCGACCGCGCTGGGCGGTGACTGCCTGGCCGACATCGCGGTACTGCGCGCAGAGCCGGCCGTGTTCGGGCCTGTGGCCGCCGATCCCACCGTCTCCCGGCTCATTGACACCCTGGCCGCAGCCGGTCCGCGCGGCCTGACGGCGATACGCCGGGCCCGCTCCGATGCCCGCGAACGGGTCTGGAAGCTTGCCGGGCACCAGGCCCCGGACGCGGGTGGTGAGGTAACCGTGGACATCGACGGTGTCCTGGTCCTGGCGCACTCCGAGAAGGAGGACGCGGCCGCGACCTGGAAGAAGACCTTCGGCCACCACCCGCTGTTCGCGTTCGTCGACCACGGCGCCACCGGCTCCGGAGAGCCGGTGGCCGGCCTGCTGCGACCGGGGAACGCGGGCAGCAACACCGCCGCCGACCACATCACCGCAGCCCGGCTCGCGCTGGCCCAGCTCCCGTCAAGGTATCGGCGCGGACGCCGGACCCTGATCCGCACCGACTCCGGCGGCGGCACCCACGAGTTCGTGAACTGGATTGCCGCCCGCGGACGCTGGCTGTCCTACTCGGTCGGCATGACCATCACCGACGCGATCCACCAGGCCGTACTCCTGGTTCCGGCCTCGGCTTGGACCCCGGCCGTCAAGCCCGGCGGCGAGGTCCGCGACGGCGCCTGGGTCGCTGAGCTCGCCGGGGATGTCCTCAAGGGCTGGCCGAAAGGCATGAGGCTGATCGTTCGCAAGGAACGGCCGCACCCGGGCGCGCAATTGCGCTTCACCGACGCCGACGGAATGCGCCTGACCTGCTTCGCCACCAACACCGTCGGCGAGCCGATCGCACAGCTGGAGTTGCGGCACCGCCAGCGGGCCCGGGCCGAGGACCGCATCCGCGCCGCCCGCGACACCGGCCTGCGCAACCTCCCCCTCCACCGCGCCGCGCAGAACCGGATCTGGCTGGAGATCGTGCAGCTTGCCCTGGACTTGCTGGCCTGGATGCCGATGCTCGCTCTGACCGGCGAAGCTCGCCGCTGGGAACCCAAGCGGCTCCGGCTACGGCTGTTCTCCGCCGCCGGCCAGCTCGCCACGACCGGCCGCCGCCACTACCTCCGCCTCGCCCGGCACTGGCCCTGGACTCACCTGATCAGCGCCGCGTTCGACCGCCTGCAAGCCCTACCGAAACCCGGCTGACCAGTAATAACGTCCCATCCCGACGAATCCCCTCACCCACCCGGAACAGTAGAAACCGGCGCCCACCCGACGCGACAGCCGGGCCACCAGCCTGCCCACCACCCGCCCAACAAGACGAAACGGCCTGCCAGAGAATCCGACGGGCCGTCACGCAAGATCGAGGTTAACCAGGTCGACATGGCTGGGTGGGAGCGTGCCATCGCGGAGGAGCTAGGCAAGGGAAACACGGTGTACTACACCATCACAGCGACCTATCAGGGCAATAGCACAGAACCCACGCTGACGGGTTTTGCACAGGTCGTCGACGGAGCCGGTGGATCTCATCCGTGGCAGTACATTGCTGGCACCGGATGATGGCTGGAAAGGAATCAAATGGAATGGGTGCGTGAACTCGTCTCCCTCGTGGGCTGGAGCGAAGAGCGGCAGGAGATGGAGTGGGACGACGTCGAGCGCGAGCTCGGTACACCACTTCCCGCAGATTTCAAGGAGATCTGCGAGGTGTTCGGTAGAGGGAGCTTTTGCGGGTACCTGCGACTGCTCCTACCGGTCGACTCGTCGCATTCTGACAGTCTGGTCGGGAGATGGGATGCGCTCAAGAGTCGTGGAGATAGTCCGGCTGCGCGTTCCTTCGTCGATCCCTACTCAATCTTTGACGGCAGCGGCCTCATCTTCTGGGGTGTCTCCGTGACCGAAGCATCCTATTGCTGGCTGGCGGACGCATCGACGCCCCCCGAGCAGTGGCCCGTGGTTGCAAGGGTTGATCCGCTCGAAGAATGGCAGCGATTCGACATGACGGCTGCGGAGTTCGTTTATCGGGTGCTTGCCGATCTGGACTTCCGCCCCTTCTCGATCGCGAGAAAGATCGAACGTCCTTCTTTCGTAGCCAATCACAGATGAGCGCTCTAGGTTAAACCTCGAATGGGTGCGAGTTCTGCATTCATGGGGGCACTGTGAGCTTTGAGTCTCAACCTGCCGGTCCAGGAGCCCTGTTGTGATTTCCTATCCTGTCGCACTCGACCTGCCTTATGCCGGGCCGCGCTCACGACCTGTCCGCAGCACGCATCGCCGACCGCTCCTACATCGGCGCGGGCCCCTGGGTAACCACCGGATGACGGCCATCGCCGCCGCAGTCCTCACCCTGGCGAGGCAACGCTGAAAATGCTCGCCGTCGCCCTCACTTCAGAGACGTGACGAACCGAGCCCAGGCCCCGGCAGGGAACACCAGGGCCGGGCCCTCCGGGCGCTTGGAGTCGCGGACGGGTGTGACGCCGGGGATGTTGTCGCCGACCTCGACGCACTCACCGCCGGTTCCGCTGCTGTGGCTGCTCTTGCGCCACTGCACGGAGTTCGGGTCGAAGTTGCTGGTGGGCTTCATTCCGGTGCTCCTCCGCTGCTGCCTCGATCATGTCCAGGGACGCCTCTGGCGGCAGTGCGGCGGCCCTGAGTAGATCGTACGACTCGCGGTACTCCATCACATGGGGCGGATAGTCGATGACTTGACCGCTGTGCAGGCCCTCGGTGTACACCAACGGTGGCGCGTCGAAGAAGGTCATGATCCGCGTCAGCCCCATCATGAACGGATGAGCAGCCGCGGTTGCTGGGACGATCTGCAAGATGGTCCGTGTCCTCCTGACCACTTCGGCGATGTGGCCCAGCAGTTCGGCCATCCCCTCTGGTGGCAGCACCCGCCGCCGGATGACCGACTCGTCGAGAATGACCCAGAGCTTTGGAGGTGCCTCACTCTCGAAGATCGCCGCGCGGTTCAGCCGAGCCCTGACAACCGCCTCGACATCGGCATCCGAGGCTCGCGGCATCGCAGACCGAGCAATCGCATCTGCGTACTCCCTGGTCTGCAACAGGCCGGGAACCAACAACGGCGCCCAGTCCTCAATGGTCTGCGCCGACTTCTCCCACTCGGCGATATCCGCGAAGTGGGCGGCGATCCCCGCCCGCCGCGCCTTCGCCGCGTCCTGGCACCGCCGTTGGAAGAATCCGTCCGTGTCCAGCCGTTCGTCCACGTGCCTCGCCAGGTCCAGCGGCATGCCCCGCTCGCCGCGCTCGATCTGGCTCAGGAACGAGACGCCCCGGAAGCTGCCCTCCACCAACTGCTCCAGCGTCAGCCCCGCCTGCTCCCTCCGGTAGCGCAACTCCGCCCCGTAGAAGCAGGGCACGCTCACCGACGCATCCGGATCCTTCTTCGCGGGCACAACTCACCACCGCCGTTTCCCACTTGCCCGTGCGCACCCGAAACGCCTTCCACCGTACGCGGCGCGACGCCACGCTGTGAGCGTATCGTCACGGAACGCATTCGGGCACGCGAGCGGTGGGGGTGGCCTCCCGCAGGAGGGCACCCCCACCTCACGAGTCCCGCGGCCCCGCCGCCCCCAGGTTCAAGCCCCCCAAGGCCACTCCGCATCCCGCGCCCCCTCCAGCAGCGGGACCATGCGGAACGCCCCGTCCGTCAGGCCGCCGAAGGTGTGGCGGTTGCCGGTGCCCGACGGGCCGTGGGCCGCGCGGTAGCCCGCGAGGTTCCACGTGTAGACCGGGACGTTCCCCGGGACCTGCTCCGTCGGGTCGCCCAGGCGGTGCTGGGTGTACTGCTCGTCGGTGACGATCAGGACCCGGTCGTGGCGGCGGTAGTGGCGGCGCACCGCCTCCGTCGTGTTCGTGCCGCCCAGGTCGCCGAAGCGGTCCAGGATCTTCAGCACCGACTCGCCCCGCCGGAACCGCACCTCGTTGCTGCTGGTGCCGAACTCGACGAGGTCCGCCTTCGCCGCCCGCAGCGCGAGCGCCGTGCCGAAGATCGCCGCCGCGTCGGCCCGGTTGAGCTCCGAGCGGTCCGACAGGCGCGAGTAGAACATCGAGCCCGAGCGGTCCACCAGCACCAGCGTCCGGCCGGGCAGCGCGGGCACGTTGGCCAGCGAGTGCCCGAGCGCCCGCTCCAGCGCGTACGACCAGCGCAGCGACGGCGCGTGCTGGTACGCGGCGAGGTACCGGAACGGGAACTGCCGCGAACGCGCCACCTCCGCCGGGTCGGCGATCCGCGCCGCGACCCGCGCCGCGACCTCGTCCGAGACGCCGGCCTCGTCGAAGTTCCGCAGGTTGCGGACGAGCGCCATGGTGCCCATGGACGGGATGACGGCCTCCCAGGCCGCCTTGTCCATCGGGCCCTGGAGCCAGCCGGCCAGCGCCTCCCACGTCATCCCGGCCGCCGCCAGCCGCTCGGCGCCGCCGGGCGACGTGACGACCGCGCGCCGCTCCTCGACCGGCAGCGCCATCAGCTCCCGGTGTGCGGTCAGGACGCGGTCCGTCGCGGGCGGCTCCGCCGTCTCCGGGTGGTGCCGGCGGTCCAGCGCGTAGCGGAACAGCTCGCCCTGCCACGGCTTGTCCGGGTCCGGCGACGCGTGCACCAGGTTGAGGATGTCGCCGAAGCGGTAGCCCTTGGACGCGGTGTCGTACTTCAGGAGCGACTTGCCGCTGTAGAGGCGGCGCACGGCGTCGGCGATCCCGCGCTTGACCGGCTTCGGGACGGCACGGCCGTACGTCGCGGTCCAGTACGCGAGGAGTTCGCCGGGCTCGTCCGGGCGGCGGAGTACCGAGTCCACGACCTGCCGGTTCGACGGGCCGTCGGTCGCGCCCGCGTCGAGGCGCGCCTTCACGTACTCGGCGGCGCCCACGAGCGACGCGGTGCGCAGGTTGCCCTCGCCGCGCAGCCAGCCGAGCAGGCCGGCCGTCCACGCCGGGTCGGACACGGCAAGCTCGCGCACGAGCTTCGCGAACCGGTCGTCGCGGTCGGCGCCGGTCTCGTAGAAGGTCTGCTGCGAGACGAAGTTCGAGACGGCCAGGAGGAAGAGTTCCGAGCGGGCGTCCCGCTCGCGGCCCCGGCCGCCCTCGTAGGTGCGGAGCACGCGGCCCGTCGACGTCACCCGCGACACCGGCTGTGCCTTCGCCGCACGCGTGTTGAATCGCGCCATGGTGAATTCCCCCGAATTCATGAGTGGTTACGGAGGAAGGCGCAGCAAAAGGAAGGTGTCCGAGATCGAGGTCGGCGACGGGCTTTGTGTCGGATGCTCTACCCGGTTGAGCTACACCGACCCGAAGTCGGTGACGGGATTCGAACCCGCAACCCTCTGAACCAATGAAGTATCCGCTGCCTGCGCACCGGACACCCACCTTGAGCTGCGCCTCCCGAGATCAGTTCGGCGGCGGCGTGGATTCTGTGGAAGAGAAGTAGCCGCCGCCCTCGCACCGGGAGGTGCTTGGCGTTCTGAACTCAACTGTAGGAGGCGCAGCTCGGGCGGTGCGAATGAATTACCGGCGGTCCGGCAGGACCATCGGCTCCGGCAGGGCCAACAGCTCCGGCAGGACCATCGGCTTCGGCGGGACCTTCCGCTCCGGCAGGGCTATCGGCGCTGCCGCTTCCAGGGGCCCGTGATGGCGAGCAGGATGCCCGGGTCCTGGATGTTCGCGAACAGGGTGCGGCCGTCGGGCGAGAAGGTGACGCCGGCGAACTCGCTGTATTCCGGCTCCTCTTCGGTGCCGACGTTCAGGTCGTTGCGGGCGATGGGGTACGTCCGGCCGCTCTCGGTGGCGCCGAAGAGGTGCGAGACGCCCTCGCCGTCCTCGGCGAGGATCAGGCCGCCGTACGGGGAGACCGTGATGTTGTCCGGGCCGTCGAAGGCACCGTCGCGCGACGGGTCGGGGTTCACGCCGAGCAGCACCTTGAGGGTGAGCGTGCGGCGCCTCGGGTCGTAGAACCAGACCTGGCCGTCGTGCGCCGTGCCGGGGCTCTCCTCACGGGCGTAGGAGGACACGAGGTACGCGCCGCCGTCGCCCCACCACATGCCCTCCAGCTTGCGGGCGCGGGTGATCTCGCCGGCCGCGAACTGCTTGCGGACGGGGATCTCCCTGGCGTCGCGGTCGGGTACGTCCTCCCAGTCGACGCCGTACACGGTGCCGATCTTCGTGGCGCGGGACAGGTCGTCCACGAACTTGCCGCCCGAGTCGTAGCACCGGGGGGCCTGGAGGCGGCCGGCGTCGTCGGCGAGGGCGCGGAACTTCCCGGGGCCGTACTCGAAGCCTTCCGGCGGGGTCCAGCGGAAGAAGAGGCCGTTGGGGTTGGACGCGTCCTCGGTGAGGTAGGCGTGGCCGCGCTTGGGGTCGATGACGACGGCCTCGTGGTCGTAACGGCCGAAGAACTTCAGCGGCTTGGGGTCGCGGTTGGCGCGCCGGTCGACGGGGTCGACCTCGAAGACGTAGCCGTGGTCCTTGGTCATGCCGTTGACGCCGGCCTTGTCGGAGTTCTCCTCGCAGGTCAGCCAGGTGCCCCACGGGGTGCTGCCGCCCGCGCAGTTGGTGGAGGTGCCGGCGATGCCGACCCACTCGGCGACGCGTCCGTCGGGGCGCACCTCGACGACGGTGCAGCCGCCGGACGCGGCCGGGTCGTAGACGAGGCCCTTGGTGAGCGGCACGGGGTGCTCCCACCGGTCGCGCGGGCCCTTCAGCTCGTGGTTGTTGACGAGGAGGGTGGTGCCGCGCGGGCCGGCGAAGGTGGCGGTGCCGTCGTGGTTGGAGGGGGTGAACTCGCCGGACTCCAGCTTGGTGCGGCCGCTGTACGTGAGGATGCGGTACGTGAACCCGGCGGGCAGGGCGAGGATGCCGTCGGGGTCGGGGATCAGCGGTCCGTAGCCGACCCCGCCGTGGGTGTCCGCCGACGCGTCGCCGACGCTCTCGGTGTCGGTGCTGGCGAGGGCGCCCGGGGCGGAGGCGAGGGCGCCGACGCTGCCCGCCAGCGCGACACCGGCCCCGGTGATCGCGGAGGTTCTGGCGAAGTCCCTGCGGGTGAGCGACATGGAGTCTCCTGTGACGGTGGGTGCCGTGGAGGGCGGCGGACCTCGTTCGGCGTCACGTTCCCGCCCACGCCTGAACACCGCCTGAACGCGCGGCGACGCCACAGGGCTCCGTTCGGTGAACCGCCGGACCCCGGCACGCCCCGCCGCTCCCGGACGCCGGCGCGCCACGCCCCTCGCCGGGCCCCGGTGGCGCCACGCCCCCGCCGGACCCCGGCACGCCCCGCCCTGCCGGACCCCGGTGGCGCCACGCTCCCCGTCTGACCCCCGTGGCGCCCCGCCCCCGGCGGACCCCGGTGGCGCCGCGCCCCCCGTCTGACCCCCGTGGCGCCCCGCCCGCCCTCTACCCCCCGTGCTGCGACCGCGCCTTGAACGCCGCCTTGCGGGCCTCCTTCGCGACGCGCTTGTCCGGGTGGAGGCGGCCCATGGCCTCCAGGACGTCCGCCGTCGCCGGGTGGTCCACCCGCCAGACCGCTTCGAAGAAGCCGCCGTGCTGCTGGGCGAGCCCCTGGACGAGGTCCCGCAGTTCCTCGGAGTTGCCCTCGGCGGCGAGCTGCGCGGCGAGGGTGTCGATGGTCAGCCAGTAGACCATCGCCTCCGAGGGCGGCGGCACGTCGGCCGCGCCCTGCTCGGTGAGCCACACCCGGGCGAGCCCGCCCAGCTCGGCGTCGTCGAGGACCTCCCGCAGCGCCGGTTCGGCCGTGCCGCCCACCAGGGACAGCGCCTGCTGGCAGCGCAGCCTGCGCAGCGGCGCCCCGGTGTCCGAGCCGCGTGCCGCCGCCAGCAACTCCCGCGCGGCGGCGAGGGGTTCGCGGCGCGCGAGCCACTGCTCCGTCTCGGCCTGGGCCGCTGCGGGACCGAACGCCGACGTCCCGTCGAGCAGCGCGTCGGCGCCCTTGTCCGCGAGTTCGCCGACGGCCGGCGCCTCGAACCCGGCCTCCATCAGCCGCGCCCGCAGCCCGTACCGCCCGAGGGGCGTCAGCCGCACCATGCCGTAGCGGGCGACGTCGGTGTCGTCCACGGGCGCGGCCGGTTCCTCCTCGGCGTCGGACATCAGCGCCTCGTCCACCGGCCGGTACTCCACGAGCCCGACGGGCTCCAGCATCCGGAACTGGTCGTCCAGCCGCATCATGGCGTCGGACACCTGCTGCAGCACGTCGTTGGAGGGTTCCGTCATGTCGCCGGGGACGATCACCGAGGCGGCCAGCGCGGGCAGCGGGACGGGTCCCTCGCCGGGGCCGTCCTCGCTGACGCTCATCAGGTAGAGGTTGCCGAGCACGCCGTCGAGGAACTCCGCCTCGGCCTCCGGGTCCCAGCCGAGGGCCGACAGGTCGACCTCGCCGCCCCGGTCGACGGCCTCGACCAGCCCGTCGAGGTCGGGCACGCTCGCGTCGGCGAGCACCGTCTCCAGGGCGGTGAGCCACACCCCGAGCACGTCGTGCGGGGAGCCGCCGGTGAGCAGCGCCAGGTCGGCGCCGGCCGCGACGGTGCCCTCCTCCTCGTCGGTGATCTCCACGAGCCCGGTGTCCACGGCGACCCGCCACGCCTCGCTCGCGTCGGCCGCCGCGTCGTCCCCGCTCAGCCCGAGCGCCTCGGCCGCGGCCGGAAGCTGCTCGTCCACGAGGCCGCCCCCGGCGTCGACCCTGGTGTCCGGCCCGGCCCAGCGGGCGATCCGTGCCGCCCGCGACAGCAGGGGCGTGGACAGCGCGTCGCGCGCCAGCTCCGCTTCGGGGTGCAGCCGCACCGGCGGGAGGGGGGAGCTGTCTGACATCGGCGGGTTCTCCTAGGACGCGGGGGTCGTGCGACTCGGACGGGTGTCGTGCAACTCGGACGGGTGTCGTGCGACTCGGACGCGGGTGTCGTGCGAGTCAGCCGCTCAGCCTAGACGGATTTCCACCGATGCCGCCCGGTTCATCTCCTCGTCGGTCTCCGTACATGGCCGAAACCTTGACAAGTGGGGTGACCAGGCTGGAGATTGACGCGCGTAGAAGTCGGGGGACAGCTGTTCACCGACCGCTACGCGCGTCGCACCGCCCCATCCGGTCACGCTCCCCGCGTTTCTCATCCGCCCTCGTCCCGGCGCATCGTCATGTCCCCGGAGGGATCCCGTTGCCGAGCAAGTCGTCCGCGCGCCTCGCCGCGCTCACCGTCGCCGCCGTGTGTTCCGCGGCGTCCACCGTCGTCCTCATATCCCCGGCGCACGCCGACACCGTGCGCGTCCACGACATCCAGGGCACCACCCGGACGTCCCCGTACGTCGGCAAGCAGGTCACGGACGTGACCGGCATCGTCACCGGCGTGCGCACCTACGGTTCCCGCGGTTTCTGGATCCAGGACCCGAACCCGGACGCCGACCCGGCCACCAGTGAGGGCCTGTTCGTCTTCACCAGTTCCACCCCGAAGGTGGCCGTCGGCGACGCGGTCACCCTGTCCGGCACGGTCACGGAGTACGTCCCCGGCGGCGTCTCCTCCGGCAACCAGTCGCTGACGCAGATCTCCCGGCCCACGATCACCGTCGTGTCCTCCGGCAACGCGCTCCCGGCCCCGGCGGTCGTCGACGCCGACGCGGTGCCGGACGCGTACACCCCGGAGCCGAACGGCTCGATCAACGCGCTGCCGCTGGAGCCCGCCACGTACGCCCTGGACTTCTACGAGTCCCTGGAGGGCATGAACATCCGGGTCGCCGACGCCCGCGTGGTCGGCGCCACCGACCCGTACACCGAGCTGTGGGTCACGGTGAAGCCGGACGAGAACGCCAACCGCCGCGGCGGCACGGTGTACGGCTCGTACGCCTCCCAGAACACCGGCCGTCTCCAGATCCAGTCCCTCGGCCGCCCCGCCGACTTCCCGGACGCGAACGTCGGCGACACCCTCGCCGGCCCGACGACGGGCCCGCTGGACTACAACCAGTACGGCGGCTACACCCTGGTCGCCAGTGAGCTCGGCACCCTCGAGAGCGCCGGTCTGCAGCGCGAGACCACCCGCAAGCAGCGCGCGGGCGAGCTCGCCGTGGCGACGTACAACGTCGAGAACCTCGACCCGTCCGACGACACGTTCGGCGCCCACGCGGACGCGATCGTGAACAACCTGAAGTCGCCCGACATCGTGTCCCTGGAGGAGATCCAGGACAACAACGGCGCCACGAACGACGGCACGGTGGCCGCCGACCTGACGGTGACGAAGCTGATCGACGCGATCGTCGCGGCGGGCGGCCCGCGCTACGACTGGCGCGGCATCGACCCGGCCGACGGCACGGACGGCGGCCAGCCGGGCGGCAACATCCGCCAGGTGTTCCTGTTCAACCCGGAGCGGGTGTCGTTCGCGGACCGCGCGGGCGGCGACGCCACCACGCCCGTCGGCGTCACCGAGAAGAACGGCCGGGCGGCCCTCACGGTCTCCCCCGGCCGCATCGACCCGGCGGGCGCGGCCTGGGAGGACAGCCGCAAGCCGCTGGCCGGCGAGTTCGTCTTCCGCGGGCGGCCCGTCATCGTGATCGCCAACCACTTCAGCTCCAAGGGCAGCGACCAGGGCCTGACCTCGCAGTACCAGCCGCCGGTGCGCAGCTCGGAGACCCAGCGCCACCTCCAGGCCGCCTCCGTGAACGCCTTCGTCAAGGACGTCCTCGACGTCCAGAAGAACGCGGCCGTGATCGCCCTCGGCGACATCAACGACTTCGAGTTCTCCGAGACGACGAAGATCCTCGAGCGGGACAGCGCGCTGTGGTCGGCGATCAAGTCGCTGCCCCGCGGCGAGCGGTACAGCTACACGTACCAGGGCAACAGCCAGACGCTCGACCAGATCCTGATCAGCCCGGCGATCCGGCGCGGCTGCGACTTCGAGTACGACAGCGTGCACATCAACGCCGAGTTCCACGACCAGATCAGCGACCACGACCCGCAGGTGCTGCGCTTCCATCCGTGACCGCGATGTGCCCCGGGGCCACGGTCCGGCCCCGGGGCACACGCTTGTCCCGGTGGGCTCCGCTCAGACGGGTACGAGTCCGACCGCGTGGTCGTAGCGGGTGACCGTGCTGCTCTTCAACCCCGGCCAGTTCTGCACCCGTTGCCACTGCTCGGTGGCGGCGCCGATGCCGTCCCCCGGCGCGGCCAGCGCGTCGATGTGGGCCTGCGCGCTCTCCCACTCCGCGTAGTTGAGGACCCGGGTGCCGTCGGTGGTGAGGTGGAAGTGGGCGGCGATGCCGCCGGGGTGCGGACTCGGGTCGCCGTCCAGCGCCTCCAGGACGGCGTCGACCCAGGCGCGCTGCCGCTCCGGGTCGGGCCCCTCGAACTCGACGTCGACGACCACGACGCAGCCGGGCACGCGTCCGCCCCGGTCCGGGGCGCCGGCGCTGCGGTAGTGCCGGAACCGGCCGAGGCCGAGGCGCTCGATGCCGGGCACGGCGGTGTCGATCTCGTCGTTGCGTTCCTGCCGGTGGGTCTTCACGAAGGCCTCGTACGCCTGCTCGCTGCGCCACTGCGAGTAGTGCATCAGCGTGGAGCCGTCGTGGCCCGTGTAGAGGTGGTAGCCGAGCAGGTCGGCGGCCGGCCAGGGCCTGCGCTCCCAGGTGGCGGCCACCGCCTCGACGGCCTGCCGCTGCCGCTCGGGCGTGCCGAGGCGCCAGGTGCTGAAGAAGGGGGCGCCGATCCGGGGGTCGGCGGGGTCGGGATGCGTGTCGGTGCGTCGCGTCATGCCGGCCACGTTCGGCCCTCAAGTGAGGTTGAGGTCAAGTCGCGGGGTTGGCAGGGCACGCGCGGGGCCGCGGGGGGGGCAGACGTGAGCGACTCCGGTCGAGTGGCCTCGACCGGAGTCGCCGTCCGACTCGCGGGCGCGGTCGCAGGCGCCGCGCGGCCGTCCGCGGAGACGGCCGACGCGCCCGCGCCGTACGACTTTCGCGGGCGCGGGCGCCGCGCGGCCGTCCGCGGGGACGGCCGACGCCGCTCAATACCGCCAGTGCCGGCGTCGCGCCAGGAGCCCGCCCACGACCGCCGCGCCGAGCACGGCGCCGGCCAGCATCACCGGCCTCGGGTGTCGCATCGCCAAGCCGGCGACGCTGCCGACCGGCCCCGGTGGGCGGCTCAGCTCCCGCCTGGCGTGCGCGGCCCTGGCCTTGGCCACCTGCCCGGCCTCGGTGGCGCCGCCCCGCACGGCGTGGCCGGCCTCGCCCGCCCTGCCGTGCGCCGTGTGGCCCGCCCCGGTGACCCGGCCCTGCACGGCGTGTCCCGCCTTCGCCGCCTTGCCCTGCACGGTGTGACCGGCCTTGCTGGCCCGGCCCTGCACGGCGTGGCCCGCCTGCGCGGCGGAGCTGCGCAGTTGGACGGTCATCGCGCCGGCCTTGTCCCGCAGGTCGGCCGCCCGGGCCCGGGCGCGGCCCTTCACGTCCGTCTTGCCCGCCAGCTCCTCGACGGTGTTGCCGAGTTGCCTGCGCGTGCGTTCGATCTGCTGCCTCAGCTCCTCTGGCCCCTTGGCCCCGGCAGGCGTCATCGGTGTGCCCTTTCCCTGATCTCCTCGACGTCGGCCCTGACGCTGCCGAGGGTCGCCTCGGGCGTGGGCGGTGTGGCGCGGCGCAACTGGGCGCGCCCCAACGCGGCCAGCACGCCGGCGATCACGAACAGCACCGCCGTCACGATGAGCGCCGCGGCCCAGACCGGCAGTACCAGTGCGAGTGCGGCGATGCCCGTGGCGGACAGGGCGAGCAGTCCCGCATAGGCGAAGGCGCCCGCGCCGCCGAGCATTCCGCCGCCCTTGCCGGCGCGTTTGCCCTTCTCGGCCAGTTCCATCTTGGCGAGGGCCATCTCCTGGCGTACGAGCTGGGAGAGCTGTTCGGTGGCCTGTCCGACGAGTTCGCCCACGGAGTGGTGCTCGTCGCGCACGGGGCGTCCGGTGTCCATGGTCCCGGTCACGTTCCGCCTCCTCTCGGTTCCGGACGGCCCGGGTACCCCTCCCGTCCACAACCGAACACGTAAGCACTACTGAGAGGTATCCCGTAGAAGAATTAAGTAGAGCTTCACTGTCGGCGCGCCGAGACTACTCCCATGACGACGCCCACGGCCACGCCCACCCCGCCATCCGCCGCCCCGCCCTTCGGCCGCCTGCTGTGCGCCATGGTCACGCCCTTCACGGAGTCGGGGGCGCTGGACCTCGACGGCGCCCGGCGGCTTGCCGTACGGCTGGTGGACGAGGGCTGCGACGGGCTCGTGCTGTCGGGCACGACCGGCGAGTCGCCGACCACGACGGACGCCGAGAAGGCGGCGCTGGTGAGGGCCGTCCGCGACGCGGTGGGCGACCGCGCGCACATCGTCGCGGGCGTGGGCACCTCCGACACCCGGCACGCCGTGGAGCTGGCCCGGGACGCCGAGAAGGCGGGCGCGGACGGCGTGCTGGTGGTCACGCCGTACTACAGCAGGCCGCCGCAGGCCGACGTCGAGGCGCACTTCCGGGAGGTCGCGGACGCGTCCGGGCTGCCGCTGATGCTGTACGACATCCCCGGCCGCACCGGCACCCGCGTCGAGCCCGCGACGATGCTGCGGCTCGCCGGGCATCCGCGCATCGTGGCGGTCAAGGACTGCGCGTACGACCTGCTGGGCACCCAGAAGGTCCTGGCGCGCACGGAGTTGGCGTACTACACGGGCTGCGACGAGTACACGCTCGCCCAGTACGCGAACGGCGGCGCGGGCTGCGTGAGCACGGTGGCGAATGTGGCGCCGCGTCACTTCCGCGCGATCCTCGACGCGTTCGACGCGGGCCGCACGGCCGACGCGGCCCGGCTCCAGCGACAGGCCGCGGAACTCGTCGAGTTGATGATGGCGGCGGGCCTGCCCGGCACGGTCACCGTGAAGGCCCTGCTCGGCGAGCTGGGCCTTCCGGCGGGCCCGCCCCGCCGGCCGCTCGGGCCCGCCGACCGGGAGACGGCCGACGGGCTGCGGGAGGCGTACGAGCGGCTGCTCGCGGCCTCGGCCTGACCGCACACGGCGGTGGGCGAACCCGCGCGGGGGCGGTCAGCGCAGCGCGAAGACGGGCTCCCAGCCGTGCCGCTCGAAGGACGTGTCCTGTTCCCTGACACCGCTCAGCGGTACGACCTTGTCACTGCCGATCGTGACCAGCACGAGCCGGGGCCGGTAGCCCTCGTCCAAAGGCGTGACCCGCTCCCACGCGACGAGCCGGTCGTCGTCGGCCCAGGCGAGCAGTTCGGCCCCGCGCACCTTGGTGATCTCCTTGCCGGTGCGGGGGTCGCGGATCGAGGAGTACGACTTGCCGGGCGCCACCTCCTTCGACAGCCCCCACGCCGCGAGGGAGCCGTCCGGGGACAGCCGGGCGCCGACGTCGGAGCGCAGGTGCCGTTCGTTCGCGGGAGCGGCGATCTCGTTGCCGGCGAGGTCGTAGAACTGCGACAACCCGTCCCGCTCGCCGACGACCTGGCAGTACACCGTGCGCCCGTCGTGGCCGAAGGCGAAGTCCTGGCCGTTGTAGACGCCTTCGCCGGAGGGGACGGGGGCCCAGTCGGCCCTGCCGGAGGCCACGTCGACGACGGTGAAGCCGGTACGGGTGGCAGGGCCGACCGGAGGCATCCAGCCGGTCACCTCGCTGCCCTCCACCCACTGGAGTTCGTCGGGACGGCCCGTGTAGGTCGTCGCGACGAGCTTCGTGCCGTCCTCCGAGAACGCGAGGGCACCGACGCCCCGGTCGACCGGGATCCACCGCTTCACCTCACCGCTCGCCAGGTCGAGCAGACCGATCCGCCGGGCGGGCAGCTCCTGCTCCAGCACGGCGGCGGTGCGCAGGCCGGGGGCCACGGCGACCCGGGACCACCGGGTGTCCTTCTCGTACCGGCCGCTCCTCGGGTCGAGGAGCCAGTAGGTGCGCACGGTGACCGCCCGCTTCGGGTCCTCCGCCCGCTCGGGGTCCTCCGACTTCGGGTCTTCCGTCTTCGGGTCCTCCGTCCTCGGGTCCTCCTTCAGCGGCACGGTCAGGCCCGTCCAGTACGCGGCGAGGGCCACCCGCCCGGCCGCGATCATGTCGCGCGGCGGCGACTGGTCGGGGTGGGCGCCGATGCCGTCGGGTTCCACGACGCCCGCGGGCCGCACGGGCTCGTCGCCCGAGTCCGGCGTCGGCACCCCTACGGCGACGGCGACGACGGCGGCCGTGGCGGCGGCGATCGACGCGAGACGCCGGCCGCGGCGGCGCCGGCGGGCGGCCAGCACCCGGTCGGCGAACCCGGGCCCGGCCGGCGTCTGTTCGCCGGCCTGCTCGCGCAGCGTGTCACGCAGAAGCTCCTCGACGTTCACGGCCGCACCTCCACGGGCGAGTAGTCACGGGACGGGGGTCCGGCGGGAAACTCCGTTCCGAGGGCGGCCAGTTCGGGCGCGAGGGCGCGCAGCCGGGCCAGGGAACGGTGGGTGGTGGACCGTACGGTGCCCACGGAGCAGCCGAGCAGCCGGGCCACGTCGGCCTCCGGCAGGTCCTCGAAATAGCGCAGCACCAGCACGGTGCGCTGCCGCGCGGTCAGCCGGGCCAGCGCGCCGCGCAGCACCAGGCGCAGGTCGGCGGCGGCGGTGCCGTCGGAGCCGGCGCCGTCCTCGGGCGGCTCGGCGACGCTGAACTCCCTCCGGGGCCACTTGAGCCGCCAGCGGCTGACCTGCTGCCGGTAGAGGATCTGCCGTACGTACGCCTCGGGTTCGTCGATGCGGTTCCAGCGTCCGGCCGCCTTGATCAGGGCGTTCTGCAGGAGATCCTCGCCGGCGTGCCGGTCGCCACCGGTCAGCAGGACCGCCGTCCTCAGCAACGCGGACGACCGGTTCGCCACGAACTGCCGGAAACTCTCCTGTGCCTCGGCATCCATCGTCACCTTCTCTTCTCCGGGCGAGCCTGGTGCCCGCCCCCTGCGCCTCCTTGAGACGCGCGTGGGGAGGGCGGGCTATGCCACCGCGGCACGGAAAGAACCCGGAGGCCGAGGCGGCCGTCAGCTCCAGGTGTGCCGGCCGCCCACCAACAGCAGATGTTCCAGCACGTCCTCCATCGGGTCGTCGACCTGCCCCATGTTGACCAGCCCGAACCGGTGCCCGTTGTGCGACCCGGCGTTGTTCTCGTCGGCGTGCGCGGCCCCAGTCGGCCAGCAGCACACCGCCACCGCCGCCAGAGCCAGCACCCCGGCGGACCGCCGCAGCGCGGTCCGTGTCCGCTCGTTCGTCACAGTCGTTCCCCTCGTTGTCCTGTGGTGCGCCTGGTTCATCAGCGCGGAGAGGGGCGAGGTCACGCGGGACAACCCGTACGTGATCCCGTGGGACGGACGTTGCCGTCGGCATCTGTGTTCAACCAGACGCGGGACCGCCGCACCGAACGGGCCGCGCGCGGCGCATACTGGGGGCAATGACAAAGCCTCCTGCGCTCCACCGCCATCTGCCCACCAGCCCCTTCAAAGCCCGGGTCGCCCCGGCCTCCAAGGACTTCGCCCTCGGCGACCAGGTGACACACGACATGTACGGCCTCGGCCGGGTGATCGGCATCGAGGACGGGATCGCGGCCCTCGTGGATTTCGGCTCGGCCCAGCAGCGGATCCTGAGCCCGTACTCCAAGATGACCAAGCTGTAAGGCGACACGACCGACCCACACATCACACACGAGCGCCCTCCCGGAACCGGCCGTTCACGGACCGGTGGGAGGGCGCTCGTCGAACGACCGCGCGCGCTGGTCAGTTGTGGCTGTGCAGAACGTCGTTCAGACCGCCCCACACCGCGTTGTTCGGGCGGGCCTCGACGGCGCCGGTGACCGAGTTGCGGCGGAACAGGATGTTCGAGGCGCCGGAGAGTTCGCGGGCTTTGACGATCTGGCCGTCGGGCATCGTGACGCGCGTGCCCGCGGTGACGTAGAGGCCGGCCTCGACCACGCACTCGTCGCCCAGCGCGATGCCGACGCCCGCCTCGGCGCCGATCAGGCAGCGCTCGCCGATGGAGATGATGACGTTGCCGCCGCCGGACAGCGTCCCCATGGTGGAGGCGCCGCCGCCGATGTCCGAGCCGTCGCCGATGACGACGCCCGCGGAGATGCGGCCCTCGACCATCGACGTGCCGAGCGTGCCGGCGTTGAAGTTGACGAAGCCCTCGTGCATGACCGTGGTGCCCTCGGCGAGGTGCGCGCCCAGGCGGACCCGGTCGGCGTCGGCGATGCGGACGCCCTTCGGGGCGACGTAGTCCGTCATGCGCGGGAACTTGTCGACCGAGGTCACCTGGAGGTGCAGGCCCTCCGCGCGGGCGTTCAGGCGGACCCGCTCCAGGTCGTCCACGGCGACCGGGCCGAGGGAGGTCCAGGCGACGTTGGCGAGGTGGCCGAAGATGCCGTCCAGGCTCTGGCCGTGCGGCTTGACCAGGCGGTGCGACAGCAGGTGCAGGCGCAGGTAGACGTCGTGGGCGTCGAGCGGCTTCTCGGCGATCGAGGAGATGACCGTGCGGACCGCGACCACCTCGACGCCGCGGCGGGCGTCCGGGCCGATCGCCTTGGCGGCGCCCTCGCCGAGCAGCTCCACGGCACGCTCGGCCGACAGCCGCTCGGTGCCGGCGGGACCGGCCTCCGCGACGAGCTCGGGCGCGGGGAACCAGGTGTCGAGGACGGTGCCGTCGGCGGCGATCGTGGCGAGGCCGGCGGCAACGGCGCCGGTGGTGCGAGGTGCAGTCGTGTCGGTCATAGGGGAAACCTAACGTGACGGGCGTCGGAGGTGCGAACCGGTGCCCCACCCGTCTCACGCTCCGGTCCGGGGCCCACCCGCAGCCCCGACCGCCCGCTCAGGCCAACCCCTCCCACGCGACCACTCACGCCGGCACCCACCCCCCACACCTCCCACGCGACCCCTCACGCCGGCACCCGCCCCCACACCTCCCGCGACCCCTCACGCCAGCACCCGCCTCAGCACCTCCCGCGCGTACCCCTCGTCGTACGGCACCCCCGTCAGCAGCGCCTGGAGGCAGATGCCGTCCACGACGGCGACCAGCGCGCGGGCCGTGACGGGGTCGGTGCGGCGGGCCAGCAGGGCGGCGAGGTCGCGCGACCACTCGGCGGCGACCGGGCGCAGGGCCGGGCGGCGCAGGGCCGCGAGGTAGAGCTCGTACTCCAGCTCCACGCCGGTGCGGTCGCCGGCGAGCCACTCCCCCATCAGGCCCGCCAGTTCGCCGGCCAGGTCGGTGCCGGGGTCGGCCAGGCCGCCGCGGGAGGCGACGACCTTCGCGAAGCCCTCGTTGGCCTGCCGCAGCGCGGCGACCATCAGCTCGTCGAGCGTCGCGAAGTGGTACGTGGTCGAGCCCAGCGGGACGTCCGCCTCGGCGGCGACCGAGCGGTGGCTCAGCCCGGCGAGGCCTTTGGCGCCCACGACCCGGATCGCCGCGTCGATGATCCTCCGGCGCCGCTCGGGGTCGTACCGGCGGGGCCTCAGTGCGCGCCGCCCATGTTCAGCACCACGACGCCGACGATGATCAGCGCCATCCCGGCGGCCTTGGCGGCGGTCATCCCCTCACCGAGGAAGACAATGCCGATCGTGGCGATCGCGGCCGTCCCGACGCCGGACCAGATCGCGTAGGCCGTGCCGACGGAGACGGTCTTCAGCGTCTGCGCGAGGAGGGCGAAGGAGACGAGGTACCCGAACGCGGTCAGCAGCGAAGGCCAGAGCCTGCTGAACCCGTCGCTGTACTTCATCGCGGTCGTGGCGCCGACCTCGGCGGCGATGGCCCCGGCGAGCAGCAGGTATCCCATGCGGACGAGCGTACCCAGCATGTGTACGGGCGTACATATCCGGGCCGTGCGCGCGGGCAGCACGAAGGCCCAGGTCCGGACGGACCTGGGCCTTCGGGAACCACGAGGTGGGGGCTCAGACGTTGAACCCCAGCGCCCGCAACTGCTCGCGGCCGTCGTCCGTGATCTTGTCCGGGCCCCACGGCGGCATCCAGACCCAGTTGATGCGCAGCTCGCTGACCAGGCCGTCCGTCGCGGACTTGGCCTGGTCCTCGATGACGTCGGTCAGCGGACAGGCCGCCGAGGTCAGGGTCATGTCGATGGTCGCGATGTTGGCGTCGTCGACGTGAATGCCGTAGATCAGGCCGAGATTGACGACGTCGATGCCCAGCTCGGGGTCGACGACGTCCATCAGGGCCTCGCGGAGTTCCTCCTCGGAGGCCGGCTTCATCTCCACGGTGTCGGTCGTCTCGCTCATGCCGTCTTCCTTTCGGCGTCGGCTCCGCCCAGCACCTGGGCCGTCGCGTCCTTCCACGCCATCCAGCTCAGGAGGGCGCACTTCACCCGCGCCGGGTACTTGGAGACCCCGGCGAACGCGACCGCGTCCTCCAGGACCTCCTCCATCGCGTCGTCGGGCTCGATCCGGCCCTTGGACTGCATCAGCTCCAGGAAGGTCTCCTGGATCTTCTGCGCCTCGGCCAGGTCCTTGCCGACCAGCAGGTCGTTCAGCACGGACGCGCTCGCCTGGCTGATCGAACAGCCCTGGCCCTCGTACGAGACGTCCTTGACGGTCGTGCCGTCGTACTTCACGCGGAGCGTGATCTCGTCACCGCACGTCGGGTTGACGTGATGCACCTCGGCGTCGCCGTCCCGCAAGCCCCGCCCGTGCGGGTTCTTGTAGTGGTCCAGGATGACTTCCTGGTACATCGAATCCAGCTTCACGATTCCCGCCAGCCCCTCAGCCGAAGAAGTTCCGTACGTGCTCCAGGCCGTCGACGAGCGCGTCGATCTCCGCCGGCGTGGAGTACAGATAGAACGACGCTCGCGTGGTCGCAGGAATTCCGTACCTGAGGCAGACGGGCCGGGCGCAGTGGTGTCCGACCCGTACCGCGATGCCCTGCTCGTCGAGGACCTGGCCCACGTCGTGCGGGTGGATGTCCCCGAGGGTGAAGCTGATCGCCGCCCCGCGGTCCTCGGCCGTCGTCGGGCCGATGATGCGCAGGTCGGGGACCTCCAGCAGCCGCTTCACGGCGTACTCGGTGAGGGCCTGCTCGTGGGCGAGGATCTTGTCCATGCCGATCGACTCGAGGTAGTCGATCGCCGCGCCCATGCCGACCGCCTGCGCGATCGGCGGGGTGCCCGCCTCGAACTTGTGCGGGGCGGGGGCGTACGTCGACGAGTGCATCGACACGGTCTCGATCATCTCGCCGCCGCCGAGGAACGGCGGGAGGTCTTCCAGCAGTTCCTGGCGGCCCCACAGCACGCCGATGCCGGTCGGGCCGCACATCTTGTGGCCGGTGAAGGCCACGAAGTCGGCCTGGAGGGCCTGCACGTCCAGCGGCATGTGCGGCGCGGCCTGGGAGGCGTCGACGCAGACCAGCGCGCCGACCTCCTGTGCGCGGCGCACGATGGCCTCGACCGGGTTGTGCGTGCCGAGGATGTTGGACACCAGCACGAAGGAGACGATCTTCGTCTTCTCGGTGATGACCTCCTCGATGTTCGACAGGTCGAGGCGGCCGTCGTCGGTGAGGCCGAACCACTTCAGCTTCGCGCCCGTGCGCTGCGCGAGCAGCTGCCACGGCACGATGTTGGAGTGGTGCTCCATCTCCGTGATGACGATCTCGGTCTCGTGGTCCACGCGGTAGGGCTCGTCGGCCCAGCCCAGCATGTTGGCCACGAGGTTGAGCGACTCCGAGGCGTTCTTGGTGAAGATCACCTCGTCGCGCGAAGGCGCGTTGATGAACTCCGCGACCTTGTCGCGCGCGCCCTCGTACAGCGCCGTGGCCTCCTCGGCGAGCACATGCACACCGCGGTGGACGTTGGCGTTGTAGCGCTCGTAGTACTCACTGAGTGCGTCCAGCACCTGGCGCGGCTTCTGGCTGGTCGCCGCGTTGTCCAGGTACACGAGCTTCTGGCCGTCGTGGACCTGGCGGTCCAGGATGGGGAAGTCCTTGCGGATCGCCTCGGTGTCGAGGAGGCCCGGCAGCTGTGTCACGCGGATGCGCCACCCTTCGTGTATGCCTCGTAGCCCTCTTCCTCCAGCTTGTCGGCGAGCTCGGCGCCGCCGGACTCGACGATGCGGCCGCCGGAGAAGACGTGCACGTGGTCGGGCTTGATGTAGCGCAGGATGCGCGTGTAGTGCGTGATCAGCAGGGTGCCGACCTCGCCGGTCTCGCGGACCCGGTTGACGCCCTCGGAGACGACGCGCAGGGCGTCGACGTCCAGGCCGGAGTCGGTCTCGTCGAGGATCGCGATCTTCGGCTTGAGGAGCTCCAGCTGGAGGATCTCGTGGCGCTTCTTCTCACCGCCGGAGAAGCCCTCGTTGACGTTGCGCTCGGCGAAGGCGGGGTCCATGTTGAGGCGCTCCATGGCCTCCTTGACCTCCTTCACCCAGGTGCGCAGCTTGGGGGCCTCGCCGCGGATGGCGGTGGCGGAGGTGCGCAGGAAGTTGGAGACGGAGACGCCGGGGACCTCGACCGGGTACTGCATGGCGAGGAACAGGCCGGCGCGGGCGCGCTCGTCGACGGACATCTCCAGGACGTCCTCGCCGTCGAGGGTGACGGTGCCGCCGGTGATCGTGTACTTGGGGTGACCCGCGAGGGAGTAGGCGAGGGTCGACTTGCCGGAGCCGTTGGGGCCCATGATGGCGTGCGTCTCGCCCTGCTTCACGGTGAGGTCGACACCCTTGAGGATTTCCTTCGTGCCGTTCTCGACCTCGACGGTGACGTGCAGGTCTCGGATTTCAAGCGTTGCCATGGGTGCCTCAGGACTCCTGGGTGAGGGAGACGAGCACGTCGTCCCCTTCGATCTTTACGGGGTATACGGGGACGGGGCGCGTCGCCGGAAGGCTGTCGGGCTTGCCGGAACGGAGGTCGAAGCGCGAGCCGTGCAGCCAGCACTCGATGTGGCAGTCATCGACCTCGCCCTCGGAGAGCGACACGTTCGCGTGCGAGCAGATGTCGTGGATCGCGAACACCTCGCCCTCCGTCTGCACGATGGACAGGGGCGTGCCGTCGAGTTCCACCCGCTTCGGGGTGTCCTCCTCCAGCTCGCCCACTGCACAGACGCGTACGAAGGTCATGCGACCGCGGCCTCCAGCTCCTCCTCGATCTTGCCGATCAGGCGCTCCTCGATGTCGGGGACACCGATCTGCTGGACCAGTTCGGCGAAGAAGCCGCGGACCACCAGTCGGCGGGCGTCGTGCTCCGTGATGCCGCGGGCCATCAGGTAGAACAGCTGCTCGTCGTCGAAGCGACCGGTCGCGGAGGCGTGGCCGGCGCCGACGATCTCGCCGGTCTCGATCTCGAGGTTGGGCACGGAGTCGACGCGGGCGCCGTCGGTCAGCACGAGGTTGCGGTTCATCTCGTACGTGTCGGTGCCCTCGGCGGCGGCCTCGATGAGGACGTCGCCGATCCAGACGGCGTGGGCGTCGTCGCCCTGGAGGGCGCCCTTGTAGACGACGTTGGACTTGCAGTGCGGGACGTTGTGGTCGACCAGGAGGCGGTGCTCCTGGTGCTGGCCCCGGTCCGTGAAGTACAGGCCGAACAGCTCGGCCTCGCCGCCGGGACCGGCGTACGTCACGCGCGGGTGGAGGCGGACGACGTCGCCGCCGAAGGTGACGACGACCGACTTGAAGGAGGCGTCGCGGCCGACGAGGGTGTTGTGCTGGCCCACGTGCACGGCCTTGTCGTCCCAGTCCTGGACGGAGACGACGGTGAGCTTGGCGCCGTCGCCGAGGACGTAGTCGACGTTGGCGGCGAGCACGGCGTCGCCGGTGTGGTCGATGACGACCACGGCCTCGGCGAACGCGCCCAGCTCGACGACCTGGTGGCCGTAGGCGACGCCGCCCTCGCCGTGCACCGCGATGCGGATCGGCTCGGTGAGGACGGTCTCCTTCGGCACGGTCACGACCGAGGCCTTCTCGAAGGCGGAGTACGCCTGGGCGGCGACGCGGTCCGCGGGGGTGCCGGCCCTGCCGAGCCGCGCGTCGTCGCGGCCGACGGTCTCGACGGTGACGCCCTCGGGGGCCTGGATGTCGACCTTCACGCCGGTGCCGGTGGCGACGGCGGTGCCGTCATGCAGGCCGCGCAGGCGCTCCAGCGGGGTGAACCGCCATTCCTCCTCGCGGCCGTGCGGGACCGGGAAGTCCGCCACGTCGAAGGACGGGGGCGCGCTCATGCGCGTGGCGACGGTCGACTCGGCGGCGACCGCGATCGAGCCGGCGGTCGTGGAACCGACCGGGATGTTCTGAGCCTCAGCCATGGCTGTCGTTGTGCTCTCTTTCCTACGTAAGTGGCGTGATGGGACGGCGCGCGGGCGTCAGCCCACCGAGCCTTCCATCTGCAGCTCGATCAGCCGGTTGAGCTCCAGCGCGTACTCCATCGGCAGCTCCTTCGCGATGGGCTCGACGAAGCCGCGCACGATCATGGCCATCGCCTCGAACTCGCTCAGACCGCGGCTCATCAGGTAGAAGAGCTGGTCCTCGGAGACCTTGGAGACGGTGGCCTCGTGGCCCATGGACACGTCGTCCTCGCGGACGTCCACGTAGGGGTACGTGTCGGAGCGGGAGATGGTGTCGACGAGCAGCGCGTCGCACAGCACGTTCGACTTGGAGCCGTGGGCGCCCTCGCCGATCTCGACGAGACCGCGGTAGGAGGTGCGGCCGCCACCGCGCGCCACGGACTTCGAGACGATGTTGGAGGACGTGTTCGGCGCCATGTGGACCATCTTGGATCCGGCGTCCTGGTGCTGGCCCTCGCCCGCGAAGGCGATGGACAGGGTCTCGCCCTTGGCGTGCTCGCCCATCAGGTAGACGGCCGGGTACTTCATCGTCACCTTGGAGCCGATGTTGCCGTCGATCCACTCCATGGTCGCGCCCTCGTACGCCACGGCGCGCTTGGTGACCAGGTTGTAGACGTTGTTCGACCAGTTCTGGATGGTCGTGTACCGGCAGCGGGCGTTCTTCTTGACGATGATCTCGACGACGGCGCTGTGCAGCGAGTCCGACTTGTAGATCGGCGCCGTGCAGCCCTCGACGTAGTGCACATAGGCACCCTCGTCGACGATGATCAGGGTCCGCTCGAACTGGCCCATGTTCTCCGTGTTGATGCGGAAGTAGGCCTGGAGCGGGATCTCGACGTGCACGCCCTTCGGCACGTAGATGAAGGAACCGCCGGACCACACGGCCGTGTTGAGCGCGGCGAACTTGTTGTCACCGGCGGGGATGACGGTGCCGAAGTACTCCTTGAAGAGCTCCGGGTGCTCCTTCAGCGCGGTGTCGGTGTCGAGGAAGATGACGCCCTGCTCCTCCAGGTCCTCGCGGATCTGGTGGTAGACGACCTCGGACTCGTACTGGGCGGCGACACCGGCGACGAGGCGCTGCTTCTCCGCCTCCGGGATGCCGAGCTTGTCGTACGTGTTCTTGATGTCCTCGGGCAGTTCCTCCCAGGAAGCGGCCTGCTTCTCGGTGGAGCGCACGAAGTACTTGATGTTGTCGAAGTCGATGCCCGACAGGTCGGAACCCCAGTTCGGCATGGGCTTCTTCTCGAACAGCTTGAGGCCCTTGAGGCGGAGCTTGGTCATCCACTCCGGCTCGGACTTCTTGCCGGAGATGTCCCGGACGACGTCCTCGTTCAGGCCGCGACGCGCCGACGCACCGGCCTCGTCCCGGTCGGCCCAGCCGTATTCGTACTTGCCCAGGCCCTCGAGTTCGGGGTGAGCAGTCTCCGTGGGGAGAGTCATGCGGGGTTCCTCCCGGCCGTGCTTGCAGATGCGTTAGCGGAAATCTTGGGGATGAACGTCGTGCAGACGCCGTCGCCGTGCGCGATGGTCGCGAGCCGCTGCACATGCGTACCGAGCAGCTCGGCGAAAAATTCCGTCTCGGCCTCGCACAGCTGAGGGAATTGCTCCGCGACGTGGGCGACCGGGCAGTGGTGCTGGCACAGCTGCTCCCCCACGGGCGCCTTGCGCGCGGTGGCAGCGTACCCGTCGGCGCTCAGTGCCTTGGCCAGGGCTTCGGTGCGCTTGTCCGGGTCGGCGTCCTTCACGGCCTCGCGGTAGGCGCTCGCCTGGGCGGCGATCCTGGCGCGGGCGAAGGCGGCGACCGCTTCCTGCCCGCCCTCGCGCTCGGCGATCCATCGCAGCGCGTCCGCGGCCAGCGTGTCGTACGACTGGTCGAAGGCGTCGCGGCCGCAGTCGGTCAGCGCGAACACCTTGGCCGGCCGGCCGCGCGTGCGCGTCCCGTAGACCCGCTGTTCACGTGCTTCGACGACGTCGTCGGCGACCAGGGCGTCCAGGTGGCGCCGCACGGCGGCCTGGGTGAGTCCCAGGCGTCCCGCGAGTTCGGCGACGGTGGACGGGCCGTGGTCCAGGATGGACCGCGCGACTCGGTTGCGCGTCGAGCGCTCCCCGGTCGCCAGCTCCTCCTGGGGGGTCCCCGTGGGGGTCACCCGAGCCTCACCGACGTTTTTCACAACGCCATTGTTGCGTAATTCCTCGGAGCCTGACAAGCCGCGTCCGGATCACCCCGGGGTGCCCTGCGTCACTTAGGTAAACCTAAGGTGACCTGCGGAAACGATCTTTGATCGATCAAACGACGACTCTCGCGAGACCCGTCCGGGGCGCCGCAGCGGCACGCCCACACCCCCTCCGACCGGCCCACTTGCCCCACGCGGGGCGATTCCGGCGGACCGGAGCGATCCGGGCACGCGCCCCGCGCGGCCTCCGCGACGGCGTGCGCCCGCCCGTGCGGAGGAACTCCTGGGCCCGCCGGTCGGCGGGCCCAGGCGCGTCCCTAGACTCGTGACCCATGCGAAGTGAGCCCGTGGTCCAGGTCCACGCCCTGGTGAAGCGGTACGGCACGAAGACCGCGGTGAACGGCCTCGACCTGGTGGCCCGGGAGGGCGTCACCGCCGTACTCGGCCCCAACGGGGCGGGCAAGACGACCACCGTCGAGACCTGCGAGGGCTACCGGAGACCGGACGGCGGCACGGTACGCGTCCTGGGGCTCGACCCGGTGCGGCAGGCCGCCGAGCTGCGGCCCCGCATCGGCGTGATGCTCCAGTCCGGCGGCGTCTACTCCGGCGCCCGGGCCGACGAGATGCTGCGGCACGTCGCCAGGCTGCACGCGCACCCGCTCGACGTCGACGCCCTGATCGAGCGCCTCGGCCTCGGTTCCTGCGGCCGGACCGGCTACCGCCGGCTGTCCGGCGGCCAGCAGCAGCGGCTCGCGCTCGCCATGGCCGTCGTCGGCCGCCCCGAGCTGGTGTTCCTCGACGAGCCGACCGCGGGACTCGACCCGCAGGCCCGCCGCGCCACCTGGGACCTCGTACGGGACCTGCGCGCCGACGGCGTCGCCGTGATCCTCACCACGCACCACATGGACGAGGCCGAGCAGCTCGCCGACGACGTCGCGATCATCGACGGCGGCCGGGTCGTCGCCCAGGGCTCCCCCGAGGAGCTGTGCCGCGGCGGCGCCGAGAACACCCTGCGCTTCACCGGCCGCCCCGGCCTCGACGTCGGCTCCCTGCTCAAGGCGCTGCCCTCCGACGCCCTGGCCGCCGAGCTGACACCGGGCTCGTACCGCGTCACCGGCAAGGTCGACCCGCAGCTGCTGGCGACGGTCACGTCGTGGTGCGCCCAGCACGGCGTGATGCCGGACCGCATCTCGGTGGAACGGCACACCCTCGAAGACGTGTTTCTGGAGCTGACCGGCAAGGAGCTGCGTTCGTGAACACCGCCCGCAAGGGGTTCGGCCGGGGGTCCGGGGGTTGCCCCCCGGGACGGCACAGCCTGGAGCTGACCGGCAAGGAGCTGCGCTCGTGACGGCCACTGGTACGGGCCAGTACAGCCCGCGTCCCGGGGCGGCCCCCCTCCACCGGATGATCGCCGCGCAGGCCGCGCTGGAGACGCGGATGCTGCTGCGCAACGGCGAGCAGCTGCTGCTGACCGTCGTGATCCCCACGCTGCTGCTGGTGCTGTTCAGCACCGTCGACATCGTCGACACCGGCACCGGGAAGGCCGTCGACTTCCTCACCCCCGGCGTCCTCGCGCTCGCCGTGATGTCGACGGCGTTCACCGGGCAGGCCATCGCCACGGGCTTCGAGCGCCGCTACGGCGTGCTGAAGCGGCTCGCGGCCTCGCCCCTGCCGCGCTGGGCGCTGATGACCGCCAAGACGGTGTCCGTGCTGGTCACCGAGGTGCTCCAGATCGTGCTGCTGACGGCGATCGCCTTCGCGCTGGGCTGGTCGCCGCACGGCAACCCGTTCGCCGTGCTGCTGCTCCTCGTGCTGGGCACGGCCGCCTTCTCCGGGCTCGGCCTGCTGATGGCGGGCACGCTCAGGGCCGAGGCGACGCTGGCCGCCGCGAACCTGGTCTTCCTGCTGCTGCTCGTCGGCGGCGGCGTGATCGTGCCGCTGGACAAGTTCCCGGCCGGCGCGCAGGACGTCCTCGGTCTGCTGCCGATCTCGGCGCTCTCCGACGGCCTGCGGGACGTGCTCCAGCACGGGGCGGGCATGCCCTGGGGCAACCTCGCGATCCTGGCGGTGTGGGCGGTCGCCGGGCTCGCCGCGGCCGGGCGGTTCTTCCGCTGGGAGTAGAGGGGCCTTGCGCGGGGAGCCGGGCGGGCACCCGGAACCGCACCCTCGTGAAAGCGTGCACAAGCGCGCGGCCTACCATGGTGCGCGTGCCAAACGTGACCCGCGCCGACGCCCTGTCCGCCGTGCGCAACCCGCTCGCCTTCATCGCCGAACGCTGGACCCCGGACCCCCGGACGGTCCGGCGGGCGGCCCTCTCCGCGCTCGTCATGTCGGTGATCATCGTGGTCACCGGCGGTGCCGTACGCCTGACGGGCTCCGGCCTCGGCTGCCCGACCTGGCCCAAGTGCACCGCCGACTCGCTCACCGCGACCAGCGAGATGGGCGTCCACGGCGTCATCGAGTTCGGCAACCGCATGCTGACGTACGTGCTGTGCGCCGCCGTCGGCTGGGCGATCATCGCCGCGCGCGCCGAGAAGCCCCGGCGGCGCGGCCTGACCCGGCTGGGCTGGGCGCAGTTCTGGATCGTGATGAGCAACGCGGTCCTCGGCGGCATCGTGGTGCTGGTGGGCCTGAACCCGTACACGGTCGCGGCGCACTTCGTGGCCACGTCGGCGCTGATCGCGGTGGCGACGGTGATGTGGCAGCGCACCCGGGAGGGCGACGCCCCGCCGCGCCCGCTGGTGGGCAAGTCCGTCCAGCAGCTGGTGTGGGTGCTGGTCGCCGTGACCGTGCTGCTGATCCTGGTCGGCACGGTCGTCACCGGCGCGGGCCCGCACGCGGGCGACTCCAGCGAGGTCGAGCGGATGCCGGTCGACTGGGAGACGGTGAGCAAGCTGCACGCCGTGCTGGCGTGGATCGTGGTGACGCTGACGTTCGCCCTGTGGTTCGTGCTGAAGGCGGTCGACGCGCCGCGCGGCCCGCTGGCCCGGACGCGCGACCTGTTCCTGGTGCTGCTCGCGCAGGGCGCCATCGGCTACGTGCAGTACTTCACCGACCTGCCCGAGGTGCTGGTCGGCCTGCACATGTTCGGCTCGGCGGTGACGTGGATCGCCGTGCTGCGGGTGGTGCTGGCGCTGCGTGAGCGTCCGTGGCCGGACGCCGAGCTGCCGAAGCCGTCGGCCGAGGCGAGTCTCACGACGGCCTGAGCGGACCGGCTGCCGCAGGGAGGGGCCGACGACGGCCCGAGCAGGCGCGCGGCTCACCCCAGCCCGTACACGCGGCACGCGTTGCCCGAGGCGATCATGCCGGCGACCCGCTCCGCGTCGGCCAGGCACCACGCGCCGTCGGCGACCCAGGTGCCCAGCACGCGTCCGAGCGCCTCGCGGAACAGGCGGGCGGCCACGACGTGCAGCTCGGGCAGCCCGTGGGCGCCGCTGGAGAAGAGGATCTTGCCGAACGGCGCGAGCTCCAGGATCTCCGCGAGGACGGTCGCGGCCCGCGCCCCGGTGCGCACCAGCGCGGCGCCCGAGTCGGCGTAGACGTGCGGGAACACCCCGGCGAGGTGGGCGGCGTGCCGGTGGTAGGGGTAGCCGTGCAGCAGGACCAGGTCGGTGCCGAGCCCGGCCGTCGCCCGGACGAAGTCGGTGAGCAGCGCCGGGTCGGTGCGGTCGATGCGCGTGCCGGGCTCGCCGAGCCCCGCGTGCAGTTGCAGGGGGCGTCCGGAGGCGACCGCGATCCACAGCAGGTGGCGCAGCAGCACCGGGTCGCTCAGCTCCCCGCCGACCGGCCTGGCGGCCAGCCAGCGCGCGGCGGCGCCCCGCACCTCCCCCGGCCCGGGCGGCTCCGGCGCGACCGCGAGGCCGTGCCGCACCCCGGCGACGGACGTGAAGGCGACGGCGTGCGCGGCGGCGCCGTGCACGGACTCGGCGAGGTTGGCGAGGAAGGACTCGACCGTCCCCGAGGTGTCGGCGACCTGCTCGGCGAGCTGTTCGAGGCGCACGATCTCGTGGGCGTCGGCTGCGCCCGCGCAGGCCATCTCGTCGGGCCCGGTGAGGTCGCCGGGCAGACCGGTGTCGACGAGGTAGGTGGTGATGCCGCTGCCGCGCAGCAGCCGGCGGCCCGCCTCCAGGACGCCGAGTTCCCGGCGCCGGGCCAGGTAGCGGGCGGGCGGGCAGTGCGGTTCCAGGCCGAGCAGGGGCGGGCACCAGCGGCGTACCGCGAAGCCGGTCTGGGTGTCGAACAAAGTGGTGCCCGGCGCGGGTGGTCCCTCGGTGCGGGCCAGCCGGGCCTCGAAGGTGCCGAGGCCCAGCTCCGTCCGCACCACGCCGTGGCAGTACTGGTCCACGAGGGACGGCGTTTCGATCATCCGGGCTCCCCGTGGCTGGACCGTGCCGCGAACGGCTTCCTACGGTCCTAACGGGTGAACCCGGCCTCAGGTGTTGCGCGGACCGCCGACCTGGATGCCCGCCATGCGGGACCACTCGTACGGCCCCGTCTTCACCTTGGCCGCGAACTCGCCGTCGAAGTCCTCGTGGACGGTGATGCCGGCCTTCTCGACCGCCTTCTCGGCGATGCCGTAGCTGGGTGCGACCAGGTCGCCCCAGCCGCCGTCCTCGCCGACGAGCACGATCCGGGCGCCGCGCTCCCCGAGGTACGCCACCTGGCCCTCGGCGCCGCCGTGCGCCTTGGCGAAGGCGTCGATCCGCTTGGCGAGGCGGGCGATCGTGCGCTCGGCCTTCGCGTCAACCTGCTGCGTGTCTGCCATGGCCAGGATGCTACTCATCGGTAGATCGACTGGCGAGGGCGGGCCGGTGTGACGTGCGTCAGCGCAGGAACGGGTCGACGGCGATCGCCAGGAAGAGGATCGACACATAGGTGATGGACCAGTGGAACAGCCGCATCTCCTTCAGCTTCGCGCCGGTCACCTCGGCCTTGGCGCGGTTCTGCAGGCCGTGCGCCTCCCACAGCCAGAACCCGCCGGCCAGCAGGGCGACCGCCGTGTAGAACCAGCCGGTGTAGCCGAGCGGCGTCAGCAGCAGCGACACGCCGACCATGACCCAGCTGTAGAGGACGATCTGGCGGGCGACGACCTTGTTGGAGGCGACGACCGGGAGCATCGGCACGCCCACGCGCGCGTAGTCGTCCCTGACCTTCATGGACAGCGGCCAGTAGTGCGGCGGCGTCCAGAAGAACATGACGAGGAAGAGGATGACGGGCGCCCACGACATGGAGTTCGTGACGGACGACCAGCCGATCAGCACCGGCATGCAGCCCGCGATGCCGCCCCAGACGATGTTCTGCGAGGTGCGGCGCTTGAGGAGCATCGTGTAGACGACGACGTAGAACAGCAGGGCGCCGAGGGAGAGCCAGGCCGAGAGCCAGTTGACGGTCAGGCCGAAGAGCAGGGTGGAGACGACCGCGAGGGCGATGCCGAAGGCGAGGGCCTCGCGGGGGCTGACCATGCCGGTGACGATCGGGCGCTGGGAGGTGCGGTCCATGAGCGCGTCGATGTCGCGGTCGATGTACATGTTCAGGGCGTTGGCGCCGCCCGCGGAGAGGAAACCGCCGAGGCAGGTGAGCAGCACGAGGCCGAGGTCGGGCACGCCCTGCTGCGCCAGGAACATCACCGGGACGGTGGTGATGAGCAGCAGTTCGATGATCCGCGGCTTGGTGAGAGCCACGAACCCCATGACACGGGCCCCGAGCGGCCGGTGGACCGGGCTTTGGCTCGCACCGATTACCCCCGCTGGACGGGATTCAACGGCCGTCACGCACACCCCTACAGAGACATCCCAGCAAGCCTCCCCGTGTGAAGTCCCGGTAAAGGCTCGCGCGTACCACGCCACTGTAGACGTTGCCCATACCCGGATCTTCGCGGGGGTCGGTCGTGTTGACGGGGCCGCCCCGAGGGGGGTCGCAGCCGCTGGTGGAAGGGTCCTCCGACGGGCGTTCCGAGGCTCGATTGAGCACTCGTTTGACCGGCTCCGTATTCAGATGTCGAGCACCGAAGAGGCCTGGTCGGGAGGCGGATCGGAAAGAGTTGCCACAGTCTGGATTGGGCCGAAAAATCGCATGCGCTTCGGGGGTAGGCTCGGCTGCGGCCGGCCGACGTTTTGGCAATACGCCGGCTGCCGGCGGGCGTCACGTGCGCCGGCATCCGACATGTGGAGAGGAGCCCTGACTCAGGGTGAGCACCAAGCCGACCACCACAGACCTCGACTGGACCGAGCTGGACCAGCGGGCCGTCGACACCGCGCGCGTCCTGGCCGCCGATGCCGTACAGAAGGTCGGAAACGGCCATCCCGGTACGGCGATGAGCCTGGCGCCCGCCGCCTACACCCTCTTCCAGAAGGTGATGCGGCACGACCCGGCCGACGCGGACTGGGTCGGACGTGACCGCTTCGTGCTGTCCGCCGGCCACTCGTCCCTGACCCTCTACACCCAGCTGTACCTCGCCGGTTTCGGCCTGGAGCTGGACGACCTGAAGGCCTTCCGCACCTGGGGCTCGAAGACCCCGGGCCACCCGGAGTACGGCCACACCACGGGCGTGGAGACGACCACCGGCCCGCTGGGCCAGGGTGTCGCCAACGCGGTCGGCATGGCGATGGCGGCCCGCTACGAGCGCGGCCTGTTCGACCCGGAGGCCCCCGAGGGCACCTCCCCGTTCGACCACTTCGTCTACTGCATCGCCGGTGACGGCTGCCTCCAGGAGGGCATCTCCGCCGAGGCGTCCTCGCTGGCCGGGCACCAGAAGCTCGGCAACCTGATCCTGCTGTGGGACGACAACCACATCTCGATCGAGGGCGACACCGAGACGGCGGTGTCCGAGGACACCGTCAAGCGGTACGAGGCCTACGGCTGGCACGTGCAGCGCGTCGAGCCGCAGGCCAACGGCGACCTGGACCCCGCGGCGATCTTCGCGGCGATCCAGGAGGCCAAGGCGGTCACCGACCGGCCGTCGTTCATCGCGATGCGCTCGATCATCGCCTGGCCCGCCCCGAACGCGCAGAACACCGAGGCCGCCCACGGCTCGGCGCTCGGCGACGACGAGGTGGCCGCGACCAAGCGCGTCCTGGGCTTCGACCCGGAGCAGACCTTCGAGGTCAGCGACGAGGTCATCACCCACACCCGCAAGGCGCTGGAGCGCGGCCGCGAGGCGAAGGCGGAGTGGGAGAAGTCGTTCCAGGCGTGGCGCACCGCCAACCCGGAGCGCGCCGCCGAGTTCGACCGCATCGCCGCGGGCGAGCTGCCCAAGGGCTGGGAGGAGAAGATCCCGGTCTTCGAGGCGGGCAAGGGCGTCGCCACGCGCGCCGCGTCCGGCAAGGTCCTCCAGGCGCTCGGCGCGGTGATCCCGGAGCTGTGGGGCGGCTCGGCCGACCTCGCGGGCTCCAACAACACCACGATCGACAAGACGAGCTCCTTCCTTCCGGCGGACAACCCGCTGCCGGAGGCGAACCCGTACGGCCGCACGATCCACTACGGCATCCGCGAGCACTCCATGGCCGCGGAGATGAACGGCATCGCGCTGCACGGCAACACCCGCATCTACGGCGGCACCTTCCTGGTGTTCTCCGACTACATGCGCAACGCGGTGCGGCTGTCCGCGCTGATGCACCTGCCGGTCACCTACGTGTGGACGCACGACTCCATCGGTCTCGGCGAGGACGGCCCGACCCACCAGCCGGTCGAGCACCTCGCCTCGCTGCGCGCCATCCCGGGCCTGAACGTCGTGCGCCCGGCCGACGCCAACGAGACCGCGATCGCCTGGCGCGAGATCCTGCGCCGCTGGACGAAGGAGTTCGGCAAGGGCACCCCGCACGGCCTGGCGCTGACCCGGCAGGGCGTGCCGACGTACGAGCCGAACGAGGACGCGGCCAAGGGCGGCTACGTGCTGTTCGAGGCGGAGGGCGGCGAGCCCGAGGTCGTCCTGATCGCCACCGGTTCCGAGGTGCACGTCGCCGTCGAGGCGCGCGAGCGGCTGCAGGCCGAGGGTGTGCCGACGCGGGTGGTGTCGATGCCGTCCGTGGAGTGGTTCGAGGAGCAGGACCAGGGGTACCGGGACAGCGTCCTGCCGCCGGCCGTGAAGGCACGCGTCGCGGTCGAGGCCGGTATCGGTCTGACCTGGCACAAGTACGTGGGAGACGCGGGCCGCATCGTTTCCCTGGAGCACTTCGGTGCGTCCGCCGACGGCAAGGTGCTCTTCCGCGAGTTCGGTTTCACTCCGGAGAACGTGGCCGCCGTCGCGCGGGAATCGATCGCCGCGGCCCGGCGCTGACGCTCACATACGACACGTAGGAGATGGAATTTCCATGACAGACGCACTGAAGCGCCTTTCCGAGGAAGGCGTCGCGATCTGGCTGGACGACCTGTCGCGCAAGCGGATCACGTCCGGCAACCTGGCCGAACTGATCGACCAGCAGCACGTCGTGGGCGTCACCACCAACCCGTCGATCTTCCAGAAGGCGATCTCGGAGGGCCACGGCTACGACCAGCAGCTCGCCGACCTCGCCGCGCGGAAGGTCACGGTCGAAGAGGCCATTCGAATGATCACGACGGCGGACGTCCGTGACGCCGCCGACATCCTGCGCCCGGTCTTCGACGCGACGGGCGGCCAGGACGGCCGGGTCTCGATCGAGGTCGACCCGCGCCTGGCCCACGACACGCGGGCGACGGTCGCCGAGGCCAAGCAGCTGGCGTGGCTGGTGGACCGGCCGAACACGCTCATCAAGATCCCGGCCACCGAGGCGGGCCTGCCGGCGATCACCGAGGTGATCGGCAACGGCATCAGCGTCAACGTCACGCTGATCTTCTCGCTGGAGCGCTACCGCAAGGTCATGGACGCGTACCTGGCCGGTCTGGAGAAGGCCAAGGAGCGCGGCCTGGACCTGTCGAAGATCCACTCCGTGGCGTCGTTCTTCGTGTCCCGCGTGGACACCGAGATCGACAAGCGGATCGACGCGCTCGGCACCGACGAGGCCAAGGCGCTGCGCGGCAAGGCCGCCGTCGCCAACGCGCGTCTGGCCTACCAGGCGTACGAGGAGGTGTTCTCGTCCGACCGCTGGTCGGCGCTGGAGAACGCCGGTGCCAACCGTCAGCGTCCGCTGTGGGCGTCGACGGGCGTGAAGGACAAGGCGTACCGGGACACCATGTACGTCGTCGACCTGGTCGCGCCGAACACGGTGAACACCATGCCGGAGGCCACCCTGGAGGCCACCGACGACCACGGCGAGATCACCGGCAACACCGTCGCCGGCACCTACGAGCAGGCCCGCGCCGACCTGGACGCGGTGGAGGCGCTCGGCATCTCGTACGACGAGGTGGTGCGGCTCCTGGAGGTCGAGGGCGTCGAGAAGTTCGAGGCGTCCTGGAACGACCTGCTGAAGTCGACCGAGGCCGAGCTCGAGCGCCTCGCCCCCTCGGAGGGCTGACGCCTTGTCGAGCAGCAACCCGCTGCGTGACCCCGCAGACCGACGGCTCCCGCGTATCGCGGGGCCGTCGGGCCTGGTCATTTTCGGCGTCACGGGCGATTTGTCCCGCAAGAAGCTCATGCCCGCGGTGTACGACCTCGCGAACCGGGGTCTGCTGCCGCCGGGCTTCTCCCTCGTCGGCTTCGCCCGCCGCGAGTGGCAGAACGAGGACTTCGCGCAGGAGGTCCACGACGCCGTCAAGGAGCACGCCCGCACGCCCTTCCGCGAGGAGGTCTGGCAGCAGCTCATCCAGGGCATGCGCTTCGTGCAGGGCACGTTCGACGACGACGAGGCCTTCGAGCGGCTGCGCGCCACGATCGACGAGCTGGACAAGGCGCAGGGCACGGGCGGCAACTTCGCCTTCTACCTGTCGGTGCCGCCGCGGTCCTTCCCGGTGGTCATCCAGCAGCTGAAGAAGCACGGCCTGGCCGACCAGACGAGCGGCTCCTGGCGCCGCGCGGTCATCGAGAAGCCGTTCGGACACGACCTGAAGTCGGCCGAGGAGCTGAACAAGGTCGTCCACGAGGTCTTCGCCCCGGACCAGGTCTTCCGCATCGACCACTACCTGGGCAAGGAGACCGTCCAGAACATCCTGGCGCTGCGGTTCGCCAACACGATGTTCGAGCCGATCTGGAACCGGTCCTTCGTGGACCACGTGCAGATCACCATGGCCGAGGACATCGGCATCGGCGGCCGGGCCGGCTACTACGACGGCATCGGCGCCGCCCGCGACGTCATCCAGAACCACCTGCTCCAGCTCCTCGCGCTGACCGCGATGGAGGAGCCCGCCTCCTTCGACGCGGACGCGCTGGCCGCGGAGAAGACCAAGGTGCTCGGCGCCGTGCGGCTGCCGCGGGACCTGGGGCGCGACACCGTGCGCGGCCAGTACACGGCCGGCTGGCAGGGCGGCGCGAAGGCCGTCGGTTATCTCGACGAGGAGGGCATCGACCCGTCGTCGAAGACCGACACCTACGCCGCGATCAAGGTCGGCATCGACAACCGCCGCTGGGCGGGCGTCCCCTTCTACCTGCGCACCGGCAAGCGGCTCGGCCGGCGCGTCACGGAGATCGCGGTCGTCTTCCAGCGGGCCCCGCACTCCCCCTTCGACACCACGGCCACCGAGGAGCTCGGCTCCAACGCGATCGTGATCCGCGTCCAGCCGGACGAGGGCGTCACGGTCCGCTTCGGTTCGAAGGTGCCGGGCACGTCGATGGAGATCCGGGACGTGTCCATGGACTTCGCCTACGGCGAGTCGTTCACGGAATCCAGCCCGGAGGCGTACGAGCGGCTGATCCTGGACGTGCTGCTCGGCGACTCGAACCTCTTCCCCCGCACCGAGGAGGTCGAGCTGTCCTGGAAGATCCTCGACCCGATCGAGGAGTACTGGGACACCCACGGCAAGCCCGCCCAGTACCCGGCCGGTACCTGGGGACCCGTCGAGGCGGACGAAATGCTCGAGCGAGACGGACGGAGCTGGCGCCGGCCATGAAGATAGACCTCACGGACACCACGGCCAGCAAGATCAACAAGGCGTTGGTGCAGGGCCGCCGGGCGATCGGCACGCCGGCCGTCGGCATGGTGCTCACGCTGGTCATCGTCACGGACGAGGAGAACGCGTACGACGCGCTGAAGGCGGCGAACGAGGCGTCGCGCGAGCACCCCTCGCGCACCCTCGTCGTCATCAAGCGCGTCTCGCGCACCCCGCGCGACCGCACGCAGTCCCGGCTGGACGCCGAGGTGCGGGTGGGCGCGGACGCGGGCACCGGCGAGACGGTCGTGCTGCGGCTGTACGGCGACGTGGTCGGCCACGCCCAGTCGGTGGTGCTCCCGCTGCTGCTGCCGGACGCCCCGGTGGTGGTCTGGTGGCCGGTGAACGCGCCGCTGGACCCGGCCAACGACCCGCTGGGCGCCCTGGCGCAGCGCCGGGTCACCGACAGCTACGCCTCGGAGCAGCCGGTGCGCGAGCTGGCGGCGCGCGCCGAGTCGTACACGCCGGGCGACACGGACCTGTCGTGGACGCGCATCACGCCGTGGCGTTCGATGCTGGCGGCGGCCCTCGACCAGGTCGTGTGCGAGGTGCGGGGCGTCGAGGTGGAGGGCGAGGAGTTCAACCCGAGCTGTGAGCTGCTGGCGATGTGGCTCGCGGACCGGCTGGACGTGCCCGTGAAGCGCTCGACGTCGCCGGGGCCGGGGCTGACGGCGGTCCGCATGGACACCGACTGCGGCCCGATCGTGCTGGACCGGGCGGACGGCTCGCTGGCGACGCTGGCCATCGAGGGCCAGCCGGCCCGCGCGGTGGCACTGAAGCGGCGGGAGACGGCCGAGCTGATCGCGGAGGAGCTGCGGCGGCTCGACCCGGACGACACCTACGCCTCGGCGCTGCGCTACGGCGTGGACCGGCTGGAGGTGTCGGCGGCGGGACGGCCCGCGGCGGGCGACGGCGACCGGGTGACCGACCGGACCCCGGCGGCCGACGACGTCCCCGAGGCGCCCGCGGCGTCCGGCAACCCCGAGGTGACCGACGACGGCCCCGTGGCGGTCGAGGCCCCCGAGGAGTCGGCGGCGAAGGCGCCCGCCAAGCGCGCGGCGAAGAAGGCTCCGGCGAAGGTTCCGGCGAAGAAGGCGGCGGCGAAATGAGTACGGCACCGCAGCTGGTCGTGCACCGCGACAAGGAGCTGATGGCGCAGGCCGCGGCGGCCCGGCTGATCACGAGGATCGTGGACGCGCAGGCCTCGCGGGGTTCGGCGTCCGTGGTGCTGACGGGCGGCCGCAACGGCAACGGCCTGCTGGCGGCGCTGGCCGCGGCGCCCGCGCGGGACGCGGTCGACTGGGGCCGGCTCGACCTGTGGTGGGGCGACGAACGGTTCCTGCCCGACGGCGATCCGGAGCGCAACGTCACGCAGGCGCGTGAGGCGCTGCTCGACTCGGTGCCGCTGGACCCGGAGCGGGTGCACGCGATGCCGGCGTCGGACGGCCCGTACGGCTCGGACGTGGACGCGGCGGCCTCCGCCTACGCGCAGGAGCTGGCCCGCGCGGCCGGTCCCGAGAACCACGGTCCGGTCCCGGTGTTCGACGTGCTGATGCTGGGCGTCGGCCCGGACACGCACGTGGCGTCGCTGTTCCCGGAGCTCCCGGCGGTCCGGGAGACGGAGCGGACGGTGGTCGGGGTGCACGGCGCCCCGAAGCCGCCGCCGACCCGGGTGACGCTGACGCTTCCGGCGATCCGCGCGGCCCGCGAGGTGTGGCTGCTGGCCGCCGGGGAGGACAAGGCGGAGGCCGCCGAGATCGCGCTGTCGGGCGCCGGGGAGATCCAGGCCCCGGCGGCGGGCGCGTACGGCCGGGCCCGCACCCTGTGGCTGCTGGACTCGGCGGCGGCCTCGCGGCTGCCGAGGGCGCTGTACCCGCCGGCGACGGCCTGACGAGCACACTGCCCCGACACGAAAAGCCGGCCCCCCGCTTTCCGCCGAAAGCGGGGGGCCGGCGCTCGTGGGGCGGGCGTGGCCCGACCGGTCCCTACTTGACCGAACCGGCCATGACGCCCTGCACGAAGTGCCGCTGGAAGGCGAAGAAGACCACCAGGGGCACGATCAGGGAGACGAAGGCGCCGGGCGCCAGGACGTCCACGTTGCTGCCGAACTGGCGGATCTGCGACTGGAGTTCCACCGTCAGCGGCTGCGAGGAGCTGTCCGCGAAGAGCAGCGCCACCAGCATGTCGTTCCACACCCACAGGAACTGGAAGATGGCCAGCGAGGCGATCGCCGGGCGGCCCACGGGCAGCACCAGCTGGATGAAGATCCGCCACTCGCTGCCGCCGTCCATGCGGGCGGCCTCCAGCATCTCCTTGGGCATCTCGGCGAAGTAGTTCCGCAGCAGGAACACCGCGAACGGCAGCCCGTAGGCAACGTGGAACAGGACCACGCCCGGGATCGTGCCGAACAGGCCGAGCTGGCCGAAGAGTTTGGCGACCGGCAGCAGACCGATCTGCACCGGCACCACCAGCAGGGCGACCACCAGCAGGAACACCGAGTCGCGGCCGGGGAACTCGAGCCAGGCGAAGGCGTATCCGGCGAGGGCCGCGATGACGACGACCAGGACGGTCGTCGGCACCGAGATCAGCACGGTGTTCCAGAAGGCCTGCGTGATGCCCGCGTTCTCCAGCAGCGCCGAGTAGTTGTCGAAGGACAACTGCCCGGGGCTGGTGAACGCCGTCCACCAGCCGCCCTGCGCGGACTCCTCGGCGGAGCGCATGGAGGACAGGAACAGTCCGGCCAGCGGCGTCAGCCACACGAAGCCGATCAGGACGAGGAAGGCCTGCACGGCGGCGCTGCTCAGCCCACGGCGTATGGCGTTCATCGCCGAGTTCATCGCTGACTCCTTCGGAAGCGCCGGACGTTGAACACCATCGCGGGGATCACCAGCACCAGAAGCAGCACACCCAGCGCACTGCCGAGGCCCTGGTTGTTGCCCCCGCCGAACGACACGAGCCACATCTGGGTGGCGAGGACGGTTGCGTCCTCCTGCACGGGGCCGGGGGCGATGATGTAGACCAGGTCGAAGACCTTCATGACGTTGATCACGAGCGTCACAAAGACGACCGTAAGCACGGGGGCGAGCAGCGGTACGGTGATGCGCCGGAAGATCTGCCACTCGTTGGCTCCGTCCATGCGTGCCGCCTCGAGAGCGTCCCGGGGCAGCGTGGCGAGACCCGCACCGATCAGTACCATCGCGAAGCCGGTCCAGATCCACAGGTACGCCCCGATGATCGCCGGGGTGACCAGAGTCGGCCCGAGCCAGGAGATGCCGTCGTACGGGGGTGCGAAGTTCGTGGCGGGCAGCCTCACCTCGTAGGAGCCGTCCGCCAGACCCGTGAACGAGAAGGAGCCGTCCGATCCGGTCGTGGTGCTCGCGACCGTCTTGCCGTCGCGGACCGCCTCGACCTTCATCTCGGGCAGGCCGCTCTCGCGCTGGTCGACGCGGCCCTGCTCCCCTCCTCCACCGGGTGTGAAGTCCAGGTAGACCACACCGCTGAGCTCGTCGGCGCCGGCCTTGCGGGCGGCGGCCTCGTGGGCGGGCTCGGCGCCGCCGGGCAGGTCGTCCGGCAGGACGCCGACGAGGCCCAGGTTGACCGTGTCGCCGGGTGAGACGGCGGTGTCCGTGCGGTACGAGCCGTCGGCGCCCTTGACGACGCCCTGACCGTCCCGGGCGCGGGCGGTCGGGTAGGACGCGGTGTCCTTGAAGGCGTCGTGGACGGAGATCACGGCGGCGTTGAGCACGCCCTTGTCCGGGTCCTCCTCGTAGGCGAGCCGGAAGATGATGCCGGCGGCGAGGAAGGACACGGCCATCGGCATGAACAGCAGCAGCTTGAAGGCGGTCGCCCAGCGCACCTTCTCCACCAGGACGGCCAGGATCAGACCGAGGCCGGTCAGCAGGGCCGGCGCCACCACCACCCAGATCGTCGTGTTCCGGATGGCCTTCAGCGTCGCCGGGTCCTGGAACATCTCGGTGTAGTTCTCGGCGCCGACGAAGTTGTTGCCGGAGGCGTCGAAGAAGCTCCGCCCGACCGAGAACAGCACGGGGTAGACGACCAGGGCGCCCAGCAACAGGACCGCAGGGAACACGAACAGCAGGGCGATGATCCGGCCGCGGCGCCGGAGCCGCCGGGGCCCCGGCGCGGGGCCGGCCGCGGTGGGCGGCCCCGCTTCCTCTTTCACCAAGGTGGCGGTCATGGCAGGTCAGCTCCCGTACGCCTTGGCAGCCGCCTTCTCCAGCTCGGCCGCCGTGGCCTTCGGGTTGGACGGGTCGCGCAGGAAGTCCTGGAGGATCTTCCACTCGCCGGTGCCCTTGGTGCCGCCGAACGCGGCCGGGGCCTGGTCGGACATGTCGAAGCGCACGGAGTCACCGGCGTCGACGAGGGACTTGGCGGTCGCGCGGGTCACGTCGTCGCCGTAGGAGGCGAGGTCGAGCGCCTTGTTCGGGGAGAGGTATCCGCCGATCTCGGCCCACACCGCGGAGGCCTCGGGGGTGGCGAGGTACTCCAGGAGCGCCATGCCGGCCTTGCCGTTCTTGGCGTCCTTCAGGACGACGGCCGCGTCGCCGCCGGAGACCACGGGGGCCTCACCGGAGCCGACGGGCGGGAACGGGAAGAAGTTGGCGTCCTCGCCGATCTTCTTGCCGAACTGGTCCTTGGCGACACCGGCGACGAAGTCGCCCTCGTAGACCATGCCGGCCTCGGGCTTGGGGCCGAAGACCTTCTCCACCGAGCCGGGGAAGTCGGTGTTCAGGGCGCCCTTCTGGCCGCCGGCGATGAGCTGCTTGTCCTTGAACAGCTTGCCGAGCGTGGTGAGCGCGTCGACGACGGTCGGGTCGGTCCACTTGATCTCGTGGGCGGCGAGAGCGTCGTACTTCTCCGGTCCGGCCTGGGAGAGGTAGATGTTCTCGAACCAGTCGGTCAGCGTCCAGCCGTCCTGGCCGGCGACGGAGAACGCGGCGAGCCCGGAGTCGGAGACGGTCTTGCCGGCCTTCAGCATCTCGTCGTAGGTCTTCGGCGTCTCGACGCCGGCCTGGGCGAGGGCGTCGGGGCTGTACCAGACCGTCGACTTGTGGGCGGCCTTGAAGTAGAGGCCGTAGAGCTTGCCGTCGACGCTGCCGTAGTTCTTCCACACCGGCGCGAAGTTCTCGTCCACGGCCGACTGGGTCTTCGCGGACAGCGGCTTGAGCCAGCCGTTCTTGGCGAACTGCTGGAGGACGCCGACCTGCGGGACCATCACGACGTCGGGCGCCTGGCCGCCCTCGATCTTGCTGCCGATGACGGTGGAGACGTTGTCGCCGGTGGGCACGAACTGCGTCTTGGCGCCGGTCTTCTCGGTGAAGGCGTCCAGCACCTTCTGGAAGTTCTTCTGCTCGGTGCCGGACCAGACGCCGGCCACGGTGACGGTCTGGCCGCTGAGGGCCTTGTCGCCGCCGCCGGCGGAGACGTCGTCGCCGCCGCCGCACGCGGTGGAGCCGAAGGCGAGGGCTATGGCGGTGCAGCTCGCGAGGAGGGTGGTACGTCGTCGCATCATCGTTGATGTCCCTTCATGGATGGGGAGTTGACGGAAAGTTCCGGGGTGGCTCAGTGGTCGGTGAGCCACCAGGCGGCCGTGGAGCCGGGGAGCTCCCCGGCGGGGCAGGGGCCGCTGGACAGCAGGGGGGTGCCGGGGGCCGGCGCGGGCACGGGCACCGTCCCGAAGTTCACGGCGCACACGAGGCCGTCGCCGCGGTCGAAGGCCAGCACCTCGGGCCCGGCCTCCAGCCAGTGCAGCGTGCCCTCGCCCAACTGGGGCAGGGCGGCGCGCAGTTGGAGTCCGTCGCGGTAGAGGTGCCAGAAGGAGCGGGTGTCGGCGAGCGCCCGGTCGGTGGCGTACTCGGCGAAGTACTCGGGCTGCGGCAGCCACGGCTTGGCGCTCTCCGCCCCGGAGGTGAAGCCGAACGGGGAGGCCTGTCCGGACCAGGGCAGCGGCACCCGGCAACCGTCGCGGATCCGGGCACGGCTGCCGGTGCGGTGGAATATGGGGTCGGTGAGGACGTCGTCGGGCAGGTCGACGACCTCGGGCAGGCCCAGTTCCTCGCCCTGGTAGATGTACGCGGCGCCGGGCAGCGCCAGCATCAGCAGCGCGGCGGCGCGGGCGCGGGCGGCGCCGAGGCCGCTGCCCTGCGGGTCGTGCTCGCCGTAGCGGGTGACGGTGCGGACCTGGTCGTGGTTGTTGAGCACCCAGGTGACCGTGGAGCCGGTGCCCGCGATGTCCTGCATGGCCTCGGAGATGACCTTGCGGAAGGCGTCGGCGTCCCAGGGCGCGCTGAGCAGGTCGAAGAAGAACGCCTGGTGGAGCTCGTCCGGGCGGACGTACTTGGCGTGTTCGCGGGCGGTGGGCACGGAGACCTCGCCGACGAGCAGGCGGTCGTGGCCGTCGCGGGCGGTGTACTCCTCGCAGATGGCCCGCCAGCGGCGCCACACGTCGTGCACCTCGGGCTGGTTCCAGGCGAGCGGGTTGACCGAGTCGCGGGTGCGGGCGTCGGCCTCGGGGTCCGGGGAGTCCGGCAGGTCGGGGTGCTTGTAGAGGCCGGCGGCGACGTCGATGCGGAAGCCGTCGACACCCCGGTCGAGCCAGAAGCGCAGGACCTCCTCGAACTCGGCGGGGACCTCGGGGTTGCGCCAGTTCCAGTCGGGCTGTTCCGGCGTGAACATGTGCAGGTACCACTGGCCGGGCCGGCCGTCGGCCTCGGTGACGCGGGTCCAGGCCGGCCCGCCGAACATGGCGTGCCAGTTGTTGGGCGGCTCGTCGCCGTCCGGGCCGCGGCCGTCGGCGAAGTGGAAGCGGGCGCGCTCGGGGCTGCCGGGCGCGGCGGCGAGGGCCTCGCGGAACCAGGCGTGCTCGCTGGAGCAGTGGTTCGGGACGATGTCGAGCAGGACGCGGATGCCGAGCCGGCGTGCGGCGCCCATCAGCCGGTCGAACTCGTCGAGGTCGCCGAAGACGGGGTCGACGCCGCAGTAGTGGGCGACGTCGTAGCCGTGGTCGTGCTGCGGGGAGGGGTAGAACGGGCTCAGCCAGATCCCGTCCACGCCGAGCTTCTTGAGGTAGGGCAGTCCTGCCCGGACGCCGGCGAGATCGCCGATGCCGTCACCGGTGCTGTCCAGGAAGCTGCGGACGTACACCTGGTAGATCACTGCGTCGCGCCACCAGCGGTGGGTGTCGATGCGCTTGAGACTCACCCCGTCGACCTGTCTGTGCGTGCCTGTCGTGCCGGACGTTATGCATGCATGTTAAGTAGCCGTGACGAGAGGGTGTCAATGAACGTGCGGATGCTACTGGCGAGTTGACCAGACAATATCCGGCCACATTCGGGCATCCCGCACTGAGTTGATATGTGCGCGTTACCTAACAGGTAACTAGAGGGAGATCACCGGGAGACAGCGGCGAGCTCGCGCGCCAGCCGCCGCACCGCCGCCTCGGGCGTGCCGCGTCCGGTCAGCGCGTCGTGCACGACCGCCTGCACCACCAGGGAGACCTGGTCGTAGCGCGGGCTCTTGGGGCGCGGCTCCGCCGCGAGCACGCTCTCGCGCAGCGTCGGCAGGTACGGGAACCTGGCGATCAGCTCGGGGTCCGCGTAGAGATCGGCGCGTACGGGCGGCAGGGCGCCCTCGGTGAGGACCTGGCGCTGGACGCGTTCACTGGTGAGGTACGCGATGAGCCGCGCCGCGGAGTCGGGGTGCCGCGCGTGGGAGCTGACGGCGAGGTTGGAGCCGCCGAGCACACTGGTGCCCGGACCGTCGGGCCCGGGCAGCGGCACGGCGCCGACCTTGCCGGCGACGCGTGAGTCGGGGGCCGAGGCGCCGACGTAGGCATAGGGCCAGTTCCGCAGGAAGAGCAGCCGGCCGTCCTGGAAGGCCTGCTTGGACTCCTCCTCCTTGTACGTCAGCGCCCGGCGCGGGATCCAGCCCTCGCGGACGCCGCGCACGAGGAAGCCGATGCCCTCGCGGGCCGCCTGCGAGTCGACGGTGACCCGCTCGCCCTCGTCGCCGAGGATCGTGCCGCCCGCCGAGTAGACGGCCTCGGCCGCGTTGACGGTCAGCCCTTCGTAGGGCAGCAACTGGCCCGCGTACCCGTCGAGTCCGTACTTCGGCGCGACGGTCTTCGCCGCGTGCTCCAGTTCGGCCCAGGTGCGCGGCGGCGGCACGCCCTCCTTCGCGAGGACGTCCTTGCGGTACAGCAGCAGCCCGGCGTTGGTCACGTACGGCACGGCGTACAGCCTGCCGTCGTAGGTGGCCGTGTCGACCACCGGTTGCAGGAAGGTGCCGAGCGGGAAGCGGTCGCGCGGCAGCGGGCGGATCCAGCCGGCCGCCGCGAACTCGGACGTCCAGTTGACGTCGATGTTGAGGACGTCGAACCGGCTGCGCTCACCGCCGCCCCGCAGGTCCGTCGCCATCTGCGCGCGGGTCTCGTCCGCGGAGTCCGGCAGCTCGACGAGCGTGACGTGCTCGCCGGGATGCGTGCGGTTCCAGCCCTCCAGGAGCGGCCCGAGGTAGCCGGTGAGGTCTCCCGCGGTGGCCAGCGTGAGCGGTCCGCGCCCGTCGGCGGAGCCGCCCTCGGCCCGCGCCCCGGAGGCCGCGTACCCGGTCAGGAGCACCGCGAGAACCAGGAGGGACCTACCGGCGGCGCGCATCCACCGCATAGGTTCCTCCCTGAACACCGGGACCGGGCGTCTTCGCCCGCGGTCGATGGCCATGTATACCTGTTAGGTAATGGGCGATACTAGGGCCTGGAGCACTTTACGAGGACAGGGAGGACTGGACGAGTGCGTCTGCCCCTCCTGGCACTCCTCGCACGCGGCCCGGCTCACGGCTACGAGCTCAAACAGGACCTTGAGCTCCTGCTGGGCTCCGCGTACCCTCAGCCGAACGTCGGCCAGATCTACGTGACCCTCGGCCGCCTCGAGAAGTCGGGACTGATCGAGGGCGAGGACGTCCACCAGTCCAGCCGGCCCAACAAGAAGGTCTACCACCTCACCGACGCCGGGCGCGAGGCGCTGCGCGCCTGGTTCGAGGAGCCCGAGGACGAGCCGCGGGTGCGGGACGAGTTCTTCATGAAACTCGCGCTCGCCCCGCAGACCGGCCTCGCCGACCAGATCGCCCTGATCAACAAGCAGCGGCGCCAGTACCTCAACACGATGCGCAGTCTGTCCAAACTGGCCGCCGCCGAAGACCGGGACAACCGCATCGCGCACCTGCTCATCGAGGGCGCGATGCTGCACCTGCAGGCCGATCTCGACTGGCTCGAGCGGTGTCAGGAAGAGCTGGAGGAGCTGGAGTGAACGACGGTTCCACTCCCGTGCTGCGCGCCCAGGGCCTGGTCAAGACGCACCACGGCGAGGGCGCGCCCGCCCACGCCGTGCGGGGCGTCGACCTGAGCGTGCGGGCGGGCGAGTTCGTGGCGATCACCGGCCCGTCCGGCGCCGGCAAGTCGACGCTGCTGCATCTGCTCGGCGGGCTGCAGCGCCCCGACGCGGGCAGCATCTGGCTGGACGGCGAGTGCACGGACGCCTACGGCGAGGCGCGCTGGGCGGTGGAGCGCAGGAAGCGCATCGGGATCGTCTTCCAGTTCTTCAACCTCGTCTCCAACCTGTCGGTCGCCGACAACGTGGAGCTGCCCGCGCTGCTCGCCGGGGTGCCGCCGAAGCAGGCACGCGCCGAACGGGAGCGGCTGCTGGCCGAGTTGGGCCTCGCCGGCAAGGAGCGCGGCATGCCGGGCGAGCTGTCCGGCGGTGAGCAGCAGCGGGTCGCGCTGGCCCGGGCGCTGGTCAACCACCCGCCGCTGCTGCTGGCCGACGAGCCCGCGGGCAGCCTCGACAGCAAGGGCACCCGCGAGGTGATGCGCCTGCTGTCCCGGTTCCACCAGCGCGGTCAGACGATCCTGCTGGTCACCCACGACGCGCGGCTGGCGAGCGCCGCCGACCGCGTCATCAGCTTCTTCGACGGCCGGATCGCCGACGACGCCGTACTGGACGGCACGCCGTCGCGCGGCGCCGGCATATCCGGGGTGCTGGAGCTCAAGGACTGATGCGAGGTGCCGGAGCCCAGGGACCGATGCGGGGTGCGCGACTGATGCCGTACGACTGCCGAGCCGCGGTGCGCGCACCGGGGCGGACCGGCGGCGAGGACCGCGGCCCGTTCCGGAGCCGCCGCGCCGTGCGCGAGCCGGGAGGCTGAGCCCGTGCGAGCCACCATGCGCTGGGCGCACTCCGATCTGCGCACCCACCGCGGCGAGGCCCTGTTCCTGGTGCTGGCCACCGCGGGCATCGTCGCCTCGCTGCTGCTGGCCACGGCCCTGTTCGGGTACGCGACCAACCCCTGGCAGCGCGTCTTCACGCAGGCCCGCGGCGCGCACGTCTGGCTGCACACCTCCCTGTCCGCCGATCCGGCCGCCCTGGCCGCGCTGGACGGCGTCGAGTCCGTCGCCGGCCCCTATCCGACCGAGTCGACCGCCGTCACCGCACGCGGCACCCGCGCCTCTGTCGAGCTGCGCGGCACCCGTGCGCTGCCCGAGGTCGGCCGCCCGCTGCTCACCTCCGGTCGCTGGCTCGACCCGAAGTCCCCGGACGGCGTGGTCCTGGAGACGCGCGTCGCCCGCGCGCTGCTGGCCGAGCCCGGCGACACGGTCACCGTGCCCGGTTCGGCCCGCACCCTGACCGTCCTCGGCATCGCCGACAGCGCCGAGCGGCGCTACCGGCCGGGCGAGCGGCCCGGCCTCGTGTGGACGCAGCCGTCCGTCGTGCCCGAGCCGACCGGCCAGGCGATCGGGCTGCGCCTGACCGACCCGGAGGACACGGACTACGCCGTGCAGCGCGCGGTGACCGTGCTGGGCGCGGGCGCGATCGGCGAGGTCAGCACCTGGAAACAGGCGCGGGCCGAGGCACAGGGCGACAACAAGCTGCTCGGGCAGGTGCTCGGGCTGTTCGGGCTCGGCGCACTGGTCGCGGCCGGGCTCGCGGTGCACGGCGCGATCGGCACCCGCATCCGGGGCCATCTGCGGGACATCTCGGTGCTGAAGGCGATCGGCTTCACGCCCGGCCAGGTCGTCCGGGTCTTCCTGATCCAGCACATCGCCTACGCGCTGCTGGGCGCCGTGTCCGCCGCCGCGCTCGCCGAGGCACTGGGCAGCCGCATCCCCGGACGGCTCGGCGACGCGGTGGGCGTGTGGCAGGGGCTGCCCGGTCACACCCTGGCGCTGGGCGTGGTGCCGGCGGGCGCGGTGCTGTTCATCGGCGCGACGACCGGGCTCGCGGCCTGGCGGGCGGGCCGGGTGCCGCCAGTGCCGCTGCCGAGGCCCGCCGCTCCCTCGGGCGGGCACCTGCCGGCGGCGGCGCGCCGGGCGCTGGGCATGAGGGTGCCGCCCGCGCTCGTCCTCGGCTGGCACAAGGCGTCCTCGCACCGTCCCCGCTCGCTCGGCACGGTCGCGCGGCTCGCGCTGCCGCTGCTGCTGATCATCGTCGCGATGAGCGCCTGGACCACCATCGAGCGCTTCCACGACAGCCCCGAGCGCATCGGGCTGCCGGCCGCGCTCACCGTCCGCGCGGACGCCGGGCTGGGCGACCGGGACACCCGCGCCCTGCTGGAACGCGATCCGCAGGTCGCCGCCGCGCATCCCGGCGTCGAGGTGGCCGCGCTGGTGCCGGGCCAGACCGCCACCATCGCGCTGCGCGGCCTCGGCACGCGCGAGAACCCGTACCCGTACCCCCTCGCCGAGGGCAGAGCCGCGCGCGGTTCCGACGAGGCCGTCGCGGGGCAGGGGCTGCTCGACCTGCTGGACGTGCGCGTCGGCGACTGGGTGCGCATGACCGTGGGCGACCAGCCGCAGATCCTGCACATCGTGGGCCGCAGCATCGAACCGGAGAACGCCGGCCGGGTCATCTCCACCTCACTGGACACCTTGCGCGAGAACGACCCCCAGCTGAAGCCCACCCTCTACCAGCTCAGGCTCGAACCGGGCGCCGACCCCGGCACGGTGGCCACCCGGCTCACGGAGGCGGGAGACGGCCACCTGGACGTGCACACGGTGCCGAACCCGGCCGACGGGCTGTCCCCGCTGCGGGGCGTCGTCGTCGGGGTGATCGGCGTGCTCGCCCTCATCGGGCTGATCGAGCTGCTGACGGCGATCGGCGGGACGGTCCGCGAGAGCGAACGCGATCTGCTGGCGCTGAAGGCCATCGGCCTCTCCCCGCGGCAGATCACCGCGATCACCGTGACGGCGACCGGCTGCACCGCCCTGTTCGCCGTGGTCGTCGCCACGGCCCTCGGGCTGCCGCTGGCGCACTGGCTGATCGACTACCAGGGCAGTTCGAGCGGCATCGGCGCCGGCATCGCGCAGGTCCCGTCCCCCGCGCTGCTGCTGCTGTTCGGCTCGGCGGCGGTGCTGGGCGCCGTGGCCCTCGCCGCCCTGCCCGCGGCGCGCGCGGCCCGCCGCCGCCTGGCGGACACGCTCAGCGCGGTGGCGTGAGGCACCTCGGCCCCCAGCACCGCGGCGTGAGGCTCAGCGCCGCGGCGTGAAGCCGTTCGGGCCGGGCGGGGGCGCGTAGGGGTTTTGGCCGGGCTGCGGTGCGTACGGGTGCGGGGTGCCCGTCGGGTGCGGCGGGTGGCCTCCGTACGGCGCGTGCGGAGGGGCGTACGGCTGTCCGTAGGGCCGACCGTACGGCGGCTGCCCGTACGGGTTGCCCTGGGGCGGCGGTGCCTGCGGGGGCACATGGCCCGGGGCCGGGCCGACCGGCGGGTACGCGGGCGGCGTGGGAGGCACGGGAGGCGTGTGGGGCAGCGGTGCCGGCAGCGTCGCCGGGTGGGCCCCCAGCCGGATGCCGTAGCGGTCCCTGAGCCGCTTGGCCTCCAGGAGGGCGATGCCCGTGACGGTGACCGGCGCGCCCAGGATGAACAGGATCCCGAGGGCGAGGCCGAGCCCGTGCAGGTCGCCCGTGAGGAGGTCCGGCAGGGCCATCAGCCAGGACGTGACGGTGGCGAGCAGCGGCGGCAGGCAGCGGTGCACACCCGCGGTCCCGAAGAAGTTCCCGGAGACGTGCACGGCGCCGCGGATGACGACGACGGTCAGCCAGATCGCGACCGGGCCGAGCAGCAGCACGAACAGTCCCGTGCCCGCGGCGAACCGCCACACCATCACCGTCGCGACGACGGTACCGACGAACGCCAGCAGCAGCTTCAGCGAGTTGAACAGCGGCTGCCTCATGTCCCGCACCCGGCCGCCGCCCCGCCACACGAACAGCATCACGGCGACCGTCAGCGGCGTGATGAACAGCAGCACGGCGGACGCCGTCAGCATGTTCTCCAGCACCTCGTCGAAGGCGAAGCCGCCCTCGACGAACGTGTAGACGCCGACCGCCGCGACCGTCCCGGCGATGAGCCGCGCGCGTTTGAGGCTCTCCACCGTCGGGTCCAGCGCGGGCGGGATCCACGCCGGGTGGAACACGGCACGCGCGAGGTTCTTCGGCTTGAGAGCCTCCCGCCCCCGCAGCGTGCCGCCCGTCCAACTTCCTTGCCCAGCAACCACGTTGCACTCCCCCGAGCCATGGCCTTGCATGATCGCGGGGGAGTCTACGGGAAGCGGCCGACAACGCGCCGTCCGCTTTCCCGCGGCGTCACTCAGCTCCGGCCGCGCAGCTCCCGGTACGTGGCGACGAGCGCCTTCGTGGACGCGTCCAGGCCCTCGACGTCGGCGCCCTCGGTGAGGGCGGGCTCGACGCGCTTGGCGAGGACCTTGCCGAGCTCGACGCCCCACTGGTCGAAGGAGTCGATGTTCCAGACGGCGCCCTGCACGAACACCTTGTGCTCGTACAGCGCGACGAGCTGACCCAGCACGGAGGGCGTCAGCTCGCGCGCCAGGATCGTCGTCGTCGGATGGTTGCCCCTGAACGTCTTGTGCGCGACCAGTTCCTGCGGCACGCCCTCGGCACGCACCTCGTCCGGCGTCTTGCCGAACGCCAGCGCCTGCGTCTGGGCGAAGAAGTTCGCCATCAGCAGGTCGTGCTGCGCCTTCAGCGTGTCGCTCAGCTCGGCGACCGGCTCGGCGAAGCCGATGAAGTCGGCCGGGATCAGCTTCGTGCCCTGGTGGATCAACTGGTAGTAGGCGTGCTGCCCGTTGGTGCCCGGCGTGCCCCAGACGACCGGGCCCGTCTCCCACTCGACCGCGCGGCCGTCCCGGTCCACCGACTTGCCGTTGGACTCCATGTCGAGCTGCTGGAGGTAGGCGGTGAACCTGGACAGGTAGTGGCTGTACGGCAGCACCGCGTGCGACTGGGCGCCCAGGAAGTTGCCGTACCAGACGCCCAGCAGGCCCAGCAGCAGCGGCACGTTGGACTCGGCGGGCGCGGTGCGGAAGTGCTCGTCGACGATGCGGAAGCCGTCGAGCATCTCCCGGAAGTTGCCCGGGCCGATGGCGATCATCAGGGACAGGCCGATCGCGGAGTCGTACGAGTAGCGTCCGCCGACCCAGTCCCAGAACTCGAACATGTTCGCCGTGTCGATGCCGAACGCGGCGACCTTCTCCGCGTTGGTCGACAGGGCCACGAAGTGCTTCGCGACCGCCGCCTCTCCCCCGTCGCCCAGGCCGTCGAGCAGCCACTGGCGCGCGGAGGTGGCGTTGGTGACCGTCTCGATCGTGGTGAACGTCTTGGACGCCACGATGAACAGCGTCTCCGCCGGGTCCAGGTCCCGGACCGCCTCGTGCAGGTCGGCCCCGTCCACGTTCGACACGAAGCGGAAGGTCAGCGAGCGGTCGGTGTAGGCGCGCAGCACCTCGTACGCCATCGCCGGGCCGAGGTCGGAGCCGCCGATGCCGATGTTGACGACGTTCCTGATCCGCCGGCCGGTGTGGCCGGTCCACTCGCCGGAGCGGACCCGGTCCGCGAAGTCCGTCATCCGGTCGAGAACGGCGTGAACCTTCGGCACGACGTTCTCGCCGTCGACCTCGATCACGGCGTCCGCCGGGGCGCGCAGCGCCGTGTGCAGCACGGCGCGGTCCTCGGTGGTGTTGATCCGCTCGCCGCGGAACATGGCGTCGCGCAGCCCGAACACGCCGGTCGCGGCCGCCAGTTCGCGCAAGCGCCGCAGCGTCTCGTCGGTGACGAGGTTCTTCGAGTAGTCGACGTGCAGGTCGCCCACCCGGAGCGTGTACCCGGAGCCGCGGCCGGGGTCGGCGGCGAACAGCTCACGCAGGTGCGTGTCGCCGAACTCCTCGCGGTGCTTGGCGAGGGCGGTCCACTCGGGCGTCTGATTGAGCCTGGTACGGCCGTCTGCGTTCATTTCGGACTTCAAGCCTCTTTCTACTGTCCCTGCTGCGTACCCTGCCCCGCTGCCGGTCCAACCTAATTGATCAGCGGGCAACGCGACCTGACGTCGGGGCGTCGTCCGGTTCAACAACAGGTACGTCCGGCTTGCGCGCCGGTATCAGGCAGCCGACGGCGAGCGCGAACAGGGCCGCGGTGAGCAGCGCGGGCGCGTTCAGGCCGAACAGTCCGGCGACGGCGCCGCCGAGCAGCGCGCCCAGCGGGGCGCCCGACGTCGAGGCGGTGCGGAACGCGGCGGCGATGCGGCCGAGCACGGCCCTGGGGCTGCGCTCCTGCATGAGGGTGGCCTGGTTGACGTTCCACACCATGCCCATCGCGCCGAGCAGCAGCATGCCCGCGAGGAGCGCCCCGAGGTGCCGCACGCTCCCCATGAGCAGCAGCGCCGCCGTCTGCACACCTCCGGCGAGGAGCAGGGCGCGGACCCGTCCGACGCGATCGGCGACGCGCCGGGCGAGGAAGCCGCCCACGATGCCCCCGGCCGCGTACGCCGTCATCGCGGCGGCGTATCCGGTGTCCCCGGCGTCCAGCCAGCGCGTCACGTGCAGCACCAGGGTGGCGATGAGGGCGCCCATGCCGATGTTGGACAGCAGCGTGGCCGCGCACACGGCCCGCAGCGGGCGGTCGCTCCACAGGGCGCGCAGGCCCGCGCGTATCTCCGCGCGCAGGGTGCTGCCCGCCGGGCGTGGCTCCCGCTCTGGCGGGGCCACGCGCAGGGACGCCACGAGGGCGGCGGCCAGCAGATAGGTGGCCGCGTCGGCCGCGAACGGCACGGCGAGGCCGAGGGCGAGCAGCAGTGGCACGAACGGCCCGGCGACCAGGCCGCCGGCGAACTGCTGCCCGGTCATCAGCCGGGCGTTGGCACTGCCGAGGGCCACGGGGGCGACCAGGGAGGGCAGCAGGGCCGTGGCCGCGTTGTCGAAGAGGGTCTGGAGCGCCGTCAGTGCGAAGGCGAGCGCGATCAGCAGCGGCACGGAGGCGTGCCCGAGGGCGACGGCGAGCGCGAATCCCGCGACGAGCAGCCCGCGCGTCAGGTCGACCGCCCACATCGCTCGCCGCTGGTCGACCCGGTCGGCGACGGCGCCGCCGAGCAGTCCGAACAGCAGCCAGGGCAGGTAGCCGCAGGCGGTCACGGAGGCGATCACGAGGGGCTCGTCCGTGAGCTGCACGGCGATCAGGGGCAGCGCGGCGGTGCGCAGCGCGTCCCCGAAGCGGGACAGGACGGCGGCGGTCCACAGCCGTCCGAACCCGCCCCGCCACGCCGGGGCGCGCCCGTCCGCCACCCCGCTCCCCGCCTCGGTCGTCGCCACCGCTCCCCCTCACGATTCGCCGATGCACAAACCGTAAAGGGCACCACTGACAACGGGTCCGGAGCGCGGCGGACCGCCGGCCCGGGCAGCGGGCCGGAAGACGTCCGGCCAGGCACCGCTCGGTGCCCGGCCGGATCCCAACTCCTAGATTTCGCCCCGCAGTTTGGCGAGGGCCTCGGCGAGGATGGCCTCGCCGTCCGCGTCGCTGCGGCGCTCCCTCACATACGCCAGGTGCGTCTTGTAGGGCTCGGTGCGCGGCGGGTCCGGCGGGTTGTCCCGGTCCTGTCCGGCCGGAAAGCCGCAGCGCGGGCAGTCCCAGGTCTCGGGCACCTGCGCGTCGCTGGCGAAGCTCGGCTGCGTCTCGTGCCCGTTGGAGCACCAGAAGGAGATGCGCAGACGCGGCGCGGACTCGCCGCGCTCGGCCTCGCCCATCGGCCCCGCCCCGACCCGGCTTCCTCGGATCGCGTTGCCACTTGCCACGGTCGTAACTCCCTGCGTGATGGTGCCGCGAAGCGAGTCGGCGTTTCGCTTCGCTGCGAGCGCCTCAGTCTACGTAAGGCCCAACGCGCGTCCAGTGATGGGAGTTACAGCCCCCGCACCTAGACGCAAGCCCCATGATAGGCCGCGCTGTGCTGCGCGTACCCAACATGGGGCCATACGTACGGAATGCGCGTACCGCTCAGTTGTTCGCCTTCATGAGCAGGCCGAGCACGATGATGCAGGCCACCCAGAGCACACCGACCACGACGGTGATCCGGTCGAGGTTGCGCTCGGCGACGGAGGAGCCGCCGACGGACGACTGCATGCCGCCACCGAACATGTCGGAGAGGCCGCCGCCCTTGCCCTTGTGCATCAGCACCAGCAGCATCAGCAGCCCGCTGAAGACGATCAGGGCGATCGAGAACCCCATAACCACGGCTGGACCAACTTCCTCGGAATCGGATGGACGACTGCGGGGGCACGGCACCGCGGCCATGCCCCCGCAAGAGTACGACGGATCGTCTCCGGCGCATACTCACTGGTCGAGCCGGGCGGGCTACTGGTCGCGGAAGCGCACGATCTTGACGAACTCGTCCGCGTCCAGGGACGCGCCGCCGACCAGGGCGCCGTCGATGTCGGCCTGCGCCATGATCTCGGCGACGTTGCCCGACTTCACGGAGCCGCCGTACTGGATGCGGACCTTGTCGGCCAGCTCCTGGGAGTACAGCTCGGCGAGCTTGCCGCGGATGGCGGCGCAGACCTCCTGCGCGTCCTCGGCGCCGCAGACCTTGCCGGTGCCGATGGCCCACACGGGCTCGTAGGCGATCACGACGGACTCGGCCTGCTCGGCCGGCAGGTCCTTCAGACCGCCCTCGACCTGGGCGAGGGTGTGGGCGACGTGGTTGCCCGCCTCGCGGACCTCCAGCTCCTCGCCGACGCACAGGATCGGGGTCAGGCCGTGCTTGTAGGCGGCCTTGACCTTGGCGTTCACCAGCTCGTCGGTCTCGTTGTGGTACTGGCGGCGCTCGGAGTGGCCGATCGCCACGAACGTGCACTTGAGCTTGGCCAGCATTGGGCCGGAGATCTCACCGGTGTAGGCACCGCCGTCGTGTGCCGAGATGTCCTGGGCGCCGTACTTGATCTTCAGCTTGTCGCCGTCGACCAGGGTCTGCACGGAGCGCAGGTCGGTGAAGGGGGCCAGGACGGCGACCTCGACGGCCTCGTAGTCCTTGTCGGCCAGGGCGAAGGCGAGCTTCTGGACGTGGGCGATGGCCTCGAGGTGGTTGAGGTTCATCTTCCAGTTGCCCGCCATCAGCGGCGTGCGCGTGCTCATAAAGGGTCAGTCCTCCAGTGCGGCGAGGCCGGGGAGCGTCTTGCCCTCGAGGTATTCGAGGGAGGCGCCGCCACCGGTCGAGATGTGGCCGAATGCGTTCTCGTCGAAGCCCAGGGTGCGGACGGCGGCCGCGGAGTCGCCGCCGCCGACCACGGTGAAGCCCGGGGAGTCGAGGAGTGCCTGGGCGACCGCCTTGGTGCCCTCGGCGTAGTCGGGGTGCTCGAAGACGCCCATGGGGCCGTTCCAGAAGACGGTGGCGGCGTCGGCGAGCTTCGAGGCGTACAGCTTGCGGGTCTGCGGGCCGATGTCAAGGCCCAGCTGGTCGGCCGGGATGGCGTCCGCGGCGACGGTGTTCGGGTTCGCCGGCGCCTTGGTCTTCAGGTCCGGGAACTCGGTGGAGGTCAGCACGTCGACGGGGAGGACCAGCTCGACGCCGTTCTTCTCCGCGCGCTCGATGTACTCCCGGACGGCCGGGAGCTGGTCCTCCTGGAGGAGGGAGGCGCCGACCTCGTAGCCCTTGGCCTTGAGGAAGGTGAACACCATGCCGCCGCCGATGAGGAGGCGGTCGGCCTTGCCGAGCAGCTGGTCGATGACGGCCAGCTTGTCGGAGACCTTGGAGCCGCCGAGCACCACGACGTACGGGCGCTCGACGTCCTCGGTGAGCTTCTTCAGGACGCCGACCTCGGTGGCGATGAGGTACCCGGCGTAGTGCGGCAGGCGGGCCGGCAGGTCGAAGACCGAGGCGTGCTTGCGGTGCACGGCGCCGAAGCCGTCGCCCACGTACACGTCGGCGAGGGACGCGAGCTGATCGGCGAAGGCGCCGCGCTCGGCGTCGTCCTTGCTGGTCTCGCCGGCGTTGAAGCGCAGGTTCTCGATGACCGCGACCTGCCCGTCGGCGAGGCCGGCGACGGTGGACGCGGCCGACTCGCCGACCGTGTCGGTGGCGAAGGCGACGTCGGCGCCGAGGAGTTCGCCGAGCCGGGCGGCGGCGGGCGCGAGGGAGAACGCCGGGTCCGGGGCGCCCTTGGGGCGGCCCAGGTGGGAGGCGACGACCACGCGCGCGCCCGCCCCGGCGAGGGCCTTGACGGTGGGCACCACGGCCCGGATGCGGCCGTCGTCGGTGATGGTGGTGCCGTCGAGCGGCACGTTGAGGTCGGCGCGGACGAAGACGCGCCTGCCCGCGACGCCTTCGGCGAGAAGTTCGTCGATCGTCTTCATGAGGGTCTCCTGCGGAGGGCTCGTGATCGAGTGGTGGGCCTGATCTGCACGTGAGTCAGGGCTCGGACAATGCATGGTGCACTGTCCGAGCCCTGCTCCCGCATCGAGGTGCCTGTCAGGCGATCAGAGCTGGTTGCCGACGAAGACCGTCAGGTCGACGAGGCGGTTGGAGTAGCCCCACTCGTTGTCGTACCAGCCGATGACCTTCACGTTCTTGCCCTCCTGGACCATGGTCAGGGAGGAGTCGAAGGTGCAGGACGCCGGGGCGTTCACGATGTCGGAGGAGACGATCGCGTCCTCGGTGTACTCGAGGATGCCCTTCAGCTCGCCCTCGGCGGCCTTCTGGAAGGCGGCGTTGACCTCTTCCTTGGTGACCTCGCGGCTCAGCTCGATGACCAGGTCGGTGACGGAGCCGGTCGGGACCGGGACGCGCATGGCCATGCCGTCCAGCTTGCCCTTGAGCTGCGGCAGCACCAGCGCGGTGGCCTTCGCGGCACCGGTGGTGGTCGGGATGATGTTCTCGGCGGCGGCACGGGCGCGGCGCAGGTCCTTGTGCGGGAAGTCAAGGATGCGCTGGTCGTTCGTGTACGCGTGCACCGTCGTCATCAGGCCCTTGACGATGCCGAAGTTCTCGTCGAGGACCTTGGCCATCGGCGCCACACAGTTGGTGGTGCAGGAGGCGTTGGAGATGACGTGGTGGTTCGCCGGGTCGTACGTGTCCTGGTTGACGCCCATCACGATGGTGACGTCCTCGTCCTTGGCCGGAGCCGAGATGAGGACCTTCTTGGCGCCGCCGGCCAGGTGCTTCGCGGCGTCTTCCTTCTTGGTGAAGATGCCGGTCGACTCGATGACGATGTCGACGCCCAGCTCGCCCCACGGGATGTCGGCGGGGTTGCGCTCGGCGAGGACCTTGATGGTCTTGTCGCCGACGGTGATGGTGTCCTCGGTGTGGGAGACCTCCTGCTTGAGGCGCCCGAGGATGGTGTCGTACTTCAGCAGGTGAGCGGTGGTCGCGGTGTCACCCAGGTCGTTGACAGCCACGATCTCGATGTCTGCACCCTGCTCCAGCAGCGCGCGGAAGTAGTTACGACCGATGCGGCCAAAGCCGTTGATGCCTACGCGGATCGTCACGAACCGATCTCCTCGTTGGTACGCCGGTTTCGAGACCGGCGAGCTGTATGGGATGTCCCCGACCGCCTACGACCCTACCTCTCCGCGGCCTCCGGGGTGACATTGAGATGGCCCGTACACGGCACCGCGGTCCGTACCCGCCAGTAGGGGTACGGACCGCTCGACCGTCAGGTCGTGTCACTCGATTTCGCTACGCAGGGTCGACCGAAGTTGACCGAAACGTCACCCTTCCAGAGACCGGAGCGCCTTCCCGAGAAGGGCGGCCCGCTCGGCCGCGGAGGGCAGGTGTTCCAGGCCGAAGCCGAGGAGCACGGTGTCCTCCGTGGCGACCGCGCCGTGGGTGCGGAACAGTTCCCCGGTGCGGGTCCAGTCCTTCAGCACGGCCGGGCTGCCCGCGGGCGGCCCGCCGACCCTCCAGTCCCCCAGCGACGTCTCGAAGCCCTCGGTGCCGGTGGGCGTGCCGCCGATGACGAGCGAGGCCTGGTCGGCGAGGACGCCGTGCCCGCCGCTGCCCGGGTCGGTGACGTAGCTGACGGACACCTCGACGGTCTTGCCGGCGTAGGCGCTCAGGTCGAAGTTCACCTGCTGCCAGCCGTCGGAGGCGCCGGTCAGGCTGTGCCACGCGCCGGTGGTGCCGGTGGCTTCGCAGCTGCCCTCGTTCACGGTGAGGTAGTGCTCCAGCCAGGGGTGCTCCCCGACGTAGAAGCCGCCCTCGCACTCGGTGGGGACTGCGGTGCCGGTGGCGCCGCCCGCCTCCGGGAGTGTCGTCCAGTCGTCGGCGCCCGCGGTGTGCGCCTCGACGATCACGTTGTCGTAGCCGGGCTCGGTGTCCCACAGCAGCTGGGTGCGCAGCGTGGGCGTGTCGGCCGCGGTGACGCCGGTGAGGTCGACGGTGCGCGTGAGGCGCTTGTAGGCGTCGTCGGTGTGGACGGCGGCGGCCATCCAGGACCCGGTGTGCGGCCCGTACGGGTTGACGGTCCCGGCGAACTGTCCCGCGCCCGCGCTCGCGAACTGCGGGTAGGTGTCGGCGGGCAGTTCGTCGGAGGTGACGCTGTAGGTGCCGGCCCGGTCCAGCGGGTTGCCGGGGGCGGCTTCGAGGGTGCCGGTGAAGCCGTCCAGCGCGCCGGAACCGGTGAAGCCGGTGGCGCCGGGGGTGGAGGTGCGGGTGTAGGCGCCCAGGTAGTACTGGCCGAAGTCGTTCGACAGGGCGCCGCCGAGATCGACGTTGCCGCCGGCCTGCTCGCCGGCCTCGATCAGCTTGCCGCCCTCGTTGAGGAAGGCGCGCAGTTCGAGCTGGGTGGCGACGCCGGGGACGGCCCCGCCGGTGTGGTGGACGACGGTGTCGAAGTGGCTCAGCACGCCCAGCGCGTCGGGCGCGCCCTGCGTGGCGACGTCCCAGACGACCGCCTTGTGCCCGTTGGCCTCGATCGCGTCGACGTAGGTCTGGGCCTGGGTGGCGGTCGCGCCCTCCTCGGCGACGACGAGGACGTCCGCGCGGGGGCGTTCGGCGACGGTGTAGGTGAAGTGCTCGCTGGAGACGGCCTTGCCGCCGCGCGTCTCGCCGGTGAACCACACCTCGACCCTGTCGCCCGGGTCGCCGTCCTGGACCTTCGCGCGGTACTCGTCGAAGTGCAGGTTGTCCTCGCCGCCGAACCGCTCGCCGCCCTTCCAGGGCCGCAGCGCCATGTCCTCGACCCGGCCGCCGTTGACGCGGTACTTGAGCTCCTTGTCGCGCACCGACTTGCGTACGACGACGGAGACTTCCTGGTCGGCGCCGCGCGAGTAGGAGGTGGTGAACGGCGCCGGGGTGAAGTCTGCGGCGGTCAGGCCCACCGCGGACTTGGGCCGGTCGGGGTGTGCGGCGCTCTCGGCGACGGACAGCGCGAACGGGATGTTCTTGGTGAACTCCCGCTGGATCAGGGTCTCGTCGTCCGGGAACGTGAAGATCGAGCGGCAGTCGGCCGGGTTCCAGGCGTCATTGGGGTCGGACTCGGAGGCGGACTGGCAGGTCGACATCTCCGGGGTGAACATCGCCATGCCGTTGACGTTGGCCGCGTGTCCGTCGGCCTCGCCGTTGGTGGTGTAGAGCTCCGAGGACAGCTGCGGGCGGTAGCCGGGGATCGCCGAGTTGTCGGGGGTACCGGCCAGGGCCTCGTAGACGACGTCGTCCGGGGTGGGCGTGGCGACCTGCCAGCCGACTCCGTAGAGGAGGAGTTCGGCGGCGGAGTGGTAGTTGATGCCGTACGCGAAGCCGATCCGCTTCTGGAAGGCGTCCAGCGCCTTGGTCTCGGGCTCGGAGCCGGCGCTCGCGCCGCGGTAGGTCTGGCTGGTGGGGTTGGGGGACGAACCCTCGTCGTCGTAGCCCCACTTGTAGGGGAAGTTGCGGTTGAGGTCGACGCCGTCGCCGGTGGAGATGGTGCCGTCGCCGTTGACGTCGCGCAGGTTCTTGCGCCACAGGCGGGTGTCGTCGCTCTCGAAGGTGTAGTCATAGCCGTCGGGGTTGGCCGACGGGACGAACCACAGCTCGGTGGTGTCGACGATCTTCCTGATGCGCTTGTCCGTCTTGTAGTTGTCCAGGTAGTGGTGCATCAGACGCCGGGTCATCTCCGGCGTGATCCACTCGCGCGCGTGCTGGTTGGACAGGTACAGCACGGCGGGCTTCGAGCCGTCCGCGGACTTCTTGGCGCCCTTGGTGAGCTTCAGCGCGAGGATGTCCTGGCCCTTGATCGTCTTGCCGATGGAGACGACCTTCGTGAGGCCCGGGTTCTCCTGGGCCGTCCTGACGATCTCCTCCTTGATGCCGCCGCTGCCGCCGTAGGGGCGGAACACGCCCTCGGCCGCGGCCTCGACGCGGGACTCCGCCTTGCCGGAGAGCGTGTGCTCGGTGAGCTCGACGCCCTGTTTGCGCAGTTTCCCGGCCTGCTGGTCGGTGAGGTAGACCTCGACGGTGCCGGTTCCCTTGTCGGGGACCTGCTCGCCGAGTTCGTGGCCGTCCTGTCCGGCGGCGAGCAGCAGGGGTACCTGCTTCTGCGTGACGTCGGCGCGGAACACCTTGACCTCGTCGGCGTCACGCGGGGCCGGGTCCGCGGGTCGTGCCTGGGCGATGGGCGCGATGCTCGCTCCGGCGATCAGGAGCGTGCCGACAGCGAGGATCGATCTCGCTCTATGTCTCATGAACCCCCCTAGCGGTGGTTCGCCACAGCAGCGAACTGATGCCAGGCTCATGACAGTCCATGATCGAGTCAATAGGGCGGGTACGACACGAAAATGCCGGTACCTACCACCCAAGTAGGCGCCGGTACCGGCATCTTGTCGTGGCGTCAGCTGCGGCTGCGGGGCCGTCGGTGTGGCCCGGCGGTGTCAACCGGCCATGTTGTCGGCGAGCTCCTCGCTGAGGTTGGCCTCCGTGCCCGGGATGCCGAGGTCGGAGGCCCGCTTGTCGGCCATGGCCAGCAGACGGCGGATACGGCCGGCGACCGCGTCCTTGGTGAGCGGCGGGTCGGCGAGCGCGCCCAGCTCCTCCAGCGAGGCCTGCTTGTGCTCCATGCGCAGCCGGCCCGCGGCGGCGAGGTGCTCGGGCACGTCGTCGCCGAGGATCTCCAGCGCGCGCTGCACACGGGCCCCCGCCGCGACGGCCGCGCGGGCGGAGCGGCGCAGGTTGGCGTCGTCGAAGTTGGCGAGGCGGTTCGCGGTGGCGCGGACCTCGCGGCGCATCCGGCGCTCCTCCCAGGCCAGCACCGCGTCGTGGGCGCCGAGCCGGGTGAGCAGGGCGCCGATCGCGTCACCGTCGCGGACCACGACGCGGTCCACGCCGCGCACCTCGCGGGCCTTGGCTGCGATGGAGAGCCGGCGGGCGGCGCCGACCAGGGCGAGGGCGGCCTCGGGGCCGGGGCAGGTCACTTCCAGGGAGGAGGAACGGCCGGGCTCGGTGAGCGAGCCGTGTGCCAGGAACGCCCCGCGCCAGGCCGCCTCGGCGTCGCAGGTGGCCCCCGAGACCACCTGCGGGGGCAGCCCGCGGATGGGACGGCCGCGGCCGTCGACCAGACCGGTCTGGCGGGCGAGCTGGTCGCCGCCCGCGACGACCCGTACGACGAAGCGCGAGCCGCGGCGCAGCCCGCCCGGCGCCATCACGATCAGCTCGGAGCTGTGGCCGAAGATCTCCAGGATGTCCCGCTTGAGGCGCCGGGCCGCCGCCGAGGTGTCCAGCTCCGCCTCGATCACGATGCGCCCGCTCACCAGGTGGAGGCCGCCGGCGAACCGCAGAACGGCCGAAACCTCGGCCTTTCTGCAGCAGGTCCGGGTGACGGGGAGCCGCGCAATCTCGTCCTTCACCGCTGCCGTCATCGCCATGGGCCGATCCTTCCATGCATCCGAAAAATACGGTCGTACGCGGCTGCCAACAGCTCCGGGTCGTGCCGCGGAGTTCCGTCGGTCCGGGCCACCGGCGCCAGCTCGACCGCGGCACCGAACCGCTTGGCGGCATCGGTCATCGCATCGCGGTCGGGCACGGCGGCCTCGTCGGCCAGCACCACGTCCAGGGCGAGTTTAGGGGCGTGTCGTCCCAAAACCTCCAAATGACGCTGCGGGGAGAAGCCCTCGGTTTCTCCGGGCTGCGGCGCGAGGTTCAGCGAGAGTACCCGGCGCGCCTTGGTCTGCGTGAGCGCGTCGAGGAGCTCGGGCACCAGCAGGTGCGGGATGACGGAGGAGAACCAGGAGCCGGGCCCCAGCACCACCCAGTCCGCGTCCAGGACCGCCGCGACGGCCTCCGGGACGGCCGGCGGGTCGTGCGGCACCAGGTGCACCGACTGCACCTCGCCCGGTGTGAGGGCGACGGTGGCCTGGCCGCGGACGGTGTCGATGTCGTCCGGCCGGTCCGGGTCGTGCCCCCTGACCAGGGCCTGAAGCTCCAGCGGCACGGCGGACATGGGCAGCACGCGCCCGTGCGCGCCGAGCAGCTTGCCGACCAGGTCGAGCGCCTGGACGTGGTCGCCGAGCTGCTCCCACAGGGCGACGATCAGCAGATTGCCCACCGCGTGGTCGTGCAGGTCGCCGCGGGACTGGAAGCGGTGCTGGATGACGCGGGACCAGGTCTGGCCCCAGTCGTCGTCGCCGCACAGCGCGGCCAGCGCCTTGCGCAGGTCGCCGGGCGGCAGCACGCCCAGCTCGTCGCGCAGGCGCCCGCTGGAGCCGCCGTCGTCGGCGACGGTGACGACGGCGGTGAGGTCCCCGGTGATCCGGCGCAGCGCGGCCAGCGAGGCGGACAGGCCCATGCCGCCGCCGAGGGCGACGACCTTGGGCTGGGCGCCCCTGCGGCGCGGCCGGGCGCCCCGGGCCTCGACGGGCCGGCCGCCGCGCCCCTCGGGCACCGCCCGGCGCAGCCGGCTCAGCCGCGGTGTACGTCCCGTCATTCGCGTCCCATGTCCCGGTGCACGACCACCGTCTCCACGCCCTCGGCCGCCAGGCGGGCGGCGAGCTTCTCCGACATGGCGACCGAGCGGTGCTTGCCGCCGGTGCAGCCGACGGCGATGGTCACATAGCGCTTGCCCTCCCGACGGTAGCCCGCGGCAACGAGCTGGAGGAGCTCGGCGTACCGGTCGAGGAACTCCTTGGCGCCGGGCTGGCTGAGGACGTACGCCGCCACCTCCTCGTGCACGCCGGTGTACGGGCGCAGCTCCGGGACCCAGTGCGGGTTCGGCAGGAACCGCATGTCCACCACCAGGTCGGCGTCGACCGGGAGGCCGTACTTGAAGCCGAAGGACATGACGGTGGCCCGCAGCTCGGGCTCCTCGTCGCCCGCGAACTGGGCGTCCATCTTGGCGCGCAGCTCGTGGACGTTGAGGCTGGAGGTGTCGATGACCAGGTCGGCGTCGCCGCGCAGCTCGCGCAGCAGTTCGCGCTCGGCGTCGATGCCGTCCACGATGCGGCCGTCGCCCTGGAGGGGGTGCGGGCGGCGCACCGACTCGAAGCGGCGCACCAGGGCCTCGTCGGAGGACTCCAGGAAGACGATCCGCCGGGTGACGCCCTTGGTGTCGAGGTCGGCGAGGGACTCGCGGAGGTTGTCGAAGAAGCGCCGGCCGCGGACGTCCACGACGACCGCGATGCGGGCGACGTTGCCCTGCGAGCGGGCGCCGAGCTCCACCATGGTGGGGATCAGCGCGGGCGGAAGGTTGTCGACCACGAACCAGCCGAGGTCCTCCAGGCACTTCGCGGCGGTGGACCGGCCCGCCCCGGACATGCCGGAGATGATCACCAGCTCGGGGATGGCCGCCTCGGGGGCCGCTGCCGCGTCCTTGCCCGTGCCCACCTGTGCTCCGTCGTCCTGACCCGCCTCGTCGTGGTGCGCGTCCTGCTGTGTGTCGTGCTCGGTCATGTCTCCTGCCCCCGTCGATCGTCCGGGACTCCCGCTGTCACGGGCTCCCCGGGGGAACCCGCCGTCGTACCGGGTGCCCCGTCTTCCTCGTCTTCCATGATCTCTCCAGTCGCCGTGTTCACGGCGGGCGCGGCCGGTGCGGCCTGGGCGAGCGCCGCGGCGACCGTCTCGGCGGTTTTGCGACCTATGCCGGGAACCTCACAGATCTGGTCGATTGTCGCCGACCGGAGCCTCTTCACCGAACCGAAGTACTTGATCAACGCCTGTTTACGGGTCTCGCCGAGGCCCGGCACGTCGTCCAGCGGGGTCGCGCGGATCCGCTTGGCGCGCTTGCTGCGCTGGTAGGAGATGGCGAAGCGGTGCGCCTCGTCGCGTACGCGTTGCAGCAGGTAGAGGCCTTCGCTCGTGCGGGGCAGGATCACCGGGTCGTCCTCGCCCGGCAGCCACACCTCCTCCAGACGCTTGGCGAGGCCGCACACCGCGATGTCGTCGATGCCCAGCTCGTCCAGGGCCCGCTGCGCCGCGCGGACCTGCGGCTGCCCGCCGTCGACGACGACGAGCTGCGGCGGGTACGCGAACCGCTTGGGGCGTCCGTCGTCCTCCTTGAGCTCCTCCTCCGTCCACTCACCGGTCCGCTCCTTCTCGGCGAGGTAGCGGCGGAAGCGGCGGCTGAGCACCTCGTGCATGGACCGCACGTCGTCCTGGCCGCCGAAGCTCTTGATCTGGAAGCGCCGGTACTCGCTCTTGCGGGCCAGGCCGTCCTCGAAGACGACCATCGACGCCACCACGTCGTCGCCCTGGAGGTGGGAGATGTCGTAGCACTCGATGCGCAGGGGCGCGCTGTCCAGGTCGAGCGCCTCCGCGATCTCCTCCAGCGCACGCGAGCGCGTGGTCAGGTCGGAGGCACGCTTCGTCTTGTGCAGGACGAGCGCCTGTTGCGCGTTGCGCTGCACGGTCTCCATGAGCGCCTTCTTGTCGCCGCGCTGCGGGATGCGCAGCGACACGTTCGCCCCGCGGCGGCCGGTGAGCCACTCCTGGACCGGCTCGACGGGCTCCGGCAGGGCCGGGACCAGCACCTCCTTGGGGACGGCGTCCCCGGTCTCCTCGCCGTACAGCTGCTGGAGCGCGTGCTCGACGAGGGCGCCGGTGGTGATCTCCTCGACCTTGTCGGTCACCCAGCCGCGCTGGCCGCGCACGCGCCCGCCCCGCACGTGGAAGATCTGCACGGCGGCTTCCAGCTCGTCCTCGGCGACGGCGATCAGGTCGGCGTCGGTCGCGTCGGCGAGCACGACCGCGTTCTTCTCCATGGCCTTCTTCAGGGCCTCGATGTCGTCGCGCAGGCGGGCGGCCCGCTCGTACTCCATCTCCTCGGCCGCCAGCGTCATCCGCTTCTCCAGGCGGCGCAGATACGTGCCCGTGCGGCCGGCCATGAAGTCGCAGAACTCCTCGGCGAGTTCACGGTGCTCCTCCGGCGAGACCCGGTCCACGCAGGGCGCGGAGCACTTGCCGATGTAGCCGAGCAGGCAGGGGCGGCCGGTGCGGGCGGCGTTCTTGAAGACGCCCGCCGAGCACGTGCGCACCGGGAACACGCGCAGCAGCAGGTCCACCGTGTCGCGGATCGCCCACGCGTGCGCGTACGGACCGAAGTAGCGCACGCCCTTCTTCTTGTGGCCGCGCATGACCTGGACGCGCGGGAACTCCTCGCCCATCGTCACCGCGAGGTAGGGGTAGCTCTTGTCGTCGCGGTACTTGACGTTGAACCGGGGGTCGTACTCCTTGATCCAGGAGTACTCCAGCTGGAGGGCCTCGACCTCCGTGGACACCACCGTCCACTCCACGGACGCGGCCGTGGTCACCATCGAGCGGGTCCGCGGGTGCAGGTTCGCCAGGTCCTGGAAGTAGTTGGCCAGGCGCTGACGCAGGCTTTTCGCCTTTCCGACGTAGATCACCCGACGGTGCTCGTCACGGAACCTGTACACCCCGGGGGTGTCCGGGATGTCTCCCGGCCTGGGGCGGTAGCTGGAGGGGTCGGCCATGTCTCACACCCTACTGGCGCGCGCTGACACTCCGGAGTGGTCCGGGGCCGCGGGGCGACGGCCGCGGGGCGCGCCCCGGCTCCCGCCCGGCCCTCGGGGCAGCGCGGGCGACCACGCACCGTACGGACTCGGCCAGCGGTGCGTCGCGGTTGGGCCTCAGGTGTTGTCGGGACTAGGTCAACACGCTTCAATGCGGAGGACCTCGGGGCCCTTGAACGGCGGCCCGCGTGTCGAGGACGCCGCCCGCGCCCACGGGGGCGGCCCCGGGGACCCCCTGCGAACGGTCTGACCAGCCGTTGCGAACATTCACAGAAAGGCCCCTGTGCATGCCGCACGCCACACAGCACGCGGACGACGCCACCGCGCAACTGGACTCGGCCCTGCGAGGCGGCCCCTTCCACGTCGCCCTGCGCGCCGCGATCGCCGCGCGCGGCCTGCCCCTGCAGCGTGTGCAGCATCATCTGTCGCGCCACGGCGTGAAGGTCGGCGTGACCAGCCTGAGCTACTGGCAGCAGGGCGCCCGGCGCCCGCAGCGCCCCGAGTCGCTGCGCGCCGTGCGGGCCCTGGAGGAGATCCTCCAGCTGCCCGACGAGTCGCTGATCCGGCTGCTCGCCGAGACCGACGAACACGCCGCGGACCGGGACACCTCCGCCCGCTCCTACCGCGCGGTCGTCGAGGCCTCGGGCGTCCTCGAGGGGCTGCTGGCCGAACTGGACTCGACCGTGGACGGCGGGCTGCACACCCTCGCCCATCACGAGCTGGTGCGCATCGGGGCGCGCCGGGAACTGGCCGGGCGGGAGTCCCACCACATCGTGCGGGCCCACCGGGACGGCGTCGACCGCTTCCTGGCGGTGCACCACGGCGACCCGGGGTGCGTGCCGGACGCCATGACGGTGCGCGCGCTGGAGAACTGCCGCGCGGGGCGCGTGCGCCGACACCAGGAGACCGGACTGCTCGTGGCGGAGCTGTTGTTCGACACCCGGCTGCGGGCCGGAGACACCTTTCTGTTCCGCTACGGCGTCGAGGACGGCACGGCAGGCGTGTCACGCGAGTACGTGCGCGGCTTCGACTCCGCCGGGGGTCAGTACGCGCTCCAGGTGCGGTTCGACGAGCGGGCCCTGCCGACGCGCTCCCACCGCTTCACGCAGCACACGGCGGCGGCTCCGCGCAGCGCGCACCAGGAGCTGGCCCCGACCGGGCCGCACCACTCCGTCCACCTCGTCGAACCGCGGGTGCGGGCGGGGATCGTGGGGATCGGCTGGGAGTGGGAGTGACGGCCCTGTAGACGCGTGCGACGGCCGGGGGCGTGAGACCCGGTCAGGGGTCAGCGCTTCGGGCCCGCAACGACCCGGCCGTTCTCCTCCCGCACGTCCAGCGCGACCAGCGGCACCGTGGCGGGAGACCGCAGCACCTCGCCCGTCGTGGCGTCGAACTCGCTGCCGTGACACGCGCACACGAGCTTCTTCCCCTCCAGCTTGTCGATGGCGCAGCCCGCGTGCGTGCAGACGGCGCTGTACGCCTTCAGCGAGCCGTCCCCGGCACGGCTGACGACGACGTGCTGCTCGCGGTACAGCTTCGGGCTTCCCTCGGCGATCTCGCCCGGCGCGCCCAGTTCGACGGACGCGGTCGGCTCGGCGGGCAGCGCTCCTTCGTCGTCGCCGGGCCCGCAGGCGGTCAGGGCCGTTCCGGCGAGGGGCGTGACGGCCGCGCCCCGCAGGACGGTACGGCGGCTCGGGGACGGACGGCCGGGCATGAGATCTCCACAGGTCACGGGGGCGTGCACGGCGACGATACCGGGCCTGCCGGGACCCCCGAGAGGTCGGGTCACGACGCGCGACCCTGGACGTAAACGCTTGCGCAAGCGTTTACGTGCGACGGGAAATGGGATACGTTCCCGCCTCGGGACGGATGACAGGTCCAACGGGGAGAGGGGAACGTATGGCGACGATGGCCGACGTGGCGCGGAGCGCCGGCGTCTCCGTGGCGACCGTCTCCCACGTACTGAACGGCACCCGGCCCGTGCTGCCCCACACCCGCCAGGCCGTCCTGGACGCCGTCGAGGAACTCGGCTACACGCCCAACACCCTCGCCCGCTCCCTGGTGACCTCCCGCACGCGGTCCATCGGGCTGGCGGTGTCGGCGATCAGCAACCCGTACTTCACGGAGATCCTCCAAGGCGTCGAGGCCGGCGCGCTCGAGCACGGTTACGGCCTGCTCATCGCCGATCCGCACGACGACCCGGAGCACGAGCGCAAAGCGGTCCAGCTCCTCCACGAACGCCGGGTGGACGGCATGATCGTCGCCCCCTCGGCGGAGCCCGACGGCCTCGTCGCCTACCTCCGGCGCCACGCCGTGCCGACCGTCTTCCTGGACCGCGTCCTCGACTCCCCCGGTGACGACACCCCCGCCTTCGACCAGGTGTCCGCCGACAGCGCCGAGCCCACGGCCCGGCTCGTCACCCACCTCGCAGGGCTCGGTCACCGCAGGATCGGCCTGATCGCCGGCCGGTCCGGACTCAGCACCACACGCGAACGGATCGCCGGGTACCGCCACGGACTGGCCGCCGCCGGACTGCCGTACGACGAACGGCTCGTGGCGCACGGCGACTCCGAGTCGGCCGGCGCCGAACGGGCCACCGCCGCTCTGCTCTCCCTCGGCTCCCGGCCCACGGGGCTGGTCACCGCCAACAACGCCATGACCATCGGCGCGCTCCGGGCCCTGCGCGATGCCGGTCTGTCGGTACCGCGCGACATCGCGCTGTGCTGCTTCGACGACTTCGCCTGGGCCGACCTGTTCGAGCCCCGGCTCACCGCGATCGCGCAGCCCAGCAGGGAGATCGGCGCCCGGGCGGTCGAGGTGCTGCTCGACCGGCTGGCCGAGCCGGACCGGCCCGCCCGGAGCGTGCGGCTGCCCTGCGCCTTCGTCCACCGCACCTCGTGCGGCTGTCCCGAGACACCCGAAGCCCTGCCGAGAGAGGAACCCGCTCGTGATCGTCGTCGCCGGTGAGGCCCTGATAGACCTGGTACCGCAGGGCACGGGCGCCCTCGCGGCCCTGAAGCCGGCGCTCGGCGGCGGCCCCTACAACACGGCCGTCGCCCTCGGCCGGCTCGGCTCCCCCACTGCGTTCTGCTCCCGCGTGTCCGACGACGCGTTCGGCGAGGCGCTGCTCGACCGGCTGCGCGAGACCGGCGTGGACGTGTCATGGGTCCGACGCGGGCCGGAACCGACGACGCTCGCCGTCGCGACCGTCGGCACGGACGGCTCGGCGGCATACTCCTTCTACGTCGAGGGCACCGCGGACCGGCTGTTCACGGCACCGGACGCGCTGCCGGCCGGCGTTCGCGCGGTCTCCTTCGGCACCTGCTCGCTCGTGCTGGAGCCCGGGGCGAGCGCCTACGAGGACCTCATGCGCCGTTCCGCGGCTCAGGGTGTGTTCACCGCCCTGGACCCGAACATCCGGGCCGGGCTCATCCCGGACGCCGACGCCTACCGGGCCCGCTTCAGGAGCTGGCTGCCGTCGGTGTCCCTGCTGAAGCTGTCGGCGGAGGACGCCGAGTGGCTCGGCGGCACCCCCCGCGAGTGGCTGGCGGCAGGTCCCGCGGCGGTCGTGGTGACCCGGGGCGGCGACGGTCTGACGGTGTTCACGCGGGACGGCGGCGAGTACTCCGTGCCCGGCGAGCGCGTCGAGGTGGTGGACACGATCGGCGCGGGCGACACGGTGAACGCGGCGCTGCTCCACGGGCTCGCCGCGCGCGACGCGCTGAGCAAGGCCGCGCTGGCCGGCCTCGGCGCAGACGGCTGGGCACGACTGCTGCGGTTCGCGGCCCGGGCGGCGGCGGTCACCTGCGCGCGAGCGGGAGCCGAGCCGCCGTACGCGTCGGAGCTGGGCGAGCCGTGGGAGGCGGCGGACTGAGCCTTCGGGGGGCGGGCGGTCCTGTTCGGAGCGGTTGGCTCGTGCTCGGGGCCGGTTGGCTCGTGCTCGCGGGGCCGGTTGGCTCTTGTTCGGGAGCGGTTGGCTCGTGTTCGGAGGCGGCCGGGTTCTGTTCGCGGATGGTCGGCTTCCGACAGGCAGCCCGCGTCGGCTCCTGCCAGGCAGCCCGCACTCCGTGCGGCAACGCGGCGCGCCCCACGGGAGCTGGTCTCGTGGGGCGCGTCGCGTGTGCGGGTGGGGCGGGTCAGGCCTTGCGGGCCCGGGTCGCCTTCTTCGCGGGGGCCGCCTTCTTGGCGGTGGCGGTCGCCTTCTCCGTGGTGTCGACCGTCTTGGTGGCGGTCTTCCTGGTCGTGGACTTGGCGGCGGACGTCTTCTTGGCCGCCGTCGCCCGCGCGGTCGTCGCCTTCGCGGTCGTCCGCTTGCGCGCCGCCGGGATCGAGGCGTCGCTGATCCGGTCCGCGTCGAGGATGTCCCGCAGGAACTTGCCGGTGTGGCTGGTGGGGACACCGGCCACCTGCTCGGGCGTGCCCTCGGCGACGACCAGGCCGCCGCCCGCGCCGCCCTCGGGACCCATGTCGACGAGCCAGTCGGCGGTCTTGATCACGTCGAGGTTGTGCTCGATGACGATGACCGTGTTGCCCTTGTCCACCAGGCCGTTGAGCACCGTGAGCAGCTTGCTGATGTCCTCGAAGTGGAGGCCGGTGGTCGGCTCGTCGAGGACGTAGACCGTGCGGCCCGTGGAGCGCTTCTGGAGCTCGCTCGCGAGCTTCACGCGCTGGGCCTCACCGCCGGACAGGGTGGTCGCGGACTGGCCGAGCCGGACGTATCCGAGGCCCACGTCGTTGAGCGTCCTGAGGTGGCGGGAGATCGCCGGGACCGCCTCGAAGAAGTCCATCGCCTCCTCGATCGGCATGTTCAGGACGTCGGCGATGGACTTGCCCTTGTAGTGGACCTCCAGGGTCTCCCGGTTGTAGCGGGCGCCATGGCAGACCTCGCACGGCACGTAGACGTCCGGGAGGAAGTTCATCTCGATCTTGATGGTGCCGTCGCCGGAGCAGTTCTCGCAGCGGCCGCCCTTGACGTTGAAGGAGAACCGGCCGGGCATGTAGCCCCGGACCTTCGCCTCGGTGGTCTCCGCGAACAGCTTGCGGATGTGGTCGAAGACGCCGGTGTACGTCGCCGGGTTGGACCGCGGGGTGCGGCCGATGGGCGACTGGTCAACGTGCACGACCTTGTCGACGAGGTCGTCGCCGTCCACGCGCGTGTGCCGGCCGGGGACGCTTCTCGCGCCGTTCAGCTCGCGGGCCAGGTGCGTGTACAGGATGTCGTTGACCAGGGTGGACTTGCCGGATCCGGACACGCCCGTGACCGCGGTGAACACACCCAGCGGGAACGACACGTCGATGTCCTGGAGGTTGTTCTCCCGGGCGCCGTGCACCGTGAGCTGCCGGGACGGGTCGCGCGGGCGGCGCACCTCGGGCAGCGGGATGGCCTTCCGCCCGGACAGGTACTGGCCGGTCTGGGACTCGGTGTTGGCCAGCAGCTCCTTCAAGGAGCCGCTGTGGACGACCTTGCCGCCGTGCTCGCCGGCGCCGGGGCCGATGTCGACGATCCAGTCGGCCGTCTTGATGGTGTCCTCGTCGTGCTCCACGACGATGAGCGTGTTGCCCATGTCGCGCAGCCGGACCAGGGTTTCGATCAGCCGGTGGTTGTCGCGCTGGTGCAGTCCGATGGACGGCTCGTCCAGGACGTACAGCACGCCGACGAGGCCGGAGCCGATCTGGGTGGCGAGGCGGATGCGCTGGGCCTCGCCGCCGGACAGCGTGCCCGCCGCGCGGTTCAGCGAGAGGTAGTCGAGGCCGACGTCGACCAGGAACCGCAGCCGCTCGTTGACCTCCTTCAGCACGCGCTCGGCGATCTTCTTGTCGCGGGCGGTGAGCTTCAGCTCGCCCAGGAAGTCGGCGCAGTCGCTGATGGACATCGCGGCGACCTCGGCGATGGACTTCCCCATGACCGTGACCGCGAGGACGATCGGCTTCAGGCGCGTGCCCTCGCAGGACGGGCAGGGCACCTCGCGCATGTAGCCCTCGAAGCGCTCGCGGCTGGCGTCGCTCTCGGCCTCGCTGTGCCGGCGCTTCACGAAGGGGACGGCACCCTCGAACGGCGTGGTGTAGCGCCGCTCGCGGCCGTACCTGTTGCGGTACCGCACCTCGATCTGGGTCTTGTGGCCGTGCAGCAGGGCCTTCTTGGCGCGCTGCGGCAGGCCGCCGAAGGGGATGTCCGTGCGGAAGCCGAGGGCGTCCGCGAGGGCACCGATCAGGCGGCCGAAGTAGTCCTTGGTGTGGCCGTGCGACCAGGGGTGGATGGCGCCCTCGTCGAGCGACTTGTCCGGGTCAGGGACGATCAGCTCCGGGTCGACCTCCATGCGCGTGCCGATGCCGGTGCACTCGGGGCAGGCGCCGAAGGGCGAGTTGAAGGAGAAGGAGCGCGGCTCCAGCTCCTCGAAGGACAGGTCGTCGTACGCGCAGTAGAGGTGCTCCGAGTACATGCGCTCGCGCTCGGGGTCGCCCTCGGGGAGGTCCACGAAGTCGAGCACGACCATGCCGCCGGACAGGCCGAGGGCCGTCTCGACGGAGTCGGTGAGCCGCCGCTTGGCGGACTCCTTCACCGTGAGGCGGTCGACGACCACCTCGATGGTGTGCTTCTCCTGCTTCTTCAGCGTGGGCGGCTCGGAGAGCTGGATGGTCTCGCCGTCCACACGCGCGCGGGAGTAACCCTTGGTCTGGAGGTCGGCGAAGAGGTCGACGAACTCCCCCTTGCGCTCGCGGACGAGAGGCGACAGCACCTGGAACCGGCTGCCCTCCGGGAGCTCCAGCACCTTGTCCACGATGGCCTGCGGCGACTGCCGCGAGATCGGGCGGCCGCACTCCGGGCAGTGCGGCTTGCCGATGCGGGCGAAGAGCAGGCGCAGGTAGTCGTAGACCTCGGTGATGGTGCCGACCGTCGAGCGCGGGTTGCGCGAAGTCGACTTCTGGTCGATGGAGACCGCCGGGGAGAGGCCTTCGATGAAGTCCACGTCCGGCTTGTCCATCTGGCCGAGGAACTGCCGGGCGTAGGAGGAGAGCGACTCCACGTAGCGCCGCTGGCCCTCGGCGAAGATCGTGTCGAAGGCCAGGGAGGACTTGCCCGACCCGGACAGGCCCGTGAAGACGATGAGCGAGTCACGAGGCAGGTCGAGCGAGACGTTCTTCAGGTTGTGCTCGCGCGCGCCACGGACGATGAGACGGTCGGCCACGCCGGTCCGCACCTTTCTTGAGAGAAGTGACAGGGGCGAGGCCCCCGTGCTTTCTCAGACTAGGGGGAGCCACTGACAACGCCGGTCGGATTCCCGGTCGCTTAACAATCCCCGACCATCCAGCATGCCCGACGCCGCACTCGACCATATAGCACGTGCATTCGATTAGCGGTCTCGGTCAGCCGTCTTCACCCGAACGTGTGGCGAGGCTAGGGTCAGCAGCATGATTGATCACGCTCATGACCTGGCGTCTGTACGGGACGCGACCGAGCGACTGCTCATCGCGGTCGGCAAACTGGACAACGCCGCGGTGACGCAACCGTCACGGCTGCCCGGCTGGACCCGCGGTCACATCCTGGCCCACCTCGCCCGCAACGCGGACGCCCTCGTGAACGTCATGGAGGGCCGGCCCATGTACGTCTCCGCCGAGGCCCGCGACGCCGACATCGAGCGGGACGCCCCCCGCGCCCTCGACGTCCAGGTCGCCGACGTACGCGACAGCGCCGCCCGCTTCCAGGACGCCTCGGCCGTACCGGCGGACTGGTCGCGCACCGTGCAGCTGCGCAACGGCGTGACGGACACGGCGGCCAGGGTGCCCTTCCGTCGCTGGGTCGAGGTCGAACTGCACCACGTGGACCTCGGCATCGGCTACGAGCTGGAGGATCTTCCGGAGGAGTTCACGCAGCGGGAGATCGAATTCCTCGCCGAGCGCTTCGCCGGGCACCCCGACGTGCCCGCGACCCGGCTGACGGACGGCACGCACGCGTGGCGCACGGGCCGGGAGGCCGACGAACCCGAGGTCACCGTCGCGGGGACGCCCGCCGGCCTGCTCGGCTGGCTCGCCGGCCGGCGCGAGGGGTCCGCGCTCACGGTGGAGGGCGGCTCGCTGCCCGCGCTCCCGCCGCTGTAACGGGCGTCCGGCGGGCCCTCTGTGCCGACCTCCCCGGGGATAGGCTGGCGTACATGACGTACAGCGGAGAGGTCACGGTCGGCGGGCCCGCCGACGTGCACGAGCTCAAAGACCTGATGATCACCAAGGTCGCGGTCGGCCCCATGAACAACAACGCCTACCTGCTGCGCTGCCGGGCCACCGACGAGCAGCTGTTGATCGACGCGGCCAACGACGCGGAGACCCTGCTGGGCACCATCGGCGACGACGGCATCGCCTCCGTCGTCACCACCCACCGGCACGGCGACCACTGGCAGGCGCTCGCCGACGTCGTGGCCGCCACCGGCGCCCGCACCTACGCGGGGCGGTACGACGCCGAGGGCATCCCCGTACCGACCGATGTCCTCGTCGAGGACGGCGACACCATCCGGGTCGGGCACGTGGAGCTCACCGCACGCCACCTGACCGGCCACACACCGGGCTCGATCGTCCTCGTCTACGACGACCCGCACGGCCACCCTCACGTGTTCACCGGCGACTGCCTCTTTCCGGGCGGCGTGGGCAACACGTTCAAGGACCCGAAGGCGTTCGCCAGCCTGATCCACGACGTGGAGACCAAGATCTTCGACGCGCTGCCGGACGAGACCTGGGTCTACCCGGGGCACGGCAACGACACCTCGCTCGGCGCCGAGCGGCCGCACCTGCCCGAGTGGCGCGCACGCGGATGGTGATCTCCCGCGCCACGCGCCCCGTGTGAACGCTTCACACATGGCCGCGTGATCGGGTTACGTGTCGGCCTGCCCGGCCCCGGCCAGCGCCGCGACCCGCTCGACGGCGAACACGTATCCCTGCACTCCGCATCCCGCGATGACCCCGTCGGCGCGCAGCGAGACGTAGGAGTGGTGCCGGAACGACTCCCGCTTGTGGATGTTGGAGATGTGCACCTCCAGCACCGGCAGGCCGTCGCAGGTGTTCAGCGCGTCCAGGATCGCGACGGAGGTGTGCGAGTAGGCGCCGGGGTTGATGACGATCCCGCAGTGGTTCAGACGTGCCTCGTGGATCCAGTCGACCAGTTCGCCCTCGTGGTTGGACTGGCGCATGTCCACCGTGCCGCCGTGGGCGGCCGCCGCCTTGGCGCACATCGCCTCGACGTCGGCGAGGGTGTCGGAGCCGTAGATCTCCGGCTGACGCTGCCCGAGCAGGTTCAGGTTGGGGCCGTTGAGGATCATGATCGGGGCGCTGGCCAGGGTGCGGGGCACGGTTCCTCCGGTCCTTCGGGGGTCGGGCCGCCCGTCGACGGCCCTGCTCGGCACCGGTCTATCACGCTGCTCGCCGACCCTGTCCGGCCTTGCCGCGACCGGCAGGGGCCCGTACGCGACGCGGGTCACGCCACCGGGAGCGGCGGGCGGTGGTTCTCCCGTTCGCTCCCGGTGTCGCGTGTCCGGTCCGCGGCCCGGCCGGTGCGGTCCCTCGCCGTCGCCGTCAGACGTCGACGCTGTCCTTCGACACGCTGTCGTCCCCGCCGCGCGCGGCGTCGGCCGCCGCCTGCTTCTTGGAGGCCCGCAGGCTGGTGATCGTCGTGACGATCAGCACGGAGCAGATCACGCCGAGGGAGACCGGGATGCCGATCTCCGGGACGTGGACCCCGGACTCGTGCAGGGCGTGCAGCACCAGCTTGACGCCGATGAAGCCGAGGATGATCGACAGGCCGTAGCTGAGGTGGACCAGCTTCTTGAGCAGGCCGCCGATGAGGAAGTACAGCTGCCGCAGACCCATCAGCGCGAACGCGTTGGCGGTGAACACGATGTACGGGTCCTGCGTCAGGCCGAAGATCGCCGGGATCGAGTCGAGGGCGAAGAGCACGTCCGTGGTGCCGATCGCGAGCATGACGACCAGCATCGGCGTCATGATCCGCTTGCCGTTCTCCTCGATCCACAGCTTGGTGCCGTGGTAGCGGTCGGCCACGCCGAAGCGGCGCTCGGCGGCCTTGAGGAGCTTGTTCTCCTCGTACTCCTCGTCGTCCTCGTCGGCCCGGGCCTCCTGGATGAGCTTCCAGGCGGTCCAGATCAGGAACGCGCCGAAGAGGTAGAAGACCCAGGAGAAGCTGGCGAGGATCGCGGCGCCCGCGGCGATGAAGACGGCCCGCAGAACCAGGGCTATGAGCACGCCGATGAGGAGCACCCGCTGCTGGTACTGCGACGGCACCGCGAACTTCGCCATGATCAGGACGAAGACGAAGAGGTTGTCGACGCTCAGCGACTTCTCGGTGATGAAGCCGGCGAAGAACTCGCCCGCGGGCTGCCCGCCGCCGAAGACGAGCAGTCCGAGCCCGAAGAGAGCGGCCAGCACGATCCAGACGACCGTCCAGATTCCGGCTTCCTTGATGGATACGTCGTGCGGCTTGCGGCCGATGAAGAAGTCGACCGCGATGAGGGCGGCGAGGCCCACAACGGTCAGGACCCACAGGGTCAGGGAAACATCCACTGCGCCTCCGGCAGTCGTAACGGCAAATGTCAGCGTCGTCGCTGCCGGAGGTCTCTTCCACCCCGGGTGCCGGAGCGCGCGAAGCGCCCGGGACCCACGGGCCGACGCCCCGGGATCTGGGCAGATCCGTATTGACGGGCACGCCGCACAAACAGGGAGTACTCCCCTCCGTACGGAAAACAGTACCCCAATCCCCAAGGAAAGGTAAAGAGCTCGGTAAAAGTAAGGCCAAGTTGCCTGGTGGGAGGCGCTTTACGTGTGCTTGGCGCAGGCCCCGGCCGTCACCGTTTCCAGTCGCGGCGGGCCGTCGCGACCTGACCGAGCACCTGCTGAAGCACCTGACTGCCGGGAGGCACCATGGCGGGCTCGAAGGTCCAGGCGTGACCGACCCACGGGTCGGCCAGGTGATCGTCGGGCACCGGCGTCAGTCGCAGCAGCGAACGCCACAGCGGGTCGAGCAAAGGCCCGTAGCCGGAGGACTCCTCGCGGTCGGCGACCATCATCAGATGGACGCCGACGGCCGGTCCCTCGTCGGCGAGGTAGCGCAGCTGGTTCACGGCCCGGTCGTCGAAGCCGTGCGGGAAGTCGTTCACGACGAGGAGCTGCTGAGCCAGGTCCAGGTCGGGCGGGAGTGCGTCGGCCGCGCCACCACGCACCGCCATCTGCACGAGGTCGACGCGCTGCGTGAGCCGGGCCAGGACGTCCGCGACACCGGCGGCGCCCTGCGCGGGCGGGCTCGCGAGCACCCCGCTCTGCACCAGCGGCGCCAGCGGCTGCGCACCCGAGCCGGCCGGGTCGATGACGTGGACGGAGAACTCGCCGGCGGGGTGGACCGCGAGCAGCCGCGCGGCGATGGCCACCGCCGACTCCATGGCCAGCCTGCGCAGTTCGTGCGAGTCGGCGAAGGTGCCGTCCAGTGAACCGGCCCGGCCGCTGTCCAGCCACAGCCCGCGCTCCAGCGGGAGCCTCACCAGCATCGGTATGCGCACCTGGGTGGCCTCGGGCACGTGGAGATCGCCCAGGCGCAGGGCCATCGGCATCTCCATGGGCACGCGGTAGCCGTGCCAGACGGGGTTGTCCCAGCGGGCGAACGCCGCGGGCAGCGCGGGCTCGACGACCTCGGCCTCGGCGGTGAGCTGGGCGAGGTCCCGTTCGAGGGCCTCCGCGGCCTGGGTGACGAGCTGGGTGTGCCGGGCGCGGGCCGCCTCGCGCGCGGCGTCGCCCTGCCCGCCGATCCTGCTGCGCGGATCGGACAGCACCTGGTCGAGTTCCTTCTCCATACGGGAGTCGGCGAAGTCGACGGCGCTGCGGTACGCGGCGGTGGTGCGGGCCAGGTCCTCGAACATGCCCCAGACCTGGTTGTAGAGCCGCTCGTCCATGGACCAGCCGGTGGCGTCGCCCGCGACGGGCCGCGCGGGCTGTCCGGGCTCGGCCGGGGGCGCGGTCGGCGGGGGCGGCGGCGCGGCGGAGGTCTGCCGGCCCGGGTGGCTGTAGTTGATCGGACCGCCCGCGGTGGGCATCGACGGCTGGGGACCGCCGGGCTGGTCCGCGCCGCCCGGGTACGCCGGCTGCGGTCCGGGCGTGCCCGGGTGGCCGTACGGCGAGGTGGGCGGGACGGCGCCGGGGGCGCCCTGGGTGGCGGGGCCGCCGTGGTCCGGGCCGGGCGCCTGGCCCGCCGTCTGCCGTGAGCGGTCGCCGTCCGCCGTGCGCGGCGGGGGTGCCGACACCGAGCGGGCCAGGCCGCTGGCCACCGCGTCGTTGATGCCGGCGGAGAGCTGGTGGGCCTCGGCCATGCCCTGGTCGGTGAGGAGTTCGGCGAGGCCGCCCGCGTAGCCCTGGCCGACGGCCCGCACCTTCCAGGCGTCGAGCCGTCGGTACAGCTCCAGGGCGACGACGGCGGTCTCGGCGTCGAGGCCGGTGATGGTGTAGCTGGCGACCTCCGTGCCGTCGAGGCCGGTGACGGCCACGAAGGGGGCGGCCACGGCGCCGAAGCGGGCCGGGCCTCCCCCGTCGGCGGCGGGCAGGGCGAGCAGCACGTTGACCCGGTGGACGGCGTCCGGCATGGCGGCCAGGTCCACCGCGAGGCGGTGGTCGGCGGCTGCCTGCCGGGACACTTCAAGTCCCGGCAGGGTGGGTGTGCCCGGGTGGGCCACCCACTCCACTCCGTTGACCCGGCCGTCCTCGTCGCTGAGCGTGGCCGCTGCCACGATCGGCGTGCCGGCCGAGACCCGGATCTCGAGACGGGTCTGGGAGAGCGGGTGGTTCTGCCCCCGCACCAGCTCGGCCGTCATCGCCTTCGTCCCCCTGTGTCACTTGTGTGGTGTCGTGTGCCGCTCGCCGGCCCCCGTCGGCCGGACCGCCGTCAGAGCAGCGGCAGGATGGACGGCATCAGGTCCTGGAAGGTGCGGCCGTTGGCCGGAGTGCCGAGGGCCGTCATGCTCCAGCCCGGGCCCGAGCGGTGCACCTTCGCCATGATCTGGGCCGTGTAGGCGCCGCCTCCGGCGAGCGTGTAGCGGGCGAGCTCCTGGCCGTTGGTCTCGTCGACCAGGCGGCAGAACGCGTTCTGCACCTCCTGGAAGGTCTGGCCCGTGAACGAGTTCACGGTGAACACGATCTGGTCGATGTGGACCGGAAGGCGCTGCAGGTCGACGAGGATCGCCTCGTCGTCGCCGCCCTGGCCGACACCGCCGACGAGGTTGTCGCCGGTGTGGCGCACCGAGCCGTCGTCGCTCACCAGGTGGCGGAAGAAGACGACGTCGACGGGCTGCTTGTCCGCGAACAGAACGGCGGAGGCGTCCAGGTCGATCTCCCGCGTGCGCGAACCGAACAGGCCGCGACGGGGAGCCGCCTGCCAGCCGAGACCCATGCGCACCGCGGTCAGGCTGCCGCCGTCGCTCTTCTGCAGACTGATGGCCTGACCCTTGGTCATGTTGACGGTCACGCGCTGATTCCCCTCTCGAACTTCCCCTGTTGCCGCGGAGTCGCGGTTGACCAGAACCCTACGCACGACCACTGACATCGCCGTACCCAGGTCCGCACTTTGTGTCGGTCTTGCAACACAGCGCGTTCCGGGTGGGACCACCGGGGCGGATCGGCGGTGCCGTGGCCCGGTTCGGGCGCCCGGCGCCGCCCCGCTGGCGGCCGTTTCGTCAGGACAGGCCGGCCTCCTGCATCTGGCGCAATTCCTTCTTCATCTCGGAGACTTCGTCGCGCAGCCGGGCCGCGATCTCGAACTGGAGGTCCGCCGCGGCGGCACGCATGCGTGCGGTGAGTTCCTCGATCTGCCCGGCGAGTTCGGCGGCGGGCCGGTCGGTGGGCACGGTCTCGGCCACCTTGGCCCTCCCCTTGCCCTTGGCCGCCTTGCCGCCCGGCTGCTGGGTGCTCAGGGACGGCACCGGCGCCTTGGCGGTCTTGCCGTCCTTGGACTTGCGGTAGCCCGAGCCGAGCAGTTGTTCCGTGTCGATGTCCTCGCGGGCGATCTGCGCGACGATGTCGTTGATCTTCTTGCGGAGCGGCTGGGGGTCGATGCCGTTCGCCTTGTTGTACGCGACCTGCTTCTCCCGGCGGCGGTTGGTCTCGTCGATGGCCTTCTCCATCGCCGGGGTGATCTTGTCGGCGTACATGTGGACCTGGCCGGAGACGTTGCGCGCGGCGCGGCCGATGGTCTGGATGAGGGAGGTGCCGGAGCGCAGGAAGCCCTCCTTGTCGGCGTCCAGGATGGCCACCAGCGAGACCTCGGGCAGGTCGAGGCCCTCCCGGAGGAGGTTGATGCCGACCAGGACGTCGTACTCACCGCTGCGCAGTTCCCGCAGCAGTTCGACGCGGCGCAGGGTGTCGACGTCGCTGTGGAGGTAGCGGACCTGGATGCCGAGCTCCACGAAGTAGTCCGTGAGGTCCTCGGCCATCTTCTTGGTGAGGGTGGTGACGAGGACGCGCTCGTCCTTCTCGACCCGCTTGCGGATCTCGTGCACCAGGTCGTCGATCTGGCCCTCAGTGGGCTTGACGACGACCTCCGGGTCGACCAGGCCGGTCGGGCGGATGATCTGCTCCACGACGCCGTCCGAGCGGGACAGCTCGTACTGCCCCGGAGTGGCCGACAGGTAGACCGTCTGCCCGATGCGCTCCTGGAACTCCTCCCACTTCAGGGGGCGGTTGTCCAGGGCGGACGGGAGCCGGAAGCCGTGGTCGACGAGGGTGCGTTTGCGGGAGGCGTCGCCCTCGTACATGGCGCCGATCTGCGGGACGGTGACGTGCGACTCGTCGATGACGAGGAGGAAGTCGTCGGGGAAGTAGTCCAGCAGAGTGTTGGGCGGGGAGCCGGGCAGGCGGCCGTCGAAGTGCATCGAGTAGTTCTCCACGCCGGAGCAGGAGCCGATCTGGCGGAGCATCTCGATGTCGTAGGTGGTGCGCATCCGCAGGCGCTGGGCCTCCAGGAGCTTGCCCTGCTTCTCCAGCTCGGCGAGCCGCTCGGTCAGCTCCTTCTCGATGTCGTTGACAGCCCGCTCCATGCGCTCGGGGCCGGCGACGTAGTGGGAGGCCGGGAAGACGTACAGCTGCTGGTCGTCGCTGATGATCTCGCCGGTGAGCGGGTGCAGCGTGGACAGGGCCTCGATCTCGTCGCCGAACATCTCGATGCGGACGGCGAGCTCCTCGTAGACCGGGAAGATCTCGATGGTGTCGCCGCGGACGCGGAAGGTGCCGCGGGTGAACGCCATGTCGTTGCGCGTGTACTGGATGTCGACGAAGCGCCGCAGCAGCTGGTCCCGGTCGATCTCGTCGCCCACCCGGAGGGGGACCATCCGGTCCACGTACTCCTGCGGGGTGCCGAGGCCGTAGATGCAGGAGACCGAGGCGACCACGACGACGTCGCGGCGGGTGAGCAGCGAGTTGGTCGCGGAGTGGCGCAGGCGCTCGACCTCCTCGTTGATCGAGGAGTCCTTCTCGATGTAGGTGTCCGACTGCGGGACGTACGCCTCGGGCTGGTAGTAGTCGTAGTACGAGACGAAGTACTCGACCGCGTTGTTCGGCAGCAGCTCGCGGAACTCGTTGGCCAGCTGGGCGGCCAGGGTCTTGTTCGGCGCCATCACGAGCGTGGGGCGCTGGAGCTTCTCGATCATCCACGCGGTGGTGGCGGACTTGCCGGTGCCGGTCGCGCCGAGCAGGACGACGTCCTTCTCGCCGGCTTCGATGCGCCGGGCGAGCTCGGCGATGGCCGTCGGCTGGTCGCCGCTCGGCTGGTAGGGGCTGACGACCTCGAAGGGCGCCACCGTGCGTTCGATCTGGGAAACGGGCCGCATGCCATCAACCGTACGACCCGCCACTGACAATGCGGCGTGATCAGCGGTTCTGCGGGGTGCGGACGCCGCGGACGCGCAGCGGGCGGCGGGGCCTGAGGGGGTGGTGGCCCGGCTGGTGGATCACTTCGCCGGCGGGAACGCCGGGCTTGTGCTCGACGGGAGCGGCGGCGACGCGTCCCATGACCATCAGCGGATCGAAGATCACGACGACGCCGGCGAGGAAGAGGAACGCGAGCGGGCCGACCAGCATGGGGGCGAGCAGGGTGGCGGGCGATTCCCCCGCGGCGGGGGCTGCCGTGCCGTGCAGGTGGACGCTGAGGGCGGCCATGCCCGTGTAGTGCATGCCGCTGACCGCGAGTCCCATCACGAGGCTGGCGCCCACGCTCCACAGGAAGCCCTTGATCTGGCAGGCGGCCCAGAGCGCGGCGGTGGCCGCGGCCATGGCTATCACGACGGACGCGGCGACGGTGGCCGTGTTGTACCGGAACTCGCCGTCGAGCCGCATGCCGGCCATGCCCAGGTAGTGCATCGAGGCGATGCCGAGGCCGGTGATGGTGCCGCCGGTGAACAGGGCCGTGCCCCGCGCTCCGCGGTAGCCGACGATGAAGATCCCGATGCCCACCATGAGGACGGCGACGCCCAGGCTCGCGTAGGTCATGGGCTTGTCGTAGTGGATCGGCGCCTCTTCGACCGTGAAGTCCATCATGGCGACGAAGTGCATGGTCCAGATGCCGGAGCCGATCGCCGCCGACCCGAGGGCCAGCCAGCCGGGTCGCCACGACCGCGTCACGAGCAGGGATCTGGTGGTGCAGCGCAGGCCGAGGGCACCGCCGAGGCAGGCCATGAGGTAGGCCACCAGCGGTGTGACGAGTCCGTAACTGAATCCGTCGACCGTGCCTTGCATGCGCGGCTGCCCTTCCGCCTTTTACATCCCGGATTTCCCCGTTGCGTCCCCTCCCCCAGGACCGCCGCAGCGGTCGAGGTCGAGGCAGAGAGTATGACGTCCACCGGAATGGTCGAACGACTATCCGGCAAAGAAACACGGCCTTGACCCACTTGTGCGGCCCCAGTGTGTGGAGTTGTGGCGCCGCCATTCATTCTGTGGCCATTCTGCGCCCCTCTCGCGTTGACCCTCTGCTGCCAGAGTTGAGCTGTCCGTGATCGTTCGTCGCGAGGAGTACGCATGCACGCGCGCGCAGTTGCCGCCACGACCTCCGCGCTCCTGGGAACCGTCGCCGCTCTCTTCCCGGCCTCGGCTGCCGGGGCGGCGCAGGCAGAGCCGCCGCTGGTGATCGCCCACCGGGGCGCCTCCGCTTACGCGCCGGAGAACACACTGGCCGCCGTCGACAAGGCGGCCGAACTCGGCTTCCGCTGGGTCGAGAACGACGTCCAGCGGACCAGGGACGGCGAGCTCGTCGTCATCCACGACGACAGCCTGGCGCGCACCACGAACGTGGAGCAGGTCTTCCCCGGCCGCGCCCCCTGGAAGGTGAAGGACTTCACCGCCGCAGAGATCGCGCGGCTCGACGCGGGCGGATGGTTCGGTCCCGCCTACGCGGGCGCGCGCGTGCCGACGCTGGAGCAGTACGTGCGCCGTGTGGAGCACCACCACCAGAAGCTGCTGCTGGAGATCAAGAACCCGCAGCTGTACCCGGGCATCGAGAAGCAGACCCTCAAGGTGCTCAGCAACGAGGGCTGGCTGGACCGCGCGCACGTGGCGGGCCGTCTGGTGGTGCAGAGCTTCAGCGCGGACAGCGTGCGGACCGTCCACGAGCTGAAGCCCGCCGTGAAGACCGGCTTCCTCGGTACGCCGTCCGTGTCCGAGCTGCCCGCGTACGCGGACTTCGCCGACCAGATCAACCCGTCGTACCGCACGGTGTCGCTGGGGTACGTGGCCGCCGTCCAGGCCTTCACGGGGCCGCACGGCAGGCCCCTGGAGGTCTTCACCTGGACCGTCGACGACTCGGACAACGCCCAGCGGGTCGCCGGGTACGGGGTAGACGGGATCATCACCAACAAGCCCGACGTGGTGCGGGCGGCGGTGGACGGCGGCTGATCCCCCGGCCGTCCACGGGGCGTTGTCAGTGGCGGGCCGTACGGTGGGCGCATGGACAGCCATGGGCAGGTGGAGCAGCAGGTCGTGTGGACGGTCGTCGGCACCGACATCGGTCCGCTGCTGCTCGCCGCGACACGTGACGGCTTGGTCAACGTCGTCTTCCACGCCACGGACGCCGTGCGCGACCGGGCGCTCGAACGGCTCGCGTCCCGCCTGGGCCGCGAGCCCGTGGAGGCGCCCGGCTCCCCGCTGCTGACCGAGGCGATACGCCAGGTCGAGGGGTACTTCGCGGGCCGTCGGCGTGACTTCGACCTGCCGCTGGACTGGTCGCTGATATCGGGCTTCAACCGGCAGGTGCTGCGCGAGCTGGCGTCCGGCGTGCCGTACGGCGCGGTCGTCGGCTACGGCGACCTGGCCGCGCGGGTCGGTCAGCCGGGCGCCGCGCAGGCGGTGGGCACGGCGATGGGCGCCAACCCGCTGCCGGTGGTGGTGCCCTGTCACCGGGTCGTGGAGAGCGACGGCGGCATCGGGGGCTTCGGCGGCGGCCTGGAGGCCAAGCGGAAGCTGCTCGCCCTGGAGGGCGTGCTGCCCGAGCCGCTGTTCTGACGGCTATCCGGCACCTGCGGCAAGGGTTTGACCCGGCACGCCGTTCGCCAGAGATGAGGGAAGACCGACAGACAGGAGGCAGGCGCGTGGTGCTGACGGTGTCCGAAGAGGTACGGGAGGCGCTCGGCGCGGGCCGGCCGGTGGTGGCGCTGGAGTCGACGATCATCGCGCACGGCCTGCCACGCCCCCGCAATCTCCAGGTGGCGCTGGAACTGGAGGCGGCGGTACGGCAGGAAGGCGCCGTTCCCGCGACCGTGGCGGTGCTGGACGGGCGGCCGCGCGTCGGGTTGGACAAGCAGCAGTTGGAGCGCGTCGCGAACGAGGACGGGATCCGCAAGCTGGGACACCGGGACCTGCCGCTCGCGGTGGCGTCGGGGGCGAGCGGCGCGACCACGGTGTCGGCGACGGCCCTGCTGGCGGCCCTGGCGGGCGTGCGGGTGTTCGCCACGGGCGGGCTGGGCGGAGTGCACCGGCAGTGGACCGTCACGCAGGACGAGTCGGCCGACCTGGGTCTGCTGGCCCGCACGCGGATCACGGTGGTGTGCGCGGGCGTGAAGTCCATCCTGGACGTGCCGGCGACGCTGCAGCGCCTGGAGACGCTGGGCATCGCGGTCGTCGGGTACGGCACGGACCGCTTCCCCGGCTTCTACCTGTCCGACTCCGGGCATCCGGTGGACTGGACGCTGGACACTCCGGAGCGGGTGGCGGACGTCATGCGGGCCCAGGACGCTCTCGGTGCGCCGGAGTCGGCGCTGATCGTCGCCAACCCGGTGCCGGAGGAGGAGCAGCTCGATCCGGAGTTGCACGCGCGCGTGCTCGACGAGGCGCTGCGCGCGTGCGAGGAGCAGGGGGTCACCGGGCAGGGCGTCACCCCGTTCCTGCTCGACTACCTGGTCCGGCATACCGACGGCGCCTCGCTGAGCGCCAATCTGGCGGCGGTGCGCGGCAACGTACGTCTCGCGGCGCGGATCGCGACGGCCTGGGCCGGGGCGTGAGCGCGACCGGGCCGAGCACGGGCGGTGCGCTGCTGGTCGCCGGGGACGTGATCACGGACGTCGTCGCCCGGCACCGGGGACCGCTCGCCGCGGGCACGGACACGGCGGCGGTGATCCGACGGGTGCCGGGCGGCGCGGGCGCGAACGTGGCCTGCTGGGCGGGCCACTGGGGGTGCCCGGAGGTGCGGATGTTCGGCCGCGTGGGTGCGGAGGCCGTGGCGTGGCACGAGCGGGAGCTGGCCGCCCACGGGGTGCTGCCGCGGCTGGTCGTCGACCGGGAGGCGCCGACGGGAACGGTGATCTGCCTGGTCGACGCGGATGCGGCGGCCGAGCGGACGTTCCTCACGGACAGCGGCGCCTCGTTGCGGCTCGGGCCCGGCGACTGGTCGGACGAACTCCTGGACGGCGTCGCCCGTCTGCACCTGTCGGGCTATCTGTTGTTCTCCGGACCGAGCCGTGCGCTGGTGGCGGCGGCCGTGGCGTCGGCACGCGCGCGTGGCGTGCCGGTGAGCCTGGACCCGGCCTCCGCGGGCTTCCTCAAGGACCTGGGCGCGGACCGCTTCCTGGCACTCGTCGAGGACGTAGAGGTGCTGCTGCCGAGCCGCGCCGAGGCGTGTCTGCTGACGGGGCGGTCCGGGGCGGCGGAAGCGGCGGCCGAGTTGAGCCGGCGCGTGCCGCTGGTGATCGTCAAGCAGGGCGCGGACGGCGCGTTGGTGGCCCGCTCCGGTGCCGTGGTGGCGCAGGTGGCCGCCGTACCCGCGACCGCCCGGGACACCACGGGGGCCGGTGACGCCTTCACGGGCGCGTTCCTCGCCGCGCTGCTCGCCGGCGCCGATCCGGAAGCGGCGGCGTGGGAGGGCTGCAGGGCCGGGGCGCGGGCGGTCGAGCTGGTGGGCGGCAGACCACCCGTACCGGGCTGACGACGGGAGGGCGGGGGCGTGGAGGCGTCGCGGAAGCCCGCCTGCGCGGCGCGCCCCGTGGTGCGCCGCGCACCCGCTGAGCGCGCGGGTCATCTGCGGCCTCTACCCCTTGCGGCCCCACGCCGAGATCATCGGGGCGGTCGTGAGGTCCATGGCTCCGGACGCCACGTTCGCGAGGTGGCGGTCGATGTCCTCGTCCGTGGCCAGCCCCGCGGCGACGAGGCGGCCCCGGACCTGGCGGACCGTCGCGTTCTCCAGAGCCGCGCAGGCCGGCGAGGCGAGCGGGAAGTACGCGTCGGCCTCCACGCACCGCAGTCCGGCCGCGCGCAGCAGCCGGGGCAGCCTGCGGCCGTGCGTGAGGTCGACCCCGCGGTCGGCGAGCATCTGGCGGAAGCTCTGCCGCAGCCGGTTCGCGAGCTGCTGTTCCGGGCCGAACTCGTCGGGGCAGAGCAGGGGCTGCAACGCGGGGTCGGCGTCCTCCACCAGGAGCCGTCCGCCGGGGCGCAGGGCCCGGGCCATCGCCCGCAACGCCCGTTCCCGGTCCGGCACCTGGGTGAGGCCGAGGCGGGCGTGGACCAGGTCGAAGCCCTCCCCCGGCGGGTTGTCGGCGCACACGTCGTGCACGCGGACCTCGACGGGCGGGCGGACGGCCCGGGCGAAGCGCGAGACGTCGACGTCGGTCGCGATGACGCGACCCGTCGGACCGACGCGCTTCGCCAGCCAGGAGGCCACGGAGGTGCCGCCCGCGCCGACCTCCCAGCAGCGCCAGCCCGGTCCGACGCCGAGGGCCTCGAGATGCCGGAAGGTGGTGGAGTCGAAGAGCGCGGCGAACGCGTCGAAGCGCTCCGCGTCGGCAGGCCGGTCGTCGAGGAGGTACCCGTCGGTTCGCATCATGCCCCGATCATCCCAGTTGTCCCGGTTGTCCGTCGGGGGCGACGCTCCGGCGGGACGCTCACCCGCCGCACGTCCACGGCCCGGAACACACCGGTACGCACCGGAACACACCGGGACGAACCAGGAGGTGCCAGGGCGTGCCGGGACACGCCAAGGCCGGACGCTCCGTGGCGCGCCGGGAACAAAGCGGAACATTCCGTTTCCACAGGCTCGTCCGCCGTTGGCGCCGTGCTGGCAAACTGGCCCGACCAGGGCGCGGAGACGCGACGCGAGGAGATCCAGGCGAGGAGATCCAGATGTCCATGGCAGGGAATCTGCGGAGGGTCACGAGCATCGGCGGTGTGAGCGGCCTGCGCAGAGTGGCACGGCTGGCCCGGCGGCGCCCGCGCGTCGACCTGAGCCACCCGGCCCGGTCCCCGCTGGGCTCCTCGGTGGTCAACTGCGTGACCTATCAGGAGGGTTGCCGAGTCCCGACGGGCGGCGACCTCGTCGACGCGGTGCGGCAGGTGCGCAAGAGCGGCGAGGGCTTCGTCTGGCTGGGACTGCACGAGCCGACGGACCAGGAGTTCGCCGGCATCGCCGAGCTGTTCGACCTGCACCCGCTGGCCGTCGAGGACGCCGTCGAGGCGCATCAGCGGCCCAAGCTGGAGCGGTACGGCGAGACGCTCTTCGCGGTGTTCAAGACGGTGTGCTACGTCGAACACGACGAACTGACCGCCACCAGCGAGGTGGTGAACACCGGCGAGATCATGGTGTTCGCGGGCGAGGACTTCGTGATCACGGTCCGGCACGGGCGGCACGGCTCCCTCGGCCCGCTGCGGGAGGAGCTGGAGTCCGCGCCCCATCAGCTCGCCAAGGGACCGTCGGCGGTGCTGCACGCGATCGCCGACCATGTGGTGGACGACTATCTGTCCGTCACCGACTCCGTGCACGGGGACATCGACGAGGTCGAGACGGCCGTGTTCGCCGAGCAGGGCGCCCGGGTCGATCCGGGCCGGATCTATCAGCTCAAGCGCGAACTGCTGGAGCTGAAGCGGGCGGTGGTGCCGCTGAGCCGCCCGCTGGAGGACCTCGCCACACGGCCCATACGCGTGGTCGACCCGGAGATACAGGCGTACTTCCGGGACGTCTCGGACCATCTGATGCGGGCCGTTGAGCAGATCGCCGCCTTCGACGAGCTGCTCAACTCGATCCTCCAGGCGCACCTCGCGCAGGTCACGGTCGCGCAGAACGAGGACATGCGGAAGATCACGGCGTGGGCCGCGGTGATCGCCGTGCCGACGATGGTCTGCGGGATGTACGGCATGAACTTCGACCACATGCCGGAGCTGCACTGGCGGTTCGGCTATCCGCTCGTCATCGGCGTCATATCCGTCGCCTGCCTGGTGCTGTACCGGGGCTTCCGGCGCAACGGCTGGTTGTGACACGCGGGCCGGTCGCGACGACGCACGGGCCGGTCGCGACGCGCGCTCTCGGGGCGGGCCGGGTGGCCGGGGTGGTTCAGCGCGCGGAGGTCTTGGCGTAGACGCTCTCCGCCCAGGTCGCGATCTGGTCGTCGGCCAGGTGCCGGGCGAGGTCGGACTCGCTGATCATGCCGACGAGGCGCTTGTTCTCGATGACGGGCAGCCGGCGGATCTGGTGCTCCTGCATCTCCCGGAGGACCTCACTGATGTCGGCGTTCGCGTCGATCCAGCGCGGGGTGCCCTGGGCCATGTCGCCCGCGGTGACCCGGGACGGGTCGTGGCCCATGGCGACACAGCCGACGACGATGTCGCGGTCGGTGAGGATGCCGCAGAGCCGTTCGTTCTCGTCGCTGATGGGCAGGGCGCCGACGCCCAGTTCGCGCATCAACTGGGCGGCGCGGTCCAGGGTTTCGTGGGCGGGGATCCACTGGGCGCCACGGTGCATGATGTCTCCGGCGGTGGTCATTCGGTACCTCCTGGTGCCGGACGGCCGGCGCGATGCGGGGGCGCACCGCTAGTCCCGGCGTGCATCATTCTCGCCGCGCCTTCCGGGACCCGCACCCGGAGCCCGGCGGGCCGGTGAGGGTGCTGGAAGGCGCGGCTCCGCGTGCGCGTGCCGGTGGCAGGCGGCGGTGGCGGGTGCCGTTCGGCCAGGTCGCCGCGCCGGGGCCCGGCCGGTTCACCCGTTCCACGCCGGGTGATTCGGGTCGTCGGCGCGCACCAGGACGTCGGCGGTGTGCGCCGGGTCGGTCTCGTCGTCGTAGCGCTCGAAGGCGGGCAGGGTCCAGTGGTCGGCCTCGGGTGTGCGGCGGCGCAGGGCGCCCGGGGAAAGGCGGACGTGGACGGTCAGGTCGAACGGGAACCAGTGGCGCAGGAGGAGGGGGCCGTGCATCAACAGGACGCCGCCGGGCGGGAGTTGGACATACGAGCTGCGAGTGGCGCGGTCGGTGACCGGGTCCCACAGGTCGGGCAGGACGCGTCCGTCGCCGCCGGGGTCGAGCGGGCCGAACACCTCGCGCCACAGGGCGCCGGTGTCGTACCAGCCGCCGTAGTAGGACTCCGGGTCCCGGCGGCCGTACTCGAGGCGCAGGGAGGCCGGGCGCAGGAAGCCCTCCGTGCCGACGACGAGCGAGGGACGGCCGCGGACGCGCAGGGCCTCCCCGACGCGCTCGGCAAGGTCGCCGGGGCGGGCGGCCGGGGCGCCGTCGAGGGCCACGCGCGCCCAGGATCCGCCGTCGGCCGTCTCCAGGTCGAGGATGCGCTCGGCGAGCAGGTCGCCGAGCCGGTCCCAGGTGATCGCTTCGAGTCGCACAGGCCCATGATGCGCCGTCCGCAGCCGGGCCCGGCCGGCCGCCCGGCGCGCGGGAGACCCGGCCGGGCCGGCCCCGCCGATCGGGGGCGGCGAGCGGGACGGTTGCTGGACGCTCGCGTATGCGTCCGCGCCGCTCGGCCATGGTCGTCGTGCGCGCGCGGGGCTTCACTGGTGGTGACGGCTGGGCGGACGGGCCGCGCGGCTGTTCAGGACTGCACAGGGGTGACATCGGCATGATCGACGGACCGTACTTCGTACTGACGGTGCTGGGGGTGCTCGGTACCGGGCTGACGGCCGGGGTGTTCTGCGGCTTCTCGACGTTCGTGATGAGAGGGCTGGCGGCGCTGCCGCCCGCGCAGGGCGTGGCCGCGATGCAGGCGATCAACGTGGCGGCGGTGCGGCCGGCGTTCATGCTGGTGTTCACCGGGTCGGCGGTGCTGGCCGCGGTGATAGCCGTCGTGACGTTCGTGCTGTGGCCGGACGAGGGGGCGGTGGAGCTGCTGCTGGGCAGCGCGTTGTTCCTGTTGGGCTCGTTCGGGGTGACCGCCGCCGCGAACGTGCCGCGCAACAACGCGCTGCGGGAGAGGGAGCCGGGCACGCCGGAGACGGCGGCGTACTGGTCGGCGTACGTGCGCGAATGGACGGCGTGGAACCACGTCCGCACGGTCGCCTCGGCCGCGGCGGCGCTGTCCTATCTGCTGGCGCTCACCTGACCCACGGACGCTCTCCGGCGGCTCCGCAAGGGTGTCTACCGCTCGTCCGTGCCGGCGACCTTCCAGGTCGCGAGGGCCACGCGGTTCCAGGTGTTGATCGTGCAGATCAGGGCGATGACCTGGGCGAGTTCCCGCTCGTCGAAGTGGGCCGCGGCCTGTGCGTAGACGTCCTGCGGGACGCCGGCGTCGGCGACCAGGGTGACGGCCTCCGTCAGGGCGAGGGCGGCCTGCTCCTTCTCCGTGAAGAAGTGCCGGGCCTCGCGCCACACGGCGACCATGTGCAGCCGGTCCTCGCTCTCGCCCGCCTTGCGGGCGTCGTTGGTGTGCATGTGGAGGCAGTACGCGCAGTGGTTGAGGTGCGAGGCGCGGATCTGGATCAGCTCGACGAGCGCGGGGTCGAGGCCTTCGCGGGCGGCGGCGTCGAAGCCGATGAGGGCGCGGAAGGCCTTGGGGGCGGACTGGGCGAAGTTCAGGCGCGGCTCGGTGGCCGTGTTCGTCGTCATGTCCTTCAACCTACGAACCGGAAAGACCGGCTGTAGGGTTCATTTTGATGCCGGATTCATGGGTCAATTCCTCGCGCGAGCCGTCCCCCGGGCCGAGCCGCCCGGCCGGCTCGTGGGTCGACGCCGCCGAGCGGATCGGCGCCGATCTGCATCTGGAGCTGTCCGGACCGGGAGGCCGCCGGGCCGCGCTGATCCGTGCCCTGCGGGAGGCCGTGCACAGCGGCCGGCTCGCCCCCGGCACGCGGCTGCCGCCGTACCGCTCGCTCGCCGCGGACCTGGGCGTGGCGCGCAACACGGTGGCGGACGCGTATGCGGAGCTCGTCGCGGAGGGCTGGCTGACCGCCCGCCAGGGCTCGGGCACGCGGGTCGCCGAGCGGACGGAACCGCTGAGCCCACGCGCGCGCGTGCCGAAGAAGTCGCCGCCACGCGTGCGTGGCACGCGCCACGACCTGCGGCAGGGCACCCCGGACGCGTCGGCGTTCCCGCGCACCGCCTGGCTGGCGTCCTACCGGAGAGCGCTTCAGCGGGCGCCGGACGAGGTGTTCGGTCCGGGCGACCCCGCCGGGCGCCCCGAACTCAGGGAGGCGCTCGCGGAGTATCTGGCACGCGCGCGTGGTGTGCGGACGGAGCCGGGCCGCATCGTGATCTGCTCCGGTTTCGCGCACGCCGTGCGGCTGTTGTTCGGGGACGGTGGTGGCGGGGTTCTGGACGGTCCGCTGGCGGTGGAGGCGTACGGCCTGCCCTTCCACCGGGAACTGCTCGCGGCGGCGGGCGTACGGACCGTACCGCTGCCGCTGGACGACGACGGGGCGCGGGTGGACCGGCTGGGGCGGGAGCGGGCGGTGCTGCTGACGCCGGCGCACCAGTTCCCGACCGGCGGGCCGCTGCACCCGGAGCGCCGGTCCGCCGTCGTCGACTGGGCACCCGCGCGTGACGGTCTGGTCCTGGAGGACGACTACGACGGGGAGTTCCGATACGACCGCAAACCCGTCGGCGCCGTCCAGGGCCTCGATCCCGAGCGGGTGATCCACATCGGCTCGGTCAGCAAGAGCCTGTCCCCCGCGCTGCGGCTGGGCTGGATGGTGCTGCCGGAGCGGTACGTCGACGGGGTGCTGGCCGCCAAGGGTGACCGGGAGGCTTGGGCGAGCGTTCTCGACCAGTTGAGCCTCGCGGACTTCCTGGCCTCCGGGTCGTACGACCGTCATGTGCGGCGCATGCGGCAGCGGTACCGGAGCCGCCGGGACCGTCTCCTCGCGGCCCTTGCCGCGCACGCCCCGCACATCGGGGTGACCGGGGTGGCGGCGGGGCTGCACGCGGTACTGCGGCTGCCGCCGGGCACCGAGCGGTCCGCCGTCAAGGCCGCGGCGTGGCACGGCATCGCGCTGGACGGGCTCGCCGCCTTCCGGCATCCGGCGACGGACATGGAACCGCGCGAGGGGCTGGTGGTGGGGTACGCGACGCCCTCGGAGGCGGCGTACGGACCGGCGCTCGAGGCGCTGTGCCGGGTGCTTCCGCCGGGGCCGTCGGAGGCGTCACGACGATGAGACGACGACGCCACCCGCCGACCGGCGGATGGCGTCGAGAAACAGCTATTAATGATCAGCTCAGGACATCTTCAGAAAAACAGCGCTCGGAAAAGCTCAGGACGCTAAGGATCATCAGAAAAAGGGGCGGTCAGGACAGCAGGAAGTCGGCCTCACCCGCCTTGGCGCCCTCGATGAAGGCCGTCATCTCGTCGGAGGTGTAGATCAGCGCGGGTCCGTCCGGGTCGGTGGACTGGCGGACGGCGATCCGGCCGTCGGCGAGCTTCATCGCCTCCAGACAGTTGCCCCCGTTGCCGCCGCTCCACGGCTTGTGCCAGCCCTCGCTGCCCAGCTCCCGCGCGGGCATGCCGTTGTAGATCCGCTCGGCGCGGACCCGCGGCTGAGGCTGGGGCTTGATGCGGTTCATTCACAGCTCCTTGCGGAGATCCCGCAGGATCTCCTTCGTGCGATGTGCCGTAGCGGCCAGTGCCGCCATGCGGTCCATGACCTCGAGGTGGGTCGCCACCTCGGCACGCGCGTCCAGGTAGACGGCGCCGGTCAGGTACTCGCTGTAGACCATGTCCGGAAGCTCGGGCATGGCGAATCGGAACAGCACGAACGGCCCGTAGGTGCCGGGATGCGGCCCGCTGTCGAAGGGCGCGACCTGCAGCGTCACGTTGGGCAGGTCCGCGCCCTCGAGCAGTCGGTCGATCTGGGCGCGCATCACCTCCGGACCACCGACCTGGCGGCGCAGCGCCGTCTCGTCCATCACGACCCAGACCCTGGGCGCGTCCTTACGGGTGAGCAGTTCCTGCCGTTGCATGCGCAGGGCGACGTGCCGCTCGATGTCCTCGGGCCGGGTCTGGCCGATGGCGCCGGACCGCAGCACACCACGCGCGTAGTCCTCGGTCTGGAGCAGGCCGGGGACGAAGTGGGGCTCGTAGCTGCGGATCAGGCTGGCGGCGCCCTCCAGGCTGACGTACATCGAGAACCAGCCGGGCAGGATGTCGTGGAAGCGCTGCCACCAGCCGGGCCGGTTGGCGTCCTCGGCGAGCTGGACGAAGGCGTCGGCCTCGTCCTCCGGGACCCCGTAGGCCTTCAGCAGCAGCTGGAGGTACGGGATCTTGAGGGCGACCTCGGCCATCTCCATGCGGCGGACCGTGGCGGGTGCGACACGCAGGATGGCGGCGGCCTCCTCGCGCTTCATCCCGGCGCGTTCCCGCAGGTCCAGCAGGCGCCGGCCGAGGACGACCTGTCCGACCGTCGGCGCGGACCGCGGTTCGCTCACGCTCCACCTCCACAGCAGCATCCACAGAAGAATCCACAGCGGATCCCATAAAAGAATCCCGACAGCCCGGCGGCGCCATTCGAAGACCTGTTCGAAGACCGGGGCGGTCTCGGTTGATCTCAATTGGCGCCGCTCGACGTGCTGTTGCGAGCAGTGTGCCACGACGCCTCACCGCGTCATACAGCACTCTGCAATTTTCAGAGTGACACTTGCCAAGTGTTCAGGACGGGGCGATAGTGGCAAGCGTGATTCCGTCCGCGCCCTTAGGAACAGACGCCGTCGCAGGCCCGACCAGCCTCGACGCCGTCACGGGAGTCACCCCTCACGGGGCGGCTGCCCAGCGCCGGTTCCGCTTCGAGCTGGCCGCACATCCGGGCTCTCCCGCGCAGGCCAGACGCCTGACACGCGCACGACTGAACGGCTGGTCGGTGTGCGAGGACACGTGCGACACCGCGGCCCTCGTGGTGTCCGAGCTGGTCACCAACGCGATCGTGCACACCGCGAGCACGCACATAGTGTGCGAGCTCCACGACGGTGACGACCTGGTCCGCATAGCCGTGCGGGACGAGGGTTGCGCGCCGGGCCAGCCGCACGCGGCGTCCCGGCAGCGCCCCGAGGAGGAGCACGGCAGAGGACTGCTGCTCGTCGACGCCATGTGCCACGCGTGGGGTGCACACGAGCACGGCCCCGGCCTGCTGGTCTGGGCGGAACTGCCGCGCAAGGCGGAGACACCGCGCGACCCGTCCGAACCGCGCAACGACCTGGGCTGGGGCGCCCGCCCCAAGCCGGGGTCGCCCGGCGGCTCGGGCGAGGGGGACGAAACGGAAGCGCACACGGGATCGGGGGCCGAATGGGTGTGAGGGCTGCGGTCGGCGGCCGGGCGATGTGCCTGGACACGCTGGTCGGCCTGCAGCGCGGGCTGCGTCCGCCGGGTCCGCCCCGGCGACTGGCCGTGCCCGACGGCATGACCGCCCCGCTGGGCTGCGACGCGGTGGCGGTACCCGCCCGCTACGGCCCGCTGGTCATGCCCCGGCTGCCCCGCGTCGGGTGCGTCTACGCCGATGAGACGCACTGGTGGTGGATCGTTCCGTCCGACTCCGACTACGCCCTGGAGTGGCCGGCGCCCGCGCGCTACGCCACCGGTGCGGTCGTCCCCGACACGCCGAGCGCGCCGGGCCTGATCCACCGGCCGGACGGAACGGTTCCCTACACGCCGCCCATACCCCTCTACCTGGCGCTGTGCCGACTGACGGGCACGACGCCGACGTGGTCCCGACCGGTCAGCGCCTGAGAATCCCGACGACGCCTCCCCCGCGTCCGTGAGCCTTGCGGGCGTCAGCAGGGCCGGCGCCTGTCCGCCGTCCTGAACCGGACGCGCAGGGGGATCCGTGCACGACCGGCGCTCCTTCAGGGTTCACGCCGCGGCGCCGGCGGTGTCGCCGGGCACGACCACCAGGAACATGTCCGTCGCGAGGTCCATGACGACCTCCGCCGGCAGGCCCTCCAGACGTCGCGCCTGCGCGAACTCCTCCGCCGGCCACGAGCCGCGCGGCCCGCCGGCGGGAAAGCGTTCGAGCACCGTTCGCCCGTTCACCCTGCACCTCCATGTAGCGCTGTACTGGTGTAGTTAAACGCCATGGAGGCCAAAAACGCCTCGTGAAGTGACGGTACTGAGACATAGTTGACACTCGTTCACTGCCGCAAGTGAGCACAATCCCAGCATTTCGCCACAGGCGGTTACGCAGCGCTTCAGTCCTCGTACTCGTCGTGGTAACGAATGCGCGCACTTCCCGCAGGGGCCCCGAGAGTCGACGCGCGCCCCTTGGGCTCCTCCCACTCCTCCTGGCGCCCCAGTGCCGTCAGGTCGAGCAGGCTGGTGGTCGAGCCGAGCCCGTCGAGACCCCGCTCATAGGTCGAGTAGGTGTGGAAGACCCGGTCGCGGTCGCGCAGGAAGCAACTGAGACCGGGCCGCTCGACGAGCTCCCCGTCGTGCTCCAGCGTCACGTCGAAGTCCCGGTTGAAGTCGCAGAGGTACGAGGAGTACCAGGGCACCGTCCAGCCCATCCGCGCCTTGAACGGCAGGATCCGGGTGTACGGCGCCCGGGACACGGCCGCGAACGACGTGCCACGCGCCTTGAGATGGGCGAGATGCCCGATTTGATCGAGGAAGGCCGAGCAACTGCGGCAGCCGGCCTCCCACTCGGGCGCGAACATGAAGTGGTAGACGACCAGCTGGTCGCGGCCCTCGAAGAGGTCGAGGAGCGAGGCCTTGCCGTCGCCGCCCTCGAAGACGTACTCCCTGTCCACCTCGACCATGGGCAGTCTGCGCCGCTCTGCGTTGAGCGCGTCCCTCGCGCGCGTGGCCTCCTTCTCCTTGACGAGCAGGTCCTCGCGTGCGGCGCGCCACTTCTCGCGCGAGACGATCTCCGGCAGCGACATGGGGCCCCTCCTGTACAGCGGTCCGATCCCTGTGGTGACCGCGGCACGGCGCAGAACTCATCGCTCGGCGCGGAAATTTTTTTCCCGCGCACCGACGGAGGGCTGTGAGCTGGGGTTTCGGGCCGCTCAGGTGTCGTACTGCTGGATGCGCCGACCGTGCCCGCGGTCCACGAGCGCGGGCAGCCGCTCCTCCAACTCGGCCGCCACCGCGGCCACATCGACCGTCAGCAGCTCGCGGTCGCGCATGAGGACGCGTCCGTCGACGATCGTCGTGCGCACGTCGGCGGAGCGAGCGCTGTGCACCAGGGTGGCGGCGAGGTCGTGGACGGGCCGGGTGTGCGGTCCGGTGAGGTCCACGAGCACGATGTCGGCGCGGCGGCCCGGCGCGATGCTGCCGACGGTGTCGCCGAGGCCGACGGCACGGGCGCTCTGCAGCGTGGCGTGGTGCAGGGCCTGCCGGGAGGTGAGCCAGCGCGGGTCGCCCTCGGTGGACTTCTGGATCAGCGAGGTGAGCGCCATCGACTCCCACACGTCCAGGTTGTTGTTGGAGGCTGCGCCGTCGGTGGCCAGCCCGACGGGGACGCCGATGTCGCGCAGGGCCCGCACCGGCGTGGTGGTGGGCCAGGCGAACTTGAGGTAGCCGCGGGGCGCGCTGGCGACGGCGGTCAGCCCGTCGGCCCCGGCCAGCAGCGGCAGGTCGTGTTCGAGGATGCCGGTGCCGTGCGCGATGAGGACGTCGGTGTCGAGGACGCCGGTGTGGGCGAGGACCTCGATGGGGGTGCGGCCGTGCCGGGTGAGGCTGACGTCGGTCTGGTCGCGGTTCTCGGCGGCGTGCAGGTGGACGGGCAGGCCGTGGGCGCGGGCGAGTTCGGCGGTGGCGGCGAGGTCGGCGTCGGTGACGGTGTAGGGGGCGTGCGGGGCGAGCGCCGTCGTGATGCGCCCGCCGGCGGCGCCGCGCCGCCGCAGCGCGAAGTCGAGCGACTTCTCCCGCCCTTCGGGCCCCTGGGAGGAGAAGTACGCCTCGCCCAGCAGGGCGCGCATGCCGCACTCGGCGACCGCGTCGGCGACGGCGTCCATGGCGAAGTAGTGGTCCGCGAAGCAGGTGACGCCGCCGCGGATCATCTCGGCGCAGGCCAGTCGCGCGCCCAGCCCGACGAGTTCGGGAGTGAGGTTGGACTCGACGGGCCACACGACGTCGTTGAACCACTCCTCGGTCGGCAGGTCCTCCGCGAGGCCGCGCAGCGCGACCATCGGCGCGTGCGTGTGGCAGTTGACGAGCCCCGGCATCGCGACCTGCCCGCGTGCGTCGATGTGCTCGGCGGCGGACAGGCCGTGGGTGTCGGCGGCGCTCGCCACGGCTGCCACGACGCCGTCGCGTACGAGGATCGCGGCGTCCTCCGCGAACCCGACGCGCTCCTCGTCGTCATGGACGAGGACGGTGCAGCCGGTGATGAGGAGGTCGACGGTGACTTCCGCGGTCGCAGGGCTCATTCCGCCACGGTACGACGCCGGGGCGGAGCCGTGGGGCTATCCGGCGAGGGACGGGCCGGGCAGGCGCACGCCGGTTTCCCGGCGCTGGTCGGCGAGTTCGTCCAGCAGCTCGGTGAGGCGTGCGGTGTGCCGGGGCGTGAGCCGGCCGGTGTCGTCCAGGTGCACCGCGCAGGCCGTTACGGTGTCGACCAGCCGCTCGAGCGTGGCCGCGATCTCGTCGGCACCGGCGGTGTGCCGGGCCAGGGCGGGCAGTTCGGCCGACGCGAGGGCGATGGCGGCGCGGGCCTCGGCGAGCGCGCGGTAGGCCTCACGCCGCAGGGTCCAGCGCGCGGCACGCCGGTCGTCCATGCCGGGGACATGCTCGCCGATCGGCTCGCGGCCCGCGCCCGACAGAGGTGCTCCGGGCCGCTCGCTGCCCGCGCCGGGCAGAGGCCCCCCGGCCCGCTCGTCGTCTTCGCCCAGTACGTGGCTGAGGTACGCGTGCGCCGCGCCGTCCGCCGTTGCGAGCCGGGCGCGGACGCCGCCGGCGCGCTGCCCCGGCATCGGGAGGTGGCCGACGACCAGGACGATGACGCAGGCCAGCAGGGTCTCGCCGATGCGGCTGAGGGAGGCCTGCGGTTCGCCGCCGGCCATCACGAGGGCGAGGACGAGGACGGTCACGACGGCGGTCTGGGCGGCGAAGTGCCGGGTCGCGACGGGGATGAGCGCGCCGCAGGCGGCGACGAGCACCACGAGCCCTTCGGGCCGGGGCAGCACCGCGGCGAACCCGGCGAAGGCGAGGGCACCCAGCACGGTCCCGGCGGCCCGGCACAGCACGCGCGAGGCGAGCGGCCCGAGGTCGGGCTTGACGAGGAAGACGGCGGTGGCGGGCAGCCAGTACCAGTGGGTGTGCTGCCCGTACCACTGGGCGTGGTGCAGGAGTTGGGCCGCGGCGACGGCGGCGCCGAAGCAGAGGGCGACGCGCAGTCCGTACTCGCGCCCGGCCGCGCCGACGACCGTGCGGAACAGGGCGCGGGCAGTGCGGCGCCGGGTGTGCAGGTCGCCGCCGCCTGCCCGGTCGAAGGCCTCGGCGGCGTGCAACAGGGCGTCGTCGAGGGCGCGAAGCGCGGGCGCGGTGCGCGTGGGGGCGGGCAGCGGCCCGGTGTGGGTGCCGCCCCGTACGGCGGCGGCGAGACGCCGGGGACCTTCGGAGGCCCGGGCGGCGACCCTCTGCCCGGCCCAGGCGAGGGCGGTCGCGGCCTCGGCCAGCGGGAGGGCGGCGGCGTACTGCGCGTGCAGCCTGCGTTCGGCGGCACCGGAGGCGTACCGCCGCAGCCGGGGTCCGGCGAGGGCGTCCTGCGCCTGGTCGAGGGCTCTGGTGAGGGCGGCGCGGCGCGCGGTGGCGTGCTGGGTGCCCGCGGCGTCGAGCAGCGCGGCGATCGCGTCGTAGACCCCGGCTACGGCGTGCCGTTCCCCGTCGAAGCGGAAGTCGCCGGTGCGGAGGTCGCTCGCGCGGAAGTCGCCGGTCAGGGCGCCGGGCGTGGGCAGCGCGAGCCGCAGGAGCAGCAGCCATCCGGCGCCGGCGACGAAGGCGAGGGCGCGCTGCCAGGCGGGGTCGGGCAGCGGCATCCCGGCGCCGACGGCGGTGGCGACGAGCAGGTGGGTACCGGCTGCGGACGCGACGGGTCCGACGGCGCTGACGCTGCCGGCCGCGAACCCGAGCACGGTCATCCCGAGGGTGAGCGTCACGGCCCCGAGATGGTCCCCCGCCCAGGTCCCGACGACGAGGCCGACGGCGCCGGCGAGCGCGGGCAGGCCGAGCCGTTGGACGGAGGCGCGGCGGCTGCCGGGCCGGTCGTTGATGCCGGCGAGCATGGCGCCGATGGCGGCGACGACACCGAGGGAGGCCCGCCCGGCGAGGACGGCGGCGAGCAGCAGCGGCCCGGCGGCCAGCGCCCCTCGCGTCACCGCGCTCCAGGGCACGGGCCCCCGCTGGGCACGCAGGGCGTGGGCGAGCCAGGGCGGCAGGGCAGGGGTGGCGCGGCGGGACACGGGGCTCCAGTCGTCTCGTCGAGGGCGGGGTGAGCCTTCGGGCGACGGTGGCCGGGCTGTGGGGTGTGCTGTCCAGGGTAGGCCGCGATTTTGGAGGGGAGGCAACGGCGGTGTTTCCGCGAGATGACGCCGGTCCGGTCCCTCGGAGCCGCCGCGAAGGCGGGCTCACTGGAGCGAAGCCACTCCGCCTCCGCTGTACGCCGCCGCCATGGCCGCCGTGAGGAGTTCCTCGACCTGGGTGACGACCTCCGTCAGGGCCGCGGGGTCGGGCCGCAGGCCGCTCAGCAGGGCGTCGACGCCGCGCAGTCCCGCACGCTCGACGAGCCGCTTCTCGTTGGTGACCCACTCGCCGCGTGCCGCCATCACCCCGTGTGCCGTCTGGGTCGTGGCGAGGGCGATCGCACCGGCGACCTGGGTGGCGGCGCCCTTGGGCGCGTGGCCGGCCTTGGCGTAGGCGAGGGTGGCGGCGGCCGTGTCGTGCCAGCGGCCGGGGGCGGTCTCCCGGAGCGCGGCCGGATAGCGCCCGGGCTGTTTCAGGCTGCCCCGCAGGACCTTGTTGATCGCCAGTTCGGCGACGAGGAGGTACGTCGGGATGCCCGCGAGGTGGAACATCAGCGGCTCCACACGGAAGCGGCCCTCCTCCGCCTCCGCCCACTCGTGCTCCACGACGTCGAGGTCGCGGTAGTGCACGTCCACCCGCCGCCCCTCGACGGTGAGCCACGCGCCGCCGTTGAAGACACCGCCGCCCCAGCCGCCGATCTCGGAAACCTCGCCGGGCCAGCCGACGGCCCGCAGACCGGCGGGGTCGAACGCGCCGCGGTAGTAGATCGCCAGGTCCCAGTCACTGTCGGGGCGCGCGGAACCCTGCGCACGGGAGCCGCCCAGCGTCACGGCCCGTACCCCGGTCAGCGCGGCAAGCCGATCGGCCACGGTGTCGAGAAAGGCCTCGTCGGTACGGGAGAACACGGCGGCGGCTCCTACCGGTCGGGGGGAGGGTCATGTCGGGCGGCTTCGCGGGCATCGGAAGGCGTCGGGGGCGTCAGCGGCGCCCAGGGCAAGGAGGACTGGGACGCCGGGTGTCGCCGGGTGTCGCCGGGTGTCGCCGGGTGTCGCCGGGTGTCGCCGGGTGTCGCCGGGTGTCGCCGGAAGGGTACGCCCCGCGTCCCCACGCACGCACGGCGATATCCAGGTGCGCCGCGGCCTCGAACCCTGCATCATCGGCGAGTTCCCTCCCCCTCCGCCCGCCAGCCCGTCCGTTCACCCCCGGAGCCCGCATGATCCGCCGCGTCACCGCACCCGGCCTCTTCCCGCCGCCCACCTACGCGCACGCCTCCGTCGTCGAGGCGGGCACCAGACTCGCCTTCCTCGCCGGGGCCGTGCCCCTCGACACCGACGGGAACCTCGTCGGCGAAGGTGACCCGGTGCGGCAGGCCGAGCGGGTGATCGCCAACCTCGTGGAGCAACTCGGCGCGGTCGGCAGCGACTTGACGCACGTCCTGGCGACCGACGTGTACGTCGTGAGCAGCGAGCCCGCGACGCTGTCCGCCGTCTGGAACGTCGTCACGGCCTCCGGCCTCAGCACCGGACCACACTCTTCGACCCTGCTCGGCGTCGCCTGCCTCGGCTATCCGGGCCAACTCGTGGAGATCACGGCGACCGCCGTCGTACCCGAGGAGCACCGCTCGTGAACCACGAAGGGGCCGGCATAACGGCCCGTCGGACCACGGGAACCGACGGCACCGCAACCGTAGTCATCCGGCGGGCCGTGGCCTCCGATGCCCATGCGGCGGCCGATGTCTGGCTGCGGTCGTTCGCCGCCGCGCTGCCAACCGTCGTGCGACCCCGGTCCGACGACGAGGTGCGGTGGTACTTCCGGGAGGTACTCGTGCCGCAGGCGGAGACATGGGTGGCCGAGGCGCCAGGCGGTGACCTGGTGGGCGTCATGGTCCTCGCCGACGGTGAACTCGCACAGCTCTACCTCGCCCCGGACTGGCGGGGCCGCGGCCTCGGCGACCGCTTCGTCACGCTGGCCAAGGAGCGCTCCCCGGCCGGACTGAGCCTGTGGACCTTCCAGGCCAACAAGGCCGCCCACCGGTTCTACGAACGCCACGGCTTCGAGGCCACCGAACGCACGGACGGCAGCGGCAACGAGGAGCGCGAACCCGACGTGCGGTACGTATGGCGACCGACAGGCGGGCGGGCGACGCCCCTGGCCGATGCGACCGCCGGCCTCGAACAGCCCTGACCCTCGGCGGCCGGCCCGGGCCGATCGCCTCACTCCTCCGGGACCTTCCCCGGCCCAGGTGCCAGCCCGGCCGCCCGCGCCGCCGTGCGCAGTACGTCCCGCAGCATCTCGGGCGTGAGCCGCCCGGTGAACGTGTTGCGCTGACTGACGTGAAAGCAGCCGAACAGATCCAGCACCCGGCCACCGCCCCCGGACTCGTAGTGGCTGTCGTACGTCCTGGACCCGTCGTGGCTGTCGTACGCCGCGGGGGTGTCGGACGCCGTCAGGGCCACCCGAGCGCCGTGGCCGAACACGGGCCGCGGTCTCGGCACCGCCCAGCCCGCCTCCGCGAACGCCGGGAGCGCCGCCTGCCAGCCGAAGGCGCCGAGTACGACGACGGCCCGCAGCGTCGGCCGCAGCAGCCCCAGCTCCTGGACCAGCCAGGGCCTGCACGTGTCGCGCTCACCCGGGGTCGGCTTGTTGGCGGGCGGCGCGCAGTGCACGGGCGACGTGACCCGCACCCCGTACAGCTCCAGCCCGTCCCCGGCCGCGACCGACGTGGGCTGCGACGCGAGGCCCACGTCGTACAGCGCCCGGTACAGCACGTCCCCGGAGCGGTCCCCCGTGAACATGCGCCCGGTCCGGTTGCCGCCGTGCGCCGCCGGGGCGAGGCCGACGATCAGTAGCCGCGCGTCCGGCGGCCCGAAGCCCGGCACGGGCCGGCCCCAGTACGTCTCGTCGGCGAAGGCGGCCCGCTTGACCCGGGCCACCTCCTCCCGCCAGGCGACCAGCCTCGGGCAGGCCCGGCAGTCCGAGATCCGCCGGTCGAGGATGTCGAGACCGCTGGTGTCCATGTCCCAACGGTAGGCCGCCGAAGGGCGACGAACGCCGCCGAAATTCCGGCGTCCCTTCCCGGCCCCGGTATTAAGGTCGGGGGCATGGTTGCCAAGGATGCGGACCACGACACGGCGGACGTGACGGCCGAGACCCCACCGGGCGGCACGGACGGCGCTCACAGCGCTGCCGACACAGCCACAGCCGGTCCCGGGGACGACTCCCCCACCGCACAGGACGCCCTCGACCCGAAGGTCGCCGCCGCCCTCGCCGCGGCCGCCGGTCCCAAGAGCGGTGAGACCGTCCGCATCGACAGCTGGATCTGGTCCGTTCGCCTGGTCAAGACCCGCTCCGCCGGCGCCACCGCCTGCCGGGGCGGACACGTCCGTGTGAACGGCGAGCGCGTGAAGCCCGCCTACTCCGTGCGCGTCGGCGACGAGGTGCGGCTGAGGCACGAGGGCCGTGAGCGGGTCGTCGTCGTCAAGCGGCTGATCCGCAAGCGGGTCGGCGCTCCCGTCGCCGTCCAGTGCTACGTCGACAACTCGCCGCCGCCCCCGCCCCGCGAAGCCGTCGCCCCCGCCGGAATCCGCGACCGCGGCGCCGGCCGGCCGACGAAGCGGGACCGCCGTGAGCTGGAGCGCCTGCGCGCCCTGAAGGGCTTGAGCAACAACCCGGGCGGCCGGCCCGGGGGCGGGCGGTGAGGCTGACGCCTACGACGTCACCGTGACGGCCTGAGTATTCGCCACAGATCCGCGTTGTGTCCGCGTCGGGCCCACGCGATGAGGGCGAGCGGCAGGAGAAGGATGACCGGGGTCGCGGCGTACTCCCCGTCGAAGACAGTGACCTGGACGACGAACGCGCCCACCATCAGCGCGCTCAGCGCCATGGCCGCGACCGACTGCAGCACAGGCGTCAACAAGGCGATTGCACCGGCGAGTTCGAGTGCGCCGATGGTGTACATGCCCGCGCCGCCCCAACCCAGCTCGTCGAACGTCTCGGCGGCCGACGAATGCCCGATGAGCTTGGGGAAGGCGCTCGCGATGCCGAAGAAGAGCGCGAGCGCCACTTGAAGGGCCCGCAGGGCGATGCGGGTACGCCGGCCCCGGACGCTCGCGGGCTCGGCGACGGCGGACGCGGTGTTTCCGGACATGGATCCTCCTGCGTGAAGCGGTCGTGTGTGTCACAGGGGAAGACCCTCACTCCCCCGACAACTCATCGCTCACCGGCGAACTTTCAACCAGGCGCTACACGGCCACCGGTATCGCTCTGACCCACGTCCGATCGTCCGTCAGGTAGCGGTCCACCCGGAGGCCCGCTTCCCCCAGTGCCTCCTCGAACTGCTCTCTCGTCAGGGGCCGGGACAGGAACCGGTGTGTCCAGACCGCGTCCGGGAACTCGTACTCCACGTGGACGGAGTTGACCCCGTCGCCCACCGGTTCCGCCGAGACGACGCGGACCGTGAACCCGGCCGGGTCGATCCGCTCGCGCGGCACCCGCTTGTGGTAGTCCTCGCCCTCCCGCTGGATCAACACGCAGCCGTCCTCCGCGACATGTCTGGCACACGCGCGCAGCAGTCCTCGCCGCACCTCCGTGTCCCCTGCGTGCACCAGGAAGGACGCGAGCATGACGACGTCGAAGGTCTCGCCCAGGTCGAGCTCCTCGATCGGGCCGCATATCGTGCGCGCACCGCGAACGCGCTCCAGCATTTCGGCGGACTCGTCGACCGCCGTGACCGTGAATCCACGCTCCAGCAGCGGATGCGTCACGCGTCCCACGCCGCAGCCCAGTTCCAGGATGTGTGCTCCTGCCGGGACCGCCGCGGCGATCACGTCCGGCTCGTCCCCCGCCGGAACCCGGGAGTAGAGCTCGACCGCGCACCCGTCCGGGGTGATCGCCCCGGGTCCCGTCCCCTCGTACCCCTCGCGCATTTTCCGTTCCATGCCCGTCCAACGGACCGCTCCCGCACAGCCGTTCCCCTCCCGGCACGGTTCACCCGACCGAGTGACGGCGGCAGAGCAGGCCCCTCCACGCCTCACCCTCGCTCTCACTCGCGCGGGCTCGGCGGCGCGGTCGTCAGGAGTCGAAGCGCGCCGCCTTCAGGTACTCCGGGTTCGGGTCCAGGGCGGCCGCCAGCCGGAAGTGGCGTTTGGCCTGGTCGGGGCGGCTGAGGCGCTCGTAGGTGCGGGCCAGCGCGAAGTGCGCGAAGGCGTTGTCGGGCTCGCGCTCCAGGACGATGCTGAATTCCAGTTCGGCCGGGCGCAGTTGCGCGGCGGCGAAGAAGGCTCGCGCGCGCAGCAGTCGCGCGGCGGTGTTCTCCGGGTGGGCGGCGATCACGTCGTCGAGCAGTTTCACCGCGCCTCGCGGATCCCGTGCGGCGAGCAGTTGCTCGGCGGCACGGAAGTCGATGACGTGCGTCTCCGGAGTACGTCCGGTCGATCCGCTGGTCTCGGGCACGGCAGAGTCCTTCCCACGCTGGAAGGGTTCAACGCGTGAACCGCGTGCCGCTATTCCTGCCGCCACCTGGCGTGCCGACTGGTGCCCGGACCTGCCGCCGTTCCTCCCGCTCGCCGTCGCGCGCCCCGGTGCCCGCCGCGCCCCGGTGTCGCGACTCTCCCCGCGCCCCGCGCGAGTACCGGCTCCCGCGCGACTACCGGTCCCCGTGAGCCCGCCGGGACAGCTCCGCCCAGACGTCCTTCACGCGCTGCCGCAGTTCCTCCAGCGGAACGTCGTTGTCGATGACGATGTCCGCGATCTCCCGGCGCTGCTCGCGCGTGGCCTGGGCGGCCATACGTGCCCGCGCGTCCTCCTCGGTCATGCCCCGCTGCCGTACCAGCCGGTCGAGCTGGGTCTCGGGGCTCGCGTCCACGACGACGACGAGGTCGTACAGCGGTGCGAGGCCGTTCTCCGTGAGCAGCGGGACGTCGTGGACGACGACGGCGTCCTCGGCCGCGGCGTCCTCCAGTTCGCGGGAGCGCGCGCCGACCAAGGGGTGCACGATCTTGTTCAGGACGGCCAGCTTCTCCGGGTCGGCGAAGACGATGGAGCCCAGCTTGGGCCGGTCCAGGCCGCCGTCCGGGGCGAGGACGTCGGTGCCGAAGGACTCCACCACCGCCGCGAGTCCGGGGGTGCCCGGCGCGACCACCTCGCGCGCGATGCGGTCCGCGTCGATGAGGACCGCCCCGCACTCCACGAGCAGCCGGGACACCTCGCTCTTGCCGGCGCCGATCCCGCCGGTCAGGCCCACCTTCAGCATGAGCGGAAGCTTAGGCCCCCTGACCGGCGGCTCGCCCACCGGGGAGGGGCCGCTCGCCAGGAACTAGCCGTCCCCCTCCCGCTCCGCCAGGAACCGTTCGAATTCGCGCCCGATCTCGTCCGCGGACGGGATCTCGACGGGCTCGGCCAGCATGTTGCCGCGGGTCTCGGCGCCCGCGGCGGCGTCGTACTGGTGCTCCAGACCCTGGACGAGGGCGGTGAGTTCCTCGTCGCCCTCCTGGATCTGGCGGTCGATCTCGGTCTGGGTGCGGTGCGCGTCCGTGCGCAGTCCGTGGGCGATGCCGGGCAGGACCAGTCCGGTCGCCGCCGTGATGGCCTCCAGGACGGTCAGCGCCGAGTCCGGGTACGGGGAGCGGGCGATGTAGTGCGGGACGTGGGCGGCGACGCCCAGGACGTCGTGTCCGGCCTGCATCAGGCGGTACTCGACGAGCGCCTCGGCGCTGCCGGGCACCTGGGCCTCCTCGAAGGGGCTGCGGTGGCCGGGGACCAGGTCGGTGCGGTTGCCGTGCGGGGTGAGGCCGACGGGCCGGGTGTGCGGGACGCCCATGGGGATGCCGTGGAAGTTCACGGACAGGCGTACGCCGAGCCGTTCCACGACCTCGCGGACGGCGGCGGCGAAGCCTTCCCACTCGACGTCGGGCTCCGGGCCGGACAGCAGCAGGAAGGGTGCCCCTGTGGTGTCCTGGAGGATCCGCACCTCGATGGCGGGTTCCTCGTAGTCGGTCCAGCGGTCGCGCTGGAACGTCAGCAGGGGGCGCCGGGCGCGGTAGTCCACGAGCCGGTCGTGGTCGAATCTGGCGACGAGTTGGTGGGGCAGCGAGTCGAGCAGCCGGTCGACGATCTGGTCGCCGGTCTCGCCCGCGTCGATGTAGCCGTCGAAGTGGTAGAGCATGACAAGGCCGGCCGATTCCTGGGCGAGCGCCATGTCGACCACGGCGAGGCCCTTCGGCTCCCATGCGTACAAACCCTGCGGATCAGGCACAGTGACCGCTCCTCCTCGTGTTCGTACTGCACAACGTGGTGCGGGGCACCGCCATTCCCGGAAGATCGACGCGGAACGACGAAGATCGACGCGGGCACGGCTGAGGGCCCGCATCCACGAAGGATGCGGGCCCTCAGTTCAAGAGCTACTGCTCAGCGGCGGTCGGCCACTGTTCAGTGGTCAGCTCTGGCCACCGGCGAGCTTCTCGCGGAGCGCGGCCAGCGCCTCGTCCGAGGCGAGCGCACCGGAGTTGTCCGGGCCCTCGGAGGAGTACGAACCGCCACCACCGGACGCGACCGGAGCGGCGGCGGTGTCGCCACCCTCGGCGGCAGCGGCGGCGTCGGCCTCGCGGGACTTGATGACCTGCGCCTGGTGCTGCTCGAAGCGCTGCTGCGCCTCGGCGTACTGGCGCTCCCACTCCTCGCGCTGCTTCTCGTAACCCTCGAGCCAGTCGTTGGTCTCGGGGTCGAAGCCCTCGGGGTAGATGTAGTTGCCCTGGTCGTCGTACGACGCGGCCATGCCGTACAGGGTCGGGTCGAACTCGACCGCCGACGGGTCGGCGCCGAAGGACTCGTTGGCCTGCTTCAGCGAGAGGCTGATGCGACGGCGCTCGAGGTCGATGTCGATGACCTTGACGAAGATCTCGTCGTTGACCTGGACGACCTGCTCCGGGATCTCCACGTGGCGCTCGGCCAGCTCGGAGATGTGGACCAGGCCCTCGATGCCCTCGTCCACGCGGACGAACGCACCGAACGGAACCAGCTTCGTGACCTTGCCGGGCACGACCTGGCCGATCTGGTGGGTGCGGGCGAACTGCTGCCACGGGTCTTCCTGGGTCGCCTTCAGCGACAGGGAGACGCGCTCGCGGTCCATGTCGACGTCCAGGACCTCGACCGTGACCTCCTGGCCGACCTCGACGACCTCGGAGGGGTGGTCGATGTGCTTCCAGGACAGCTCGGAGACGTGGACCAGACCGTCGACGCCACCCAGGTCCACGAAGGCACCGAAGTTGACGATCGAGGAGACCACGCCGGAGCGGACCTGACCCTTCTGGAGGGTCGTGAGGAAGGTCTGGCGGACCTCGGACTGCGTCTGCTCCAGCCAGGCACGGCGGGACAGGACCACGTTGTTGCGGTTCTTGTCCAGCTCGATGATCTTGGCCTCGAGCTCCTTGCCCACGTAGGGCTGGAGGTCGCGAACACGGCGCATCTCGACCAGGGAGGCCGGGAGGAAGCCGCGGAGGCCGATGTCGAGGATGAGACCACCCTTGACGACCTCGATGACGGTACCGGTGACGATGCCGTCCTCTTCCTTGATCTTCTCGATGGTGCCCCAGGCACGCTCGTACTGGGCGCGCTTCTTCGAGAGGATCAGGCGGCCTTCCTTGTCCTCCTTCTGGAGAACAAGGGCCTCGATCTCGTCACCGACGGCGACGACCTCGTTGGGGTCGACGTCGTGCTTGATCGAGAGCTCACGGCTCGGGATCACACCTTCGGTCTTGTAACCGATGTCGAGCAGGACCTCGTCCCGGTCGACCTTCACGATGACGCCGTCGACGATGTCGCCGTCGTTGAAGTACTTGATCGTCTCGTCGATCGCGGCGAGGAAGGCTTCCTCGTTACCGATGTCGTTGACCGCTACCTGCGGGGTGGTGGCGGTGGTCTCGGTGCTGCTCGTCATGTGGGAAAGGGCTCCGGTACGGACATTGAAGTCGTAGGTACTGCTTACGCCGGGAGCCCGTTTCGCTCTGCAGAAGCCGGACAGCCAAGGAAGCGCCATTCCAGACACCGGGTGCCCGGTGGCGCCTCGACAACCGAGGGGACATACAACAGATGCGAGCGCGACCTGCTACGTCTGAGGTGCGCAGGCCCGCAGCGCAACTTGTAGCATACGGGGGCAGCCGGGCAGGGTCAATGCGCGAATCGCGCACCCGGGGCGGATCGCCGCATACCCGGCACAAAACCTGTCTCCCGAGGCCATGAGGGCACCGGGACGTCCCTTTCGTGCACCGCACGAGAACCGCCGGGACGGGCTGGACGGAAGAGTACGACGAGGGAGCCGATCATCCAAGAGCCCGTAGCGTCCGAACCCGAGGCCACCCGTCGGGACGCCGGAGTCGCGGAGAGCGTCCGGGCGAACCGCGGCTGGTGGGACCGCAACGCGGACGAGTACCAGACCGAGCACGGCACCTTCCTCGGCGACGACCGGTTCGTCTGGGGCCCCGAGGGCCTGGACGAGGTGGAGGCGGAACTGCTCGGCCCGCCGGAGGACCTGAAGGGGAAGGACGTCCTGGAGATCGGGGCCGGCGCGGCGCAGTGCGCGCGCTGGCTGGCCGCGCAGGGCGCCCGCCCCGTGGCCCTGGACATCTCGCACCGGCAGCTCCAGCACGCGCTGCGGATCGGCGGATCGTTCCCGCTGGTGTGCGCAGACGCGGGCGCGCTGCCGTTCGCGGACGGCTCCTTCGACCTGGCGTGCTCGGCGTACGGGGCGCTGCCCTTCGTCGCCGAGCCGGTGCTGGTCCTGAAGGAAGTGCGCCGGGTGCTGCGGCCGGGGGGCCGGTTCGTGTTCTCGGTGACCCATCCGATCCGCTGGGCGTTCCCGGACGAGCCGGGCCCCGAGGGGCTCAGCGTCTCGGGCTCCTACTTCGACCGCACGCCGTACGTCGAGCAGGACGAGGAGGGCCGGGCGGTGTACGTCGAACACCACAGGACGCTCGGCGACCGGGTCCGGGACGTCGTGGGGGCCGGCTTCCGGCTGGTGGACCTGGTGGAGCCGGAGTGGCCGGCCTGGAACACCTCGGAGTGGGGCGGCTGGTCCCCGCTGCGCGGCGGTCTGCTCCCGGGTACGGCGATCTTCGTGTGCGAGCGGGACTGAGCCGGAGTTTTCCACAGGCCCGCGGCGGCGGTTGTCCACAGGCTCCCCACGCTGTCGCCGGTGCGTATGACACTGGGGGCATGATCCGTTACGACGCCCTGGAGGGCCTGCCCGTCCGCACCGCCCTGCCCGCCCTGGACGATGCGCTGTCCGGCCACGGCACCGCCGTGCTGGTCGCGCCGCCCGGGACCGGCAAGACGACGCTCGTGCCGCCGACGCTCGCCGGGCTGCTCGGCGAGGGGCCGGCGCGGCGGGTCGTCGTCGCGGAGCCCCGGCGGATCGCGGCACGCGCGGCGGCCCGGCGCATGGCGTGGCTGCTGGGCGAGAAGGTCGGTGGCAGCGTCGGTTACACGGTGCGCGGGGAGCGGGTCGTGGGGCGGCGCACACGCGTGGAGGTCGTGACGACCGGCGTGCTGCTGCAACGGCTCCAGCGGGACCAGGAGTTGTCCGGCGTGGACGTGGTGGTGCTCGACGAGTGCCACGAGCGGCATCTGGACGCGGACACGGTGGCGGCGTTCCTGTGGGACGTGCGGGAGACGCTGCGCCCGGAGCTGCGGCTGGTGGCGGCGTCCGCGACGACCGATGCCGAGGGCTGGGCTCGGCTGCTGGGCGGGGCGCCGGTCGTGGCGGCCTCGGGCGTCTCCTACGACGTCGAGGTGGTGTGGGCGCCGCCGGCCCGCCCGGTGCGGCCGCCGCACGGCATGCGGGTCGATCCGGCGCTGCTCGCGCACGTGGCGTCGGTGGTGCGGCGGGCTCTGGCCGAGCGGGACGGCGACGTGCTGTGTTTCCTGCCGGGCGTGGGCGAGATCGCCCGGGTCGCCGGGCAACTCGGGGATCTCGGTGGCGTGGACGTGCTCCAGGTCCACGGGCGGGCGTCGGCGGCGGTGCAGGACGCGGTGCTGGCCCCGGGCGAGCGGCGCCGGGTGGTGCTGGCGACGTCGGTCGCGGAGTCGTCGCTGACGGTGCCGGGCGTGCGGGTGGTCGTGGACTCGGGGCTGGCCCGCGAGCCGCGGGTCGACCACGCGCGCGGGCTGAGCGCGCTGACGACCGTGCGCGCCTCGCAGGCGGCGGCGCGGCAGCGGGCGGGGCGGGCCGGGCGTGAGGCGCCCGGTGCGGTGTACCGGTGCTGGATGGAGGCGGAGGACGCGCGTCTGCCGCGGTTCCCGGCTCCGGAGATCAAGGTGGCCGATCTGACGGCGTTCGCGTTGCAGGTGGCGTGCTGGGGTGATCCGGACGCCGCTGGGCTGGCGCTGCTGGATCCGCCGCCGGGCGGGGCGATGGCGGCGGCGCGGCGGGTGCTGACGGCGGTGGGCGCGGTGGACGACGCGGGGCGGGCCACGGAGCGCGGTGCCCGGCTGGCGCGGCTGGGGCTGCATCCCCGGCTGGGGAGGGCCCTGCTGGACGCCTCCGCGGCGGTCGGCGGCGAGCGGGCCGCCGAGGTAGTGGCGCTGCTGAGCGAGGAGGCGCCTCGGGAGTACGGGGACGATCTCGCCGGTGCGTTGCGGGCGGCGCGGCGCGGGGGTGACGCCTACGCGGCGCGGTGGCGGGCGGAGGTGCGGCGACTGCGGGCCGTTGTGGGCGAGGTGGCCGTGCCGGCCGCCGCAGGCGCGATCGCGGAGGACCGTGCGGTGGGGCTCGTCGCCGCTCTCGCCTTTCCCGAACGGGTCGCCGCGGCGGACGGCGGCTCGTATCTCATGGCCTCCGGGACGCGCGCCGAGCTGTCGGACGGGTCGGCGCTGCGGGGCGCGCCGTGGCTCGCGGTCGCCGTGGCCGACCGTCCCGTGGGCAGGGGGCACGCGCGTGTGCAACTCGCGGCGGCGATCGACGAGGACACCGCCCGCCTCGCGGCCGGTGCGCTCCTGACCGAACAGGACGAGGTGCGCTGGGCCGACGGCGAGGTCGTCGCGCGGCGCGTGGAGCGGCTGGGGGCGGTCGAGGTCGCGGTGCGGCCGCTGCGGGACGCCGCCGCCGGGCTGGTGCGCGAGGCGCTGCTGGACGGGCTGCGGCGCGAGGGGTTCGGGTTGCTGCGGTGGTCGGCGGACGCGCAGGTGCTGCGGCAGCGGCTCGCCTTTCTGCGGCTGCACCTCGGCGAGCCCTGGCCGGACGTGGCCGACGACGCGTTGCACGCGCGCGTGGACGAGTGGCTGGAGCCGGAGCTGGGCCGGGCGGGGCGGCGGGCGGATCTGGGGCGGATCGACGCCGGTGCGGCGCTGGCCCGGCTGCTGCCGTGGGCGTCGGGTGAGGCGGGGCGGCTCGACGAGCTCGCTCCCGAGCGGATCACCGTGCCGAGCGGATCGAGGATACGGATCGACTACTCGCGTCCGGAGCAGCCCGTGCTGGCGGTGAAGCTCCAGGAGATGTTCGGGTCGCGGGAGTCGCCGCGGGTCGCGGGGGTGCCGGTGGTGGTGCACCTGCTCTCCCCCGCCGGGCGGCCCGCCGCCGTCACCGCCGACCTGGCCTCTTTCTGGAAGGACGGCTACAAGGGCGTACGGGCGGAGTTGCGCGGCCGGTATCCGAAGCATCCGTGGCCCGAGGATCCGGCGACCGCCGAGGCGACGCGGCACACCAACGCCCGGTTGCGGCGCTGACGCACGGTCACGCGCGGGCGGGGCGCCCTCCGTGAGGACGGAAAGCGCCCCTGGCGTCCGACGGCCCTGTCGGCCCTGTCAGTGCTGTCGGCACTGCCAGTGCTGTCGGTGCTGTCCGAGCTAGGCGCTCGGGCTCGGCGACGGGCTGGTGGACGGGGCCGGCGACGACGTCTCGGCGGCCGCCACGGTGAGTTCGACCGTGAGGGTCGCGCCGCCCGCGGTGGTGACGCGGAGCAGGTACGTGCCGCTGGTGTCGTCCGCGTAGAGCTTCGGCAGCTTCAGCAGGCCGTTGGCGTCCGTCTTCAGGCCGGTGAGGGTGCGGATCGCGTTGCCCTCGGCGTCCTTGAAGTACGGGCCCTTGTCGTTGACGGTCGGGTCGTCGGCCGACTTGATCAGCGTGGCCGTGGCGGCGACGCCGTCGGCCGCGGCTCCCTTGTACGTGGCCTTCACCTCGACCTGGTCGGCGAACTCGCCGCCCGCGGTGCAGGTGAGGGCGGCGTCGCCGGTGCGGGTGAGGGTGTCGGCCGCGCGCTCGGTGACGGAGGCGGAGTAGTCGAGGCCGGGGACGAGACGGCCGACGACGGTGGCGCGGACGGTGAACCCGCCGGTCTTCTCACCGGCGCGCAGGCCGGGCGAGACCGCCACGCCGGAGCTGTTGGTGGCGACCGTGGCGACGGTCTCGCCGTTGGAGAACGTGGCGTCGGTGGAGCCGATGATGGTGAAGCGTATGCGCACCGTAGCGACGGCCTTGCCGTCGCGGGTCTCGGCCCGGGTGCTGACCCGCTCGGTGAACGCGTCGCCCGCCATCGCGGTGAGCCTGTCGGTCCCCGCGTCCTCCAGGTGATGCACCGTGTCGGTGGGCGTGGGGGTGCTGGAGGGCGGCGGCGTGCTGCCGGGCGGGGTGGGTTCCGGGCTGGGGGTGCCGGGCGGAGTCGGCCGGGGGCTCGGACTGTCGCCGCCCGGCTTGTCGGACCCGCCGGGCGGCGGCGTGGACGGGGAGGACGGCGTCGACGGTGTGGTGCCCGATCCCGATCCCGAGCCCTGCTTGTCGTCGCTGCGGCCCACGGGCAGGGTGCCGGTGCCGTCGGGGATCTCGTGCGAGCCCTTGCGGTAGTACTCCAGCCACGACAGGACCGTGTGCAGGTAGTGCTGCGAGTTGTTGTAGCTGAGGATCGCGCGGTTCATGTCGGCCTGCACGGACAGGTCCCAGCTGTTGCGGCACAGGTAGTGTCCGGCGGCCAGCGCCGCGTCGTAGATGTTGTTGGGGTCCTTCTTGCCGTCGCCGTTGCCGTCGCGGCCCGCCCAGGCCCAGGTGGACGGGATGAACTGCATGGGGCCGACGGCGTTGTCGTACTGGCTGTTGCCGTCGTAGACGCCGTTGTCGGTGTCCCGGATGAGGGCGAAGCCGTTGCCGTCGAGCTGCGGGCCGATGATCGGCTTGAGCGTGGTGCCGTCGGCGTTGACGCGGCCGCCGCGGGCCTGGCCGGACTCCACCTTGCCGATCGCGGCGAGGAGTTCCCACGGCAGGTTGCAGCCGGGCTTGGAGGCGCGGAGTGCGGCGGCGGCCTTCTTGTAGGCGTCGAGGACGGTGGCGGGGATGCCGGCCTCGGCCGAGCCGGGGGTGACGGACGAGCCGTCCGTCGGCGACGGCTTCGGGCTGTTCAGCGGCGGGAGGTCCGTGTAGTAGGGCGAGTTGCCGGTCGCGCTGTCGGCGTTCGCCTCGGGCGACGGCGTGGTGTCGGCGGTGGACTGTCTGCCCTGGTCCCCGGGTGTCGCACCGGGAGCCTGGGACGCGGCCAGTGCCGCGACCGCTGCCGCGGCCACGGCGGTGGTCGCCGCCCCCTTGCGCAGCCTCCTGCCGAAATGCGCCGTCATGGAGTGAACCCCTCCCGTGGACGTCGGAGCGCCCGTCTCTGCCTCGTGTGCTCGCCTTGTTGTGACGATCGGACCGCCGCGCCGGTTGCCCTCGTGGGGGCGGAATCATTACCCGCTCGCGCGGATCCGCGTGGTACCTGTGTGCAGTTGTGTCGCTGTTCGTCCCTGTTTGTCCCGCGTCTTCGACGCGCTCCCCGGCACGTCGACCCAGGTGACCCTACGACAACTTGCTTTCCTCGGGCACCCGTTCGTGCCCGGTTTTCACCGGTTGGCAGCCCGGGAGAAACGCGGCGGCGGGAAAAGGGCGGTCACGCATACTGGGGCCAGGCGATCTTCGGGGCCGGGGGGCCTCGTCAACGACTGTCTCGAGGAGCCGAGTTGCCGTTCACTCTCAGCCATGCGGTGGCCGTGCTGCCCGCCGTGCGCACCGACGGGTCGGGGCGCGGACGGCTGGTGCCCGCCGCTCTGGTGGCGGGTTCGTTCGCTCCCGACATGACCTACTACGCGGCGAGTGTGCTGCCCGAGGCGATGAAGTTCGGGGACGTGACGCACTCCCTCCGGGGCGTCCTGACGATCGACGTGGCCGTCGCCTGGGTGCTGGTGTTGCTGTGGCTGCTGGTGCGGGAGCCGCTGGTGGCGCTGCTGCCGCGGGCGCGGCAGGGGCGGGTGGCCGCGCTGACCCGCTGCGGGACGCCACGCGCGCGTGTCACCGCGTCGTCGGCCGCGTGGTGGTACGTCTCGGCGGTGCTGGGCTCGGCGACGCATGTGGTCTGGGACGCGTTCACGCATCTCGACCAGTGGGGGATGCAGGTGTTTCCCGCGCTGGGCAAGGAGGTGGCCGGCTCGCCGATGTACTGGTACATGCAGTACGGCGGCTCGGCGGTGGCCGCCGTCGTCATCGCCGTGTTCCTGGTGCTCGCGCTGCGGCGGGCGCCGCGGGGCAAGGTGGTCGGCGTGGCGGCGTTGTCGGTGCGGGACCGGTGGCTGGCCGGCGCGGTGATCGGCGGCTGCGCGGTGGTGGCGGCGGTGCAGCGGGCGTCACGGTGGTGGGCCTACTGGGGGTCGGTCGCCGAGCCGTGGGAACTCATCCCGACGGTGTGCTTCGGGGCGGGCGCGGGCCTCTTCCTCGGCGTGCTGCTGTACGCGGCCGGGGTCAGGCTGTGGCGTCCGGCCCCGGTCCGGGGTCGTCCCGGCGGCGTCGGTGCGGAGCCGGACCGTACGGGCGTCCGGTGACGGTCTCCGGGGCCGCGACGAAGACGGTGACCGTCTGGACGGGCCGGGGTCTGGGCAGTGCGGCGAGGGCGAGCGCGAGGTAGCTGCGGGCGAGGTCGACCCACTGACGCCACTGGTGACGTTGGTGCCACTGGCGCCACTGGTGCCTCGGGGACGCGCCCTGGCGGGACGCCGAGGCGAGGAGGGTGCGGGCCAGGTCGGCCCACTGGCGCCAGGGCGCGGGGTCGCCGGGGCCGGCCTCGGCGCCGCGGAGCGCGAGGTCGATGCGGCCGAGGGCCAGGTTCGTCCACTGCCGCCACAGCGGTGCCTCGTCGGGGCGGGACGCGTCGCCCAGGGCCATGGCGCGCAGGACGGGGTCCCGGGGGGTGAGCCGGCGCCGGAGGTCCCGCGCCGTGTGCCGGAGGGCCGAGGCGAAGGTGGCGGGGACGCGGGCGGTGCTTGCGGTGGCCGCGAAGGCCGGGGCCGGCGGGGGTGGCACGCGGGTGAGCGCGTCGGCGTTGCCCTGTGCGGGTGCCGGCCTGCGGTGGACCATGCGTATACCCATGCCCGCATCCTGACCGGCGGGGTGGGCGGGGGCGTTTTCGCGGGGGCCACGCGAGTGACGGGCCCTCCGGGGGTGGGCGGGGGGGCGGTGAGTCGGCGTTGCCTGGTGGCCGGCGGTGACGCTTTACGGGGTCGCGTACGTGGCCGGGGCCGGCGATGCGGGTTGCGTACGCCGCCGGTGCTGACGGTGCGGGTTGCTCACGTGACCGGTGGTGCTGCTGGGGTGACCGACGTTGCCACCGCGCACGGTCCATGCGTGACCGGCGTGGCCACCAAGCGGGGTGCATGCGTGACCGGCGTGGCCACCCCGCAGGGTGCGTCCGTGACCGGCATTGCGGTGAGCGCGGGGGTGGGGCGCGTGGCCCGGCGCCTGCGGGGTGCCGCCCGCGCCCGCCCGTGCCGCCCCAGCGGCACGACTGCCCGCGGGCTTCGGGGCCCCGCGCAGCCCGCTCCCCGCGCGGACCCGCGCTGCACTCCCCGGCGTGCGAAAGTCCCGCCCCGTCCCCGCCCCACCGCCGGAGGCTAGTGCGCCGCCGATTCCCAGTCCGGGCCCGCGCCCACCGAGACGCCCAGGGGGACCCTGAGGGTGACCGCGCTGGACATCTCGCGGCGGATCAGTTCTTCCGCCGCGGCGCGCTCGCCGGGGGCGATCTCCAGGACGATTTCGTCGTGGACCTGGAGGAGCATCCGGGACTTCAGGCCGGCCTCGCGCAGCGCGCCGTCGACCTTCAGCATCGCGATCTTGACGATGTCGGCGGCCGTGCCCTGGATGGGCGCGTTGAGGGCCATGCGCTCGGCGGCCTCGCGGCGCTGGCGGTTGTCGCTGTTGAGGTCGGGCAGGTAGCGGCGGCGGCCGAAGAGCGTCGCCGTGTAGCCCGTCGCCCGCGCCTCGTCCACCACGCGGCGCAGATAGTCCCGTACGCCGCCGAAGCGCTCGAAGTAGGCGTCCATCAGGGCGCGGGCCTCCGCCGCCTCGATGTTCAGCTGCTGGGAGAGGCCGAAGGCCGACAGTCCGTAGGCCAGGCCGTACGACATGGCCTTGATCTTGCGGCGCATCTCGGCGTCGACCGCGCTCTGCTCGACCGAGAAGACCTGCGCGGCGGCCGTGGTGTGCAGGTCCTCGCCCGAGGTGAACGCCTCGATCAGGCCCGCGTCCTCCGACAGATGCGCCATCACGCGCAGCTCGATCTGGCTGTAGTCCGCCGTCATGAGTGTCTCGAAGCCCTCGCCGACGACGAAGCCGCGGCGGATGGCCCGGCCCTCGTCGGTGCGGACGGGGATGTTCTGCAGGTTCGGGTCGGTCGACGACAGGCGGCCCGTCGCGGCGACCGTCTGGTTGAACGTCGTGTGGATGCGGCCGTCCCCGGCGATGGTCTTGATCAGGCCCTCGACGGTGACGCGGAGCTTGGCCTGCTCGCGGTGCCGGAGCATGATCACCGGGAGTTCGTTGTCCGTCTGGGTGGCCAGCCAGGCCAGCGCGTCGGCGTCCGTGGTGTAGCCCGTCTTGGTCTTCTTCGTCTTCGGCAGGCCCAGCTCGCCGAAGAGGACCTCCTGGAGCTGCTTGGGCGAGCCGAGGTTGAACTCGCGCCCGGCCGCGGCGTGCGCCTCCTTCACGGCCTGCTGCACCGCGCCGGCGAACATCTGCTCCATGGCCTCCAGGTGGGCGCGGTCGGCCGCGATGCCGTGCCGCTCCATCCGGGCCAGCAGGGCGGACGTGGGCAGCTCCATGTCGCGCAGCAGGTCGGCGGCGCCGACGTCCTGGAGCCGGCTCTCGAAGGTCTCGCCCAGGTCGAGGACCGCGCGGGCCTGCACCATCAGTGCTTCGCGCTCGGCGTCCTCGTCGGTGCCGAAGGCGAGCTGTCCGTCGGCCGCGGCGGCGGGCGCCAGCTCGCGGTGCAGGTACTCCAGGGACAGCGCGTCCAGGTCGAAGGAGCGGCGGCCCGGCTTGACCAGGTAGGCGGCGAGCGCGGTGTCCATGGTCACCCCGTCGACGGTCCAGCCGTGCTCGGCGAAGACCCGCATGGCGCCCTTGGCGTTGTGGAAGATCTTGGGCCTGGCGGCGTCGGCGAGCCAGGAGGCGAACGCCTTCTCGTCGGTCTCGTCCAGCTGCGTCGGGTCGAACCAGGCGGCGGCCCCGCCGGGCGCGGCGAGTGCGACCTCGGCGACCGAGCCCGCGCCGAGCGCCCAGGTGTCGACGGTGGCGACGCCGAGCGTGCCCGTGCCGTGCTCGGTGAGCCAGGGGGCCAGTTCGCCGGTGCCGAGCACCACGCCGTCCAGCTCCACGCCGTCCGTGACGACCGGGGTGGTCTCGGCCTCCTCGGCCCCCGGGTCGACGGCGAAGAGACGCTCGCGCAGGGACGGGTTACGGATCTCCAGGGTGTCCAGGATCATCGCGACCGACTTGCGGTCGTACGGGGCGCGCTGGAGGTCGGCGACCGTCTTCGGCAGCTCCACCTGGCGCTCCAGCTCGGTGAGCCGGCGGTTCAGCTTGACGGACTCCAGGTGGTCGCGGAGGTTCTGCCCGGCCTTGCCCTTGACCTCGTCGACGCGCTCGACCAGTTCCGCGAACGAGCCGAACTGGTTGATCCACTTCGCGGCGGTCTTCTCGCCGACGCCGGGGATGCCGGGGAGGTTGTCGGACGGGTCACCGCGCAGCGCGGCGAAGTCGGGGTACTGCGCGGGCGTCAACCCGTACTTCTCGAAGACCTTCTCGGGGGTGAACCGGGTCAGCTCGGAGACGCCCTTGGTCGGGTACAGCACCGTGGTGTGCTCGCTGACGAGCTGGAAGGAGTCGCGGTCGCCGGTGACGATCAGCACCTCGAAGCCCTCGGCCTCGGCCTGGGTGGCGAGCGTGGCGATGACGTCGTCGGCCTCGAAGCCCTCGACGGCGAACCGCTGCGCCTGCATCGCGTCCAGCAGCTCGCCGATCAGCTCGACCTGGCCCTTGAACTCGTCCGGGGTCTTGGAGCGGTTCGCCTTGTACTCCGTGAACTCCTCGGAGCGCCAGGTCTTGCGGGAGACGTCGAAGGCGACCGCGAAGTGCGTGGGCGCCTCGTCGCGCAGCGTGTTCGCCAGCATCGACGCGAAGCCGTAGATCGCGTTCGTCGGCTGGCCCGTCGCGGTCGTGAAGTTCTCCGCGGGGAGCGCGAAGAACGCGCGGTACGCCAGCGAGTGCCCGTCCATGAGCATCAGGCGGGGGCGGGTGCCGCCGGGGGTGGACTCGGTCTTCTTCGGTGCTGTCTCTGCCACGCCCCCGATCCTGCCACGTGCCACTGACACCCGGGCCTCCCCACCGCCCCGGCCCCAGGGTCCTCGCCGGCACCCGGAGCCCTGCCGGCGTCCCGCCCGCCACGTTGTCCACAGGCCCTCTGATCACCGTCCGTGCCGCGTGCGAGGATCGGAGACGTACCTCACACAAGCGGCCGAGGCCCAAGCAGTCGGAGCCCAAGCAGTCGAGGCACACGCAGTCGAAGCACACGCAGTCAGTCGAAGCACACGCAGTCGCCACACAGACAGCCGAAGGGGAGCGTGCGATGGCCACCAAGCCGCCCAAGAGCGATCCGGTCCAGGACGCGCCGCAGGTCGCGGAGCCGAAGCACGTGGCGGTCGGTCTCCCCGCGATCGGGCACGGCCTGCGCATGGCGCAGCAGCAGATGGGCGCCAAGCGCACGGCGCTGACGCTGCTGAAGGTCAACCAGAAGGACGGCTTCGACTGCCCCGGCTGCGCCTGGCCGGAGCCGGAGCACCGGTCGGCGGCGGAGTTCTGCGAGAACGGCGCGAAGGCGGTGGCCGAGGAGGCCACGCTGCGCCGCGTCACGCCGGAGTTCTTCGCGGCGCACCCGGTCGCCGACCTCGCAGGACGCAGCGGCTACTGGCTCGGCCAGCAGGGCCGGCTGACGCACCCCATGTACCTGCCGGAGGGCGGCGAGCGCTACGAGCCGGTCACCTGGGAGCGGGCGTTCGACATCGTCGCCGAGGAGATCGCGGCGCTCGGCTCCCCCGACGAGGCGGTCTTCTACACCTCGGGCCGGACCAGCAACGAGGCCGCGTTCCTGTACCAGCTGTTCGCGCGCGAGCTCGGGACGAACAACCTGCCGGACTGCTCGAACATGTGCCACGAGTCGTCCGGTTCGGCCCTGTCGGAGACGATCGGCGTCGGCAAGGGCAGCGTCCTGCTGGAGGACCTCCACAAGGCGGACCTGATCATCGTCGCCGGGCAGAACCCGGGCACGAACCACCCGAGGATGCTGACGGCCCTGGAGAAGGCCAAGGCGAACGGCGCGCGGATCATCAGTGTCAACCCGCTGCCGGAGGCGGGCCTGGAGCGCTTCAAGAACCCGCAGACCGCCAAGGGCCTCACGGTGGGCGCCGCGCTCACGGACCTGTTCCTCCAGATCCGCATCGGCGGCGACCAGGCCCTGTTCCGGCTCCTGAACAAGCTGGTCCTGGAGACCCCGGGCGCTGTCGACGAGGTCTTCGTGCGCGAACACACCCACGGCTTCGAGGAGTTCGCCGCCGCGGCCCGCGCCGCCGACTGGGACGAGATGCTCGCCGCGACGGGGCTCGGCAGGGAGGACGTCGAGAAGGCGCTCGGCATGGTGCTGTCCTCGGAGCGGACGATCGTGTGCTGGGCGATGGGCCTGACCCAGCACAAGCACTCGGTGCCGACCATCCGCGAGGTGGTCAACTTCCTTCTGCTGCGCGGCAACATCGGCCGTCCCGGCGCGGGCGTGTGCCCGGTGCGCGGGCATTCGAACGTGCAGGGCGACCGCACGATGGGCATCTTCGAGCGTCCGGCCCCGGCGTTCCTCGACGCCCTGGAGAGGGAGTTCGGCTTCGCTCCCCCGCGCGAGCACGGCTACGACGTCGTACGAGCCATCCGGGCGCTGCGCGACGGCGAGGCGAAGGTGTTCTTCGCGATGGGCGGCAACTTCGTGTCGGCGTCCCCGGACACGGAGGTCACCGAGGCGGCGATGCGCCGCGCCCGGCTGACGGTGCACGTGTCGACGAAGCTGAACCGCTCGCACGTGGTCACGGGCGCGCGTGCGCTGATCCTGCCCACCCTCGGGCGCACGGAGCGCGATGTGCGGGACGGCGGCGAGCAGTTCGTGACCGTGGAGGACTCCATGGGCATGGTGCACGCCTCGCGCGGGCGTCTGGAGCCGGCGAGCCCGCATCTGCTGTCGGAGCCGGCGATCGTGTGCCGGCTGGCCCGGCGGGTGCTCGGCGCGGACAGCCGGGTGCCGTGGGAGGAGTTCGAGAAGGACTACGCGACGATCCGGGACCGCATCGCGCGCGTGATCCCCGGCTTCGAGGACTTCAACGCGCGCGTGGCCCGCCCCGGCGGCTTCGTGCTGCCGCACGGCCCGCGCGACGAGCGCCGTTTCCCGACGGCCACCGGCAAGGCCAACTTCACCGCGGCGCCGGTGGAGTTCCCCCGCGTGCCTCAGGGCCGTCTGCTGCTGCAGACGCTGCGTTCGCACGACCAGTACAACACCACGATCTACGGCCTGGACGACCGCTACCGCGGCATCAGGAGCGGCCGCCGGGTGGTGCTGGTCAATCCGGACGACGCGCGGGAACTGGGGGTGGCGGACGGCTCGTACGTGGATCTCGTCGGCGAGTGGAAGGACGGCGTGGAACGGCGGGCGCCCGGCTTCCGGGTCGTGCACTACCCGACGGCGCGCGGCTGCGCGGCGGCCTACTACCCGGAGACGAACGTCCTCGTGCCGCTCGACGCCACCGCGGACACCAGCAACACCCCGGCCAGCAAGTCCGTCGTGGTCCGTCTGGAACAATCGGCGACCGACTGAGCGTTTGCTCAGCGGACGCGATGCGGTCCCGATCCGACGAGGCCGACGAGGACCACGACGAAGACCCGAGACGAAACGGAGCCTGGCATGGGCGAGCAGCAGCAAGTGAAGTTCCCGCAGGAGGTCGTCGACGAGTACGCCGCGCTGGGCGTGGACCTGCGGGCGCTGTTCTCCGCCGGGCACCTCGGGACGCGGATGGGCGTGCAGATCGTGGAGGCGTCGCCCGAGCGGGTCGTCGGGACGATGCCGGTGGAGGGCAACACCCAGCCGTACGGGCTGCTGCACGGCGGCGCCTCGGCGGTGCTGGCCGAGACGCTCGGCTCGGTGGGCTCGATGCTGCACGGCGGCACCAGCAAGCTCGCCGTCGGCGTCGACCTGAACTGCACGCACCACCGGGGCGTGCGCTCCGGGCTGGTGACCGGTGTGGCGACGCCGGTCCACCGGGGGCGCAGCACCGCCACGTACGAGATCGTCATCAGTGACGAGGAGGGGCGCCGGGTGTGCACCGCCCGCCTCACCTGCATGCTGCGGGACGTCCGCCCGGGCGACGGCGAGCCGGTCGGCGCGACGGGCTGACCCGGCCGCGACGCCGCCCCGTCGCCCGACGCGTGAGCCGTGAGCCGCCCCGCCTCTGGTCCGGGCGGCGGCGCAGACCATAACGTCGGTGCATGGCAACGGGAGTTCTCCGTCCGGGGGCGGCGCTCGCGCTCGTGGTGCTGCTCGCCGGGCCGGTGGCGGGCTGCGGGTCGCCGGGGCCGGCCGCGGAGGGCGGCGCCGCGCGGACCGGCTCGGCCCCGGCCCCGCGGACCACGTCCCCGCAGGAGCTGTGCGCGCGGATCGTCGGGCACTGGGCGCGCGAGGTGCTGGACGGGGGCAGCTACGGGGACTACCAGTCGATGGGCCTGTCCAACGGCCAGTACGAGATCCTGCGCGAGGTGGTGGACGCCGCGCGGGCCGAGCGGCGGCGCGCCGGGGCCCCGGCCGCCGAGGCCCTGATCGGGCGCAGGGTTCCGGCCGAGTGCGCGGAGCTGTACCGCGGCGGAACCCCCACGAACGGGCCCTGGCAGTGAGCGGCATCGGCCCTGTGGAGCCCGGGGAGGGCACGCGCGGCACTCCGGACCCTCCCGCCCCTCGCGCGCCCCGTGGGGGCCGTGCAGCGGCCTTCTACGGGCGTCACCGGCGGGCCGTCGTCGCCGGTGCGACGACCCTGGCCCTGCTGGCGGGCGGCGGATACCTCTACGCCACGCGCCCCCGGCCGCAGGCGCCGCCGCCCCCGCCGTACCCCTCGCAGGTCGTGGACATCGACTATCTGGGCCGGGCGGCGCCGCGCGGTCCGGACGGGTCGCGCTCCTTCGGCTTCGAGGTGCTGCTCGGCGTGGCCTCCGGCCCGCCGGTCACCGTGACCCGTATCGGCCAGCCCTACGCGGGCCTTTCCGTGACATCCGCGCCGCGGGCGCCTTTCCGGACAAAGGCGGGATCCTCCCGCAAGATCGCCATCACCATGAGAGTGACGGAATGCGGAAAAGTCCCGAAGAGCGCCGGACTCCCTTTCCTGGACGTAACTCTACGTAATGCACGCGCAATACAAGTGCACAGTTTCATCCTCGGGCCACGTTACGCGCGGCACCTCTCGGAGGCCCTTCAAGTAGCCTGCAGCAACAGTTCTGTGTAATCATCAAAACCTTGAACACGCCTGAACGACCGCGTCGGGTCCTGCGAGTTCTCACAATGTGGACGGCACGAATCAGCCCGTATTCATCCGTTCCACCCGCTCAGTACCGCTCTGCATTACCTCGTGTCATAACAAGAGCGTCACAGCATGGCGCAGACACTCCTCCACGTTCCCCTCACACGCTTAGAGTCACGCCCAGTCACCGCGCCGCCGGATTCTCACTTCCGCCCAGCGCTCGACTCGGCCGTTTCCACCGGGAAGCGGCTGCCAGGGGAAAGGACTGATCGTGCGTCAACGTTCGCTCATCGCCATCACCGCCGCGCTGGCGGCGGGAGCACTCACACTCACCGCCTGCGGCTCGCGCGACGACGACGGCGGCGGCTCGGACTCCGGCGGCGGCACCACTGTCGTCATCGGCGTCGACGCCCCGCTGACCGGCGACCTGTCCGCGCTGGGCCTCGGTATCAAGAACTCGGTGGACCTCGCGACGAAGATCGCCAACAAGGAGAAGTTCGTCGAGGGCGTCACCTTCAAGATCCAGGCGCTCGACGACCAGGCGCAGCCGTCCTCCGGCCAGCAGAACGCCACCAAGCTCCAGGCCAACAAGGACGTCCTCGGCGTCGTCGGCCCGCTGAACTCCTCCGTCGCCGAGTCCATGCAGAAGGTCTTCGACGACGCCAAACTGGTCCAGGTGTCGCCGGCCAACACCAACCCGGCCCTCAGCCAGGGTGCCGACTGGCAGACGAAGCAGGTCCGCCCGTACAAGTCGTACTTCCGCACCGCGACCACGGACGCCATCCAGGGCCCGTTCGCCGCGCAGTACCTGTACAACGACTCCAAGAAGCGCAAGGTCTTCGTCATCGACGACAAGAAGACCTACGGCGCCGGTCTGGCCGCCACCTTCACCGAGGAGTTCAAGAAGCTCGGCGGCAAGGTCGTGGGCACCGAGCACATCAACCCCGACACCAAGGACTTCTCCGCGGTCGCGACCAAGGTGAAGAACTCGGGCGCGGACGTCGTCTACTACGGCGGCGAGTACCCGCAGGCCGGCCCGCTCAGCAAGCAGATCAAGGCCGCCGGCGCCAAGATCCCGCTGGTCGGCGGTGACGGCATCTACAGCGCCGACTTCATCAAGCTGGCCGGCGCCAGCGGCACCGGCGACCTCGCCACCTCGGTCGGCGCGCCGGTCGAGGACCTGCCGTCCGCCAAGGAGTTCGTCGCGAACTACAAGGCCGAGGGCTACAAGGAGGCCTACGAGGCCTACGGCGGTTACTCCTACGACTCCGCGTGGGCGATCATCGAGGCCGTGAAGGCGGTCGTCGACGACAACGACGGCAAGCTGCCGGACGACGCCCGCGCGAAGGTCACCGCCGCGATGCAGAACGTCTCCTTCGACGGTGTGACCGGCAAGGTCTCCTTCGACGAGTTCGGTGACGCCACGAACAAGCAGCTCACCGTGTACGCCGTGGAGAACGGTGCCTGGAAGCCGGTGAAGTCCGGCACCTACACCGGCTGATCCAGCCCGCACCACAGACGAGCCGCGCGAGGCGCCGCACCACAGGCGCCCCGCGCGGACTCGCATCCGGCCCCATCCGTCGAACTTTTTCCGAACGTCTCGGAGGACATGCGGTGAACGAACTGCCGCAGCAGCTGGTCAACGGCCTGCTACTGGGATCCATGTACGGGCTGGTCGCTATCGGCTACACAATGGTCTACGGCATTGTCCAGCTCATCAACTTCGCCCACGGCGAGATCTTCATGACCGGAGCCTTCGGCGCGCTCACGGTCTACGTGTACGTCCTGCCGGGCGGTACCTCCATGTGGATCGCCCTGCCGCTCATGCTCATCGGCGCCATGCTGGTCGCCTCGCTGGTCGCCGTGGGAGCGGAACGGTTCGCCTACCGGCCCCTGCGCACCGCCCCCCGCCTCGCGCCGCTCATCACCGCCATCGGCCTCTCCCTGGCCCTCCAGCAGGCGGTGTGGGCCTGGTACCCCGAGGCCAAGTCCGCGCGCACCTTCCCCAGCATCCCCGGCGGTCCCTTCCACATCGGTGACGTCACCATCCAGACGGGTGACGTGTTCCTGCTGATCGCCGCTCCCGTCAGCATGGCGATCCTCGCGTACTTCGTGATGCGCACCCGCACCGGTCGCGGCATGCAGGCCACCGCGCAGGACCCGGACACCGCCAAGCTCATGGGCGTCAACACCGACCGCATCATCGTGATCGCGTTCGCCCTCGGCGCCGTCTTCGCCGCCGTCGGCGGTGTCGCCTACGGCCTCAAGTACGGCCAGATCGACTTCCGGATGGGCTTCATCCTCGGCCTGAAGGCCTTCACCGCGGCCGTCCTCGGCGGCATCGGCAACATCTACGGAGCCATGCTCGGTGGCGTGGTCCTCGGCATCGCCGAGTCCCTGTCCACCGCCTACATCTCCGACATCCCCGGGATGGACCAGTTCGGCAGCCAGTCCTGGGCCGACGTCTGGGCCTTCGTACTCCTCATCCTCGTGCTCCTGTTCAGGCCGCAGGGCCTGCTCGGCGAGCGAGTCGCGGACAGGGCGTGACACCGATGACCACACAGACCACCGCACCCAAGTCCCCCAGCTCCCCGGCCGACGGCGGCCCCAGGGGACTCATCGGACTGCCCGAGAACCTCGGCCGCGCCCTCGCCACCGGCGGCGGCGTGCTCACCGTGATCTCCACGTTCCTCGCCTGGACCTGGACCGCCGCCTTCCCCGGCAACCTCACGGTCTACGGCTACCCGGGCGGCCTCCAGGTCCTCGTCCTCATCGGCGGCGCCCTGACGGCCCTGTTGGGCCTGTCCTCGTACGGCGTGAAGGGCCTGCGCTGGCTGACGCCGGGCGGCGCCGACGGCGCCCTCAAGACGGCCGCGCTCGGCACCTTCGCCACCGCCTGGTTCACGATCATCGCCATCAGCACCAAGCTCGGCGGCGTCGTCAACCTGGAGCCCGGCGGCTACGTCGTCGCCGCCGCCACCCTGGTGGCGCTCGTCGGCGCGCTCGCCCTGCCGTTCACCTGGCCGGAGCCCGAGCCGATCGACCCGGACGACACCGGGTGGGAGCTCTTCCGCCACAACGTGCGCTCCCGGCTCGCCGTCGTCCGCGAGGCCTTCGCCGGCGGCACCCCCGCCAAGCCCGCGGTGACCCTGCCCTCGTACGCCGAGATCCTGGTCATCGTCGTGGTCCTCGCCATCGGTCTGACCGTCTTCACGTACGGCATCGGCACCGAGTACGACGAGCTGTTCATCGGCTTCCTGATCATCGCCGGGTTCTCCTTCGCGGCCGTCGCCAAGGCCGGTCTCGTGAAGCGCGTCTCCGCGATCACGGCCAAGCACCGCGTCGTCACCATGGCCGGCGCGTTCGTCGCCGCCGTCGCCTTCCCGTTCACCCAGTCCGACGACCAGTACGCGACCATCGGCGTCTACATCCTGATCTTCGCCACGGTCGCCCTGGGCCTGAACATCGTCGTCGGTCTCGCCGGCCTCCTCGACCTCGGTTACGTCGCCTTCCTCGGTGTCGGCGCCTACACCGCGGCCATGGTCTCCGGCTCCCCGTCCTCGCCGTTCGACCTGCACCTGCCGTTCTGGGCCTCGGCCCTGGTCGGCGCGGCCGTCGCCATGGTCTTCGGCGTCATCATCGGCGCCCCGACCCTCCGCCTGCGCGGCGACTACCTGGCGATCGTCACCCTGGGCTTCGGTGAGATCTTCCGGATCACCGTCCTCAACATGGACGGCACCTCCGGACCCGACATCACCAACGGCTCCAACGGCATCTCGTCGATCCCGAACCTCAACATCCTCGGGTTCGACTTCGGGCAGGAACACACCATCGCCGGGTTCACCATCGCCCGGTTCGCGAACTACTTCCTGCTGATGCTGCTGGTCACGCTGATCGTGGTCGTCGTCTTCCGGCGCAGCAGCGACTCCCGGATCGGCCGCGCCTGGGTCGCCATCCGCGAGGACGAGACCGCGGCGCTCGCCATGGGCATCAACGGCTTCCGGGTCAAGCTCATCGCGTTCGCGCTGGGCGCGGCCCTGGCCGGTCTCGCGGGCACCGTGCAGGCGCACGTCACCTACACGGTGACGCCGGAGCAGTACCAGTTCGCCCACGTGGTGCCGCCCAACTCGGCGTTCCTGCTGGCGGCGGTCGTCCTCGGCGGCATGGGGACCATCCTGGGCCCGCTGGTCGGCGCCTCGCTGCTCTACCTGATCCCCGCCAAGCTCCAGTTCCTCGGCGACTACCAGCTGTTCGCCTTCGGACTCGCGCTCGTGCTGCTGATGCGCTTCCGTCCGGAAGGTCTCATCCCGAACCGGCGCCGCCAGCTCGAGTTCCACGAAGATGCCGAAGCGCCCGCAGTCCTCAGCAAGGCAGGGGCCTGACCACGATGACTACCGACACCACCACCAAGGGCGCCGCCCCCGGCGTCACGCCCGGCGAGACCGTGCTCGACGCCCGCGGCGTCACGATGCGCTTCGGCGGCCTCACCGCCGTACGGAACGTCGACCTCACCGTCAACAGCGGTGAGATCGTCGGCCTCATCGGACCCAACGGCGCCGGCAAGACGACCTTCTTCAACTGCCTGACGGGCCTCTACATCCCCACCGAGGGCGAGGTCCGCTACAAGGGCAACGTCCTGCCGCCCAAGTCGTTCAAGGTCACCGCGGCCGGCATCGCCCGCACCTTCCAGAACATCCGGCTGTTCGCGAACATGACGGTCCTGGAGAACGTGCTGGTCGGCCGCCACACCCGCACCAAGGAGGGCCTCTGGTCCGCCCTGCTGCGCGGTCCCGGCTTCCACAAGGCCGAGGCGGCCTCGCGCGCCCGCGCCATGGAGCTGCTGGACTTCGTGGGCCTGGCCGACAAGGCCGAACACCTCGCCCGCAACCTGCCCTACGGCGAGCAGCGCAAGCTGGAGATCGCCCGCGCGCTGGCCAGCGAGCCCGGCCTGCTGCTGCTGGACGAGCCGACGGCCGGCATGAACCCGCAGGAGACGCGGGCCACCGAGGAACTCGTCTTCGCCATCCGGGACCAGGGCATCGCCGTGCTCGTCATCGAGCACGACATGCGGTTCATCTTCAACCTCTGCGACCGCGTCGCCGTCCTCGTCCAGGGCGAGAAGCTGGTGGAGGGCGACTCGGCGACCGTGCAGGGCGACGAGCGCGTCGTCGCCGCCTACCTCGGCGAGCCCTTCGAGGACGCCCCCGGCGACGAGGAGGTCGCCGAGGTCGAGGCCGCCGAGGCCAACGCCGACAACAACTCGGACGCGCCCGGCAAGGAGAACGACCGATGACCGCACTGCTCGAAGTCGAGGACCTGCGAGTCGCCTACGGCAAGATCGAGGCCGTCAAGGGCATCTCCTTCACCGTCGAGGCCGGCCAGGTCGTCACCCTCATCGGCACCAACGGCGCCGGCAAGACGACGACCCTGCGCACGCTGTCCGGTCTGCTCAAGCCGGTCGGCGGCCAGATCCGGTTCAACGGCAAGTCGCTGAAGAAGTTCCCCGCGCACGAGATCGTGTCGCTGGGCCTCGCCCACTCCCCCGAGGGGCGGCACATCTTCCCGCGCATGACCATCGAGGACAACCTGCGCCTCGGTGCCTTCCTGCGCAACGACAAGCCGGGCATCGAGCGGGACATCCAGCGCGCCTACGACCTGTTCCCCATCCTCGGGGAGCGCAGGAAGCAGGCCGCGGGCACCCTCTCCGGCGGTGAGCAGCAGATGCTGGCCATGGGCCGTGCGCTCATGTCCCAGCCGAAGCTGCTGATGCTGGACGAGCCGTCGATGGGCCTGTCGCCGATCATGATGCAGAAGATCATGTCGACGATCGCCGAGCTGAAGGCCCAGGGCACGACGATCCTGCTGGTCGAGCAGAACGCCCAGGCCGCCCTGTCGCTCGCCGACCAGGGCCACGTCATGGAGGTCGGCAGCATCGTGCTGTCCGGCACCGGGCAGGACCTGCTGCACGACGAGTCGGTGCGCAAGGCGTACCTCGGCGAGGACTGAGCCCCCGCCCGCACGACGACGCGGCCCGCGCTCCCCGGGAAACCGGGGGCGCGGGCCGCGTCGCGTGCGTTCGTGCCGGTGGGCGTCAGTCGCCGGACTTGGAGGACTTCTTCTCCTCGCTGTCCTGGATGACCGCCTCGGCGACCTGCTGCATCGACATCCGGCGGTCCATCGACGTCTTCTGGATCCAGCGGAACGCCGCCGGCTCCGTCAGGCCGTACTCGGTCTGCAGGATCGACTTCGCGCGGTCGACCAGCTTGCGGGTCTCCAGCCGCTGGGAGAGGTCGGCGACCTCCTTCTCCAGCTCCTTCAACTGCGTGTAGCGGGAGACGGCCATCTCGATCGCCGGGACGACGTCGCTCTTGCTGAACGGCTTCACCAGGTACGCCATGGCCCCGGCGTCCCGCGCGCGCTCCACGAGGTCGCGCTGCGAGAAGGCGGTGAGCATGAGGACCGGTGCGATGGACTCCTCGGTGATCTTCTCGGCCGCGGAGATGCCGTCGAGCTTGGGCATCTTCACGTCGAGGATCACGAGGTCCGGCTTGTGCTCGCGGGCGAGTTCGACGGCCTGCTCGCCGTCACCGGCCTCGGCGACGACGGTGTACCCCTCTTCTTCGAGCATCTCTTTCAGATCGAGCCGGATCAGGGCCTCGTCCTCTGCGATGACGACTCGGGTCGTCACCGGAGGAACGTGCGACTTGTCGTCGTCGGGCACGTCTACGGGCTGGGGCGACTCGGCGGTCACGGGGGCTCCTCGTTCGGGGCAGGGGTACTGCTGACAAGAGCCTACCTAGCTACGGTAAGGTGGACGCGCGGAGGGTCAGGGGAAACCTTGGATTCTTCGAGCCCCGGTAGCCCAATTGGCAGCAGGCAACGGATTCAAAACCCGTACAGTGTCGGTTCGAGTCCGACCCGGGGCACTTTTCCTGCGATTCCAAGGTCACCGCACAATGGGCGGAGACGGCGCAGAGGGCCCCTCCTGACGAGGGGCCCCATTTCTTTTCGCCTCCTATTCGGACCCGCCGCGCTCGCCCATGTGGTGCACGTGGACGAGATTCGTCGAGCCGGGAACGCCGGGCGGTGAACCCGCCGTGATGACGACCCTGTCGCCCTTCTGGCAGCGGCCGTGCTTCAGCAGCAATTCGTCGACCTGGGCGACCATGGCGTCGGTGGAGTCCACGTGCGGGCCGAGGAACGTCTCCACGCCCCAGGTGAGGCTGAGTTGGGAGCGGGTCGCCGGGTCGGGGGTGAAGGCGAGGACCGGGATCGGCGAACGGTAGCGGGACAGCCGGCGGGCGGTGTCGCCGGACTGGGTGAAGGCCACCAGGAACTTCGCGCCGAGGAAGTCGCCCATCTCGGCCGCGGCGCGGGCCACCGCGCCGGCCTGCGTGCGGGGCTTGCTGCGCTCGGTCAGCGGCACGAGGCCCGTCGCGAGCATGTCCTCCTCGGCGGCCTCGACGATCCGGGCCATGGTGCGCACCGTCTCCACGACGTGCTTGCCGACGCTGGTCTCGCCGGACAGCATCACCGCGTCCGCGCCGTCGAGCACGGCGTTCGCCACGTCGCTCGCCTCGGCCCGCGTGGGGCGGGAGTTGTCGATCATCGAGTCGAGCATCTGGGTGGCGACGATGACCGGCTTGGCGTTCCGCTTCGCCAGTTTGACCGCGCGCTTCTGGACGATCGGCACCTGCTCCAGGGGCATTTCGACCCCGAGGTCGCCGCGGGCCACCATGATGCCGTCGAAGGCGGCGACGATCTCCTCGATGTTCTCGACCGCCTGCGGCTTCTCCACCTTGGCGATGACCGGGAGGCGGCGCCCCTCCTCGTCCATGATCCGGTGGACGTCCTCGATGTCGCGCCCGCTGCGCACGAAGGACAGCGCGACGACGTCGCAGCCGGTGCGCAGCGCCCAGCGCAGGTCGGCCTCGTCCTTGCCGGAGAGGGCGGGCACGGACACCGCGACGCCGGGCAGGTTGAGGCCCTTGTGGTCGGAGACCACGCCGCCCTCGACCACGGTGGTGCGCACGCGGGGGCCGTCGACGCCGGAGACCTCCAGGCACACCTTGCCGTCGTCGACGAGGACGCGTTCGCCGGGGGCGACGTCGCCGGCGAGGCCCCGGTAGGTGGTGCCGCAGCCGTGGCGGTCGCCCTCGGCGCCCTCTTCGACGGTGATGGTGAAGGTGTCGCCGCGTTCGAGCAGTACCGGTCCCTCGGCGAAGCGGCCCAGTCGGATCTTCGGGCCCTGAAGGTCGGCGAGGACACCGACGCTGCGGCCGCACTCGTCGGCGGCCTTGCGGACCCGCCGGTAGCGCTCCTCGTGCTCGGCGTGGCCGCCGTGGCTGAGGTTGAGGCGGGCGACGTCCATTCCGGCCTCGACGAGTGCCTTGATCTGGTCGTACGAGTCGGTGGCGGGGCCCAGGGTACAGACGATCTTTGCTCGACGCATGAAATCGAGCCTAGGCCTTACCGACCGGTAGACCATTGGCGGTCCATGACTACTCAACGAGCTTTGGGTGAAGGGTTATTGACAAGTGTTGAATTGTGCGCCGGAGTGCTCCGATGAGCATTCCGGCCGCCTTCCCGGCGCCTTCCCACCGCCCCCCGGCGCGTGAAGTCGGCCTTCGTATTCGGACATTCGCGCGGGGAATTGCCGGAATGGGCGAGTTCCCGATTACGGCGCCCCGCGAGGCCCTTCAGAGGCTCGGCGGTGCCATCGTGAACCGGGCGTTGACCTCGGCGCGCACGTGCTGGCGCTGCGGTTCGAGGTCCAGGGGCGCCGCCTCCTGCGCGGCCCCCGCGTACGACATGGACCGGGCGCGGCCGGGCGGCGACGGGTGGGCGAGGGCCTGTTCGGCGCCGGTGTCGGCGAGTTCGACCAGCGCGGTGAGGGTCGTGCCGAGCGCCTCGGCGTACTCGCGGGCGCGCTGCACCGCCTCGCGCACGGCCTGCCGGCGGGCCTGGCGGTGGGCCGGCGAGTCGTGCCGCAGGGACCACCACGGTCCGTCGACATGGGTGAGCTCCAGGTCGGCGAGGCGGGTGGTGAGCTCGCCGAGGCTGGTGAAGTCGGTGAGCTCCGCGACGAGACGGACGGTGCCGTGGTAGGTGCGGACGCGCTCGCCGCGCCCGTGTTTGGCGAGTTCGGGCGTGATGCTGAACGCGCCGGTCTCCAGGCGTTCCACCGCGTCGCCGTAGGACTTGACGAGGTCCAGGGCGGCGGCGTTGCGGCGGGTGAGGTCCTCCAGGGTGCCGCGGCGGTCGCGGCCGTGGGCCTGGACGGTGATGCCGATGCGGGCGAGCTCCGGTTCGACCTCCAGGTGGGCGGCGCCGCGCACGGCGATGCGCGGGGCGTCGGGGGTGCCGTAGGGCACGGCGGGCGCCGTGGCGGCGCCGGACGGGCTGTCAGGAGTGGCCATACGCCCCACTCTGTCACCCCTTCGCCGGTCGCGGACCCCGTCCGGCACCCGCGGTGGTCACCAGATCGAAACCTGCCGGGCCTGTTGCCGCTGGTCGTGTCCGGGTCAGAATCTACGCGCGTTGTCGCACTGCCCCCGAGGAGAACCACATGCCGTTGAACCGCCGCAAGTTCCTGAAGAAGTCCGCCGTGACCGGGGCGGGGGTGGCGCTGGCGGGTACGGCGGGGGCTCCCGCGGCGCAGGCCGCCGGGGCGACGGCCGCGAAGCCGGGCGGGAAGCGGTACTCGCTGACCGTGATGGGCACGACCGACCTGCACGGGCACGTCTTCAACTGGGACTACTTCAAGGACGCGGAGTACGCGGACGCCAAGGGCAACGCGCAGGGCCTGGCCCGTGTCTCGACGCTGGTGAACCAGGTCCGCGAGGAGCGGGGCCGTGAGAACACGCTGCTGCTCGACGCGGGCGACACCATCCAGGGCACGCCGCTGACGTACTACTACGCCAAGGTCGACCCGATCACCGCCGAGGGCGGTCCGGTGCACCCGATGGCGCAGGCGATGAACGCGATCGGGTACGACGCGGTGGCGCTCGGCAACCACGAGTTCAACTACGGCATCGAGACGCTGCGGAAGTTCGAGGAGCAGTGCGACTTCCCGCTGCTGGGCGCCAACGCCGTGGACGTCAAGACGCAGAAGCCGGCCTTCCCGCCGTACTTCATGAAGACCTTCCGGGTGCCGGGGGCGCCGCCGGTGAAGGTGGCGGTGCTGGGGCTGACGAACCCGGGCATCGCGATCTGGGACAAGGCCTACGTGCAGGGCAAGCTGGAGTTCCCGGGCCTGGAGGAGCAGGCCGCGAAGTGGGTGCCGAAGCTGCGCTCGATGGGCGCGGACGTGGTCGTCGTGTCGGCGCACTCGGGCTCGTCGGGCACCTCGTCCTACGGTGACCAGCTGCCGCACGTGGAGAACGCCGCGGCGAACGTGGCGAAGCAGGTGCCGGGCATCGACGCGATCCTGGTCGGGCACGCGCACGTGGAGATCCCGGAGCTGAAGGTCGTCAACGAGCAGACCGGCAGGACCGTCGTGCTGTCCGAACCGCTCTGCTACGCCGAGCGGTTGACGCTGTTCGACATCGACCTGGTGTTCGCCAGGGGCCGCTGGCAGGTCGAGAAGGTCGCCGCGTCGCTGCTGAACGCGAACACCGTGGCCGACGACCCGGAGATCTCCGCGCTGCTGAACGACGAGCACACGAAGGTCGTGGAGTACGTCAACCAGGTCGTCGGCACCGCCACGGCGACGCTGACGACGGTCGAGGCGCGGTACAAGGACGCCCCGATCATCGACCTGATCACCAAGGTCCAGGAGGACGTGGTCAGGGAGGCGCTCGCGGGCACCGAGTACGCGGCGCTGCCGGTGCTGGCGCAGGCGTCGCCGTTCTCGCGGACGTCGGAGATCCCGGCGGGCGACGTGACGATCCGGGACCTGTCCAGTCTGTACGTGTACGACAACACGCTGGTCGCGAAGCTGATGACGGGCGCCCAGCTGCGGGCGTACCTGGAGTTCTCGGCGGAGTACTTCGTGCAGACCGCGCCGGACGCGGCGGTCGACGTGGCGAGGCTGACGAACGCCGGCGGCCGGCCGGACTACAACTACGACTACGTGTCGGGCCTGTCGTACGACATCGACATCGCGCAGCCGGCCGGTTCGCGGATCAAGAACCTGACGTACGGGGGCGCCCCGCTGTCGGACGCGCAGGAGTTCGTGTTCGCGGTGAACAACTACCGGGCCAACGGCGGCGGCGCGTTCCCGCACGTGGCGTCGGCGAAGGAGCTGTGGGCGGAGTCGACGGAGATCCGCACCCGGATCGCGGAGTGGGTGACCGCCAAGGGTGTGCTGGACCCGAAGGACTTCGCGTCCACCGACTGGCGTCTGACGCGCGCCGGGACGCCGGTGTTCTAGTCTCCTCCGTCTGTCGTCCGGTCCGCCCAGGTCCCGCCCGCCGTCGCGCGGGCGGGACCTGTCGCGTCACGCCTCCCGCACCCGCAGGGCCCGTCCCAGGTCGTCGAGTTGGTCGGCCAGCTTGCGGCGCAGTGCCGGGATCGGCTCGCCCTCGGCCAGGCACTGTTCGCCGAGCCGCAGGTTCTCCGCGTCGACGGCGTGGGCGGGGAAGGCCCAGCGCCCGGCGGCCTCCGCGATGGCCGGGCCCCGGCGGGCGGCGACGGCCACGGCGTCCTCGTAGTAGCGCGGCACGTACGCGCGGACCAGGTCGGCCTGTTCGGGCTGCCAGAAGCCCTGCGCGGTGGCCGTGAACAGGTAGTTGGACAGGTCGTCGGAGGCGAACATGGCGTCCCAGGCGCGGCTCTTGGCCGCCGCGTCGGGCAGCGCGGCGCGGCAGCGCGCGGCGCGTTCCTGGCCGGCGGCGCTCGGGTCGCGTTCCAGCTCGGCGGCGATCGCGGCCTCGTCGGTGGCGCCGAGGACGGCGAGCCGGCCGAGGATCCGCCAGCGCAGCTCGGGGTCGAGTTCCGGGCCGCCGGGCACCGTGCCGTCGGCGAGCCAGGCCGCGATGGTGTCGGGGTGGGCGGCGACGTCGATGCGGTGGCGCACGGCGATCAGGCGCAGACCGGGGTGGTCGCCGTCCTCGGTGCGGCGGATGAGGTCGCGGCACAGCTCGGACAGGGTGGCGAGCGCGGCGGGCCGCTGCCCGGGGTCCAGGTAGCGGTCGGCGATCTGGCCGGCGGCGAAGGCGAGCACGCCCTCCACGAGGGCGAGGTCCGTCTCGCGCGGGAGGTGGGCGCGGGCGGTCTCCAGATAGGCGGTGGGCGCCAGTTCGCCGTCGCGGACGGCGTCGCGCAGGGCGTTCCACACGACGGCGCGGGTGAGCGGCTCGGGCAGGCCGGACAGGGCCGCGCGGACGGTCGCGAAGGACTCGGGGTCGAAGCGGACCTTGGCGTAGGTGAGGTCGCCGTCGTTGAGCAGGAGCAGCGCGGGGCGCTTGCCGAGGGGCAGGGGCTCCGCCTGCGGCACGTCGGCGTCGAGGCGCCTGCGCAGGGCGAGGCGGCCGTCGTCGGTGAGGTCGCGGTCGTAGAGGCCGACGGCGATGCGGTGCGGGCGGCTGCCGGTGCGGTCGACGGTGAGCGTGTACGTGCCGCCCTCGGCGGGGGTGACGGTCGGGGTGAGGGTGTCGACGCCGGTGGTGCGCAGCCAGGCGTCGGCCCAGGCGTGCACGTCGCGTTCGGTGCCGGAGGCGAGGGAGTCGATGAAGTCGGCGAGGGTGGCGTTGCCGAACTTGTGGCGCGCGAAGTGGGTGTTGATGCCGGCGAGGAAGTCCTTCTCGCCGAGCCAGGCGACGAGTTGGCGCAGCGCGGAGGCGCCCTTGGCGTAGGAGATGCCGTCGAAGTTGAGCAGGGCGGCGGCGGTGTCGTCGACGGCCTCGGGGGCGACCGGGTGGGTGGAGGGGCGCTGGTCGGCGTCGTAGCCCCAGGCCTTGCGGACCACGCCGAAGTCGGTCCAGGTGTCGGTGAAGCGGGTGGCCTCGGTGAGGGTCTGGTAGCCCATGTACTCGGCGAAGGACTCGTTCAGCCAGATGTCGTCCCACCAGCGCAGGGTGACGAGGTCGCCGAACCACATGTGGGCCATCTCGTGGGCGACGACCATGGCGCGGGTCTGGCGCTCGGTGTCGGTGACGGCGGAGCGGTAGACGAACTCGTCGCGGAAGGTGACCAGTCCGGGGTTCTCCATGGCGCCGGCGTTGAACTCGGGGACGAATGCCTGGTCGTAGGAGTCGAAGGGGTAGGGCTCCTCGAACTTCTCGTGGTAGCGGTCGAAGCACCGCCGGGTGATGTCGAGGAGTTCGTCGGCGTCCGCGTCGAGGTGGGGGGCCAGTGAGCGGCGGCAGTGCAGGCCGAAGGGCAGTCCGCGGTGTTCGGTGCGCACCGAGTGCCAGGGTCCCGCGGCGACGGCCACGAGGTAGGTGGAGATGAGCGGCGTCGGCGCGGCCTGCCAGCGGCCGTCGCCGAGGTGTTCGGTGACGCCGTTGGCGAGGACGGTCCAGCCCTCGGGGGCCTTGACCGCGAGGTCGAACACGGCCTTCAGGTCGGGTTGGTCGAAGGCGGCGAAGACGCGCTGCACGTCGTCCATGAACAGCTGCGTGTAGACGTAGGTCTCGCCGTCGGAGGGGTCGGTGAAGCGGTGCATGCCCTCGCCGGTGCGGGAGTAGCGCATGGCCGCGTCGACGCGCAGGTCGTGCTCGCCGGGCGTGAGGTTCTTCAGCGGAAGCCGGTTGCCGTCCAGGGTGTCCGGGTCGAGGGGTTGACCGTCGAGGGTGACGGAGCGCAGCTCGGCGGGCTTGACCTCGAGGAACGTGTCCGTACCGGCGTCGTCCTCGCGGACGGTGAACCGGATCGTGGTGCGGGAGTCGAAGGTCTCGTCGCCGGTCGTCAGGTCGAGTTCGACCGTGTAGTGGTGGACGTCGAGGAGCCTGGCACGGGTCTGCGCTTCGTCGCGCGTCAGTACGGACATGCACGACATGCTGCCTGATGGCGTGGGCGCGGCACAGGGGCGGATCGGATCACGGATTATGTCCGGTCCTTCTCCAGTTCCCCGGCACGCCCCAGGGCCGGTTCGGCCGCACACCCCCGACCCGGTTCTGCCGGGCGCCCCAGGCCCGGTTCGGCCGCGCGGTCCCGGGCCGCTTCGGCCGCGCGGTCCCGGGCCGGCAGCTGGAGCGGGACGCGGGTGTCGGGGTGCGGCCGGGCGACGGAGCGCGGGAGGCGTCCGGCGGGGCCGGGGCGGGCGGCGAGCAGGGCGCGCAGTTCGCTCACCTCGCGCTGGAGGGCGAGCTGGCGCTGGTGCGCGTCGTACAGGTAGCGGACCTTGGTGCGCAGCGCCGCCGGGTCGACGGGTTTGGTGACGAGGTCGGCGACGCCGAGGCCGTGGGCGGCGGCGGCCAGGGCGTGGTCCCGGCCGAAGCCGGTGAGCAGCACGACGGGGATGTGCTGGGTCTGTTCCAGGCGGCGCATGTAGCGCACCACGTCGAGTCCGCTGATGCCGGGCATGCGCACGTCCAGCAGGAGCAGTCCGACGCGGCCGCGCAGCAGTTGCTTGAGCGCCTCGTCGCCGCTGGTGGCCCGGGTGAGCCGGTAGCCGAGTGGGGCCAGGGCGTTCTCCAGCGCGAAGAGGGTGTCCTCGTGATCGTCGACGATGAGGATTCCGGCATCCGGCGGCATGACCCGACGTCCCTCCCTCCTGGCGGCCTGGTGGGCGACCAGTTTGGGCCCGAGGCTGACGCGGAGTACTCGTCAGCTGACATGGAGTGCACAGCAGCATGCACCCGTGTCGGCCTCCGTGTCACTCCCCGAGGACGCCCGGAGGGCGTCAGTCGGCCACGGGGGCGGTGCCGTTGACGGTGTCGTCGGCGATGCGCTCGTGGTGGCGGATGACCTCGCCGATGATGAAGTTCAGGAACTTCTCGGCGAAGGCGGGGTCGAGCTTGGCGCTCTCGGCCAGGGCGCGCAGCCGGGCGATCTGGCGGGCCTCGCGGTCGGGGTCGGCGGGCGGCAGCCGGTGGGCGGCCTTGAGGTGGCCGACCTGCTGGGTGCACTTGAAGCGCTCGGCGAGCATGTGGACGACGGCCGCGTCGATGTTGTCGATGCTGTCGCGCAGCCGGTCGAGTTCCGCGCGGACGGCGGGGTCGACGGCGCCGGTGTTGCTGGTGGTCATGGTGGATCAGCGTACGGCCCGGCGGGAACGGCCCGCGCGCCGGTCGCATCGTGGACACCGCCGGCGTCGCGGACACCGCCGTAGAGTTGGAGGCGGGGCCAGGCGTCTTCGGGGGTGAGAGCGTGGCGAACGACGGGCCGGTCGAGCACGGTTACCCGCACCTGGAGACGGTGCGGGCCTCCATCACCGCGCTGTACCGGCGGTTGTCCCACGACACGATCCGGACGTTCGCGGCCAGTGTGGCCCCGGCGGACGTGGCGTTCTGCGACACCGACGACCTGTATCCGGGGGCGCAGCGGGTGGCGCGCGAGCTGGTGCGGCACTACCGCCTGCCGGACGCCCGGCTGGTCGTGGGCTTCCGCGAGATGACGCACGCGGCGAACGTCGAACTGGCCGCGGGCCCCGAGTACTTCGTCGAGCTGAACGCCCGCTTCCGCGCCCACCGCCGGGACATCGGGGCGGCGCTGGCGCACGAGGTGACGCACGTCTACCTGCACCGCCTCGGGCTGTCCTTCGAGGGCACCCGGGACAACGAGATCCTCACGGACACGACGGCGGCGTACCTCGGCGCGGGGTGGCTGCTGCTGGACGCGTTCCGCGAGGACGCGGTGTCCTCGCAGAAGCTCGGCTATCTCACGCCGGAGGAGTTCGGCTACGTCCTCGCCAAGCGGGCGGTGCTGTTCGGCGAGGACCCCGCGGTGTGGTTCACCAGCCCGCAGGCGTACACGGCGTACACGAAGGGCCTGGAGCTGGCCCGGCGGGACGCGCGGCAGCCGCCGCTGACGGCGGCGGGCTGGGCGGGCCGGCGCCGCTACGCCCGCGACCGCCGGCACGCCCAGGACGCCCGGGACGCCCGGGAGGCGCATGCCCGCGCGGACCCGCCCGGCGTGCCCTACTCCTTCAGTCCGGAGGGTGACGGCCCGCTGCGGGTGCAGTTCCCCTGTCCCACGTGCCACCAGCGGATCCGGGTTCCGGTACGGGGGCGGGTGCGGGCCCGGTGCGCGCTGTGCCGGACGGTGCTGGAGTGCGACACGTAGGCCCGCCGAAGACGCCCTAGGGGCCGACGATGCCCCGGGCGCGGGCCTGTGCCAGCCACGTCGGGAACTCGGCGACGAGCCGGTCGTACAGCTCGGCGTCGGAGACCTCGCGGGGGTCGGTGCCCGCGTGGAAGAAGCCCGCGTTGTCGACGATCCGCTTGGCGGGGACGGGGAGTTCGTCGAGCTTGCGGAGGAAGTCGAACTGCTTGCTGCCCGGGTCGCCGAAGCCCACGAACTGCCAGAAGAAGGGGAGCTTCGCCGCCTTGCACAGGTACCGCTCGGCGGCGGGGCGGCTGATGGGGCCGCCGTCGGTCTGGAAGACGACGAGGGCGGGCTCCGTGGCGCCGCTGTCGAGGTAGTGGTCGATGACGGCGTCCATCGCCAGGTGGTAGCTGGTCTTCCCCATGTGGCCGAGGCCGGCCACGATCCGCTCGACGCGCCCCTGGTGGTCGGCGAGGGAGATGTCGGTGACGGCGTCGACGTCCGTGGAGAAGAACACCACGGGCACGGTGCCGTCGTCGTCCAGGTGCGCGGACAGGCCGAGGACCCGGTCGGCGAGCGCCTGCACGCTGCCGTCGTCGTAGTACCGCCGCATGGAGCCCGAGTAGTCGAGGACGAGGTAGACCGCGGCACGCAGCCCGTCCAGCCCGTGCTTGCGCAGGGACACCCCGGCGCTGAGGTACGGGGCGACCAGCACGGGCGCGGTCTCCTCCACCTTGCGCAGACTGATCGCCGCCATCCGGCTCCCCCTCGGCTCACCCGGCTCACCCCCGGTCGGCTGCCGAGCGTACGTCACAATGCCCCCGGCTTTCCCTTTGTCCCCGGTTGTTCGTTACTTTGTTCGCCACCGACCCGTGGATCCCGAGTCCACGCCCGCACGTGGTCGGCGTACTGACCGGCGGAGGTACTCCCCAGTGAAGCGTTCCGGTGTGCTCTGGCTGGCGGCCGTCCCCGTGGTGGCGACGGCGGCCGTCTACCTGATGGGTCCCGGCGAGTCCGACGGCGCCACGGCGAACGGCCCGGCCGTCTCCGCCGCGCCGAACGCGCGCGAGGCCGCCAAGGAGCGCGCCGAGTCGGAGCGGGCCAAGGACGACGCGCTGGTCGCGAGCCGGCCGCCGGGCCTGGCCGACCCGGCGAAGAAGGAGCTCGCCCAGCGGATCCTGGCGAGCGCGGAGAACTCGACGCTGCGCTGGCGCGAGACCTACGGCGCCATCGAGGACCTCGGCGACGGCGTCGGCTACACGGCGGGCATCGTCGGCTTCTGCACCGGCACCCACGACCTGCTGGCCCTCGTCGAGCGCTACACGGAGAAGTACCCGGACAACGGCCTCGCCCCGTTCCTGCCGGCGCTGCGCGAGGTCGACGGCACGGACTCCCACGAGGGCCTCGACCCCGGCTTCACGGCCGCCTGGAAGGCCGAGTCGGAGAAGCCGGAGTTCCGGGCGGCCCAGGAGGCGGAGCGCGACCGGGTCTACTTCGACCCGGCGGTGCGCATGGCCAAGCTCGACGGCCTCGGCACGCTCGGCCAGTTCGTGTACTACGACGCGATGGTCTTCCACGGGCCGGACGCCGGCCCCGACGGCTTCTACGGCATGCGCGAGCAGGCCATGCGCAAGGCGAAGACGCCCGGCGAGGGCGGCGGTGAGAAGGCGTTCCTGGAGGCGTTCCTCGACGTGCGCCGGGCCGCCATGCTGGCGAAGGAGCCGGGCGCCGACACCTCCCGCGTGGACACGGCCCAGCGCCGCTTCCTGCGCGAGGGCAACCTGAAGCTGAGCACGCCGCTGACGTGGTCGGTGTACGGGGAGTCGTACCGCATTCCCTGAGCGTCACGGGGACGCGCGGGCGCCACTGGACATGCGGCGGCGCCTGCCAGGTCGTCCGGTCGGGGACAGGTAGGCAGGCGCCGTCAGTGTTCCGTACGCCTTTGTACGGGACGCATATGAATGACCGTCAGGTCACCTTTGTCATCCGGCGGATCACACCGTGAGGGCGCGGTCCGTCGGACGGATCGGGGCCGGCAGCTCGCTGGCGCCGGTCAGGAAGCGGTCGACGCCGCGGGCGGCCGAGCGGCCCTCCGCGATCGCCCACACGATGAGGGACTGGCCGCGGCCGGCGTCACCGGCGACGAACACGCCCGGCACGTTGGTCTGGTACTCGGCGTCGCGGGCGATGTTGCCGCGCTCGTCGAGCTCCAGCCCGAACTGCTCCACGAGGCCGTTCTCGCGGTCGGTGCCCGTGAAGCCCATCGCCAGCGTGACCAGCTGGGCGGGGATCTTGCGCTCCGTGCCCGGCTTCGGGGTGAGCCTGCCGTCGACGAACTCGACCTCGGTCAGGTGCAGCCACTGGACATTGCCGTCCTCGTCGCCCTCGAAGTGGGTGGTGGAGACGGAGTAGACCCGCTCGCCGCCCTCCTCGTGCGCCGAGGTGACCTTGTAGAGCATCGGGAAGGTCGGCCACGGCTGCGAGACCGGGTCCCGGTCGTCGCCCGGACGCGGCATGATCTCCAGCTGCGTGACGGACGCCGCGCCCTGGCGGTGGGCGGTGCCCACGCAGTCGGCGCCGGTGTCGCCGCCGCCGATGACCACGACGTGCTTGCCCTCGGCCGAGATCGGGGGCGCCACGAAGTCGCCCTCCTGCACCTTGTTGGCCAGCGGCAGGTACTCCATGGCCTGGTGGATGCCCTTGAGCTCGCGGCCGGGCACCGGCAGGTCGCGCGCGGTGGTGGCACCGACGGCCAGGACCACGGCGTCGTACCGCTTGCGCAGCGCGGTCGCCGGCATGTCGCGGCCGATCTCGACGCCGGTGCGGAACTTGGTGCCCTCCGCGCGCATCTGCTCGATACGGCGGTTGATGTGCCGCTTCTCCATCTTGAACTCGGGGATGCCGTACCGCAGGAGACCTCCGACGCGGTCCGCGCGCTCGTAGACGGCGACCGTGTGGCCGGCCCGGGTCAGCTGCTGCGCGGCGGCCAGACCGGCGGGGCCGGAGCCGACGACGGCGACGGTCTTGCCGGACAGGCGCTCGGGGATCTGCGGGGCGACGTCCCCGGTCTCCCACGCCTTGTCGATGATCGAGACCTCGACGTTCTTGATGGTGACCGCGGGCTGGTTGATGCCGAGCACGCACGCCGACTCGCACGGGGCCGGGCACAGGCGGCCGGTGAACTCCGGGAAGTTGTTCGTGGCGTGCAGCCGCTCGGAGGCGGCGCCCCAGTCCTCGCGGTAGGCGTAGTCGTTCCACTCCGGGATCAGGTTCCCGAGGGGACAGCCGTTGTGGCAGAACGGGATGCCGCAGTCCATGCAGCGGCCGGCCTGCTTGCTGATGATCGGCAGCAGGGAGCCGGGGACGTAGACCTCGTTCCAGTCCTTGACGCGCTCCTCGACGGGACGGGTCTTGGCGACCTCACGGCCGTGGTTCAGAAAGCCCTTCGGATCAGCCATTGATCGCCGCCTCCATCATCTTCTCGTGGGTCTCGGACTCGGAGAGACCGGCGAGCTCGGCGGCGTCCTTGGCGGCGAGCACTGCCTTGTACGTGCTGGGGATGATCTTGCTGAAGCGCTCCACCGCGGTGTCCCACTCGGCGAGCAGCTTCTCGGCGACGGTCGAGCCCGTCTCCTCCTGGTGCCGGCGGACCACGTCGTGCAGCCACTGCTTGTCGGCCTCGTCCAGCTCATGGACGGCGTCCAGGTTGCCGGCGTTGACGTTGTCCCGGTCGAGGTCGACGACGTACGCGACGCCGCCCGACATGCCGGCCGCGAAGTTGCGGCCCGTCTCGCCGAGGACGACCGCGTGACCGCCGGTCATGTACTCGCAGCCGTGGTCGCCCACGCCCTCGGAGACGACCAGCGCGCCGGAGTTGCGGACGCAGAACCGCTCGCCGACCTTGCCGCGCAGGAACATCTCGCCGCCGGTCGCGCCGTACGCGAGGGTGTTGCCCGCGATGACGCTGTACTCGGCGAGGTGGTCGGCGCCGCGGTCCGGGCGGACCACGATCCGGCCGCCCGACAGGCCCTTGCCGACGTAGTCGTTGGCGTCGCCCTCCAGGCGCAGCGTGACACCGCGCGGGACGAAGGCGCCGAAGGACTGGCCGGCGGAGCCGGTGAAGGTGATGTCGATGGTGTCGTCGGGCAGGCCCGCGCCGCCAAACTTCTTCGTCACCTCGTGGCCGAGCATGGTGCCGACCGTGCGGTTGATGTTGCGGATGGCGACCTGGGCGCGCACCGGCGCCGCGTCGGTGGCGGAGTCGGCGGCCAGGGCGTCGGCGGCGAGCTTGATCAGCTCGTTGTCGAGCGCCTTCTCCAGGCCGTGGTCCTGCGCGATCACCTGGTGGCGCACGGCGCCCTCGGGCAGCTCGGGCACGTGGAACAGCGGAGCCAGGTCCAGGCCCTGGGCCTTCCAGTGGTCGACCGCACGGGTCACGTCGAGCGTCTCGGCGTGGCCGACGGCCTCCTCGATGGAGCGGAAGCCCAGCTCGGCGAGGATCTCGCGGACCTCTTCGGCGATGAACCGGAAGAAGTTCACGACGTATTCGGCCTTGCCGGAGAACCGGTCCCTGAGGGTCGGGTTCTGGGTGGCGATGCCGACCGGGCAGGTGTCCAGGTGGCAGACACGCATCATGACGCAGCCGGAGACGACGAGCGGCGCGGTCGCGAAGCCGAACTCCTCGGCGCCGAGCAGCGCGGCGATGACGACGTCGCGGCCGGTCTTCAGCTGGCCGTCGGTCTGCACGACGATGCGGTCGCGCAGGCCGTTGAGCAGCAGCGTCTGCTGGGTCTCGGCGAGGCCGAGCTCCCAGGGGCCGCCCGCGTGCTTGAGCGAGGTGAGCGGGGAGGCGCCGGTGCCGCCGTCGTGGCCGGAGATGAGCACGACGTCCGCGTGCGCCTTGGAGACACCCGCGGCGACCGTGCCGACCCCGACCTCGGAGACCAGCTTCACGTGGATCCGCGCCTGCGGGTTCGCGTTCTTCAGGTCGTGGATCAGCTGGGCCAGGTCCTCGATGGAGTAGATGTCGTGGTGCGGCGGCGGCGAGATCAGGCCGACGCCCGGCGTCGAGTGACGCGTCTTGGCGACCCACGGGTAGACCTTGTGGCCGGGCAGCTGGCCGCCCTCGCCGGGCTTGGCGCCCTGGGCCATCTTGATCTGGATGTCGTCGGAGTTGACCAGGTACTCGCTCGTCACGCCGAAGCGGCCGGAGGCGACCTGCTTGATCGACGAACGCCGCGCCGGGTCGTACAGGCGCTCCGGGTCCTCGCCGCCCTCACCGGTGTTGGACTTGCCGCCCAGCTGGTTCATGGCGATGGCGAGGGTCTCGTGCGCCTCCTTCGAGATGGAGCCGTACGACATGGCGCCGGTGGAGAACCGCTTGACGATCTCGGAGGCCGGCTCGACCTCCTCGACCGGGATCGGCTTCCGGTCCGACTTGAAGCCGAACAGGCCGCGCAGCGTCATCAGGCGCTCGGACTGCTCGTTCACGCGGTCGGTGTACTTCTTGAAGATGTCGTAGCGGCCGGTGCGCGTGGAGTGCTGGAGGCGGAAGACCGTCTCCGGGTCGAACAGGTGCGGCTCGCCCTCGCGGCGCCACTGGTACTCGCCGCCGATGTCGAGCGCGCGGTGCGCGGGCGCGATGCCGGAGGCGGGGTACGCCTTGGCGTGCCGGGCGGCGACCTCCTTGGCGACGACGTCGATGCCGACGCCGCCGATCTTGGTGGTGGTGCCGTTGAAGTACTTCTCGACGAACGCGTCGTCGAGGCCGACGGCCTCGAAGACCTGGGCGCCGCGGTAGGAGGCGACGGTCGAGATGCCCATCTTGGACATGACCTTCAGGACGCCCTTGCCGAGGGCGTAGATCAGGTTGCGGATGGCCTGCTCGGGCTCCATGCCCGGCAGGAACGTCCCTGCGCGGACCAGGTCCTCGACGGACTCCATCGCCAGGTACGGGTTGACCGCGGCGGCGCCGTAGCCGATGAGGAGGGCCACGTGGTGGACCTCGCGGACGTCGCCGGCCTCGACCAGCAGGCCCACCTGGGTGCGCTGCTTGGTGCGGATGAGGTGGTGGTGGACGGCCGCGGTGAGCAGCAGCGACGGGATCGGCGCGTGCTCGGCGTCGGAGTGGCGGTCCGACAGGACGATCAGGCGGGCGCCGTTCTCGATGGCGGCGTCGGCCTCGGCACAGATCTCGTCGATGCGGGCGGCCAGCGCGTCGCCGCCGCCGTGCACCCGGTACAGGCCGGACAGCGTGGCGGCCTTGAAGCCGGGCATGTCGCCGTCGGCGTTGATGTGGATGAGCTTGGCCAGCTCGTCGTTGTCGATGACCGGGAACGGCAGCACGACGGAGCGGCAGGAGGCGGCCGTGGGCTCCAGCAGGTTGCCCTGCGGGCCGAGCGAGCTGCGCAGGGAGGTGACCAGCTCCTCGCGGATGGCGTCCAGCGGCGGGTTGGTGACCTGCGCGAACAGCTGCGTGAAGTAGTCGAAGAGCAGTCGCGGGCGGTCCGAGAGCGCGGCGATCGGCGAGTCGGTGCCCATCGAACCGATCGGCTCGGCACCGGCCTTGGCCATCGGCGCGAGGATGACCCGCAGCTCCTCCTCGGTGTAGCCGAAGGTCTGCTGGCGGCGGGTGACCGAGGCGTGCGTGTGCACGATGTGCTCGCGCTCGGGCAGGTCGCTCAGCTCGATCTCGCCGGTCTCGAGCCACTCGGCGTAGGGCTTCTCGGCGGCGAGCTGCGCCTTGATCTCGTCGTCCTCGATGATGCGGTGCTCGGCGGTGTCCACGAGGAACATCCGGCCGGGCTGGAGACGGCCCTTGCGGACGACCTTCGCGGGGTCGATGTCGAGGACGCCGACCTCGGAGCCGAGGACGACGAGGCCGTCGTCGGTGACCCAGTAGCGGCCGGGGCGCAGGCCGTTGCGGTCGAGGACCGCGCCGACCTGGGTGCCGTCGGTGAAGGTGACGCAGGCGGGGCCGTCCCAGGGCTCCATCATCGTGGAGTGGAACTGGTAGAAGGCGCGCCGGGCCGGGTCCATGGAGTCGTGGTTCTCCCACGCCTCCGGAATCATCATCAGCACGGAGTGCGGCAGCGAACGCCCGCCGAGGTGCAGCAGTTCCAGCACCTCGTCGAAGGACGCGGAGTCGGAGGCGTCGGGCGTGCAGATCGGGAAGATCCGCTCGAGGTCGCGGTCGCCGAACAGGTCGGAGACGAGCTGCGACTCGCGGGCGACCATCCAGTTGCGGTTGCCCTTGACGGTGTTGATCTCACCGTTGTGCGCGACGAAGCGGTACGGGTGGGCGAGCGGCCACGACGGGAAGGTGTTCGTGGAGAACCGGGAGTGCACGAGCGCGATCGCGGAGGCGAAGCGGCGGTCGGACAGGTCCGGGAAGAAGGGCTCGAGCTGGCCGGTGGTCAGCATGCCCTTGTAGACGATCGTCCGCGCGGACAGCGACGGGAAGTACACGCCGGCCTCGCGCTCGGCGCGCTTGCGCAGCACGAACGCCTTGCGGTCGAGGTCGATGCCGGTGCTCGTGCCGTCGGCGACGAAGATCTGCCGGAACGCGGGCATCGTGGAGCGGGCGGTGGCGCCGAGCAGCTGGGGCGCGACCGGGACCTCGCGCCAGCCGAGGACGGTCAGGCCCTCGTCGGCCGCGATCGTCTCGATCCGTGAGACGGCGTCGGCGAGGGAGTCCTCGGGCAGGAAGGCGGTGCCCACCGCGTAGGCGCCCGCCTCGGGCAGCTCGAATCCGGCCACCTCACGGAAGAAGGCGTCGGGCACCTGGGAGAGGATTCCGGCGCCGTCGCCGGAGTCCGGCTCGGAGCCGGTGGCGCCGCGGTGCTCCAGGTTGCGCAGCACCGTGAGGGCCTGGTCGACCAGCGTGTGGGACGCCTCGCCGGTGAGGGTGGCGACGAAGCCGACGCCGCAGGCGTCGTGCTCGTTGCGGGGGTCGTACATACCCTGCGCAGCAGGGCGAGCATCCATGAACGACCAGTTCTGGCCATTCGTGGAGTGCTGGGACGGCTGGCGCGGCGTACGCATCGGCTCTCCCGTCGTCGTCATGTGGCTGAAGGTCCCTCCCAGGCCTCTGGGGCTCTGGGGGAAAAGTGCCGAGGGACGACGTTGGCCCTCTGCGTGAGTGCAAAATTTCGTGCAGGTTACATGATGGAGCGGTTCTCGGGAACCGGATACTCCGTTCCAACATGCGGACGCCGCGGGGCGGCGGGCGGGGGTACCGCGCCGGGCGGCGGAGGCTGTGGGGGGCGCGGACAGATCGATGTCCGTCGTCCCGATGGCGGGCCGGGCGTCGTCACCCGCCCCGCGGATGCGCCGCGGGCCTCATTGCCCACAGCGCTTACGGCTCATGCCCAGTGGTCAACCATTCGAAACCAGCGGGTAACGGCTACTTATGCGGTCCCTCGCATAAGTAGGAGCCGTCCTATCCTACGACCGTTCCGAACAGGGAGCCCAGGGCGTACGTCACACCGGCCGCCGCGCCACCCAGGGCGAGCTGCCGCAGCCCGCTGTACCACCAGGTCCGCGTGGTCACCTTGGCCACGACCGCGCCGCACAGGAACAGCCCGGCCAGCGCGAGCAGCACGGCGGGCCACAGCGCGGTCGCGCCGAGCAGGTAGGGCAGGACGGGCAGCAGGGCGCCGAGCGCGAACGAGCCGAACGACGACACGGCCGCGACCAGCGGGGAGGGCAGGTCGCCGGGATCGATGCCGAGCTCCTCGCGGGCATGGATCTCCAGGGCCTGCTCGGGGTCCTTCGACAACTGCCGCGCCACCTCGCGGGCGAGCGGGGGCTCGACGCCGCGCGCCTCGTACAGCGCGGCCAGTTCGGCTTCCTCGTCCTTGGGGTGCTTGCGCAGCTCGCGGCGCTCGACGTCCAGCTCGGCCTCGACGAGTTCGCGCTGCGAGGCGACGGAGGTGTATTCGCCGGCCGCCATCGAGAAGGCGCCGGCGGCGAGTCCCGCGAGACCGCTCAGGACGATGGTCTGCTGGCCGGCCGCGCCGCCCGCGACACCGGTCATCAGGGCGAGGTTGGAGACCAGACCGTCCATCGCGCCGAAGACGGCGGGGCGCAGCCAGCCGCCGTTGACGTCCCGGTGCGTGTGGTTGTCGCGGTGCGCCTCGTGCAGCGTCGCCTCGGTCTCGATGATGGCCATGCCGGTCCCCCAAAAGCTTCTTTGGACAACTTCTACTTTTCGGCAACGACCAAGGTACGCCGTTCATCTCGCGCCCGCCAGCAAGGAAAGGCTGGGCTAACCTGCACTTTTGCCCTGAACGCTCATGCGTGCCGAAGCCTGCACAGATGTCGACCGGGTGATGCTGAGGCGGGTGAGGCTGCGCGGGACGCCGCACCGGGGACAGTCCCGCAAAGGGGTTCCGCGCCCTCGGGCGCCCCTGCGAGGCACCCCTGGGAGGAGAGCCCGCGTATGGCATCGATCGCCTGCAGTCCCCCCGTCCCGGCGGCCGGTGACGCCGCCGAACTCCGCGAACGGGCGCGCGGCGCGCTGCTGGGGCTCGCCGTCGGCGACGCGCTCGGCGCACCGGCCGAGAACATGAAGCCCTCCGAGATCCGGGCCCGCTGGGGCCGCATCACGGGCTACGTCGCGGACACCCCGGCCGGCACGGACGACACCGAGTACGCGATCTTCTCCGGACTCCTGCTGGCCCGGCACGGCTCGGCGCTCACCCCGGCGCATGTGGAGGCGGCCTGGCACGAGTGGATCGCCGACCGCGACGAGGGGCCGTTCCGGGGCGCCGGGTTCAGCGAGCGCGGCACGCTGGAGAACCTCCGCCGGGGCCTGGCCGCGCCGATCTCCGCCCAGCACCGGCACGCCTGGAGCGACGGGCTCGCCATGCGCGCGGCGCCCTTCGGGGTGTTCGCGGCGGGCCGCCCCGGCGAGGCGGCCCGGCTGGTCGCGATCGACGGCTCGGTCAGCCACGACGGGGAGGGCATCTACGGCGGACAGGCGGTGGCGGCCGGGGTCGCGGCGGCGATGGCGGGCGCGCCCACCATGGTGGTCGTCGCGTCGGCGCTCGCGGTGCTGCCGGAGGACTCGTGGACGGCGCGCTCCCTGCGCCGGGCCGTAGCCGTCGCCCACCGCGGCGAACGCGCGGTCCGCTCCGCGGTCGTCATCGGCGGCTATCCGTGGACCGACCTGGCGCCCGAGGCGGTGGCCCTGGCGTTCGGCGCGTACGCGGCGGCCGACGGCGACTTCGAGGGCGCGGTCCTGACGGCCGTGAACATGGGCCGCGACGCCGACACGACGGCGGCGGTGGCGGGCGCCCTGGCCGGCGCGACCCGGGGCGCCTCGGCGGTCCCGGCCGCGTGGGCGGCGGCCATCGGCCCGGCCCGCGGCAGCTGCCTGCCCGCAATGGCCGGCCACCACGTGCTGGACGTGGCGGACCTGCTGACGCCGGAGGTGACGCGGTGACGACACTGGACGAAGCGACACACCCCGGGGCACCACCCGCGGCCGCCGACGGCGTAAACACGCCGCAGGCACCACCCGCACCCGCCGACGGCGAGAAGACCCCACAGGGGCCACCCGCACCCGACGACGAGAGCCGCACGGGCGGTGCGGGTGGGAAACCCCAGAGGACCGAAGGCGCAGCCGAGGCCGGTCACCGGCGCACAACCCGCCGCATCGAGGGTCTCCTCCTCGGCCTCGCCGCGGGCGACGCCGCAGGCTGGCCGGCCGCCCGCCACCGAGCCTCCCGCATGCCCGAGTGGACCCGCCGCCTCACCCGCGAACTGGACACCTTCGCCGAGCACAACGCCACGACCACCCTCCCCGTCCCGATCGCCCTCAACCAGCCCCCGGAACCCCTCCGCCTCGGCCCGTCCGACGACGCCGAGTGGGCGGCGTTCGCCGCGGAGGCCCTGCTGCGGGCCGGCGACGACGACGCCCTCGGCGACCTGAGCCGGGCACGCCGCACCCGCGCCGCCATCGACCTCACCTGGAACGCCGTCGCCGCCGAGGTCGCCGCCGCGGCCGAACGCGCCCCCGAGGTCGAGTCGGCGGTGCTCCCGCTGCGCGCCCGCATCTCCGTGCGGGCCGGCCTCGGCAACCTCGCGACCGGCCTGCGCCCGCCCGCCTCGGGACACGACAACCCGCACTTCTTCGACGACGCCGCCTGCGTCCGCGCCTGCGTCCTGGCCGTCGCCCACCCCGGCGACCCGGCCGGCGCCGCCGATCTCGCCGAGTTCGACGCCCGCTACACCCAGGACGGCGACGGCGTGCACGGCGCGCGGGCCATGGCGGCGGCCGTCGCGACGGCCCTCACCGGCGCCGGTGTCACGGCGTGCGTGTCGGCCGCGCTCGCCGAGCTGCCCGGGTCGACGGAGATCGGGCGCAACGCCCGGCACGCCCTCGCGCTCGCCCGGGACGCCGACGGCGCCTTCGACCTCGTACCGCGCCTGGAACACCAGATCGTCGACCACGTCTACAGCTACGGCATCGCCGCCGCCGAGACCGTCCCGGTCGCCCTCGCCCTCGCGTGGGCCGCCCGCGGCGGGATCGCGGAAGCGGTGCCGGCGGCGGCCTGTCTGTCCCGCGTCGCGGACTCCGCCCCCGCCCTGGCCGGCGCCCTGACCGGGGCGCTCGGCGGCGGCGCCGCGATCCCGGCGTCCTGGCGGGAGACCTGCCGCACCCTGTCCGGCTGCGCGCTGCCCCGGCTCACGGGCACCGACCTGGTGGAACTCGCCGAACTCCTGGAAGCCGTGCAACCGGCCCCGCCAGGAGGATGATTCGGGGCATGACGCCCAAAGGAGAAGAAAACCGTGAGGCCGCTCTGGAGGACCGGATCACCGGCGCGCTCGTCGGCGCGGCCGTCGGCGACGCGCTCGGCGGCCCCGTCGAGGGCTACTCCCCCGACCAGATCCTCCAGCGCCACGGCGGCCGGGTGCACGGCGTCGTCGGCCCCTGGAACGGCGACGCCTGGCGCACCGCCCGCCCCATCGCCCCCTACCACAAGGGCGACGGGCACGTCACCGACGACACCTTGATGACCCACGCGCTGGTCCGGGTCTACGCCCGGGTCCGCGACCACCTGGACGCGTACGCGGTCGCCGACCACCTCGTGCCGGACCTGATGACGAACCCGCGCTGGATCCCGGAGCTGGAGGCCGAGGCGCTTCCCCTCCAGCGGATCTTCCTGGCGGAGAAGTGGCTGGTGGCCCGCCTGCACTACGGTCACGTCGACCCCCGCGAGGCCGGCACCGGCAACATCGTCAACTGCGGCGCCGCGATGTACATGGCCCCGGTCGGCCTGGTCAACGCGGCCAACCCGGCGGGCGCGTACGCCGAAGCGCTGGACGTGGCGGGCGCGCACCAGTCGTCGTACGGCAGGGAGGCTGCGGGTGTCTTCGCGGCGGCGGTCGCGGCGGCGGCCACGCCGGGTGCGACGCCGGACTCGGTGGTGGCGGCCTGTCTGGCGCTGGCGAAGGACGGCACGCGGGCGGCGATCGAGCAGGTCTGCGACGTGGCCGCCCGGTACTCGGACTTCGAGTCGGCGCTGGTGCCGCTGCGGGAGGCCGTCGCGCCGTTCGACACGGTCGGCCCCGACTACCGCTCCCCCTCGCTGGGCGCCCGGCGCCCGTCCCGGCTGCACGCGATCGAGGAACTGCCCGTCGCGCTGGGCATGGTGGTGGTCGCGCGCGGCGACTGGCGGCACGCGGTGCTCGGCTCGGTGAACTACGGGCGCGACTGCGACTCCATCGCCACCATGGCGGGGGCCGTCGCGGGCGCGCTGGGCTCCGCCGTCCCCGAGGAGTGGGCGAAGACGGTCGCCGAGGCCAGCCGCCTGGACCTGTGGGAACCGGCGCACGTGCTCACCGAGGTGACGCGGGAGGTCTTCGCACGGGACGTGGAGCGACGCCGGGCGCACGAGCGGGCGTTCGCGGAACTCGGGGGTCCGGGATGCTCCGGCTGACGTGGGTGCAGCCCGAGGACCTGCTCGGGCACGAGCTGCGGCAGGCGGCGCTGGACGGCCGTGAGGCCTCGGTGATCGCCGAGCGGTGGCGGTCGGCGGGCGGGCCCGAGGCCCCGTTGCGCGCGGGCGCGTCGGAGCGCCCGGTCTCCGGCTATCTGCGCCGGCTGGCGAACGACCTGCTGGACGAACTCGCCGATCTGCCCGGCAGGCTGGCCGACAGCGAGCCGACGGACCTGGCCCGGATCAGGGCGCTGTGCCCCGACTGGCCGACCCCCGCGGTCTCGCGTCCGGAGGTCGGGCTGCGGGCCCGCCTGGAGGCCGCCTGGCTGGGCCGCGCGGCCGGCTGCCTGCTGGGCAAGCCCGTGGAGAAGCTGCCCCTGGACGCCCTTCGCGCCCTGGCCCGCGCGACCGGAAACTGGCCGCTGACCACGTGGTTCACCGCGCGCGGCGTCCCCGCGGACCTCCTCGCCGCGCACCCCTGGAACCGCCGCTCGGCCGCCACCAGCCTCGCCGAGAACATCGACGGCATGCCCGAGGACGACGACCTCAACTACGCGGTGCTGAACCTGCTGTTGCTGCGCCGCCACGGCAGGTCCTTCACGACCGCCGACGTGGCCCGCCTCTGGCTCGACGAACTCCCCGCCGGCCGCACCTTCACCGCGGAGCGCGTCGCGTACCGGAATCTGCTGACCGGCCTGGAACCTCCGCTGACCGCCCGGCACCGCAACCCGTTCCGGGAGTGGATCGGCGCCCTGATCCGCGCCGACGTGCACGGCTGGACCAACCCGGGCGATCCGGGCGCGGCGGCCGAGCAGGCGCATCGCGACGCCACCCTCACGCACACCGCGAACGGCGTGTACGCGGCGATGTTCACGGCGGCGGTCGTCGCCACCGCCGCGACCGGCGACCACGACGTGCACGCCTGTCTGCGCACCGGCCTCGCGGTCGTCCCGCCCGGCTCCCGGCTGGCCGCCGCGGTCCGCCACGGCATCCGGCTCGCCGAGTCCCACGGGGACTTCGACGCGGTGGTGGACCGACTGCACGCCGCCCACGACGCGACCCACCACTGGGTGCACGCCGTGCCCAACACCGCCCTGATCGCCGCCGCGCTCACCCACGCCGACGGCGACTTCACCGGCGCCGTCTGCCGTGCGGTGTCCGGCGGTTGGGACACCGACTCCAACGGCGCGACCGCCGGGAGCGTCGCCGGTCTCCTCGCGGGCTCCCCCGCCGCCCTGCCGGAGCGCTGGACCGCGCCGCTGAAGAACCGGCTGGCGACCTCCGTCGGCGACTTCGACGGCACCGGCTTCGACACCCTCGCCCACCTCACCCACCAGGAGGCCTCCCGCCCATGACGGCCGACGCCCCGACCTGCGCCCCGACCGATGTCCCTGCCGATGTCCCGAACGGCGCCCCCGACGCCGCCCCGCTGACCGGCCTCCGCGTCCTCGACCTCGCGACCCTCTTCGCCGGCCCGCTCGCCGCCACCCTGCTCGGCGACTTCGGCGCCGAGGTCGTCAAGGTCGAGCACCCGAGGAGACCCGACCCGTCCCGCGGCCACGGCCCCTCGAAGGACGGCGTCGGCCTGTGGTGGAAGGTGCTCGGCCGCAACAAGCGCACCATCACCCTCGACCTGTCCAGGCCGGGCGGCCGGGACACGCTGCTCAGGCTGGCCACCGGGGCGGACGTCGTCATCGAGAACTTCCGCCCCGGCACCCTGGAGAAGTGGGACCTCGGCTGGCCGGAGCTGTCCGCCGCCAACCCCCGCCTGGTGCTGGCCCGCGTCACCGCGTTCGGCCAGTTCGGCCCGTACGCGCACCGGCCCGGCTTCGGCACCCTCGCCGAGGCCATGAGCGGCTTCGCCGCGATCACCGGCGAACCGGAAGCGCCGCCCACGCTCCCGCCGTTCGGCCTCGCCGACTCCATCGCCGGACTCGCCACCGCGTACGCCGTGATGGCCGCGCTCGCCGCCCGGGACCGCACCGGCGAGGGCCAGGTGGTCGACATGGCGATCATCGAGCCGATCCTGACGGTGCTGGGCCCGCAGCCCACCTGGTACGACCAGCTCGGACACGTCCAGCGGCGCACCGGCAACCGGTCCGCCAACAACGCCCCGCGCAACACCTACCGCACCGCCGACGGCGACTGGGTCGCCGTGTCCACGTCCGCCCAGTCCATCGCCGAGCGCGTGATGCACCTGGTCGGCCGCCCCGAGCTGATCGACGAGCCGTGGTTCGCGACCGGCGCGGGCCGGGCCGCGCACGCCGACGTCCTCGACGCGGCGGTCGGCGACTGGATCGCCCGGCACTCCCGCACCGACGTCCTCGCGGCGTTCGAGAAGGCGGAGGCGGCGGTGGCGCCCGTGCAGGACGTGCGGGACGTGCTGGCCGACCCGCAGTACCAGGCGCTGGACACCGTCACCACCGTGGACGACCCGGAGCTGGGGCCACTGCGCATGCAGAACGTGCTGTTCCGGCTGTCGGCCACGCCCGGCGCGATCCGCTGGGCGGGCCGCCCGCACGGCGCCGACACGGACGAGGTCCTCACCGAACTGGGCCTCACCCCGGCCGAGTTGACGGCCCTGCGCGCGGAGGGGGCGCTGTGACGGACGCCGGGACGGACACCCCGCTGACCTGGCTGTACGCCCCCGGTGACCGGCCGCACGTGGTCGCCAAGGCCCTCGCCTGCGGGGCGGACGTGGTCGTCGTGGACCTGGAGGACGCCGTCGCCCCGGACCGCAAGGCCTACGCCCGCGACGCCACCGCCGAGTTGCTGAGCGGCCCGCAGCCGGTGCCGGTCCACGTCCGGGTCAACGCCCTCGACGGCCCCTGGGGCGCGGCCGACCTGGCGGCGCTCGCCGCGGCGCCCGGCCTCGGCGGTGTGCGGCTGCCGAAGGTGACGCGGCCCTCGGACGTCGTCCGGACGGCGCTGGTCACCGGCGAGGTCCCCCTGTACGCCCTGCTGGAGACGGCCCTGGGTGTCGAGCACGCCTTCGCCGTCGCCTCCTGCCACCCCGCGCTGCGCGGCATCGCGCTCGGCGAGGCGGACCTGCGGGCCGACCTGGGCGTACGGGACGACGCGGGCCTGGACTGGTCGCGCTCCCGGGTGGTGGTGGCCGCGCGGGCTGCCGGACTCGCCCCGCCGCCCCAGTCGGTGCACCCGGACACCCGTGACCTGGAAGGGCTCGCGGCGTCCTGCGCGCGCGGCCGGGCCCTCGGCTTCCTGGGCCGGGCCGCGATCCATCCGCGCCAGCTCCCGGTGATCGAGCGGGCGTACCTGCCCACCCGGCAGGAGATCGAGCAGGCGGAGACGGTCGTGAAGGCCGCGGCCCAGGAGGCGGGCGCGCAGGCCCTGGCGGACGGCCGGTTCGTGGACGCGGCGGTGGTCAGGGCGGCCCGGCGGACGCTGGCGCTGTCCCGCCGCCGCTGAAGCGGACCCCGCCTCGCACACGACGAGGGCGCCCGGATCTCTCCGGGCGCCCTCGTGGTCGTACAGCCAGGCGTTACGAGTTCTTCGTCGGCTCGGCCTCGGCCTCGTCCTTGGCGGCCTTCTCGTCGTCCGCGTCGTCCGTGTCCGCGGCGTCGGCTTCCGCCTCGTCCTTCGGCTCCGCCTCGGTCTTCTCGGACTCGGTGGCCGAGCCCTCGCTGTCGCCGTCCGGGCTCTCGGCCGCCGGCTCGACCACGGTCTCGCGGCCCGGGCGCTTCTTCGCCGACACGACGATGTAGAGCACCGCGAGCAGGAAGACCAGCAGCGCGGTCCAGTTGTTCAGCCGCAGGCCCAGGATGTGGTGGGCGTCGTCGACGCGCATGTACTCGATCCAGAACCGGCCGGCGCAGTACGCGGCGACGTACAGCGCGAACGCCCGGCCGTGGCCGAGCCGGAAGCGGCGGTCGGCCCAGATGACGAGCAGCGCGACACCGATGCACCACAGCGACTCGTACAGGAACGTCGGGTGGTAGGTGCCCGGCACCCGGCCGTCCGCCGACGACGTGATCTCCACGGCCCACGGCAGGTCGGTCGCCTTGCCGTACAGCTCCTGGTTGAACCAGTTGCCCCAGCGCCCGAGGGCCTGGGCGAGCGCGATGCCCGGGGCGACGGCGTCGGCGTAGGCCGGGAGCGGGATGCCGCGGCGCCGGCAGCCGATCCAGGCGCCGACGGCGCCGAGCGCGATCGCCCCCCAGATGCCGAGGCCGCCCTCCCAGATCTTGAAGGCGTCCACCCAGTCACGGCCCTCGCTGAAGTACAGCTGGTAGTCCGTGATCACGTGGTAGAGCCGGCCGCCGACCAGGCCGAACGGCACGGCCCAGACCGCGATGTCCGCAACCGTGCCGACCCGGCCGCCGCGGGCGACCCAGCGCCTGCCGCCGAGCCAGACGGCGATGAAGACACCGATGATGATGCAGAACGCGTAGCCGCGCAGCGGAACGGGGCCGAGGTACAGCACCCCGCGCGACGGGCTGGGAATGTAGGCAAGTTCCATGGCAGGGTCGACGCTACCGTGCCGGACCGCGCCGTCGGCGGCCGGACCGGCTACGGCTCCATAACGGGCGGGGACGAATCGCCCGTCATCCCCCGGCGGCGGCCTGGACCATCTGCTTCAGCTTCGCCGGCGTCATCGTCTGGTCCTGGTAGATGTTCTTGCCGTTGAGCAGCACGGTCGGGGTGCCCGTGAAACCGCCCTTGGAGAACGCCTCGTTGGACTTGGCGACCCAGCTGTTGTGCGTGCCGTCCTCGACGCACTTGCGGAACTCGGCCGTGTCCAGGCCGTCCACCTTGCCCGCCAGTTCCAGCAGTCTGGCGTTGTCCGCGAAGGCGTCGTCGGCCTCCTGCGGCTGGGCGTCGTAGAGCACGTCGTGGTACTCGGTGAACTTGCCGGCGTCCTGCGCGCACGCCGCCGCGTTGGCCGCCGTGCGGGAGCCGGACCCGCCCATGTTGCCGTCGATGATCGTGGCCAGGTGGTATTCCACCTTCAGTTGGCCGGCGGCCGTCAGCTCGTGGATCGTCGAGCGGTACGCCTGCTCGAATCCCTTGCACGCCGGGCAACGGAAGTCCTCCCAGATGGTGAGCGTCGACTTGGCGCTCTCCTTGCCGACCGGGAGGGCGAGGCCGTCCTTGCCCTGCGCCCCGGACGGCGCCACCACCGGGCCCGCCGACTCGCTGCCGTCGTCCTTGCCCGCGTTCGCCGCGACGACGCCGATCACCGCCGCCAGTCCCAGGACGCCGACCACGGCGGCGCCCACGATGAGCGCCCGCCGTCGCTTCTCGGCGGCCTTCTGCTTCTCGCGCTCGACCGCCAGCCGCTCCCGGGCGGTCCGCTTTGCCTCTCGGTTCTTCTCGCTCACACCCCGCAGAACGAACCGGGGAGGCGCACCGCGCCTCCCCGGCCCCAGGTCCACCCGTACGAGGGACCTGTATGACATTTCCGCCTGTCGGCGCCCGTTCTACGCCTGTCCGCGCACGCCCTTCGCGAGGTCGCCGGCGAGCGCGCGGACGCCCTCGACACCGGCCGCGTCGTCGGGCGCGTCCAGCATCCGCTTCACGAACGCCGAGCCGACGATGACGCCGTCGGCGAAGCGGGCGACCTCGGCGGCCTGGGCGGGGGTGGAGACGCCGAGGCCGACGCAGACGGGCAGGTCGGTGGTGGCACGCGTGCGCCGCACCAGGTCCTGGGCCTGCGAGCTGACCGTCTCGCGGGTGCCCGTGACGCCCATGAGCGAGGCGGCGTAGACGAAGCCGCTGCCGGCGGCGGTGATCTTCGCGAGCCGCTCGTCCTTGCTGCTGGGCGCGACCACGAAGACCGTGGCGAGCCCGTGCTTCTCGGCGTGCTCCCGCCACAGCGCCGACTCCTGGACGGGCAGGTCGGGCAGGATGCAGCCCGCGCCGCCCGCCTCGGCGAGCTCGGCGGTGAACCGCTCGACGCCGTAGCGGTCGATGGGGTTCCAGTAGGTCATGACGAGGATCGGCTTGCCGGTGGCCGCGTGGGCCTCGCGCACCGTCCGCATCACGTCGGCGATCCGCACGCCGCCGCGCAGGGCGATGTCGTCGGCGGTCTGGATGACGGGCCCGTCGAGGACCGGGTCGCTGTGCGGCAGGCCGACCTCGACGACGTCCGCGCCGCCGTCCAGCGCCGCCTTGACGGCCTCGATGCCGCCGTCGACGGTCGGGAAACCGGCGGGCAGGTAGGCGATGAGCGCCGAACGCCCCTCGGCCTTCGCCGCGGCGAGGGTGTCGGTCAGCAGCCGGATGTTCCCGCTCACTTGGCGTCCCCCTCGATCTCGGCGGTGTCGGCCGCGTCGGCGGCCACTTCGGCGTCGGTGTCGTACAGCCCGAAGTAGCGCGCGGCGGTGTCCATGTCCTTGTCGCCGCGCCCGGACAGGTTGACCACGATCAGCCCGTCCTTGCCGAGTTCCCGGCCGACCTCCAGGGCGCCGGCCAGGGCGTGCGCGCTCTCGATGGCGGGGATGATGCCCTCGGTCCGCGACAGCAGGCGCAGCGCCTGCATGGCGGCGTCGTCGGTGACCGCGCGGTACTCGCCGCGGCCGGTGTCCTTCAGGTAGGAGTGCTCGGGCCCGATGCCCGGGTAGTCCAGGCCGGCCGAGATCGAGTACGGCTCGGTGATCTGGCCCTCGTCGTCCTGGAGGACGTAGGAGCGGGAGCCGTGCAGGATGCCGGGCTCGCCGGCGGTGAGGGTCGCGGCGTGCTCGCCGGTCTCGATGCCGTGCCCGGCGGGCTCGCAGCCGATCAGGCGGACGCCCTCGTCGGGGATGAAGGCGTGGAACAGGCCGATCGCGTTGGAGCCGCCGCCGACGCAGGCGACCGCGGCGTCGGGCAGCCGTCCGGCGCGCTCCAGGAGCTGGCGGCGGGCCTCGACGCCGATGACGCGGTGGAAGTCGCGGACCATCGCCGGGAAGGGGTGGGGCCCGGCGACGGTGCCGAACAGGTAGTGCGTGCGGTCGACGTTGGCGACCCAGTCGCGGAACGCCTCGTTGATGGCGTCCTTGAGGGTGCGGCTGCCGGACTTCACGGCGACGACCTCGGCGCCCAGCATGCGCATGCGGGCGACGTTGAGCGCCTGCCGCTGGGTGTCGATCTCGCCCATGTAGATGGTGCACTCGAGGCCGAACAGGGCACAGGCGGTCGCCGTGGCGACGCCGTGCTGACCGGCGCCGGTCTCGGCGATGACGCGGGTCTTGCCCATGCGCTTGGTCAGCAGGGCCTGGCCGAGCACATTGTTGATCTTGTGGCTGCCGGTGTGGTTGAGGTCTTCGCGCTTGAGGAAGACGCGGGCTCCGCCGGCGTGCTCGGCGAACCGGGGCACCTCGGTGAGGGCGCTCGGCCGGCCGGTGTAGTTGATCAGCAGGTCGTCGAGCTCGCGGGCGAACTCGGGGTCGGCCTTGGCCTTGTCGTACTCGACGGCCACCTCGTCCACGGCGGCGACGAGGGCCTCCGGGATGAACTTGCCGCCGAACGCGCCGAAGTAGCCTTCGGCGCTGGGGACTTGACCCTCCGGGTCGGGGATGAAGAAGTCGCTGGGCATGCGGTTACTACCTCACGGTGAGTGCGTGGAAAAGACACTGTTCGCCGTGGGGGCGGGCTTTTCGGTCGGCTGCCGGCTGTCTGTGGCTTGTCGCGCCGTCCCCGCGCCCCTATGGGGCGCGCTGCCATCGCCTGCCGTTCACCTGGCCCGGTTCGTCACCGATGACGTACCTGACCCTGCGGCCGTGCACCCGGCGGGCGGGCGCGCGGCAGCCTCGGGGGCGGCAGCCGCGCGCGAGGCGGGCGTGCCGGTCCACAGTGGTCATGGTGAGCGTCATCGGGGGAAGCCTAGCGAGTGTCAGCCGCGGCCGTGGCGCAGTGCCGGGTGTTCGCCCGCCGCCACCAGGTCGGCCACCGCCGCCTTGGGGTCGCGGCCGGTGACGAGGGACTCGCCGACCAGGACGGCGTCGGCGCCGGCGTTGGCGTACGCGATGAGGTCGTGCGGGCCGCGGACGCCGGACTCGGCGACCTTGACGATGTGGGCGGGGATCTCCGGGGCGACCCGCTCGAAGACGCCGCGGTCGACCTCCAGGGTCTTCAGGTTGCGCGCGTTGACGCCGATGACCTTGGCGCCCGCGTCGACCGCGCGGTCGACCTCCTCCTCGTCGTGCACCTCGACGAGCGGGGTGAGCCCGATGGACTCGGCGCGCTCGATGAGGGACTCCAGGGCGGACTGGTCGAGGGCCGCGACGATCAGCAGGGCGAGGTCGGCGCCGTACGCGCGTGCCTCCCACAGCTGGTACGACGTGACGATGAAGTCCTTGCGCAGCACGGGGATGTCCACGCGCGCGCGGACCGCCTCCAGGTCGGCCAGCGAGCCGCCGAAGCGGCGCTGCTCGGTGAGGACGGAGATGACGGCCGCGCCGCCCGCCTCGTAGTCGGCGGCGAGCCCGGCGGGGTCGGCGATGGCGGCCAGCGCTCCCTTGGAGGGGCTGGACCGTTTCACCTCGCAGATGACCTTGACGCCGTCGCCGCGCAGGGCGGCCGCGCCGTCCTTGGCAGCGGGTGCCTTCGCCGCGCGCTCCTTGAGCTCGTCGAGGCTGACGCGCGCCTGCCGCTCCGCGAGGTCGGCACGGACTCCGTCGATGATCTCGTCGAGCACACTCACGCGAGCGGCCCCCTTCCAGACGGTGGACTGTCAAACGGTGGGCTTGCGCCACCGTCCTCGCCTCCCCGGGCGAACCGCTGGGCGAAAGCGGTGGTCATTGCGATGGTATCCGCAGGGCGGCCCCGGTCCCGCATCCGGTGGAGGCCGGTCCCACAACCTGGACATTCCGGCGCCCGGTCAGGGGTGCAGCCAGCCGCCGAACGGCAGGTTGCGAACCACCGTGAAGACCAGCAGCAACGTCCCCGCGGCCCAGAGGTGGGCCGGCCCCAGTTCGAACCGCACGGGCCGGCCGCGTGCCGCGCGGACCACCCAGACGGTCCACAGCGCGGCGCAGATCAGATAGCCGGCGACGGCGAGCGCGTTGGCCTGGAGCGCCGCCGCGAGATCGCCGTGGACGACGGCGTGCGCGCTGCGCAGCCCTCCGCAGCCGGGGCAGTAGACGCCGGTGAGCCGGAGCAGCGGGCAGGCCGGGTAGTGACCGGGCTCGTTGGGGTCGACGGCGCCGACGTAGGCGAAGGCGCCCGCGACGGCCGCGAGGGCGGCGGCGGGCGCGGCGAGCCGGCGCGGCAGGGAGCGCGGGGGCGACGAGCCCGGGGGCGGGGGCTGGACGTCCGTGCGCGGGCTGTCGGCTTCCACGCCTCGCATTGTGCCCCGAGCCGGGCCCGGACGCGCGTGAGGGGCGGTCCCGGGTCGGGTCCGCCCCTCGGCGAGGTCGTACGGGTTCCGCTCAGGCGCCGGCCGGCTCGCGCTCCTGCGTGGCCTTGCGCGCGGTGCGGGCGTTGCGCGGCTGGCCGAGGCCGGCCTTGCTCATGAGGCCGCCGATGACGCCGCCGATCAGCACGATGACCATGCCGGCCCAGAAGCCAGCAGGCACCGCCATCACCATGAACGCGCCCGAGACGCAGAAACCGATGAAGGCGATGATGACACCGGTCCAGGCGGCCGGGGTGTGACCGTGGCTGCTGCCCGCCATTGCTTGCTCCTCGTTGCTGTGTACGTGTCTGAGCAGGATGCTCGGGCTCATTGTCCCGCACGCGTGCGCGTGCCGTGAGCGGGGGTGCGCCACGCGCGCGTGGCGCACGCCGCGATCAGGCTCCGGTGGGGTCCTCGCCCCGGTCGAGGGCCTTCCACATGTCCTCGGGGCGGTCGGTGTCGCCGTCGGGTGCGGCGCGGCGGCCGGGCCGGGGGGTGCCGCGTTCGTAGCGGCCGGACATGGCGGGCCACAGCCGGCCGTAGCGCAGCGCGAGGAGCCCGGCGAGCAGGATCAGGACGCCGCCGGCGACCGCGACGTACGGCCAGCCGGTGTGGCTGAGGGCGTAGACGGTGGCGGAGGTGTCGCCGGACGCCTCGGCGGCCTTGGCGTCGAGGGCGGCGCTGTCGGAGGCGCCGAGCAGGGCGGCGGTGATCGTGCCGGCGCCGCACAGGGCGAGCAGGGCGGCTACGGCGACGCGGCCGGCGCGGCGGACGGCGAAGACGGCGACGAGCGCGGCGAGGCCCACTATGGCGAGCGCGGCGGGGACGCCGGTGACGTCGCTGCCCTTCGCGGTCAGCGGGAACTCGCCGCCGGCCACGGTCGCGGTGCCCTCCGCCCAGCGCTGTCGGGTGGCCAGCAGGACGACGGCCGCGCCGAGCGCCCCGCTGAGCAGGGCGGCGGCGAGGCTCCGGCGGCCGGCCCGCGCGGGTCCTGCGGCCTCGGGGAGGGGGTGCGGTGCAGCAGTCACGTACTCCACTATCGCCTGAACCCCGGGCGATACGTCACCCGGGGTTCACGTGAGGCCCGTCCTACTGTCCGAGCCGGTTCGCGGTGTGCACGGCGCGCAGCACGGCGGCGGCCTTGTTGCGGCACTCGGTGTCCTCGGCGACCGGGTCGGAGTCGGCGACGACGCCCGCGCCGGCCTGGACGTAGGCGGTGCCGTCGCGCAGCAGGGCGGTGCGGATGGCGATGGCGGTGTCGGAGTCGCCCGCGAAGTCGAGGTAGCCGACGCAGCCGCCGTACAGGCCGCGCCGGGACGGTTCGAGTTCGTCGATGATCTGCATGGCGCGCGGCTTGGGCGCGCCGGAGAGGGTGCCGGCGGGGAAGCAGGCGGTGAGGACGTCGAAGGCGGTGCGGCCCCGGGCCACGCGCCCGGTGACGGTCGACACGATGTGCATGACGTGCGAGTACCGCTCGACGGACATGAAGTCGACGACCTCGACGGAGCCGGGCTCGCAGACCCGTCCGAGGTCGTTGCGGCCGAGGTCGACCAGCATGAGGTGCTCGGCGCGTTCCTTGGGGTCGGCGAGGAGTTCCTCGGCGAGGGCCTGGTCCTCCTGCGGGGTGGCGCCGCGGTGCCGGGTGCCGGCGATGGGGTGCACCATGGCCCGCCCGTCCTCGACCTTCACCAGCGCCTCGGGCGACGAGCCGACGACGTCGAACGCCTCGCCGTCCCCGGTGGGGAACCGGAACAGGTACATGTACGGCGAGGGGTTGGTGGCCCTCAGGACGCGGTAGACGTCGAGGGCGCTCGCGGTGCACGGCGTCTCGAAGCGCTGCGAGGGGACGACCTGGAAGGCCTCGCCCGCGCGGATGCGCTCCTTGATGTCGTCGACGGCCCGCTGGTAGTCGGGGCCGCCCCACAGCGCGGTGTACTCGGGGAGTTCGGAGGGCGGCAGGACGGCCGGGGGCTGGGCGACCGGCCGGGAGAGGTCGGCCTCCATGGCGTCGAGGCGGGCCACGGCGTCCGCGTACGCCTCGTCGACGCCGGTCTCCAGGTCGTTGTGGTTGATCGCGTTGGCGATCAGCAGGACCGAGCCCTCCCAGTGGTCCATCACGGCGAGGTCGCTGGTGAGGAGCATGGTCAGCTCGGGCAGTTTCAGGTCGTCGCGCTCGCCGGGGCCGATCTTCTCCAGGCGGCGCACGATGTCGTAGCCGAGGTAGCCGACCATGCCGCCGGTGAAGGGCGGCAGGCCCTCCTGGTGCGGGGTGTGCAGGGCCTCGACGGTGGCGCGCAGCGCGGCGAGCGGGTCGCCGTCGGTGGGCACGCCGACGGGCGGGGTGCCCAGCCAGTGGACCTCGCCGTCCCGCTCCGTGAGCGTGCCGGCGGAGCGCACGCCGACGAAGGAGTAGCGGGACCAGGAGCGGCCGTTCTCGGCGGACTCCAGCAGGAAGGTGCCGGGGCGCTCGGCGGCGAGCTTGCGGTAGAGGCCGACCGGGGTGTCGCCGTCGGCGAGGAGCTTGCGGGTGACGGGGATGACGCGGCGGTCGACGGCGAGCTTGCGGAACGTCTCGAGGTCCATGGCGGCAGACCTTACTGATCGTCGGCCGGGACGCCGGAACCGGCGTCCTTCAGCAGCACGTCGGCGTCGAAGCAGGTGCGGGCGCCGGTGTGGCAGGCGGCGCCGGTCTGGTCGACCCTGACCAGCAGGGTGTCGGCGTCGCAGTCGAGCGCGACGGACTTGACGTGCTGGACGTGGCCGGAGGTGTCGCCCTTGACCCAGTACTCCTGGCGGCTGCGGGACCAGTAGGTGCACCGGCCGGTGGTGAGGGTGCGGTGCAGGGCCTCGTCGTCCATCCAGCCGAGCATGAGCACCTCTCCGGTGTCGTACTGCTGGGCGATGGCGGGCAGGAGGCCGTCCGGGGTGCGCTTGAGGCGCGCGGCGATCTCCGGGTCGAGGCGGCTGGGCCGGGGGGACGAGCTGGTCATGGGTGCCATTGTGCCGCGCGGCGCGCACGTGTCCCGCGGAGCGTCCACTGTGCGGACCCCGGGGGCGGTCGTAGGCTGGCGGCATGTCGACCCATGCGAAGCGTGAACGACTTCTTCTCGCCGACCTGCTGGAGACCGCGGGCCCGGACGCGCCGACTCTGTGCGAGGGCTGGCGGACCCGTGATCTGGCCGCGCACGTGGTGGTGCGCGAGCGCCGTCCGGACGCGGCGGGCGGCATCCTGGTCAAGCAGCTCGCGCCGCGCCTGGAACGGGTGACGGCGGAGTTCCTGGCCAAGCCGTACGAGGAGCTGATCCAGCTGATCCGTACGGGGCCGCCCCGCTTCTCGCCGTTCTCCCTCAAGCAGATCGACGAGATGTCGAACACGATCGAGTTCTACGTCCACACGGAGGACGTGCGGCGGGCGCAGCCCGACTGGTCGCCGCGCGAGCTCGACACGGTGTTCCAGGACGCGCTGTGGTCCCGCCTGGAGCGGACGGCCCGGCTGATGGGCCGGGGTGTGCCGACCGGGCTGGTGCTGCGCCGTCCGGACGGGCAGACGGCGGTGGCCCGGCGGGGCACGCCGGTGGTGACGGTGACCGGCGAGCCGTCGGAGCTGGTGCTGTTCGCCTACGGCCGGCAGAGCGCCGCCAAGGTGGAAACGGACGGCGACGCGGACGCGATCGCCAAACTGCACGAGTCGAAGCAGCTCGGCATCTGAACAGGCGCGGACCGGGTCTGGAGGCATGAAGAGGCACGAAGAAGCCCCGGCCGTTCTCCGCTGCCGGGGCTCCGCCGTGACGTCGCTACCTGACCGGTCGGCCGGCCTCGCGCAGGGCCTGTTTCACCTCGCCGATCCGCAGGTCGCCGAAGTGGAACACCGACGCCGCGAGCACCGCGTCAGCGCCCGCGTCGACGGCCGGCGCGAAGTCGGCGAGTTTGCCGGCGCCGCCCGAGGCGATGACCGGGACGGTCACGTGCCGTCGGACCGCGGCGATCATCTCCAGGTCGTAGCCGTCCTTCGTGCCGTCGGCGTCCATCGAGTTGAGCAGGATCTCGCCCGCGCCCAGCTCGGCGGCCCGGTGCGCCCACTCGACGGCGTCGATGCCGGTGCCCTTGCGGCCGCCGTGCGTGGTGACCTCGAAGGAGCCGGAGGCGGTGCGCCGCGCGTCCACCGACAGGACCAGGACCTGCCGGCCGAAGCGCTCGGCGATCTCGCGGATCAGCTCCGGGCGGGCGATCGCCGCCGTGTTGACGCCCACCTTGTCGGCGCCCGCGCGCAGCAGCTTGTCCACGTCCTCGGCGGTGCGGACGCCCCCGCCCACCGTGAGCGGGATGAAGACCTGTTCGGCGGTGCGCCGCACCACGTCGTAGGTCGTCTCGCGGTTCCCCGACGAGGCGGTGATGTCGAGGAACGTCAGCTCGTCGGCGCCCTCGGCGTCGTACACCTTGGCCATCTCGACGGGGTCGCCCGCGTCGCGCAGGTTCTGGAAGTTGACGCCCTTGACGACCCGGCCGTTGTCCACGTCCAGGCAGGGGATGACTCGTACGGCCAGGGTCATGCGGACGCTCCCTGTTCCCCGCCGGAGCGGAAGGCCTCCACCTCGACCTCGACGACCAGGCTGGGGTCCACGAAGCCGGAGACGATGATCATGGACGCGGCGGGGCGGATCGCGTCGAACAGCTCCTTGTGGGCGCGCCCGACCTCGTCCACGTCCCGGGCGTGGGTGATGTACATGCGCGTCCGTACGACGTCGTCGCGGCCGAGGCCCAGCTGCCCCAGCGCCTCGAAGGCGACGTTGAAGGCGTTGACCGTCTGCTCGTACGGATCGCCCCCGGCGATCTGGCCGTCCACCACGGAGGTGCAACCGGCGACCAGGACCAGGCCGTTGGGAAGCTCGACCGCCCGGGAGTAGCCGAAGGTCTCCTCCCAGGGCGCTCCGGTCGTGACGCGGCGTACGTCGCTCACTCGGCCACCGCCTCCAGGGCCTCCTCCAGGGTGAACGCCTTGGCGTACAGGGCCTTTCCGACGATCGCGCCCTCGACGCCGAGCGGCACGAGACGGGCGATGGCACGCAGGTCGTCCAGGGAGGAGACCCCGCCGGAGGCGACGACCGGGCGGTCGGTGGCCGCGCAGACGTTCTTCAGCAGCTCCAGGTTGGGGCCCTGAAGCGTGCCGTCCTTGGCGATGTCGGTGACGACGTAGCGCGCGCAGCCCTCCTTGTTGAGGCGCTCCAGCGTCTCGTAGAGGTCGCCGCCGTCGCGGGTCCAGCCCCGGCCGCGCAGCGTCGTGCCGCGCACGTCGAGACCGACGGCGATCTTGTCGCCGTGCTCGGCGATGACCCGGGCGACCCACTCGGGGGTCTCCAGCGCGGCCGTGCCGAGGTTCACGCGGGTACAGCCGGTGGCGAGAGCGGCGGCGAGCGTGTCGTCGTCGCGGATGCCGCCCGACAGCTCGACCTTGATGTCCATCGCCCCGGTCACCTCGGCGATCAGCGCGCGGTTGTCACCGGTGCCGAACGCGGCGTCCAGGTCCACGAGGTGCAGCCACTCGGCGCCCGCGCGCTGCCAGGCGAGGGCGGCCTCCAGCGGGGAGCCGTAGGAGGTCTCGGTGCCGGACTCGCCGTGCACGAGGCGGACGGCCTGGCCGTCGCGGACGTCGACGGCGGGGAGGAGTTCGAGCTTGCTCATCTCTACAGGGTCTCGATCCAGTTGGTGAGGAGCTGGGCACCGGCGTCGCCGGACTTCTCGGGGTGGAACTGCGTCGCCCACAGGGCGCCGTTCTCCACGGCGGCCACGAAGGGCTTGCCGTGCGTGGTCCAGGTGACCTTGGGCGCGGCGAGGGTCGGGTTGTGCGTCTCCAGGTTCCAGTCGTGCACCGCGTAGGAGTGCACGAAGTAGAACCGCGCGTCCGCGTCCAGGCCGGCGAACAGCTGGGAGTCGGCCGGCGCGTCCACGGTGTTCCAGCCCATGTGGGGCACGACGTCGGCCTGGAGCGGCTCGACCGAGCCGGGCCACTCGCCGAGACCCTCGGCCTCCACGCCGTGCTCGATGCCGCGCGCGAAGAGGATCTGCATGCCGACGCAGATGCCCATGACGGGCCGCCCGCCGGACAGCCGCCGGTCCACGATCCAGTCGCCGCGCGCCTCGGTCAGACCGTCCATGCAGGCGGCGAACGCGCCGACGCCGGGCACCAGCAGCCCGTCGGCGTTCATCGCCCTGTCGAAGTCACGGGTGATCTCGACGTCGGCGCCCGCGCGGGCGAGGGCGCGCTCGGCGGAACGGACGTTGCCGAAGCCGTAGTCGAAGACGACGACGCTCTTGGCGCTCAATTCCACACCTCCAGCCTCAGGACGCCCGCGACGAGGCACATCGCGGCACCGATGGAGAGGAGCACGATCAGGCTCTTGGGCATCTGCTGCTTGGCGAACGAGATGACGCCGCCCAGCAGGAACAGCCCGACGAAGATCAGCAGGGTCGACAGACCGTTCACAGCGCGCCCTTCGTGGAGGGCAGGATGCCGGCCGCACGCGGGTCGCGCTCGGACGCGTAGCGCAGGGCGCGGGCGAGGGCCTTGAACTGGCACTCCACGATGTGGTGCGCGTTGCGCCCGTAGGGCACGTGCACGTGCAGCGCGATCTGGGCCTGGGCGACGAAGGACTCCAGGATGTGCCGGGTCATCGTCGTGTCGTACTCGCCGATCATCGGCGCCATCTTCTCGGGCTCGGTGTGCACGAGGTAGGGGCGGCCGGACAGGTCGACGGTGACCTGGGCGAGGGACTCGTCCAGCGGGACCGTGCAGTTGCCGAAGCGGTAGATGCCCACCTTGTCGCCGAGGGCCTGCTTGAAGGCGGCGCCCAGCGCGAGGGCGGTGTCCTCGATGGTGTGGTGGGAGTCGATGTGCAGGTCGCCCTCGGTCTTCACGGTCAGGTCGAACAGACCGTGCCGGCCGAGCTGGTCGAGCATGTGGTCGTAGAAACCGACGCCGGTGGCGATGTCGGTCTTCCCGGTGCCGTCGAGGTCGATCTCGACGAGGACCGAGGTCTCCTTGGTGGTGCGCTCCACGCGACCCACGCGGCTCATGAGTTCAGCTCCTTCTTCAGTGCACGGACCGCGTCGAGGAACGCGTCGTTCTCCTCCGGGGTGCCGGCGGTGACGCGCAGCCGTCCCGATACGCCGTTGTCCCGGACCAGGACGCCCCGGTCGAGGATCTTCCGCCAGGCCTCGTGCGCGTCGTCGAAGCGGCCGAACTGGACGAAGTTGGCGTCGGACGCGGTCACTTCGTAGCCGATGGCCAGCAACTCGCCCACCAGCCGGTCCCGTTCGGACTTCAGCTGCTCGACGTAGCCGAGCAGGGTGTCGGTGTGCTCCAGGGCGGCCAGCGCGGTCGCCTGGGTGACGGCCGACAGGTGGTAGGGCAGCCGGACGAGCTGCACGGCGTCCACGACGGCGGGGTGCGCGGCGAGGTAGCCGAGGCGCAGGCCCGCCGCGCCGAACGCCTTCGACATCGTGCGGGACACGACCAGGTGCGGCCGGCCCTCGATGAGCGGCAGCAAGGAGTCGCCGTGGCTGAACTCGACGTAGGCCTCGTCCACGATCACCATGGAGGGCTTCGCGGCCTGCGCGGCCTCGTACAGCGCGACGACGGTCTCGCGCGGCACCGCCGTGCCGGTGGGGTTGTTGGGCGTCGTGACGAAGACGACGTCCGGCCGGTGCTCGGCGACGGCCGCGCGCGCCGCGTCGAGGTCGATCGTGAAGTCCTCACCGCGCGGGCCGGAGATCCAGCCCGTGCCGGTGCCGCGCGCGATGAGGCCGTGCATCGAGTACGACGGCTCGAACCCCATCGCGGTGCGGCCGGGCCCGCCGAAGGCCTGCAGGAGCTGCTGGATGACCTCGTTGGAGCCGTTGGCCGCCCACACGTTGGCGGGGCCGACCTCGTGACCGGCCGTGTCCGTCAGGTACTCGGCGAGCCGGGTGCGCAGCTCGACGGCGTCCCGGTCGGGGTAGCGGTTGAGGTGCCGGGCGGCCTCGCGGACGCGCTCGGCGATCCGCTCGACCAGCGGCTCGGGCAGCGGGTAGGGGTTCTCGTTGGTGTTCAGCCGTACGGGGACGTCCAACTGGGGCGCGCCGTAGGGGGACTTGCCGCGCAGCTCGTCCCGTACGGGGAGATCGTCGATCCGGACGTTCACTTGCTCTCCGGCACCTTCCAGTCGAACCTCGCCTTGATCGCCGCGCCGTGCGCGGGCAGGTCCTCGGCCTCCGCGAGCGTCACCACGTGGTGCGCGACCTCGGCCAGCGCGTCCTTCGTGTAGTCGACGATGTGGATGCCGCGCAGGAAGGACTGCACGGACAGGCCGGAGGAGTGGCAGGCGCAGCCGCCGGTGGGCAGGACGTGGTTGGAGCCGGCCGCGTAGTCGCCGAGGGAGACGGGCGACCAGGGGCCGACGAAGATCGCGCCCGCGTTCTTGACGCGCCCGGCGGTCTCGGCGGCCCGCTCGGTCTGGATCTCCAGGTGCTCCGCGCCGTAGGCGTCGACCACGCGCAGGCCCTCGTCGATGCCGTCGACCAGCACGATCGCGGACTGCCTGCCGCCCAGGGCGGGCACGATCCGGTCGTCGACGTGCCTGGTGGCGGCGACCTGCGGCTTCAGCTCCTTCTCGACCGCGTCCGCGAGTTCGACGGAGTCGGTGACGAGGACGGCGGCGGCCAGCGGGTCGTGCTCGGCCTGGCTGATCAGGTCGGAGGCGACGTGCACCGGGTCGGCGGTGGAGTCCGCGAGGATCGCGATCTCGGTGGGGCCGGCCTCGGCGTCGATGCCGATCTTCCCGGTGAAGTAGCGCTTGGCGGCGGCGACCCAGATGTTGCCGGGCCCGGTGACCATGTTGGCCGCGGGGCAGGACTCGGTGCCGTACGCGAACATCGCGACGGCGGTGGCGCCGCCCGCCGCGTACACCTCGTCCACGCCGAGCAGGGCGCACGCGGCGAGGATCGTCGGGTGCGGCAGTCCGCCGAACTCGGCCTGCGCCGGTGAGGCGAGCGCGATGGACTCGACGCCGGCCTCCTGGGCGGGCACGACGTTCATGACCACGGAGGACGGGTAGACCGACCGGCCGCCGGGCGCGTACAGGCCGACGCGCTCGACCGGGACCCACTTCTCGGTGACGGAGCCGCCGGGGACGACCTGCGTGGTGTGCGTCGTGCGGCGCTGGGCGCGGTGCACGAGACGGGCGCGGCGGACGGACTCCTCCAGGGCGGCGCGCACGGCCGGGTCCAGTTCCTCCAGGGCGCGGGTGAGGGCCGCGGCCGGCACGCGGACCTGGTCGAGCCTGACGCCGTCGAACCGTTCGGCGAAGTCGATCAGCGCCGCGTCGCCCCGATGATGCACGTCCTCGCAGATCGGACGCACCTTCTCAAGGGCGGCCGAGACGTCGAAGTCGGCTCGGGGCAGCAGGTCGCGCAGGGCGGGACCCTCGGGGAGGGCATCGCCGCGCAGATCGATTCGGGAGATCACGTACTCAATTCTCTCAGACCCGTGAGAAGCGCTGTCCGCGCGTATCAATGGCTGATACGGAACGGTCCACCGGGCCGCACGTCGAGCTGCGAGGCACCCTCGGGCGGGCCGGAAACTCACCGTGACTTCCGGTGACTTTGAGTGTTCGATCCGTCACCCAGCGGGCATGAACAGGTGTACGAGGACCTTGACTCGCGAGTAGCCGGGGAGGGAGGGAGTGCTGTGAACGAGGGGGCGGGAACCCGCGGCGGAGATCTGCCGGACGACCTGACCGCCGCCGAGGCGGGCATGTGGCAGGCCTTCCGCAACGGCAGCGTCTACGACCTGAGCAGCGGCGACCCCCAGGTGGACGACCCGCACGGCGGGCATCCCTGGGGACCGGAGCGGACCGTGCGGGCGCGGATCGTGTGCTGGCTGCTGCTGGACGGGCCGCCCGCGCTCGCGGGCCGGGTGTCCTCGCTGAAGCTGGTCGGCGTGCGGATCAGCGGCTCGCTGGACCTGGCGGGCGGCACGGTGGCGCCGTACCTGGAGATGCGGGGCTGCCGCTTCGAGCGGGAGGTCCTGCTGCCGGAGGCCCGCTTCACCACGGTCCGGCTGGTGGACTGCGACGTGCCGCGGCTGGAGGCGGCCCGCGTGCACACCGAGGGCGATCTGCATTTGCCGCGCTGCCGCTTCCACCGGGGCATCCGGCTCACGGACGCCCAGATAGGCACCGACCTGATGCTCAACCAGGCGATCGTGCACCGCGACCGCAGCGGCCGCGCGATCGCCGCCGACGGTCTGGCCGTCGGCCAGGACCTCCAGGCGGAGATGCTGGAGACCGACGGCGAGCTGAGCCTGCGCGGCGCCACGGTCGGCGTCTCGCTGAGCCTGCGCGGCGCCCGGCTGACCAACCCGTACACGCGCCTCGCGCTGAACGCCCCGCAGCTCACCGTGGAGCGCACGCTGTACCTGACGCCCGCGGGCCTGGGGAATCCGCTGATGAGCGGCACGACCCCGGCGCAGGGCACCCGCGTCCAGCGCTTCGAGTGCCGGGGCGGGGTGCGGCTGGACGACGGGCGGTTCGGGGACGCGGTGGATTTCGGCCAGGCCCGGTTCACCCTCACCGACGAGCAGGAGGTGTCGCTGCGCCGGGTGCAGACACCGGAGCTGCGCTTCCTGGGCGAGCACCCGGAGCGCGGCCGGGTGGTGCTGTCCGGGGCGCGGGTCGTCAACCTGATGGACCGGGCGGACAGCTGGCCGGGCCCGGGCCGACTGCACATGGGCGGCTTCACGTACGAGAACCTGGTGCCGCGCGGCCCGTTCACGCTGACCGAGCGCCTCGCCTGGGTGGCCGCCGCGACCGCCGAGTACAACCCGGAGCCGTACGAGCTGCTGGCCGCCGTGCTGCGGGCCGGCGGCGAGGACGAGGACGCCCGCGAGGTGCTGCTCGCCAAGCAGCGCCGGCGCCGCGAGAGCCTGCCGCTCGCCGCGAAGCTGTGGGGGTACGCCCAGGACTGGACGGTCGCCTACGGGTACCGGCCGGGCCGGGCCGCGGTGTGGATGGCGGTGCTGTGGGCGGCGGGTTCCCTCGCCTTCGCGCAGGCCGACCACCCGCCGCTGAAGCGGGGCGAGCACCCCGAGTGGGACCCCGCCCTGTTCGCGCTGGACCTGCTGCTTCCGGTCATCGAGCTGGGGCAGGTGGGGTTCTGGCAGCTGAGCGGCGGCTGGCAGTGGCTGGCGGCGGCAATGATTCTGCTGGGCTGGGTACTTGCCACGACGGTGGCGGCGGGCGCGACACGGCTGCTGCACCGGAACTGACGCCCGGGACACGTCGCGGGGCCGGTCCGGTCCCGGACACCGTCCGCACGGACGCGTCGACACCACCCGTACAGGGGCACAACCATCGCCGCCCGTCGCCGGTCATGACAGCCGCACCATGTCGACCGCACGACCACGTCGGGCAGCGCACCGGGCCCGCCCGCGGGCGCGCCGGTCCCGGCACCGAGGAGGGCCCCGCACCATGGCTCTGCTGGACGCGTTCCTCCGCACGGCCCGAGCACGGCGGAGGCCGTCGCCCCTGTCGTTCGGGCTGCCCGGCGACGGGGAGGTCCTGCTCGACGCCGCGGACGACCGGCTCGCCCCGGTGCTGGTCGCCGCCGCGCGCGGCGAGTACCGTCCGGCCGCGGCACTGCTGGCCGCCACCCGGAAGGGCGCCGAGTGGGAGCGCCGCGACCGGTACGCGACCCGCCTCGCGCACTTCGCGCGGTTCCGCGCCGAGTGGCTCCAGCACTGGTGCGCCACCGCCCCGCGGGACGCCGACGCGCTGCTGGTGCGCGCCCGGCTGGCCGTGGACCGCGGCTGGGAGTCGCCGGACCGGGCCGAACTCCTGCACCGCGCGCGCCCCGTGGTCGCGGCGGCCCTCGAACACGGCGGGCCCGACCCCGTGCCGTGGCGCGTGGCGCTGGACCACGCCCGGGGCACCGACGCCCCGCACGCCGAGTTCGAGACGCTGTGGGCGCAGGCGGTGCGCCGCGATCCGCACCACTACGGCTGCCACGTCGCGGCCCTCGACTACCTGGCCGCGGCCTCGCCCGGCGCGCACCGCGAGTGCCTGGACTTCGCCGGGACGGCCGCGCAGGACGCGCCCCCGGAGTCCCTGGTCCAGGCGCTGCCGCTGCGGGCGGCGTTCACCTGTCTGACCGAGGGCGATCCGGCCGAGGCGGGCCGGGAGCGGCTGGACGCGGCGGCGGACCGGGCCGTCGCGCTGTCCTCGATCGCCGGCCCCGCCGACCCCTGGACGGCGGGGATCCGCAACCTGCTGGCGTACGTCCTGGTGTGCCTGGAGCGGTACCCGGAGGCACTGGAGGAGTTCCGGCGGACCGGCCCGTACGCCACGTCCTTCCCCTGGGACCGGGACACCGACGACCCGCTCGGCCGGTTCCTCCAGGTGCGGGGCGACGTCCGCGCCGCGGTGGCCGCCGCGCTGCCGACCACCGGTTTCGGCCGCTCGCAGGGTGGGCGCGGCGGGGCCGCCGGCCGCGCGGAGCATTAGGCTTCTGCGTCGTGACCACCGTCCGGCTCCCCCTCTTCCCCTTGAACTCGGTGTTGTTCCCGGGCCTCGTGCTCCCGCTCAGCGTCTTCGAGGAGCGCTATCGCGCCATGATGCGCGAGCTGCTGAAGACGCCCGAGGACGAACCGCGCCGGTTCGCCGTCGTGGCGATCCGCGACGGCCACGAGGTCGCGTCCACCGCGCCCGGCATGCCCGACCCGACGGCGCTGCCGGAGCGCGGGCCGGCGGCCGGCTTCGGGCCGGATCCGGTCAAGGCGTTCCACAAGGTGGCCTGTGTCGCGGACGCGGCGACGGTCCGGGAGCGGGCCGACGGCACCTTCGAGGTGCTGGCGACCGGCACGACGCGGGTGCGGCTGGTGTCGGTGGACGCCTCGGGCCCGTTCCTGACGGCGGAGCTGGAGCCGCTGGAGGAGGAGCCGGGCGACGAGGCGGGCGCGCTGGCCGAGGGCGTGCTGCGGGCGTTCCGGCAGTACCAGAAGCGGCTCGCGGGGGCGCGGGAGCGGTCGCTCGCGACCGGCGCCGACCTGCCCGACGAACCGTCCGTGGTGTCGTACCTGGTGGCCGCCGCGATGATGCTGGACATCCCGACGAAGCAGCGGCTGCTGCAGGCGCCGGACACCGCGTCCAGGCTGCGCGACGAGCTGAAACTGCTTCGCTCGGAGACGGCGATCATCCGTAGTCTTCCGTCGTTGCCCGCGTCGGAACTGACGCGCGGCCCGACGAGTCTCAACTGAGGCGTACAACTCCCAGGAACAGGCCGGGATGGCGAAGAAGGCGAAGAAGCAGCAGGACAAGGGGCCGGGCGGCACCCCGGCGACGGTGGCGCTGACGGCGGCCGGGGTGACGTACACGGTGCACTCCTACGACCACGACCCCGCCCACCCCTCGTACGGCGAGGAGGCCGCCGAGGCGATGGGCGTCTCCCCGGACCGCGTCTTCAAGACGCTGGTGGCGGACGTCGACGGGGCCCTGACGGTCGCGGTCGTGCCCGTGGCGGGCCAGCTGGACCTCAAGGCACTCGCCGCGGCGGTCGGCGGCAAGCGCGCCGCGATGGCCGACCCGGCGCTCGCGGAGCGCACCACGGGCTACGTCCGCGGCGGCATCTCGCCCCTCGGGCAGCGCAAGCGGCTGCGCACGGTGCTCGACGCGTCGGCGTCCGCGCACGCCACGATCTGTGTCTCGGCGGGCCGCCGCGGCCTGGAGGTCGAACTGTCCCCGGACGACCTGGCGAAGCTGACGGACGCGGTACTGGCCCCGATCGGCCGGACCTGACGGGCGGCAGCACCTGACGGGCGGCCGGACCTGACCGGTCGCGGCAGCCGGTCGCGCGGGTGCCCGCAAGGAAACGGGCGGGGCCCGCGCGGGCGCCGGCAAAGGACTGCCCGGGCCCCCGCGGGCGCCCGCGGGATCACTGCTTGGGCGGGGCGCCCTCGGGCGTCGGCAGCTGCTGGTACGGGGCGTACGGCTCCGGGTCCCGCGGGCCGAACATCGCCGTCAGGCCGAGGTGGACGACCAGTGTCGTGAGCGACCACGCCAGCAGCGCGCCCTTCGCGCCGAGCCTGAGCGGCGCCGAGAAGGTCACGCCCTTGCCGACCTCCCTGGCGTGCGCGACCACGTCCTGCTCCGGCCCGAGCCACACCCCGAGCCGCCACGCGAGCAGCGAGCCGAGCAGTCCGCCGACGGCCAGCGCCACCACCAGGGGCACTCCCCCGCGCCGCCGCGCCAGGAAGGCGACGCCCGCGGCGACGGCGCCGAAGGCCAGCGCGAGCAGCGTGAACGTTCCGTCCACGCCGACGGCCTGCTCGCCCTCGGTGTCCTTGAGGTAGACCACCCAGCTGTCGCCGGACACGTCACCGACCAGCGGCACCTGCGGCGCCAGCCACCACCACAGCACTCCGAGCAGCGCGCCGGCCAGCGCCACGACCACCGTGGTCACGGCGGCCTCCCGCAGTTCCGTCTTCATACCGGGGCCGTCCTGTCCGTACCAGCCGAGCCCGCTTCCCCGGGGCGCGTCCGTCTCGTGCCCGGCGGGCGGCTGGTGCCACGCCCGGTGCGCGGACTGTTCGTGCGGCGGTGGAGGTGGAGTAAGAGGTGCGGTCACCCTGACATCGTGCCAGGCCCGTCCGCACGGCGCGTCATCGGACGGCGGCCCGGCGGTAGGCCCACGTCGCCACGGCGAGCGAGATGACGCCGACCATGCCGCACACGGCGAGGTCGCCGAGCACGAACGCCCAGTCCGGGTCGGGCCCGAAGGTGCGCGCGAGGGCCTCCACGCCGTACGTCGACGGCAGCAGGTCCCGCGCCAGGCGCACGACCTCGGGCATCCGGTCGGCCGGCAGCACGCCGAGCAGCAGCGCCGCCGACATGCCGAGCTGGCCGAGCAGCGTGGCCAGTTCGGGCCGGGGCGCGAGCAGTCCGAGGGCGGCCCCGAGCCCGGCGAGGGCGGCGCCCGCGAGCGGGATCACCGCGGCCAGGACCCACAGGTGCGCCATCGGCAGCCCGAACAGCACACAGCCGAAGACGGCGGTCACGACGGTGCCGGGCACCGTGAAGGAGGCGTACGCGCCGGCCGCGCCGAGGACCACGGCGGCGGGCGGCACGGGCAGCGTCGCGTAGTGGTCGAGGCCGCCGCTGGCCCGCAGCTGGCCGAAGTACTGGGCGAGCAGGTTGAGCGCGACGAACGCGACGACGAGCACCGCGGAGCCGGCGACGACGGCGCGCGCCTCGTCGCCGCCGTCCACCACGCCGCGCATGAGGATCATGATGCCGATCGACTGGAAGGTCGCCACGAACAGCAACGGGATCCGCGCGACCCGCGCCCGGGACAGCTGCGCCCGGTACACGGCGGCCAGCGACGGCCACAGCCGCGCCCTCGGCCCGAGCTCGGCGGCGCGCGTGGCGGTCTCCTGGACGGCCACGCCCGGCAGGGCATCGGCGGGTACGACACTCACGTCGCGCTGCTTCCCTTCACCAGGTTCGACTCCGGCTCCCGCCCCGTCCGGTACGGACGCGGAGGCTCCCGCGCTCAGGACCCGCGGGTTCACGCCTTCACCAGCCCCTGCTGCGCGGCGCCGCCGAGGGCCAGGTACACGTCCTCCAGGCTGGGCGTGGCCAGCGTGAAGTCGTCCAGGGCGGCGAAGGCGGCCCCGCCCGTGACGGTGGCGACGACGGCGCGGGCCTCGTCGGGCGCGAGCCGCAGCGTCCAGCGGCGTCCCGAGCGCACGGCGTGGTCCCGCAGCGCGGCGACCTCCGGGACGTGCAGCGGGGCGGTCTCGCGCCACACGAGGTCGACGCGGACCTCGCCCGCGACCTGTTCCTTCAGCCCGACCGGGGTGTCGCAGGCGATCACGCGTCCCCGGTCGAGGACGGCGACCCGGTCGAGGACGGTCTCGGCCTCGATGACGTTGTGCGTGACGAGCAGGACGGTCGTGCCGCGCTCGGCGCGGCGCCGGTCGACGGCGGCCCAGACGGCGCGCCGCGCCACCGGGTCCATGCCGGTGGTCGGCTCGTCGAGGACGAGCAGCGGACGCTCGCCGACCAGCGCGGCGGCGAAGCAGGCCAGGCGCCGCTGCCCGCCGGACAGCTTCTTCAGCGGGCGACCGGCGATGGCCGTGAGGCCCAGCTCCTGAAGGACGTCGTCCCGCTCGGCGCGGGCGCTGCGCACGTCCAGGCCGCGCAGTCGTCCGGTCGTCTCGGCGGCGAGGGACACGGTCAGCTCGTCGAGGGCGGTGGACTCCTGCCCGAGGTAGGCGAGGAGGCGGGAGGCGCGCTCCGGGTGACGCACGATGTCGTGGCCGAGGATCTCGACGCCGCCGCTGTCGGGCCGCATCAGGCCGGTCAGCTGGCGCACGAGGGTGGACTTGCCGGCGCCGTTCGGGCCGAGCAGGCCGAAGATCTCGCCGCCCCGGATGTCCAGCTCGACGTCGTCCGTGGCCCTGACCTCGGGCGTGTCCGGTACGCCGCGCCTGCCCCGTACGGCCGGATAGGTCTTGGTCAGCCCGCGCACCGCACACACGACGTCACCGCCGTGCCGAAGGGCCTGTGCCGCGCGCGTACTCACAAGGGACGAGACTACGGGGTCCGCGGGCCCGCCCTGTCCCCGGGGCCCGCGTCCGGGACCGCCTCAGTCGGCCGCCGGGGCGTGTTCGACGCCTGTTCGCACACCGATCTCGCGCCAGAATCCGGCGCGGATGGCATACCGGTCGTGCTCGTCGATCTGGTCGTCCTTGTGGGCGAGCAGCCCGAACCGGGCGGCGTACCGGAGCAGTTCCCCGTCGATGCGGTGCGGGATGCGCGGGTACATGCCGGACAGCCGCTGGAGGTGGCTCTGGTCGCCGAGCCGCTCCACCCAGCGTCGGGCGAAGACCTGCCCGACCTCGAAGGGGTCGCCGCCGACGGTCGTGATGTCCTCCTCGCGGTCGGCCCAGCGCTGCTCGGCCGTGGTCAGCTGGGCGAGCGTCGGCATCGACGCGGCCTCCAGCGGCTCGGCGGGCGGGCGGTCCACCCAGCCCTTGTCGGAGGACCAGCGCAGGGTCGCGGTCGTCGGGGGCGGCGGCGCGGGGTGCTGGCCGTGGGCGCGCAGGGCGGCGAGGTCCTTGGGCGTGGGGACGCCCTTGGCGGCGGGCGCCCGGTCCTGGCTGCCGTTCGCCGCGGGGGCGGGCGGGCGGTGCGGGGTCTCCTCGGCGGAGCGCTCGGGCGCGGCGAGCGCGGACTCGGGCAGCGGCGCGGACAGGATCGCGGCGATCTCGGGCCGGGGCACGGGGGGCGGCGCGCACACGCCGGTGAGTTCCTTCGCGCGGACCGCCCGGGTGATCCACGTGCGGTCCAGGACCCGGCGTTCGTCGGCCTCGGCGACCAGGTCCTCGGACTGGTTGTAGTCGCCGTCGGCGGCCTGCACGGCCCACAGGTGGACGGCGACGCCGTGTTCCTTGGCGGCCATCATGCCGGGCAGCAGGTCGCCGTCGCCGGTGACGAGAACGATGTCGGAGCAGGCACGGTTGCGGGCCAGCTCGGTCAGCTCGGCGTGCATCGCGGCGTCCACGCCCTTCTGCGCCCAGCGGCCGTCGCTGCGGGTCAGCGCGCCGAGCCGGACGGTGACCCGGGGCATCACGCGCAGCCTGCGGTGCTCGGGCTGCGGGACGCGGTCGGGGGCGCCGTCGAACCAGTAGATGCGCAGCAGGGGCTGCTCGGTCTCGGCCTCGGCCCGCTCGCGCAGGCCCTGGATGAGGGCGGTGTGGTCGACGGTGATGCGCGAGCGCGAGGGTTCCCCGGCGAGGAGGCTGGCGGCGGCCCCCAGCAGATACCCGGCGTCCACCAGGACGATGCAGCGGTCCACGCGGTCCACCCTCTTTCCGGGAGGTTTGCTTCGGGCTTGCTTCGAGTCTGCCCGACCACGCGGGGGTTAACGGTCCGAACTCGATCTTCGGCGTGGCGTTTCGCGTCCGCGCGGCGCGACCAACCCTGTCACAGACGGTAATTACCCGAAATGCGTTCTTTGTCAGCCTATGTGAGTCTGATCCCGGCCCTGGCCCCTAGATCCCCCACAGGAGGCAGATCACCATGGCCAAGAACAAGAACCGTGATCGCAAGCAGCCGCAGGCCGAGCGCAGCCAGGAGGCGGCGCACCAGACGGCGATGGAGACGCAGGCGCACGAGCGTGCCACGCAGGTGACGCCCGGCGACGTCGCACGCAAGGGCCGGCAGAAGCGCTTCGGTCACAACTGACACCTGTGTAACGGGCAGTTGACGCCCTGGGCACATGCGGAGGGGCGCACCCGCCACGGGTGCGCCCCTCCGTCGTGCTCGTCGGTCAGCCGGCCAGGCAGGACGGTCCGAGCAGCACCTTCAGGTCGCCGAAGAGCGCCGGGTCGGGCTTGACGCGGTGCCGGTCCAGCCGCAGCACGGTCGTCTTCGTCGGGCCCTGGAGCTTGATCCGCACCTCGCTGTCGCCCTTGTGGTGGCTGAGGATCTCGCCGAGGCGGCTGACCATGGGCGGGGTGACCCGGGTGGCCGGGATGGTGAGCACCACGGGCGCGTTGGTGCCCGCGTTGGACAGGTCGGGGACCATCAGCTCCATCGCGACCAGGCGCGGCACGTCCTCACGCTTGTCGAGCCGGCCCTTGACGAACACGACGGCGTCCTCGACGAGTTGGGTCGACACCAACTGGTACGTCGCCGGGAAGAACATGCACTCGATGGAGCCGGCGAGGTCCTCGACGGTGGCGATGGCCCAGGCGTTGCCCTGCTTGGTCATCTTGCGCTGGAGGCCGGAGATGATGCCGCCGATGGTCACGACGGAGCCGTCGGAGTAGTCGCCGCCGGTGAGCTGGGAGATGCCCGCGTCGGCCTTGTCGGACAGCACGTGCTCCAGGCCGAACAGGGGGTGGTCGGAGACGTAGAGACCGAGCATCTCCCGCTCCTGGGCGAGCAGGTACGTCTTGTCCCACTCGTCGGTGGAGAACTCCACGTCCATGCCGAAGCCCGGTTCGCTGCTGTCCTCCTCGCCCATGCCGCCGAAGAGGTCGAACTGGCCCTCGGCCTCCTTGCGCTTGACCGCGACCACGTTGTCGATCATCGGCTCGTACTGGGCGGTCAGGCCCTTGCGGGTGTGGCCCATCGAGTCGAAGGCGCCGGCCTTGATCAGCGATTCCGTCGTCCGCTTGTTGCAGACGACCGCCTCCACCTTGTCGAGGTAGTCCGGGAAGGACGTGTACTTCCCCTTGGCCTTGCGGCACTTGATGATCGACTCGACCACGTTGGTGCCGACGTTGCGCACGGCCGAGAGGCCGAAGAGGATCACGTCGTCGCCCTGGGCGGCGAAGTTCGCCTCGGACTCGTTGACGTTCGGCGGGAGGACCCGGATGCCCATGCGGCGGCACTCGTTGAGGTAGACCGCCGACTTGTCCTTGTCGTCCTTGACCGAGGTGAGCAGCGCGGCCATGTACTCGGCGGGGTGGTTCGCCTTGAGGTAGGCGGTCCAGTACGACACGAGGCCGTACGCGGCGGAGTGCGCCTTGTTGAACGCGTAGCCGGCGAAGGGCACCAGGACGTCCCACAGCGCCTGGATCGCCTCGTCGCTGTAGCCCTTCTTGCGGGCGCCCTCCTGGAAGAGAACGAAGTTCTTCGCCAGTTCCTCGGGCTTCTTCTTGCCCATCACGCGGCGGAGGATGTCGGCCTCGCCGAGCGAGTAGCCCGCGATGATCTGGGCGGCCTTCTGCACCTGCTCCTGGTAGACGATCAGGCCGTAGGTGACGTCCAGGACCTCCTTGAGCGGCTCCTCCAGCTCGGGGTGGATGGGCGTGATCTCCTGCTGCCCGTTCTTGCGCAGCGCGTAGTTCGTGTGGGAGTTCATGCCCATCGGGCCCGGCCGGTACAGGGCCGACACGGCGGAGATGTCCTCGAAGTTGTCCGGCTTCATCAGCCGCAGCAGCGAGCGCATCGGGCCGCCGTCGAACTGGAAGACGCCGAGGGTGTCGCCGCGCTGGAGCAGTTCGAAGGTCGTGGGGTCGTCGAGCGGGAGGCTCAGGAGATCGATGTCGATCCCCTTGTTGGCCTTCACCATCTTGACGGCGTCGTCCATGATCGTCAGGTTGCGCAGGCCCAGGAAGTCCATCTTGAGCAGGCCGAGCGACTCGCAGCTCGGGTAGTCCCACTGCGTGATGGTGACGCCGTCGGTGTGCCTGACCCAGACCGGGACGTGGTCGGTGATGGTCTCGCTGGACATGATCACGCCGGCGGCGTGCACGCCCATCTGGCGGACCAGGCCCTCGACGCCCTTGGCGGTGTCGATGACCTTCTTCACGTCCGGCTCGTTCTCGTACATCCCGCGGACCTCGCCCGCCTCCGAGTAGCGCGGGTGCTGGGGGTCGGTGATGCCGGACAGCGGGATGCCCTTGCCGAGGACGTCGGCGGGCATGGCCTTGGTGATGCGGTCGCCCATCGCGTACGGGTAGCCCAGCACGCGCGCGGAGTCCTTGATCGCGTTCTTCGCCTTGATGGTGCCGTACGTGCCGATCATGGCGACCTTGTCGGCGCCGTACTTCTCCGTCACGTACCGGATCACCTCGACGCGCCTGCGCTCGTCGAAGTCGATGTCGACGTCGGGCATGGAGACGCGCTCGGGGTTGAGGAACCGCTCGAAGATCAGGCCGTGCGGGATCGGGTCGAGGTCGGTGATGCCCATGGCGTAGGCGACGATCGAGCCGGCCGCGGAGCCCCGGCCGGGGCCGACGGCGATGCCCTGCTTCTTGGCCCACATGATGAAGTCGGCGACCACGAGGAAGTAGCCGGGGAAGCCCATCGAGATGATGACGTCCATCTCGTACTCGGCCTGCTTCTGGCGGTCGGCCGGGACGCCGCCCGGGAAGCGGCGCTCCATGCCGCGCCGGACCTCCTCCTGGAACCAGGTGACCTCGGTGTAGCCCTCGGGGATGTCGAACTTGGGCATGAGGTCGCGCTTCTCGAACATGCCTGTGGTGTCGACCATCTCGGCGACCAGGAGCGTGTTGGCGCAGCCCTCCTGCCAGGCGTCCGAGGAGTCGATGGCGTACATCTCGTCGGTGGACTTCAGGTAGTAGCCCGTGCCGTCGAACTTGAAGCGGTCGGGGTCCGAGAGGTTCTTGCCGGTCTGGATGCACAGCAGGGCGTCGTGGGCCGTGGCCTCGTGCGCGTACGTGTAGTGCGAGTCGTTGGTGACCAGCGGGGGGATGCCGAGCTTCTTGCCGATCTCCAGCAGGCCGTCGCGGACCCGGCGCTCGATCTCGATGCCGTGGTCCATCAGCTCCAGGAAGTACTTGTCCTTGCCGAAGATGTCCTGGTACTCGGCCGCCGCCTTCAGGGCCTCGTCGAAGTGGCCGAGGCGCAGCCGGGTCTGGACCTCGCCCGAGGGGCAGCCGGTGGAGGCGACGATGCCCTCGGACCACTGGGAGATGGTCTCCTTGTCCATCCGGGGCCACTTCTGGAGCCAGCCCTCGGCGTACGCGTCGGAGGAGAGGCGGAAGAGGTTGTGCAGGCCCGTCTTGTTGACCGCCCACATCGTCTTGTGCGTGTAACCACCCGAGCCGGAGACGTCGTCCCGCTTCTGGTGCGGCTGGCCCCACTGGATCTTGCGCTTGTTGCGCCGCGACTCGGGGGCGACGTACGCCTCGATCCCGATGATCGGGGTGATCCCGGCCTTCTGCGCGGAGTGGAAGAAGTCGTACGCCCCGTGCAGGTTGCCGTGGTCGGACATGGCGATGTGCGTCATGCCCATCTCGTTGCACGCGTTGAACATGTCCTTGAGCCGCGCGGCACCGTCCAGCAGCGAGTACTGGGTGTGGACGTGCAGGTGCGTGAACGGCGGCTTCGACACGTTCGGCCTCCAGGGGAAACGTCGGACGACAGGCTGCGGACAGTCTGGGGGGACAGCGTCGAAGTCTATGCCTCGGCACTGACACTCGCGGTGGATCCCCGCGTACCTTCGTCCGAGGTGCGCGGGCACTCCCCGGTACCTTCGAACGTTGTTCCGCACGGACGGCCGCACGGACGACCGGACGGACGATCCGCTCCACCCCGTCACGCACCACCCGCACCAGGAGGCACCCAGCGATGTCGGTCCCGCAGCTCAGCGACGAGCACCGCGGCGAGGAGATCCTCGCCGTGTTCGACACCGCGTTCGGCGAGCTCCTGGCCGCCGACCCGGCCGCGTTCCGCGTGAAGTTCCGCAAGATGGCGGCCTCGGCGTTCGCCTTCTACCGGGGGACGGCGTGTCTCTTCTACCGCGACCTGGAGCCGGAGCGGCGCGGCGGCCCGTTCCTGGACGAGCGCACCTCGCGCGTGTGGATACACGGCGACCTGCACGCGGAGAACTTCGGCACCTACATGGACGCGACGGGCCGCCTGATCTTCAACGTCAACGACTTCGACGAGGCCTACGTCGGCCCCTTCACCTGGGACCTGAAGCGCTTCGCCGCCTCGGTGGCCCTGATCGGGTACGCGAAGGCGCTCAGCGACGAGCAGATCACCGACCTGGTGCGCACGTACGCGGGCGCGTACCGCGAGCGGATCCACGCGCTCGCGACCGGCGCCAAGAGCGACGAGGTGCCGCCCTTCACGCTGGACACGGCGGAGGGCCCGCTGCTGGACGCGCTGCGTGACGCCCGCGCGCTGACCCGGTTCGGGCTGCTGGACTCGATGACCGAGATCCGCGACTTCGAGCGCCGTTTCGCGGCCGGCGGCGGCTCCGTCGAGCTGGACGCGGCCACGCGCTACAAGGTGCTCGCCGCGTTCGACGGCTACCTGGAGACGCTGCCGGAGTCGTCGCTGGCCCGCCCGGACTCCTACCGCGTGAAGGACGTCGTCGGCCGCCGCGGGATCGGCATCGGCTCGGCCGGCCTGCCGTCGTACAACATCCTCCTGGAGGGCAACAGCGACGCCCTGGAGAACGACGTGGTGATCTACATCAAGCAGGCCCAGACCCCGGCCGTCTCGCGGCACATCACCGACCAGGCGATCCGCGACTACTTCGCGCACGAGGGCCACCGCACGGTCATCTCGCAGCGCGCCCTCCAGGCGCACGCCGACCCCTGGCTCGGCTGGACGGAGCTGGACGGCTCGGGCCAGCTGGTCGCCGAGGTGTCGCCGTACGCGGTGGACCTGGACTGGGGCGACATCGACGACCCGGAGGAGATCACCCAGGTGGTCGCCGACCTCGGCCGGGCCACGGCGACGATGCACGCGGCGGCGGACGACCAGTCCGGCGAGTCGCTGGTGCCGTTCTCCACGGAACGGGCCATCGACGCGGCGATCGCGGCGGCCGAGGACGACTTCGCGCCGCTGCTGGTCGACTTCGCGCACTCCTACGGCGCACGCGCGCGTGCCGACCACCAGATCTTCGTGGACCTCTTCCGCAACGGCCGCATTCCGGGTCTCTGACCCCCGGCCCCGTCCCCGTCCCCTCCCCCCGCTCACAGGTTCCCTTTAGGAGCCCTTTACCGGAGCACGTGACAGACTCTTCTTTCGCTATGGACATGTCCGGGACCCCGATCAGAGCCCTGCGCGCGGCGCTGTTCACGGCACTCGTCGTGACACTCAGCACCGCGTCGCACGTGCTGCTGTCGCGGGCCCCGCTGCCGTTGAACACGGTGGCCGCCGTCGCGGTCGGCGTCTTCGTCGTCGCGTACGCCCTCGCGGGCCGCGAGCGCTCCTTCGGCCGGATCGCCGCCCTGCTGGTCCCGCTGGAGCTCGCCGCCGACACCCTCCTCACCACCGGCCAGCACGTCTGCTACGGCAGGGCGGGCGGCCCGATAGCGGGGCCGCTGCGCTCCGTCGGCTTCGACGTGCTGTGCGGCGACGGCACGGCGGTCGGGGCGCCGCTGGCCCAGGTCTCCGGCGCCGACACCGACCGGCTCGCGACGCTGCTCGCGCAGGCCGAGCCGGCCACCGCCTGGCTCCTGCTCGGCGCGCACCTCGGCGTCGGCCTGCTCGCCGCCGCCTGGCTGCGCCGCGGCGAGCGGGCCCTGGCCCAGCTGCTGCGGGCGGTCGCGGCGGCCACGTTCCGGCCGCTGCTGATCGCCGTGGCCACCGTGACCGCGCGGCCCGGCCCGGCGCCGCGCCCCTTCCCGCGCCCGGCGCGCCGCACGGCGCCCGCCCGCGGTCTGCTCCTCGCGCGCTCCCTGGGACGGCGTGGACCTCCGTGCCCGGCCGCCCTCGTCTGAGGCCCAGCGCCTCCACGTCGGCACCACCCCCTGAGCACCAAGCAGTCCCCCCTCATTCGTATCCCGCACACGACGTGTGCGCGTCCCCATGGAGAAGACCCCCATGAGCAAGCGGAACAGCAAGGCGGCGAAGACGGCGGCCCGGGAGCGTCTGCGCGCCGAGCGCGAGCGCGCCGCGAAGAAGGCGAAGGTCAAGCGGCAGATCATCGTCGCCTGCTCCATAGTCGGCGTCCTCGCGATCGCCGGCGGCATCGGCTACGCGGCGGTCCAGGCGAGCAAGCCCGACCACTGGGACGCCGCGAAGAACGACAAGCTCGTGAAGCCCGCCAACACCACCGGCAAGGACGGCACGACCGTCGTCCTCGGTGAGAGCGACGCCAAGAAGACCCTCGTCATGTACGAGGACCCGCGCTGTCCGGCCTGCGCCGCCTTCGAGCAGTCCGTCGGCGAGACCGTCCACAAGGGCCTCGAGGACGGCAAGTACAAGGTGCAGTTCGTCGGCGCCACGTTCATCGACAACAACGTCCCGGGGGTGGGCTCGAAGAACGCCCTCAGCGCGCTGGGCGCCGCGCTGAACGTCAGCCCCGAGGCGTTCCTCGACTACAAGACGGCGCTCTACTCGGCCAAGTTCCACCCCGAGGAGACCGACGACAAGTTCGAGGACGACGACTACCTCATCGAGGTGGCGAACAGCGTCGACGCGCTCAAGGGCAACAAGGCGTTCCAGAAGGACGTGAAGGACGGCACCTACGACAAGTGGGCGCTGACCATGGGCGAGAAGTTCGACGCCGACGGCGAGAAGTACGGCTTCCAGGGCACGCCGACCCTGCTGATGGACGGCAAGAAGCTCACCGGTTCGGACGGCAAGAACTCCCCCATGACCCCCGAGGAGTTCAACAAGGCGATCGACGCGGCGCTGAAGGCCTGAGACCGGCCGGCTTCGCGGACTGGTTTCAGGGACTGACCCACGGACCGACTGCGCGGGCTGACCGCGCGCTGAAGAGCGGGCGAACTTTTGCGAGTTCGCCCGCTCTTGTTCCTACCGCTCAGTAATCTGATCGGCCGTGACCAGTCGATACAGATCAACAGAGAACGCGGGCTCACCCGACTCCCGCTCCCCGCGCCGCCGTACGGTCGTCAAGGCCGCGGCGGCCACCGCGGTGCTGGCCGGACCGCTCACCGGCGCGCTCCCCGCCCGCGCCGCCACCGACGCCCCCGCCTTCCTGCACGGCGTGGCCTCCGGCGACCCGCTGCCCGACGGCGTCCTGCTGTGGACGCGCGTGACGCCGACGCCCGAGGCGATACCCGGCTCGGGGACCGGACCGGCCACCGAAGTGAGCTGGATCGTCGCCAGGGACCGGGCGCTGACGAACGTCGTCGCCAAGGGTTCCCTCACCGCCACCGCCGCCTCCGACCACACCGTCAAGGCCGACATCCGCGGCCTGGAACCGGCGACCGACTACTGGTTCCGCTTCTCCGCGGGCGGCACCGACTCCCCCGTCGGCCGCACCCGCACGGCGCCCGCCGCCGGGGCCGCGGTCGCGAACCTCCGTCTCGGCGTGGTCTCCTGCGCCAACTGGGAGGCCGGCCACTTCGCCGCGTACCGCCACCTCGCCGCCCGCGGCGACCTGGACGCCTGGCTGCACCTCGGCGACTACATCTACGAGTACGGCACCGGCGAGTACGGCACGCGCGGCACGGTCGTCCGCCCGCACGAGCCCGCTCACGAGATCCTCACCCTCGCCGACTACCGCACCCGGCACGCCCATTACAAGACCGACCCGGACCTCCAGGCGCTGCACGCCGCGGCCCCGGTCGTCGCGATCTGGGACGACCACGAGTTCGCCAACGACGCCTGGTCGGGCGGCGCCGAGAACCACACCGAGGGCGCGGAGGGCGCCTGGGCCGCGCGGCAGGCCGCCGCCCGGCAGGCCTACTTCGAGTGGATGCCGGTCCGCCCGGCGATCGAGGGCACCACCTACCGCCGGCTGCGCTTCGGCAGGCTCGCCGACCTGTCCCTGCTCGACCTGCGCTCGTTCCGCTCGCAGCAGGTCTCGGCGGGCGACGGCGGCGTCGACGACCCGGAGCGCAGCCTCACCGGACGCGCCCAGCTCGACTGGCTGAAGGCCGGTCTGGCGGCGTCCGACACCACCTGGCGGCTGGTCGGCAACTCCGTGATGATCGCGCCGTTCGCGATCGGCTCGCTCTCGGCCGAACTGCTGAAGCCGCTCGCGGAGTTGCTGGGCCTGCCGAAGGAGGGCCTGGCGATCAACACCGACCAGTGGGACGGCTACACGGACGACCGGCGCGAGATCCTGAACCACCTGCGGTCCCACGCGATCCGCAACACCGTGTTCCTGACCGGCGACATCCACATGGCATGGGCGAACGACGTGCCGGTGAACGCGGGCACGTACCCGCTGTCGGCGTCCGCCGCCACGGAGTTCGTCGTCACCTCGGTCACCTCCGACAACCTCGACGACATCGTGAAGGTCCCCGAGGGCACGGTCTCGGCGGTCGCCGCCCCGCTGATTCGCGCCGCGAACCGGCACGTCCACTGGGTCGACACCGACCGCCACGGCTACGGCGTCCTGGACCTCACGGCCGAACGCGCGCAGATGGACTACTACGTCCTGTCCGACCGCACGAAGCGCGACGCGACCTCGGCCTGGGCCCGCTCGTACCGCACGCGCAGCGGCACCCAGAAGGTCGAGCGGGCCTACGACCCGGTGTAATTCCCGCCGACGCCTCCCCACAGGGTCGATTTTCGGCCAACCCCGACCGAGGGGTGAACCGTTAAGGAAAGATCACGTCACTACGGCGGGTGGTGTGAGCCGTGAGCCGAATCCGGACACACTGCCCGCCTGGTAAGCGAACCCGTTACGTCTGGATCTCAAACTCCGGACGACGGGACGTTTCTGCGCGGGACACTTTCCCGATTGCCCTTGTTTGCCGGTTATTTGATTGGGCTTGATCACTGCTCTTGTCGCATAGGCATGTCCACGTAATCTCCGGGCGGCGGCCAGGAAGATCCCTGTGCCCCTTTTCCCCACCGCATCCGCTAGGAGCCCGCATGCGTGCGCTTGCCCGGATATCGTCCCTGTCGCGCAGACGCCTTCTCGGTACGGCCGTCGTGGCCGGAACCCTTATGCTCACCCCCCTGTCCGCGCCCACCGGCATCGCCGCGGCCGACACCCCGGCCGCCGCCGAGTGCGTCGAGGACGCCCACACCCACTCCGCGGCCCGCGAGGCCCGCCCCGGCGCCGGCGAGCACGTCAAGGAGCCGAACGAGATCAGCGAGGCCCGCGCCCAGGCGATGGACGCCGACCTGCGCGCCAAGCTCGACAAGCTGCGCAAGAGCGGCCGCAGCACGAGCGCCGCCGCCAGCACGACCATCCCGGTCTACTTCCACGTCATCCACGACGGCGAGACCGGCAAGCTCAGCTCCGCCGACATCACCGCCCAGATGAACGTCCTGAACTCGGCCTACGCCGGCCAGGGCACCGGCAACACCGACTCGGGCTTCCAGTTCACGCTGGCCGGCACCGACTACACCAACAACGCCGCCTGGTACAACGTCGGCTACGGCTCGCCGGAGGAGAAGGCGATGAAGTCCGCCCTGCGCAAGGGCGGCGCGAACGCGCTCAACTTCTACACCGCCAACATCGGCGGCGGCCTCCTCGGCTGGGCCACCTTCCCGAGCTCCTACCGGTCCAACCCGACCATGGACGGCGTCGTCGTCCTGGACGCCTCCCTGCCGGGCGGTTCCGCCACCAACTACGACGAGGGCGACACCGCGACCCATGAGGTCGGCCACTGGATGGGCCTGTACCACACCTTCCAGGGCGGCTGCAACGGCAACGGCGACTACGTCACCGACACCCCGGCCGAGAAGAGCGCCGCGTACCAGTGCCCGACGGGCCGTGACACCTGCGCCAACAAGCCGGGCGTCGACCCGATCCACAACTTCATGGACTACACGTACGACGCGTGCATGTACCAGTTCACGGCGGGTCAGGTGACGCGCATGCAGGAGAACTGGGCCGCGTACCGGGCCGCTGGCTGACGTCAGGCGAGCGAGTCGAGGAAGCCGAGCGCCACCCGCCAGGTGGCCTCGGCGGCCTCCTCGTCGTAGTCCGGCAGGCCGGGGTCGGTGTAGAGGTGACCGGCCCCGGCGTATCTGTACACCTCGACGTCGGCGCCGGCCCGGCCCATCCGCAGGTACCAGGCGCTCAGCCAGTCGTCCGTCTCGAACGCGTCCGGCTCGGCCACGTGCAGCTGCACCGGCAGCCCGTCCACCGAGGCGCTCGCCGCGATGTCCGACGTGCCGTGCAGGAGCAGCAGCCCGCGCGCCTTGTCGTCACCGAGCGCCAGGGTCTGCGCGATGGACGCGCCGAGCGAGAAACCGGCGTACACCAGGCCCCGGTCCGAATAGGGCGCGGCGGCCAGCACGGCGCGCTTCAGCAGCTCGTCCTTGCCGATCTCGTCCTGGTGGGCCATGCCCTCCTCGACCGTGTCGAAGGTACGTCCGTCGAAGAGGTCGGGCGTCCACACCTCGTGTCCGGCGGCGCGCAGCCGGTCGGCCGCCGCGCGCACCGCGGGCCTGAGGCCGAAGGTCGAGTGAAAGAGCATGATGTTCATGAGGCCATGGTGCCAGGGGGCTCCGACAACGGCGTTCCCGAAGTCACATGTTCGTGACCCCCCGGTGCCGGTTAGGTTCGATGGCATGGAGAACCTGCTCCGCCCCTTGATCGTGGTCGGCGGTTCGGTCGTGCTCACCCTGGTGATCGGCTGGGCCACCGACCGTCTGCTGTGCAAGATCGACCAGCGGCACCCGGAGACCCCGATGTGGGGTCTGCTGCGCCGCGGCCGCATCCCGTACCAGCTCGTGCTGTGCGTCGCCCTCCTCAGAGGCGCCTACGACGAGGCGCGGGTGCTGGAGAGCCACGAGGTCGCCGTCGGCCGTGTCCTCACGCTGGTCCTGATCGGCGCCGCGGCCTGGCTGGTGATCCGCATGGCCGCGGCGGTCGTGGAGACGTCGTACTCGCGCTACGCCCGCAACCACCATGACGCCGCCCGGGTCCGCCGGGTGCGGACCCAGGTGACGCTGATCGTGCGGGTGGTGTCCGCGATCGTCGGCGTGGTCGCCGCCGCCGCGATGCTGCTGACGTTCCCCGCGATGCGCGCGGCGGGCGCCTCGCTGCTGGCCTCGGCGGGCATCCTCGGCATCGTCGCCGGTGTCGCCGCCCAGTCCACGCTGAGCAACATGTTCGCCGGGCTGCAGATCGCCTTCGGCGACATGGTCCGCATCGGCGACACGGTCGTGGTCGACGGGGAGTGGGGCACGGTCGAGGAGATCACCCTGACGTTCCTGACGGTGCGCACCTGGGACGAGCGCCGGATCACGATGCCCGTCTCGTACTTCACGTCCAAGCCGTTCGAGAACTGGTCGCGCGGCGGCGCGGAGATGACCGGCATCGTCTACTGGCACCTCGACCACGCGGCGCCGACGGACCTGATGCGCGAGAAGCTCCGCGACATCCTGCGCGAGTGCCCGGCCTGGGACGGCCGCGCCTGCAACCTGTCCGTCACGGACACCACGCCGAACACCATGCAGGTGCGGGCGCTGGTGACCGCCAAGGACGCGGACGACATCTGGACGGTGCGCGTCACGGTCCGCGAGCAGATGCTGCGCTGGCTCGCCGACCAGCACCCGTACGCCCTGCCCCGCGTCAACACCGCCGACGCGGCGGTGCCACCGCCCCGGGACGGCCGCGGCGCCGTGCCCGAGGGACGCCGGCCGTCGGCGGACGGCAGGCGTGCGGCGGGCGACGGCAAGGTCACGCGCCGCGCGCACGGCACGCCGCGGCACTGACGGCGCGCGCCGGCGCGGCGGTCAGTGGCCGCGCTCGGCGCCGCCGTTGACCTGCACGATCTGCGAGGTGATGTGCGCCGCGCCGTGCGACGCGAGCCAGTGCAGGGTCGCCGCGACGTCCCCGGGCGTCCCGGCGCGCCCGGTCGAGGTCTCGGCGACGAGCCGCTCGCGCCGGGCCTCCTCGACGGGCCCGCCGAAGAAGTCGGTCTCCTCGACGTACCCGGGCGCGACGACGTTCACGGTGATGCCGCGCGGTCCCAACTGCCGGGCCAGGTCGTGCGCGTACGGATGCAGCGCCGCCTTGGACGCCGCGTACGCCCCGCTGCCCGAGCCCCGGAAGGCGGCGATCGAGCTGAGGAACAGCACCCGCCCGCCGGGCTCGGCGAGCCGGTCCTTGAGCGCCTCGGTGAGCAGCACGGCGGTCAGGACGTTCAGCCGGAAGTTCAGCGTCCAGTCGTGCGCGACGGCGTCGAGCGGCTCGTCGCCCTCGAAGGCGGGCTCCAGGTTCCCGTTGCCGCCGGCGCTGTGGATCAGCACGTCCACGGCGCCGAGCTCCCGGGCCACGAAGTCGGCGACCCCGCGCACGGCACCCGGCTCGGCGAGATCGGCCGCACAGGTCAACGCCCCCGGCACGGCGGCCTTCTCCAGCACCTCGCCCCGGCGCCCGAGCAGCAGCACCCGGTCCCCGTCCCCGGCGAACACCTGCGCCGCGGCGAGCCCGATCCCGGTACCGCCCCCACTGATCACGACGTTGCGAGTCATGCGGGGAGCCTACCGAGCGAGCCCCGGAAGCCGGCGGACCTCCGGGCGGACCCCGCGAAGGTCACCGGAGGCTGCGCACGTCCAGGTGCCGCAGCACCCGGTCCACGATCTCCGGATCCGCCCCCGGCTCACTGCGCGCCGCGAGCACCTCGTGCCGCGCGGCGCTCAGCATCTCCCCCTGGATCCGCCGCACCCGCTTGATGCGCCGCACCCGCTGCTCATGGGCCTCCCGCCGCTCCTCCTCCCCGATGTCCGGGCTGATCCGCAGCCCGATGTCGAAGGCCCGCCGCAGCATCTGCTCGCTCATGTCCTCCGACAGCTCCTCGACCTCCTCGATCTCCTTCAGCCGCCGTTTCGCCGCCTTCGCCGCCCGCACCGCGAGCTGCTTCTCGAACTCCTTCTCCCGTTCCGTGTCGGACTGTACGCCCAGCCGCTTCACGAGCCACGGCAGCGTCGTCCCCTGGAACAGCAGCGTCGCCATGATGACCCCGAACGCGACGAACACGATCTCGTCCCGGGCGGGGAACGCCGTCCCGTCCTCGGTGTGCAGCGGAATGGCGAGCGCCAGCGCGGCGGAGGCGACGCCGCGCATCCCGGCCCACCAGATGACGACGGTCTCCCGCCAGCTCATCGGGATGTCCTCGTCGTGGTCGCGCCGGGCGTGCAGCCGCCGCGCCAGCCAGGTCGCCGGCAGCAGCCACAGCAGCCGTACGAGGACCACGACCAGGGCGACGGCGCCCGCCCAGCCGAGGAGTTCGCCCCACCGCCCGGACGCGGTCCGCACCGCGTTGTGCAGTTCGAGGCCGATCAGCCCGAAGGCGACCCCGGTGACGAGGGTGTCGACGACGTCCCAGAACGTGTGCCCGGCGAGCCGTGTCATGACGTCGTCGGCGTCGTGGGCGTACTCGGTGAGGAACAGGGCGGTGGTGAGCACGGCGAGCACACCGGAGCCGTGCAGTTCCTCGGCGAGGACGTAGGAGGCGTACGGCACGAGGAGGCTCAGGCCGATCTGCAGGGTCGCGTCGCCGAGGAGGTTCATCAGCTTGTTCGCGCCCCAGCCCAGCGCGAGCCCCAGCGCGACGGCGACGACGGCGGACAGCACCAGGTCGAGCCCGGCGTCCCACGCCGAGAAGGTCCCGCTGACGGCCGCCGCGATCGCCACGTGGTACAGGACGATGGCGGTCACGTCGTTGAAGAGGCCCTCGCCCTCCAGGATCGAGACCAGGCGGCGCGGCAGTCCGAGCCGTGCGGCCACGGCGGTGGCGGCGACCGGGTCGGGCGGCGCGACCAGCGCGCCCAGCGCCACGGCCGCGGCGAGCGGAATCCCCGGCACGACCGCGTCCGCCACGGCGGCCACGGCGACGGTGGTGACGAAGACGAGCGCCACCGCCAGCAGGAAGATCGGCCGCTTGTTGATCGTGAACTGCCGCCACGAGGTGCGCCGCACGGCCGCGTACAGCAGCGGCGGCAGCACCAGCGGCAGGATCAGGTCCGGCGGAACGTCGACGTTGGGCACGAAGCCCGGCAGCGCGAGGCCGATCCCGAGGACCGTCATCAGCACGGGCGAGGGCAGCCCCAGCCGTTCCCCGACCGGGACGCTCACCAGAGCCCCCAGCAACAGCACGAACAGCAGGGCCAACTGATCCACGGTCAGCGCTCCGGGGTCGGGACGTCACACGGACGCCCTCCACCCTGCCACGCCGACCCCACGACCAGCGGCTTCGGCGCAGTCGCCCGGCCGGCCGACCCGGTCGACCGGGCGATGGGGCGCGCTAGAGCGAGCGCCGCATCGCCCGGTGCGGCATGCCCGCGTCCGGGAACTCCGGTCCGTACGCCGCGTATCCGAGCCGCTCGTAGAAGCCCAGCGCCTGCGTCTGCGCGTGCAGGTCGACGGCCGTCAGCCCGCGCGCCCGCGCCGCCTCCTCGATGCCGCGCACCAGGGCGGCCCCGACGCCGCGTCCACGCGCGTCCTTCGTCACGGCGAGCCGTCCCAGGGAGCCCACCCGGGGATCCCCGCCGTTCTTCGCGGCGGCCGCCTCGCCGCACAGCAGCCGGCCGGTGCCGAGCGGTACACCGTCGTCGCGGACCGCCAGCACGTGCACCGCGCCGGGGTCGTACGCGTCGTACTCGATGTCCTCCGGTACGCCCTGCTCGCCGACGAAGACCTCCTTGCGCACCGCGAAGCACGCCTCACGATCGGCCGGGGCCTCGGCGACACGCACCGCGTACGACGGCCCGCTCACGCGTAGGTCTCCTCGCGGACCTGGTCCAGGGCCTTCCGCAGGTCCTCGGGATAGTCGCTGGCGTACTCCACCCACTCGCCGTCGCCGGGGTGCTCGAAGCCGAGCCGGACGGCGTGCAGCCACTGGCGGGTCAGGCCGAGCCGCTTGGCGAGCGTGGGGTCGGCGCCGTAGGTCAGGTCGCCGACGCAGGGGTGGCGGTGGGCCGCCATGTGGACGCGGATCTGGTGGGTGCGGCCGGTCTCCAGCTTCACGTCGAGCAGGGAGGCGGCGCGGAAGGCCTCCACCAGGTCGTAGTGCGTGACGGACGGCTTGCCCTCGGCGGTGACCGCCCACTTGTAGTCGTGCTGGGGGTGGCGGCCGATGGGCGCGTCGATCGTGCCGCTCGTCGGGTCGGGGTGGCCCTGCACGAGCGTGTGGTACCGCTTGTCGACCGTGCGCTCCTTGAACTGGCGCTTCAGCGACGTGTACGCGCGCTCCGACTTGGCGACGACCATCAGGCCCGACGTGCCGACGTCGAGGCGGTGCACGATGCCCTGGCGCTCGGAGGCGCCGGACGTCGAGATGCGGTAACCGGCGGCGGCGAGCCCGCCGATGACGGTCGGCCCGGTCCAGCCCGGCGACGGGTGCGCGGCGACGCCGACCGGCTTGACGATCACGACCACGTCGTCGTCGTCGTGCACGATCTCCATGCCCTCGACCGGCTCGGCGACCACCTGCACCGGCGCGGGCGCCTGCGGCATCTCGACCTCCAGCCAGGCGCCGCCGTGCACGCGCTCCGACTTGCCGACCACCGATCCGTCGACCATGACCTTCCCCGCGGCGGCGAGCTCGGCCGCCTTGGTCCGGGAGAAGCCGAACATGCGGGAGATGGCGGCGTCGACGCGCTCGCCCTCCAGGCCGTCGGGCACGGGCAGGGTACGGATCTCGGGAATCGTGCTCACCCGTCGAGTATGCCGGACCCGCCCGGTGCTCCCGACCGGGCCTGTGGACAAACGGGGGCGTTCAGTCCTTGTGGACCGTGCCGTCCGGGTCCAGGCCCCGGAACGACAGCAGCACGATCAGGATGCCGCCGCACACGATCGCCGAGTCGGCGAGGTTGAACACGGCGAAGTGCTTGGGCGCGATGAAGTCGACCACGGCGCCCTCGAAGACGCCCGGCGAACGGAAGATCCGGTCGGTGAGGTTGCCCAGCGCGCCACCGAGCAGCAGCCCGAGCGCGATCGCCCACGGCGTGCTGTACAGCTTGCGCGCCAGCCGGGCGATGACCACGATCACGACCGCCGCGATCACCGTGAAGATCACGGTGAAGGCCTCGCCGAAGCCGAAGGCCGCGCCCGCGTTGCGGATGGCCTCGAACTTCAGCCAGTCCCCGATGATCTCGATGGGCTCGTGGTGCTCCAGCTTGGCGACCACGATCATCTTGCTGATCAGGTCGAGGGCGTACGCGACGGCGGCGACCGTGAACAGCACGGCGATCCGGCGCTTGCCCCGGTGCCGCTCGCCCCCGGACTCCTCCGCCGCCCGCGCGGAGTCCTCGCCGGACGGCTCGCCCGGTGACGCGTTCTCCTCGGGCCGGTCCTGCCGCGCCCGCGCCGAGTCCGGGGTGTCCGGCGTACCGATGATGCGCTCCGCCTCTGCCACGTGAGTCCCTCAACCTAGGTACCTGACTGAGCACGAGGGTACGGCACGCCCGGACCCCGTCCCGATCAGTACCGCCGTTCCTGCTTCTGCTTGCACTCCACACACAGGGTGGCCCGCGGGAACGCCTGCATGCGGGCCTTGCCGATCGGGTTGCCGCAGTTCTCGCACAGGCCGTACGTACCGGCGTCCAGACGCTCGAGGGCGTGCTCGGTCTGGGTCAGCATCTCGCGCGCGTTGGCGGTCAGCGCCAGCTCGTGCTCGCGCGTGATGTTCTTGGTGCCGGTGTCCGCCTGGTCGTCGCCGGCGCCGTCCCCGGAGTCCCGCATCAGGCCGGCGAGGGAGCGCTCGGACTCGGCGATCTCGGTCTCCAGCCGTTCCTGCTCCGACTGCAGCCCCGCGCGGGCCTCCGCGACCTCTTCCGGTGTCCAGGGGTCCTCACCGGGGCGCACCGCGAGATCGCCGGGCTCCGCCGCGGCTGCCCGTGCCTTGGGAACGGCGGTCTTCGCCGCCGTGGCCGTGCCAGGAGTCTTCTTCGCAACCACCGTCGTGGCTCCCGTCTGCTCCGCGGCCTCAGCCGCGCCCGCCTTCTTGGCCGTGCTCTTCCCGGCGGCCGGTTTCCCGGCAGCCGCCTTGCTCCCGCCCGCGACCGCCTTCTTGGCGCCCGCCTTCTTCGCCGCGGCCTTCTTGGCCACCGTCTTCCCGCCCGGCGCCGCGGTCGCCTTCTTGGCCGGGGCCTTCTTCGCCGCGGCCCTCTTGGCGCCGGTCTTCTCCGCCGCCGCCTCCTTGGCGACCGCTTTCTCCACGGCCGCCGCCTTCTCGGTCACCGCCCTCTCGCCGGTCGCCGTCGCCGTCGCCGTCTCCTTCCCCCCGCTCGCCGTCTTCCTCGTCCCGCTCGCCGACTTCTTCGTCCCGGTCGCCGTCTTCTTCGCGGCGGCCTTCTTCACCCGCGTCGCCGCGCCGCCCGCCCCGGCCGCCGAGCCTCCCTGTGTGCTCTTCTTCGCCACCATGGCCGCGGCCCCTTCACATATTGTGATCTTGCTCGCGAATCGTGCTGGGACGATAAATCGACTTGAGTCCCGCGGCAACGGGGCACACCGCCCGATTCGCCCGCCTCGCGGATCGCACGCGGCGAGCATGCATGCGTTGTGCCCAGCTCCCCGCCGGGTAATCCGCCGAGCCGGACGTCCGGGGATTCGAACGGACACACCGTGCCATTCGTGTCATACAGGACCAAACACACCCCGCCCCTCGGGCGCTCGAAAACCGGTCGGCCACTGTCCGCGCGGCGCCGTACACTGGGGGCAGCGAAAAGCGTGGATGGGGACGAGTAGCGGCGTACGCAGCCCAGAGCGACCCGGGGACGGTGTGAGCCCGGGGGCGAGCGCGGCGTGAAGATCACCCCGGAGCCGCCGGAAGAAAGCCCAGCGGGGCGAGTAGAACCGGCTTCGCGCCCCAATGAGGGGGCTCACCGCCGCACACCACGCGCGCGGGGAGCCAAGGAGGGTGGTACCGCGGGAGCGCGCCGCACACGGCGTAGACGAACAGACAAGGCTCTCGTCCCTCCGACGGAAGGCAGTACGTCCGCCGGAGGAAGATCGATGACGCAGTACCGCCAGGTGCCCGCCCAGGTCGACCTGCCCGCCCTCGAGCACGCGGTGCTCGACTTCTGGCGCGAGCAGAAGATCTTTGCCAAGAGCCTGGAGCAGTCCGAGGGCCGCCCCGAGTGGGTGTTCTACGAGGGCCCGCCCACCGCCAACGGCATGCCTGGCGCCCACCACATCGAGGCCCGCGTCTTCAAGGACGTCTTCCCCCGCTTCCGCACCATGCGCGGCTACCACGTGGGCCGCAAGGCCGGCTGGGACTGCCACGGCCTCCCGGTCGAGCTCGCGGTCGAGAAGGAGCTGGGCTTCTCCGGCAAGAAGGACATCGAGGCGTACGGCATCGCCGAGTTCAACGCCAAGTGCCGCGCGTCCGTGCTCCGCCACACGGACGCCTTCGCCGAGCTGACGACCCGCATGGGCTACTGGGTCGACCTCGACGACGCGTACGTGACCATGGAGCCCGAGTACATCGAGTCGGTCTGGTGGTCGCTGAAGGAGATCTTCAAGAAGGGCCTGCTGGTCCAGGACCACCGCGTCGCCCCTTGGTGCCCCCGCTGCGGCACGGGCCTGTCGGACCACGAGCTGGCGCAGGGCTACGAGACGGTCGTCGACCCGTCCGTCTACGTCCGCTTCCCGCTCACCTCCGGCCCCCTCGCCGGCGAGGCCTCGCTCCTGGTGTGGACGACCACGCCCTGGACGCTGGTCTCCAACACCGCGGTCGCCGCGCACCCCGACGTCACCTACGTCGTCGCGACGAACCCCGAGGGCACGGAGAAGCTCGTCGTCGCCGAGCCGCTGGTCGAGAAGGCGCTCGGCGAGGGCTGGGAGGCCACCGGGCAGCGCTTCACGGGCGCCGAGATGGAGCGCTGGACGTACCGGCGCCCGTTCGAGCTGGTCGAGTTCACCGAGCCCGCCCACTACGTGGTGAACGCGGACTACGTCACGACCGAGGACGGCACGGGTCTGGTCCACCAGTCCCCCGCCTTCGGTGAGGACGACCTCAAGGTCTGCCGCGCCTACGGCCTGCCGGTCGTGAACCCGGTCCGCCCCGACGGCACCTTCGAGGAGGACGTCCCGCTCGTCGGCGGCGTCTTCTTCAAGAAGGCCGACGAGAAGCTCACCGCCGACCTCGACGCCCGCGGCCTGCTGTTCAAGCACCTCCCGTACGAGCACAGCTACCCGCACTGCTGGCGCTGCCACACCGCGCTGCTGTACTACGCGCAGCCGTCCTGGTACATCCGCACCACGGCCGCCAAGGACCGCCTCCTCCAGGAGAACGAGAAGACCAACTGGTTCCCGGACACCGTCAAGCACGGCCGGTTCGGCGACTGGCTGAACAACAACATCGACTGGGCGCTGTCCCGCAACCGCTACTGGGGCACCCCGCTGCCCATCTGGCGATGCGAGGACGACCACCTCACCTGCGTCGGCTCGCTCACCGAGCTGGGCGAACTGACCGGCACGGACCAGTCCGGCCTCGACCCGCACCGCCCGTTCATCGACGACGTGACCTTCACCTGCCCCGAGGGCGGCTGCGGGAAGACGGCCACGCGCGTGCCGGAGGTCATCGACGCCTGGTACGACTCGGGTTCGATGCCGTTCGCGCAGTGGGGCTACCCGTACAAGAACAAGGAACTGTTCGAGTCCCGCTACCCGGCGCAGTTCATCTCCGAGGCCATCGACCAGACCCGCGGCTGGTTCTACACGCTGATGGCGGTCGGCACCCTGGTCTTCGACAAGTCGTCCTACGAGAACGTCGTGTGCCTCGGCCACATCCTCGCTGAGGACGGCCGCAAGATGTCCAAGCACCTCGGCAACATCCTGCAGCCCATCCCGCTGATGGACCAGCACGGCGCCGACGCCGTCCGCTGGTTCATGGCGGCCGGCGGCTCCCCGTGGGCGGCCCGCCGCGTCGGCCACGGCACCATCCAGGAGGTCGTCCGCAAGACGCTCCTGACGTACTGGAACACGGTCGCCTTCCAGGCCCTGTACGCCCGTACGACGGGCTGGGCGCCGAGCGGGGCCGACCCCGCGCCCGCCGACCGCCCGCTGCTGGACCGCTGGCTGCTGTCCGAACTGCACGCGCTCACCGACCAGGTGACCACGTCCCTGGAGGCGTACGACACCCAGCGGGCCGGCAAGCTGCTGTCCGCGTTCGTCGACGACCTCTCCAACTGGTACGTGCGCCGCTCCCGGCGCCGCTTCTGGCAGGGCGACAAGGCCGCGCTGCGCACCCTGCACGAGGTGCTGGAGACAGTCACGAAGCTGATGGCGCCGATCACCCCGTTCATCACCGAGCGGGTGTGGCAGGACCTGGTCGTGCCGGTCAGCCCGGACGCCCCGGAGTCGGTGCACCTGTCGGCGTGGCCGGAGGCGGACCTGTCCGCCATCGACCCGGAGCTGTCGAAGCAGATGGTGCTGGTGCGCCGCCTCGTGGAGCTCGGCCGGGCCACGCGCGCGGAGTCGGGCGTCAAGACCCGTCAGCCGCTGAGGCGCGCGCTGATCGCCGCCACGGGCTTCGCCGCCCTCGACCGCGAACTGCACACGCAGATCACGGAGGAGCTGAACGTCGAGTCCCTGGCGTCCCTCTCCGAGGTGGGCGGCTCCCTGGTCGACACCACGGCGAAGGCCAACTTCCGCGCGCTCGGCAAGCGGTTCGGCAAGCGCGTCCAGGACGTCGCCAAGGCCATCGCCAACGCCGACGCGGCCGCGCTGTCCCTCGCCCTGCGCGAGGGCACGGCGTCGGTGGAGGTCGACGGCGAGACCGTCACCCTCGCCCCGGACGAGGTGATCATCACCGAGACCCCGCGCGAGGGCTGGTCGGTGGCCTCCGACGCGGGAGCCACGGTCGCGCTCGACCTGGAGATCACCGAGGAGCTGCGCCGCGCCGGCCTGGCCCGTGACGCGATCCGCCTGATCCAGGAGGCCCGCAAGAACAGCGGCCTCGACGTCGCCGACCGCATCGCGCTGCGCTGGACGGCGAAGGACCCGGCCACGACCGCCGCGCTGACCGAGCACGCGTCGCTGATCTCCGACGAGGTCCTCGCCACGGACTACGCCGAGGGCGAGGCGGACGACACGTTCGGCGAGCCGTTCGCCGACGAGGGTCTGTCCCTGACGTTCCGCCTGCGCAAGGCGTAACGCCCGGCGCGAAGGCCCGGGCCCGCCAAGAATCTTGGTGGGCCCGGGCCTTCGGCGTTGCGTACGCCGGACAGATGCCCCACATCTCGAACAACCACGGCAAAAGCCCCGAACGCGCGTAGCACAAAGGCGGGGCCCCGGACCAAAAGATCCGGGGCCCCGCCCTGAACGCTGCCGACGCCTACGGCGTACTACAACCCGTCAGTTGTCGTCCTCGTCGATGAGGAACCCGCGCATCGGGGAGGGAGCCTGTCCCATCGGAGCCGGGCCCTGCGGGCGGACCGGCGCCATCGGCTGGGTCATGGCCGGCGACATCTGCTGCTGACCGCCGTAGGACGGACCGCCGGACGGGCCGGGGTTGCCGCCCATCGTCTGGTTGCCGCCGCCGTACGACGGGGCGCTCGCGCCGGCCGGGGCCATGGAGGGCGCCGGGGACGGCGGGAGGGACGCGGTCGCGGGCTGGCGCGGCGGGGCGAGCGAGTCGTCCGCCTGCGTCTCCAGCTGGCGCAGCTGCGACTCCAGGTAGGACTTCAGCCGCGTGCGGTACTCGCGCTCGAAGCCGCGCAGGTCCTCGACCTTGCGCTCCAGCGTGGCGCGGGCGGACTCCAGGGAGCCCATCGCGACGCGGTGCTTCTCCTGCGCGTCCCGCTCCAGGGCGTCGGCCTTGGCACGGGCGTCACGCTCGAGGCCCTCGGCACGCGAACGCGCCTCGCCCACGATCTTGTTGGCCTCGGAACGGGCCTCGGCGATCGCCTGGTCGGCGGTCTGCTGGGCCAGCGACAGGACGCGCGCGGCGCTGTCGCCACCGGGGCCACCCTGACCGGGCATGCCGGGACCGCCCATGGGGCCGCCCATCGGGCCACCGGGGCCCATCTGGCCCTGCATCGGGCCCTGGCCCATCGGACCCTGGCCCATGGGGCCGGGACCCTGCGGACCACCCTGACCGCCGGGGCCGGCGGGCAGCTGCGGGGCACCGCTCGGCAGCTGGGGCGGGCCACCCATGGGGCCACCCATCTGCTGCTGCGGCGGGCCCGATATGCCGGCGGGCACCGGAGCGCCGGGACCTCGCATGCCCTGCTGCTGCTGGTCCTGCTCGGGCGGACCCTTGCGCATGTTCTGCTGATTCTGGGCAGCAGCGCGCGTAGCGGCGGCGAGTTTGGCGCGCAGGTCCTCGTTCTCGCGGAGCAGTCGCGTCAGTTCGGCTTCGACCTCGTCGAGGAAGGCATCGACCTCGTCCTCGTCATAGCCTTCTCGGAGGCGGACGGTCGTGAACTGCTTGTTCCGCACGTCCTCGGGGGTCAACGGCATCTCTTCACCTCAACGTAGTCGTCGGCATTCGGCAAGACGGTAGGTCACATCGCTCACAGCCGGCTCACGATCGAGATCAGGATGTAGACGATGATCATCAGTACGAAGAAGGACAGGTCGAGCGCCACGCCCCCGAGACGCAACGGCGGGATGACCCGCCGCAGAAGCTTGAGCGGTGGATCAGTGACAGTGTAGGTGGCCTCCAGAACGACCACCATCGCCTTGCCGGGTTGCCACGAGCGGGCGAACTGGAAGACGTAGTCCATGACCAACCGGAAGATCAGCACGATGAGGAAGCACATCAGCGCGATGTAGACGACATCCAAGACCACGCTCATGACTCGTGCTTCCCTCTCCCCTGCCTGCGTACTTCCAAAGTACTTCTACCGGTCGTGCGTCTCAGCTCTGGTTGAAGAACCCGCCCTCTGCGATGCGGGCCTTGTCCTCCGCCGTGACATCGACGTTAGCAGGCGACAACAGGAACACCTTCTGCGTCACCCGCTCGATGCTGCCGTGAAGACCAAACACCAAACCGGCCGCAAAGTCGACAAGTCGCTTGGCGTCTGTGTCATCCATCTCAGTCAGATTCATGATCACCGGGGTGCCCTCACGGAAGTGTTCCCCGATGGTACGGGCCTCGTTGTAGGTCCTGGGGTGCAACGTGGTGATCCGGTAAGGCTCTCGTTCGGACACGACCTTGGGCATGATCACCGGTGCGTTCTTCTCCAGGGACTGACGTTCTTGTGTGATGGACGCCACGGGCGCGATCCGCGCCGGGCGGCTGGATTCCGCGGGTAGCGAAGCGGACTGCGCCACCGGCTCGCGCGGCGCCGGAGGCTGCACCACTCGCACCGATTCGTCCCTTTGGGACTGGTGTGCACCGTGCGACTGGTGCGACGGCTCGTGCCGCCGGTGGTCCCGCTCGGGCTCGGGATCGAGTTCGGGTTCGAAGTCGTCGTCGGGATCGAATCCCCGGCCGTCGTACCCATCGTCCTCCACGAGGCCGAGGTAGACCGCCATCTTGCGCATCGCGCCGGCCATGCTCTGAGTCCTCCGCTCTGTGGTGGATCGGCTGACGACTGCCAAGTGCCCGCGATCCACGAGGTCGTTTTGACCGCCTTTCGGCGGTAATGACCATATTTTCTGCTGTGGTCCGACTTCTTGGCGACGTTACCCGAGCCTGGGGCGGACTCCGAGTACCGCAGTGCCGACGCGCACATGTGTCGCCCCGGCCGCCACGGCCTGCTCGAGATCCGCACTCATCCCTGCCGAGACCATGTTGGCAGCCGGATAGGCTCGGCGCAGGTGGGTCGACAAATCCATCAACCGCTCGAACGCCTCCTGTTGGCGCCCCGCGTACTCGCCGGTCAGCGGAGCGACGGTCATCAGACCGTCGAGCCGCAGCCCCGGCGAACGGGCGACCATGTCGGCCAACTCTTCGATTCCCGCCGGGGCCACGCCACCGCGCTCCCCGCGCGCGCTCTCCCCGGCGTCGAGCGCGACCTGAAGGAGGCAGCCCACCTCGCGCCCGGCCCGCGCCGCCTCCTTGGACAGAGTTGTGACAAGCCTGGAACGATCGACCGACTGCACGACGTCGGCATAACCGACCACGGATCGCACCTTGTTGGTCTGCAACTGACCGACGAAGTGCCACGAGAGGGGCAGATCCGAACACTCGGCGGCCTTGGGCGCCGCGTCCTGGTCCCGGTTCTCGGCGACGTGGCGCACACCGAGTTCCGACAGGATCCGCACATCGCTCGCCGGGTAGGTCTTGGTGACCACGATCAGGGTCACCTCCTCCCGCTTGCGGCCGGCAGCCACGCACGCGGCGGCGATGCGCTCTTCCACTTTCGCCAGGTTTCCGGCGAGTTCGTCCCTACGGTCCGTCATGCCCCATCAGTCCAGCCAGACATAGCCGGCGAGCCGCCCGGTGGTGCGGTCGCGGCGGTACGAGAAGTGGTCGCCCGATTCGAGCGTGCACACCGGCGACTGCTCCCGGTCGCGCACCCCGAGCCGCTCGAGCTGCGCGTGCACTCCGGCGCTCACGTCGACCGCCGGTGTGCCCCACGTGGTCACGGCGTGCGCCGCCGGTTCGAGGGCGGCGACGTCGGCCCTCATGTCCTCCGGCACCTCGTAGCACCGGCCGCACACGGCGGGCCCGGTGCGGGCGACGATGCGGGAGGGCTCGGCGCCGAGCCCGGTCATCGCCCGTACGGCGGCGGGGACGACCCCGGCGACCAGGCCGGGCCGGCCCGCGTGGGCCGCGGCGACGACACCGGCGACGGGGTCGGCGAGCAGCACGGGCACGCAGTCCGCGGTGAGGACGGCGAGGGCGAGGCCGCGGCGCGCGGTGACGATCGCGTCGACCTCGGGCACGGGGCGCGCGCCCCACGGCTCCTCGACCACGGCGACGTCGTTGCCGTGCACCTGGTTCATCCAGACCACGCGGGCCGGGTCGATCCCGAGGGACTTGGCGGCGAGTTCGCGGTTGGTGCGCACGGCGTCGGGGTCGTCGCCGACCGCGCCGCCGAGATTGAGCTCCTCGTACGGAACGGCGCTCACCCCGCCCCACCTGTCGGTGAAGGCGAAGTGCGCGCCGTTCGCGGTGTCGCGCTGTCCTATCACTTGAGGAAGTCCGGCACGTCCAGTTCCTCGGCCGCGCTGTCCGAGTAGGTGCGCGGCGCCGGCGGGACCGGCGGGGCGACCGGGATCTCGTTGACCGGCTCCGGCTTGGGCTCCGCGTCCTCCTTCGGCGTGACGCTGCCGAGCGAGCCGAAGGACGGGCGGCTCTCCTGCTGCTGCCGCACCGGAGCGGGCTCCTCGCGCTTGGCCGAGGACGAGCCGAGGACGTTGTCCCGCTTGTTGGGCGGCTGGCCGCCGTCGAAGCCGGCCGCGATCACGGTGACCCGCACCTCGTCGCCGAGGGCGTCGTCGATGACCGCGCCGAAGATGATGTTGGCCTCGGGGTGGGCGGCCTCGCTCACGAGCTGGGCGGCCTCGTTGATCTCGAACAGGCCGAGGTCGCTGCCGCCGGAGATGGAGAGCAGGACGCCCCGGGCGCCGTCGATGGACGCCTCGAGCAGCGGGGAGGAGATCGCCATCTCGGCCGCGGCCACCGCGCGGTCGTCGCCGCGGGCCGAGCCGATGCCCATGAGAGCCGAACCGGCCTCGGACATGACCGACTTGACGTCGGCGAAGTCGAGGTTGATCAGGCCGGGCGTGGTGATGAGGTCGGTGATGCCCTGCACACCGGAGAGCAGGACCTGGTCGGCCGACTTGAACGCGTCGAGCACCGAGACCTGGCGGTCCGAGATGGACAGCAGCCGGTCGTTCGGGATGACGATGAGGGTGTCGACCTCTTCACGGAGCTCGGCGATGCCGTCCTCGGCCTGGTTCGCGCGGCGCCGTCCCTCGAAGGTGAACGGGCGCGTGACCACGCCGATGGTGAGGGCGCCGAGCGAGCGGGCGATGTTGGCCACGACGGGCGCGCCGCCGGTGCCGGTGCCGCCGCCTTCACCGGCTGTCACGAAGACCATGTCGGCCCCCTTGAGGACCTCCTCGATCTCCTCGCGGTGGTCCTCGGCGGCCTTGCGGCCGACGGCCGGGTTGGCTCCGGCGCCGAGTCCGCGGGTGAGTTCACGGCCGACGTCGAGCTTGACGTCGGCGTCGCTCATCAACAGAGCTTGCGCGTCGGTGTTGATGGCGATGAACTCGACGCCCTTGAGACCGACCTCGATCATCCGGTTGATGGCATTGACACCACCGCCGCCGACACCGATGACTTTGATGACTGCGAGGTAGTTCTGCGGTGCTGCCACGTCGAAGGCCTCTCGCCTCGAGTTACGTGTCGTCGAATCACCGTAACGCGGCTTGCGCTCCGCGATCCGACGACTGATGCCGAATGGGACGGTCCGTTTCGCCGACCCGAACCCTAACGCTGAAGTTTAGGGTTACCAGTGTGCCTGTTTGCTGGACTCTTCTGAACAGGACACTAAGTCGACAAGTGGCGCCCGTTCAACGAACACGCCGAACCTCCCGTTTTTCTTTTCACCCTATGTGATCAGGCACGGCGACGCCCAACCAGGGTGCTGGCCTGCGCGGATGTGCGTCAACTCCCCGATGACGCAGGGGCGGTGGGAACGCTGACATCGAAGTGCCCGGCGTCCGGGGTCGCTTTCATCAGCGCCGTGAGCGTGCGAGACTTCGCCCCGCCCTTCTCGCTGCTCCCCCACGCGACGGTGCGCCCGTCGGCCAGCTCGAGCGAGATGTCGTCGTAGGAGCGGACCTTGACGCTCCGGGTGTCCCGGGCGACCGCGCCCGGGAGGTCACCGGCGACCCGCACCGCCTCGCGCACCAGCCTCGCCTCGTCGAAGCGGCGCAGGCTCGCCGCGGCCGAACCGGACCGGGCGAGGCTCAATTCGAGCAGTGGAACGCCTTTCGGAGCCCGGGTAACCGTGGCGAAACGGACACCGTCGTCGTCGACTTCCACGTACTTTCCGGACTTTTGGACAAGGAGCACCGGCTTGCGCTCGGTCACTTTCAGTCCGATTCCGTGCGGCCACGAACGCACCACGTCCACCGTGTCGATCCGCGGCAGTTTCTCCCGCAGCCGCGCCTCGATGCCGTCGGTGTCGACGGACACGAGCGGCGCCCCCACGGGCACGTCGGCCGCCTCACGGACCTGAGTCTGCGTCAGCACGCGCGTACCGGAGACGGTCACGCGCTCGACGCGCAGCCAGTTCGACCCGTAGAGCAGCCACACGGCCCCCGCGGTCAGCAGGACCAGGGCGAGGGCCGCGACGGCGACGATCCGGAGGCGGCGCGGTCCGAGGTGCCGCACGACGGGCGGACCGGACGACTCCTGCTGGCGTTCACCGCGCTCGGCGGTCGTCGTTCCGGCCACGCCCGTCCCTGCCTTCCCTCACATGTGTCTAGCGATGTGCACGATGCGCGGCGATCGCCTCGTACACCATGCCGACGAGCAAGTCGTCGGCGTCCCGGCGGCCGAACTCGGCGGCGGCGCGGGACATCTCGTACAACCGGTGCGGGTCGGCGAGCACGGGCAGCACGTTCTGCTGCACCCACTGCGGGGTGAGTTCCGCGTCGTCCACCAGCAGGCCGCCGCCGGCCTTCACCACCGGCTGGGCGTTCAGCCGCTGTTCGCCGTTGCCGATGGGCAGCGGGACGTAGGCGGCCGGGAGCCCGACGGCGGAGAGTTCGGCGACGGTCATCGCGCCCGCGCGGCAGAGCATCATGTCGGCGGCGGCGTACGCGAGGTCCATCCGGTCCAGGTAACTTACCGGGATGTACGGGGGCATCCCCGGCATCTGGTGCACCTGCGGCAGTTCGTTCTTCGGGCCGACCGCGTGCAGGATCTGGATGCCGGCCTGCTGGAGGTAGGGCGCGACCTGCTGGACGACCTCGTTGAGGCGGCGGGCGCCCTGCGAGCCGCCGGAGACCAGCAGCGTCGGCAGGTTGGGGTCGAGGCCGAACATCGCGCGGGCCTCGGGACGGGCCGCGGCCCGGTCGAGGGTGGCGATGGAGTGGCGCAGCGGGATGCCGATGTAGCGCGAGTTGCGCAGCTTGCTGTCCGGGGTGGCGACGGCGACCTGCGAGGCGTAGCGCGAGCCGATCTTGTTGGCCAGGCCGGGACGGGCGTTGGCCTCGTGGATGACGATCGGAACGCCGAGCCGCTTGGCCGCGAGGTAGCCGGGCAGGGCGACGTAGCCGCCGAAGCCGACGACGCAGTCGGCCTTGGTGCGCTCCAGGATCTGCTCGGTCGCCTTGATCGTGCCGCGCAGCCGGCCCGGGACGGTGATCAGCTCGGGGGTGGGCTTGCGCGGCAGCGGTACGGCCGGGATCAACGCCAGCTCGTAGCCCCGCTCGGGCACGAGCCGGGTCTCCAGACCGCGCTCCGTGCCCAGGGCCGTGATGCCCACGGTCGGGTCCTGCCTGCGCAGGGCGTCCGCGAGGGCGAGCGCGGGCTCGATGTGGCCCGCGGTTCCTCCGCCGGCGAGTACGACATGCACCGAAATTCACCGCTCTCCGGACGAGCGTGCCGCCGAGGCACGCCGTCGCATCGTGTTCCAACTCCGGGGACTCCGACTGGCCGCCGGGCCCCCAGCCCCCCGCTTTCTACCAAAGCGGGGTTGCCGCATCGCAAGCGCCGCCCGCGCAGCGGGCTCGTCGCGCGCGAACGCGATGAGCAGCCCGATGGCGAACAGGGTCGGCAGCAGGGCGGAACCCCCGTAGGAGAACAGCGGGAGCGGGACTCCGGCGATCGGCAGCAGGCCGAGCACCGCACCGATGTTGATCACGGCCTGGGCCGTGATCCAGGTGGTCACGCCTCCCGCGGCGTACCTCACGAAGGGGTCCTCCGTGCGTCCGGCCACGCGGATACCCGCATAGCCTAGAGCCGCGAAGAGTGCGAGCACCGACAGCGTCCCTGCCAGGCCCAGTTCCTCACCGGTGATGGCGAAGATGAAGTCGGTGTGCGCTTCCGGGAGTTGGCCCCATTTTTCCACGCTCGCGCCGAGCCCGGATCCGAACAGGCCGCCGGAGGCGAGGGCGTAGATCCCGTGCACGGCCTGCCAGCAGGCGTCGCCCGGGCCGGGGTCGGTGGCGCCGAGGCAGGCGAGCCGCGCCATCCGGTTCTCGCTGGTCTTGATCAGGATCGCGCCGAGCAGCCCGGCGACCGCCAGGACGCCCGCGAAGAGGCGGGTGGGGGCGCCCGCCAGCCACAGCAGGCCGAACAGGATCGCCGTCAGGATGATCGCGGTGCCCATGTCGCCGCCGAGCATGATCAGTCCGAGCAGCATGAAGGCGACGGGCACGAGCGGCACCAGCATGTGCTTCCACTGCGTCAGCAGCTTCTTGTCCTGCTTGCGTGCCAGCAGGTCGGCGCCCCACAGCACGAGCGCGAGCTTGCCGAACTCGCTGGGCTGGACCTGGAAGGAGCCGCCGAGCGCGATCCAGTTCTGGTTGCCGTTGACCGACACCCCTATCCCCGGCACCTGCACCAGGGCCATCAGGAACACGGCGCCGGCGAGGATCGGGTAGGCCAGCGCGCGGTGCAGCTTCACCGGCATCCGGGAGGCGAGGAACATCAGACCGCCGCCGAGGACCGCCGCGATGAGCTGCTTGCGGAAGAAGTACCAGCCGGGCAGCGACATCTGGAGCGCGGTGATCTGGGAGGCCGAGTAGACCATCACCAGCCCGAGCACGGTGATCAGCAGGCTGCCGCCGAGGATCAGGTAGTACGCGGTCAGCGGCCGGTCCCAGGCCCGGCGGGCGCGGCGCTGGAGCCGGAGTACGGGGTTGTCGCGGAGCGGTCCGCCGACGACGGGCCGCTTGACGGCCCGCTGCACGGGCGGACGCCGGGTACGGCTACCGGGCATCGCAGCCTCCGCTGTCCGTCGGCCTGGACCGTCCCACGCGTCCCTCCCGAGGTCGCCCGGCTCAGGCGGCCGGGTCAGGCGCCGAGTTCGCGAACGGCCTCCGCGAACGCGTCACCGCGCTTGTTGTAGTTGACGAACATGTCCATCGAGGCGCAGGCCGGGGCCAGCAGCACCGTGTCGCCGGGGCGGGCGAGCCGCTGCGCCTCCCGGACGGCCTGGAGCATCGCCCCAGTGTCGGTCCGTTCGAGGTCGACCACGGGTACTTCCGGGGCGTGTCGCGCGAGGGCTTCGCGGATCAGCGCACGGTCCTGGCCGATCAGCACGGCGCCCCGCAGGCGCTCCGCGGAGCGGGCGACGAGCTCGTCGAAGGTGGCGCCCTTGGCGAGGCCGCCGGCGATCCACACGATCGACTCGTACGCCGCCAACGAGGCCTGGGCGGCATGGGTGTTGGTGGCCTTGGAGTCGTCCACGTAGGCCACGCCCGCGATGTCGGCGACGTGCGCGATGCGGTGGGCGTCGGGCCGGAAGGCGCGCAGTCCGTCCCGTACGGCCTGGGCGGGGACGCCGAAGGCGCGCGCGAGGGCCGCCGCCGCCAGCGCGTTGGCGACGTTGTGCGGGGCGGGCGGGTTGACGTCGGAGACCTCGGCGAGTTCCTGGGCGTTCTTCTGCCGGTTCTCGACGAAGGCGCGGTCGACCAGGATGCCGTCCACGACGCCGAGTTGGGAGGGGCCCGGCGTGCCGAGGGTGAAGCCGATGGCCCGGCAGCCCTCCTCTACGTCGGCCTCGCGGACCAGGTCCTCGGTGGCCTTGTCGGCCACGTTGTAGACGCAGGCCACCCGGTTGCCCTCGTAGATACGGCCCTTGTCGGCGGCGTACGCCTCCATGGAGCCGTGCCAGTCGAGGTGGTCGGGGGCGAGGTTCAGCACGGCCGCGGAGTGGGCGCGCAGCGACGGCGCCCAGTGCAGCTGGTAGCTGGACAGTTCCACGGCCAGGACGTCGTACTTCTCGTCGCCGAGCACCGCGTCGAGGAGGGAGACGCCGATGTTGCCGACGGCGGCCGTGCGCAGGCCCGCCGCCTCGAGGATGGCGGCGAGCATCTGCACGGTGGTGGTCTTGCCGTTGGTGCCGGTGACCGCGAGCCAGGGCGCGGCGTCCGGGCCGCGCAGCCGCCAGGCGAGTTCGACGTCGCCCCAGACGGGGACGCCGGCCCGCTCGGCGGCGGCGAACAGCGGCTTGTCGGGCTTCCAGCCCGGCGCGGTGACGATCAGGTCGGTGCCGTCGGGCAGGGTCGCGCCGTCGCCGAGGCGCACGGTGACGCCGAGCGCCTGAAGTTCGGCGGCCTGGGCGCGGGCCCGGTCGTCGTCGCCGTCGTTGACGACGGTGACCTTCGCGCCGAGCCCGTGCAGCACCTTGGCCGCCGGGACGCCGGAGACGCCGAGCCCGGCGACGGTGACGTTCTTCCCCTGCCAGTCGGTCACTTGTCCGCTGCCCATCCCGCGTAGAAGAGGCCCAGTCCGACGATCACGCAGATGCCCTGGATGATCCAGAAGCGGACCACCACAAGGACTTCGGACCAGCCCTTGAGTTCGAAGTGGTGCTGGAGTGGCGCCATCCGGAAGACGCGCTTGCCGGTCAGGCGGAAGGAGCCGACCTGGATCACCACGGACATGGTGATCAGGACGAACAGGCCGCCGAGGATGGCGAGCAGCAGCTCGGTGCGGGAGCAGATCGCGAGGCCCGCGAGCACGCCGCCGAGCGCGAGCGAACCGGTGTCGCCCATGAAGATCTTGGCCGGTGAGGTGTTCCACCACAGGAAGCCGAGGCAGGCACCCATCAGCGCGGACGAGACCACGGCGAGGTCGAGCGGGTCGCGGACCTCGTAGCAGGCGCCCGGGTTGGTCAGCGTGCCCGCGTTGGCGCAGGACTCCTGGAACTGCCAGACGCCGATGAAGGTGTAGGCGCCGAAGACGAGGACGGAGGCGCCGGTGGCCAGGCCGTCGAGGCCGTCGGTGAGGTTCACGCCGTTCGACATCGCGAGGATCATGAACAGCGCCCAGACCACGAACAGCACCGGGCCGATGGTCCAGCCGAAGTCGGTGATGAACGACAGCTTGGTGGAGGCCGGGGTGTTGCCGCGGTTGTCCGCGAACTGCAGGGAGAGCACCGCGAAGGCGATGCCGACGATGAGCTGGCCGGCCATCTTCGCCTTGGCCCGCAGGCCCAGCGAACGCCGCTTGACGATCTTGATGTAGTCGTCGAGGAAGCCGACCAGGCCCATGCCGGCCATCAGGCCGAGCACCAACAGGCCGGAGAAGGTCGGCTGGTAGCCGGTGATGACCTTGCTGAGGAAGTACGCGGCGATCGTCGCGAAGATGAAGGCGATGCCGCCCATGGTCGGCGTACCGCGCTTGCTGTGGTGCTCGCGCGGACCGTCGTCCCGGATGTACTGGCCGTAGCCCTTGCGGGCCAGCAGCTTGATCAGCAGCGGGGTGCCGACCAGGGTGAGGAACAGACCAATGACTCCTGCGAACAGGATCTGCTTCATCATCGGGCGGCAACCTCACCCTCGGCACCGGCCCCGAGCAGCGCCTCGGCGACGCTCTCCAGGCCGACCGATCGGGACGCCTTCACGAGCACGACGTCTCCCGGGCGCAGCTCGCTGCGCAACAGGTCGACCGCCGCCTGTGCGTCGGACACGTGCACCGACTCCTCACCCCACGAACCCTCGTTATATGCGCCCAGTTGCAGCCAGGACGCTTCCCTGCCCCCGACCGCGACGAGCTTGCTGACGTTGAGCCGGACGGCGAGCCGCCCGACCGCGTCGTGCTCGGCGAGCGCCTCGTCCCCGAGCTCGGCCATCTTGCCGAGCACCGCCCACGTGCGGCGCCCCTTGCCGATGGCCGCGAGCGCGCGCAGGGCGGCCCGCATGGACTCGGGGTTCGCGTTGTAGGCGTCGTTGACGACCGTCACGCCGTCCGGACGCTCGGTGACCTCCATCCGCCAGCGGGAGAGGGAGCCCGCCTCGGAGAGCGCGACGGCGATCTCGTCTGCGGACATGCCCAGCTCGTGGGCGACGGCGGCCGCGGCGAGCGCGTTCGACACGTGGTGCTCACCGTACAGGCGCATGGTCACATCGCTTGCACCGGAGGGTGTGTGAAGCCTGAAGGAGGGCTGCCCGCTGTCCGTGAGTCGCACGTTCTCAGCGCGAACGTCCGCTTCGTCGGACTCTCCGAAAAGGAGCACCTTCGCCTTCGTTCGGGACGCCATGGCCCGTACGAAGGGGTCGTCCGCGTTGAGGATCGCCGTGCCGCCCTCGTCGGCCGTGGGGAGGGACTCGACGAGTTCGCCCTTGGCCTGCGCGATCTGCTCGCGGCCGCCGAACTCGCCGATGTGGGCGGAGCCGACGTTGAGGACGAGGCCGACCTTCGGGGGCGTCAGGCCCGCGAGGTAGCGGATGTGGCCGATGCCGCGGGCGCCCATCTCCAGGACCAGGAAACGGGTTTCCTCGGTGGCGCTGAGCGCGGTGAGCGGCAGCCCGATCTCGTTGTTGAGGGAGCCCGGCGTGAACACCGTGGGTGCCTTGCGCCGCAGCACCTGGGCGATGAGGTCCTTGGTGCTGGTCTTGCCCGCGGAGCCGGTGAGGGCGACGAGGGTGGCGCCGAGCCGGTTCACGACGTGGCGGGCGAGGGCGCCGAGGGCTGCCTGGACGTCCGGCACGACGATCGCGGGGACGCCGACGGGGCGGGACGCCAGCACGGCGGCCGCTCCGGCCGCCACGACCGCTTCCGCGAAGTCGTGGCCGTCCACGCGCTCGCCGACGAAGGCGACGAAGAGGCTGCCGGGCACCACCTCGCGGGAGTCCCGGACGACCGGCCCGGTGACCTGCGCGGAGAGGTCCGGTATGTCGTGCGTCTGCCCGCCGACGACTTCTGCGATCTCGGCGAGAGAGAGGGCGATCACAAGTTCATCCCCTGGATCATTCGGGATCTCATCCCTGGGTCTTCTGGATGGCTTCGCGAAGCACCTGGCGGTCGTCGAAGGGACGGACCACTCCGGCGATGTCCTGGCCCTGCTCGTGGCCCTTGCCGGCGACCAGCACGGTGTCGCCCGGCTCGGCGCGGGCGACGGCGGCGGCGATGGCGGCGGCCCGGTCCTCGAAGACCTGGACCTCGCCGCGCTCGTGCGCGGGCACGGACGCCGCGCCCTGGAGCATGGTCGCGAGGATGGCGAGGGGGTCCTCGGAGCGGGGGTTGTCCGACGTCAGTACGGCGGTGTCGGCGAGCCGGGCCGCCGAGGCGCCCATCGGCTCGCGCTTGGTGGTGTCCCGGTCGCCGCCGCAGCCGAGCACGATGTGGATGCGGCCCTCGGTGACCTTGCGCAGGGCGCGCAGCACCGATTCGACGGCGTCGGTCTTGTGCGCGTAGTCGACGACCGCGAGGTAGGGCTGTCCGGCGTCCACGCGCTCCAGCCGGCCGGGCACGCCCGGTACGGCGGCCACGCCGTCGGCGGCGGCCTGCGGGTCGAGGCCTGCGGCGGCGAGGGCGGTGATCGCGGCGAGGGTGTTCGCCACGTTGAACGGGCCGGCGAGCGGCGACTTGGCGGTGATCCGCTCGCCGTTGGGGCCGATCACGGTGAACGTCGAGTCCAGCGGGCCGACGTGGACGTCGTCGGCGCGCCAGTCGGCGTCCGGGTGGCCCTCGGCGGAGTAGGTGACGACCGGGACCGTGGCCTCCTTGGCGAGCCTGCGGCCGTACTCGTCGTCGACGTTGACCACGCCGAGCCTGCTGCGCTGCGGCGTGAACAGCTGTGCCTTGGCCCGGAAGTAGTCCTCCATGTCGGAGTGGAACTCCATGTGTTCCGGGCTGAGGTTGGTGAAGACGGCGACGTCGAAGACGCAGCCGTCGACCCGGCCGAGCACGAGCGCGTGGCTGGAGACCTCCATGGCGACGGCCTCGACGCCGCGCTCGCGCATGACGGCGAACAGGGCCTGGAGGTCGGTCGCCTCGGGCGTGGTGCGCTCGGACTTGATGCGCTCGTCGCCGATGCGCATCTCGACCGTGCCGATCAGTCCGGTCGAGTGCGCCGTGCGCAGACCGCCCTCGACGAGGTAGGCGGTGGTGGTCTTGCCGGAGGTGCCCGTGATGCCGATCTGGAGCAGGTCGCCGCCGGGCCGGCCGTAGATGGTGGCCGCCAGCTCGCCCATCCGGGCCCGCGGGTCGGCCACGACCAGCACCGGCAGGCCGGTGGCGGCGGCGCGCTCGGCGCCCGTCGGGTCGGTGAGCACGGCCGCCGCGCCGAGGCCCGCGGCCTGGGTGACGAAGTCGGCGCCGTGCATCCGGGCGCCGGGCAGGGCCGCGTACAGGTCGCCGGGGCGGACGGCGCGCGAGTCGTGGGTGATGCCCGAGATCTCGACCGCGCGGTCGGTCTCCGGCTGCTCGGCACCCAGCTGACCGGCGAGTTCCGCGAGGGGTGTGGCGGTGACCCGCTCCGGCCGGGGCGGTCCCGGATATGTCACGGGGTGGCCCTTCTGGGTGGTTTGGGACTGATCAGCGTGTGGCACGGCGGTGAGCGTACCGGGCGTACCCGCCCTGGAGCGAAGCGAGGGGCCGGGGCCGCTCTGGTTCCCGGGGTCGGGGGTGATCGTTGTCACGAGGTGTTCCTGGGTGGTTCCGTGCCGACCGGTGGCGACCGGTCGGGGGTGCGGGCTGATCAGGGCTGGTAGGTGACGGGGAGCCGGGCCGGCTTGGCGCCGGTCGGCGGGACCTGGAGGGTCTTGAGGGCGAACTCCATGACCTGCTTGTAGACCGGTCCGCAGATCTGGCCGCCGAAGTAGTTGCCCCTCGTGGCGTTCTGGATGGCGCAGTAGACGGTGACGCGGGGCTTGTCGGCGGGCGCGAAACCGGCGAACGACGAGGTGTAGCCGCGGTACTTGCCGGTGGCCGGATCCACGCGGTTGGCCGTGCCGGTCTTGCCCGCCACGCGGTAGCCGGGGATGCGGGCCTTGGTGCCGGTGCCCTCTTCGTCGTCCACGACGGACTCCAGCATCTCGGCGAGCGTCTTCGCCGTCTTCGGGCTCACGACCCGCGTCTTCTCGGGTTCCGGGGCGGGTGTGAAGCGGCCGTCGGCGCCCTTCGTGCCGCGCACCAGGGTGGGGGCGACGCGGACGCCGCCGTTGGCGATGGTCGAGTAGACGGACGCCGCCTGCATCGCGTTGATGGACACGCCCTGGCCGAAAGGAATCGTGTACTGCTGCGAGGTGGACCACTTGTCGGGCGGGGCGAGGATGCCCTGGGTCTCGCCGGGGAAGCCCAGCCCGGTGGGGCTGCCCAGGCCGAACCGGCGCAGGTACGAGTAGAGGACCTCGTTGGACTCGCGCTGCGTCTTGCCGAGCTGGCCGGTGGCCAGGATCGTGCCGATGTTGCTGGACTTGGCGAGGACGCCGTTGAGCGTGAGGTACCAGGTGGGGTGGTCGACGTCGTCCTTGAACAGCCGGTCGCCCCGGTGCAGCCGGTTGGGCACGACGACGTGCGTCATGGGCGTCGCGGCGTTCTCCTCCAGCACGGCCGCCATCGACATGACCTTGGCGGTGGAGCCGGGCTCGTAGGCGTCCTGGAGGGCCGCGTTGCCGAGTGCCTCGGGGCTCGCGGTGGACAGGTCGTTGGGGTCGAAGCCCGGCGCGTTGGCCATGGCGAGGATCTCGCCGGTCTTCGTGTCCTGCACGATCACGTAGCCGCGGTCCGCCTTCGACTTCTTCACCTGCTCGGAGATGGCGTTCTGCGCGGCCCACTGGATGTCGCGGTCGATGGTGAGCTCGACGTCGCTGCCGGGCACGGCGGGCGTCTCGTTGGAGCCCGCTGTGGGCACCTGACGGCCGCCGGACTGGGCGTAGCGGACCTTGCCGTCCTTGCCGGCGAGCTGCTTGTCGAGCTGGGACTCGATGCCGCCGCCGCCCTTGCCCTCGCTGTTGACCCAGCCCAGTATCCCGGCGGCGAGGTCGCCGTTCGGGTACACGCGCTTGCTGCTGGGGTCGGCGAAGACGCCCGCGAGGACGTTGACGGCGGACTTGTCCTTCTCCGCCTTCTTCGCGAGCGCGCTCTTGAGGTCCTTGATCTGGTTCCAGACCTGGGGGGTGCGGCTGCGGGCGAGCCGGACGTAGCGCAGGTCCTTCTTCGCGGGCCGCAGCTTCTTCGCCAGGTCGGCCTGGTCGAGGCCGAGGATCGGCGCCAGCAGGGCCGCCGCCTGTTCGGGTCCGTCGCCGACCTTCAGCTGCTTGCGCGTGAACATCGTGGGGTCGGCCGTGATGTCGTACGCGTCCACGCTGGCCGCCAGTGCCACGCCGTTGCGGTCGGTGATGCCGCCGCGCTCGGCGGCCAGGGTGTGCACGACGTACCGGTTCTGCTGGGCCTTGGCGCTGTAGGTGCTCGCGTCGACGGCCTGCACCTGGAGCAGCCGCACGGTGAAGGCGATCAGCACCAGGGTGAGCGCGACGCCGACCAGGCGCAGCCGGGGGCGGGGGCTGCCGAGCCGGATGACGCGCGGGGACGCCGGGCGGGGCGGGGCCGGGCGGCGGGCGGCCGGGCGGGCGCCTGCTCCGCGCGGGCGGGCGGCGCCGGGGCGGGCAGGCCTTGCCGGTCCGGGCACGCGGCGGCGGGGCGGTTCCCTGTCGGACACTTTCCGTCACCTGCCGGGGGTCGAGGTCGTGGCGGGCTGTGCGGGGGAGGCAGTCGGCGCGGCGGCGCCCGGGGCGGGGTCCTGGTCCGGGGCGGCCTGGGCGGGGTCCTGGGCCCGAGGTGCCTGGCCGGGCGGGGTCGTGGCCGTGGTCGTGGGAGACGGTCCGGCGGCCGGTTCCCCGGTGGGTGCCGCCTCGGGCGGCAGGAAGAGGGGCGTGGTGCTCGCCGTCCGGGTGTCGGCGGCGGGGCCGGGGACGCCCTTGACCCTGCCGTCGGGGCCGAGGAAGGCCGGGTCGCCGCCGGGGACCATGCCGAGCTCGCGGGCGCGGCGCTGAAGGGCGTCCGGCGCGGAGTAGGCGTCCACGTCCCGCTGGAGGGCCTGCTCCTCGTCGGTGAGTTCCTGTGTCTGGCGCTCCAGGTCGTCCAGCTGGAAGGAGCCCTCGCTCAGGGCGGAGTTCAGCACCAGCAGTCCGATGAGGCCGCCGCCGAGCAGCAGGACGACGAGCAGCACGAACGGGGTGCGGGCCGCCTGGCCGCCGCCGCCCTGCCCGGTCGGGAAGAGCTGCGCGAGCCGGGCCGCCCTGCCCCTGAGCTCGGGTTTCCTTCCGAGCAGGGGTTTTCCGGCCGACGGCGCCCCGGCGCCCGACCGGCACTTCGCGCTCGACTGCGGCTTTCCGGTGAGTCGGGGTTTCCTACTCACGCGCCCTCCCCCGGGTCCGTCGTCCGAACCGACCGTGCGGCACCCGGCTCACTCCACGTCCTCCCTGACGCGCTCGGCCCCGCGCAGGCGGGCGGGCGCGGCCCGGCGGTTCGCCGCGACCTCTTCCTCGGTGGGAAGTTCGGCACCGCGGGTCAGGAGCTTGAGCCGGGGCTGGTAGCGCTCGGGCACGACGGGCAGTCCGGGCGGCGCGGTGGTGGCGGCGCCGGCCGCGAACACCTGCTTGACCAGCCGGTCCTCCAGCGAGTGGTACGACAGCACGGCGATCCGCCCGCCGACGTCGAGGGACTTCACGGCGGCCGGGATCGCCCGCTCCAGGACGGCCAGTTCGCCGTTGACCTCGATGCGCAGCGCCTGGAAGGTCCGCTTGGCGGGGTTGCCGCCGGTGCGCTTGGCGGCCTGCGGCAGCGCGTCGCGGATCAGCTCGACGAGCCGCGCGCTGGTGCTGAACGGCTCCTTCTCGCGCTCGCGCACGACGGCGGACACGATCCGCTTGGCCTGCTTCTCCTCGCCGTACGCGCGCAGGATGCGGACGAGTTCACCCGGCGGGTAGGTGTTGAGGACCTCGGCGGCGCTGACGCCGGTCGTCTGGTCCATGCGCATGTCGAGCGGCGCGTCCTGCGCGTAGGCGAAGCCGCGGTCGGCCTCGTCGAGCTGCATGGAGGAGACGCCGAGGTCGAACAGGACGCCCCGCACGCGCGGGACGCCGAGCCTGTCGAGCACCTCGGGGAGTTCGTCGTACACGGCGTGCACCAAGGTGGCGCGGTCCCCGTACGGGGCGAGCCGCTCGGCGGACAGCCTGAGCGCCTCCTTGTCCCGGTCGAGGGCGACGAGCCGCGCCTCGGGGAACCGGTCCAGCAGGGCCTCGCTGTGGCCGCCGAGGCCGAGAGTGCAGTCGACGACGACCGCTCCCGGCCGCTCCAGGGCGGGCGCCAGCAGATCCAGGCACCGCTGGAGCATCACCGGGACGTGTCGACTCTGGCTCAAGGGGCCCTCTCAGATCCGGCACGGGGCTGCCGTCCGCACCGCAGGGCCCCCGCCCGCTCGTCGAAGGCGGGGCCGGCCGGCGCCGGAAGCGTCAGCCGACCGGGAGCGGGGGAGGCCGAGCCGTACGTACGCGCCGCGCACGTGGGGAGATCTCCGGACGTCGCGCCGGGGTCTCCGGGGGAATTCAGTCCAGCAGGGAGAGCCTCGCCTCCCGCTTCGCGTCACTTTAGTCCACCCTGTCGCCCGGTCAATCAACCGGCCTGCGCGTCGCGGGCCCCGTCGGGGGGCAAATCCTCCGGCGCGGCAGAACAGCGGGAAATCACCCGCCCGGCGGGACACCGCCGCTCTTGTGGGTTAGCTCACAAACAAGGCTCAATGACGTTCTTTGTCCCGTCTCACAGCGGGCCGGGAACGTGGGTGACCAGTAACGTCGTCGCCATGACGACTTCTGCTTCTGCTTCGGTACCCGCAGGCTCCGAGGGCGCCATAGCCGCCGGCACCGTCACCGACCGTCTCGTCGCGGCGAACGAGCGGTACGCGGCCGCGTTCACCGATCCCGGCATGGACGCCCGGCCCGTCCTGGGCGTCGCTGTGGTGGCCTGCATGGACGCCCGTCTCGACCTGCACGCGGCCCTCGGCCTGGAACTCGGCGACTGCCACACCATCCGCAACGCGGGCGGCGTCGTCACCGACGACGTGATCCGCTCCCTCACCATCAGCCAGCGCGCGCTCGGCACGCGCAGCGTGGTCCTCATCCACCACACCGGCTGCGGCCTGGAGTCCCTCACCGAGGAATTCCGGCACGACCTGGAGATGGAGGTCGGCCAGCGTCCCGCGTGGGCGGTGGAGGCCTTCCGGGACGTCGAACAGGACGTGCGCCAGTCGATGCAGCGCGTGCGGACCTCGCCGTTCCTGCTGCACACCGACGACATCCGCGGCTTCGTCTTCGACGTGAAGACGGGTCTGCTGAAGGAAGTCGACCCCGTCTGACCAGGCCACCCGCCCCGAATACGGCACACCGAGCGCCGTACGAAAGGCCTTAAGACCCGACATATCGCGGCCTGTTGTCCACAGGCGAGTGACACGAATCGGTAACGGCGGCAAGAATGCGGGTGTGGCGTCGCGCGGAACTTTTCACGCGCGGTGTCCGTGTTCGGGGTGGGCCGGTCCGCACGACAGAGCGTCGGCCCGGGAAATTTGGGGTACCCCAGGCTCCCTTGTGGGCGCGGGGCAGGGCCGAGGAGGGCCGGGTGACGACCTATGACGATCGAGCGAGCCATGGGGGTTCCCCCACCGGAGTAGGTTCGAGGGTGGGGGATGATCTGACCGCCGTGGTGGAGCGCGTGCGGGGGTCGGTCGAGAGCGTGATCGAGGGCAAGCCGGAGGTCGTACGGCTCTCGCTGACCGTGCTGCTCGCCGAGGGACACCTGCTGATCGAGGACGTCCCGGGCGTCGGCAAGACGATGCTGGCCAAGGCCCTGGCGCGGTCCATCGACTGCTCGGTGCGCCGCATCCAGTTCACGCCGGACCTGCTGCCGTCGGACATCACGGGTGTGTCCATCTGGGACCAGCAGCGCTCCGACTTCGAGTTCAAGCCGGGCGCGATCTTCGCGCAGGTCGTGATCGGCGACGAGATCAACCGCGCCTCGCCCAAGACCCAGTCCGCGCTCCTGGAGTCCATGGAGGAGCGGCAGGTCACCATCGACGGCAAGACCTACGAGCTGCCCAGCCCCTTCATGGTGGTCGCGACGCAGAACCCGGTCGAGATGGAGGGCACCTATCCGCTGCCCGAGGCGCAGCGCGACCGCTTCATGGCGCGCGTCTCCATCGGCTACCCGAGCGCGGAGGCCGAGCTGCAGATGCTCGACGTGCACGGCGGGGTCAACCCGCTGGACGACCTCCAGCCCGTGGCGCACGCGCACGAGATCCTCAAGCTGATCGAGACGGTGCGCGCCGTGCACGTCGCCGAGCCGGTCCGCAGGTACGCGGTGGACCTGGTCGCCGCCACGCGCACGCACCCCGACCTCAGACTCGGCGCCTCTCCGCGCGCGACGCTGCACCTGCTGCGCGCGGCGAAGGCGTCCGCCGCCCTGAGCGGCCGGGAGTACGCGCTGCCGGACGACGTCCAGGCGCTCGCCGTGGCCGTGCTCGCCCACCGTCTGCTGCCCACCGCCCAGGCGCAGCTCAACCGGCGCACCGCCGAGCAGGTGGTCCAGGAGATCCTCCAGCACACGCCGGTTCCCGCGACCCACCAGCCGCAGGGCGGCTACGGCCTGGGCCGTGGCACCCCGGCGTACGGCCAGCAGCCGCCGCGGAGGCTGTGATGACCTCCCCGGCCCCCGGGGGCGCCGGCTTCGCCGAGAGCGAGGGCGGCGACAAGGGCGGCGTCCGTACGGCGCTGTCGGGGCTGACCACGCGTGGCCGCTCCTTCCTCGCCGCCGGGATCGCGGCGGCCGTGTGCGCGTACGTCCTCGGGCAGAGCGATCTGCTCCGGGTCGGCCTGCTGCTGGCGGTGCTGCCCCTGGTGTGCGCGACGGTGCTGTACCGCACGCGGCACCGGGTCGCGGGCAGCCGCCGGCTCTCCCCCGCGCGCGTGCCCGCCGCCTCGGAAGCCCGGGTCCACCTGCGGATGGACAACGTCTCGCGGCTGCCGACCGGCCTGCTGATGCTCCAGGACCGGGTGCCGTACGTGCTCGGCCCGCGTCCCCGCTTCGTGCTGGACAGGGTGGAGGCGGGCGGGCGGCGCGAGGTGTCCTACCGGGTCCGGTCCGACCTGCGCGGCCGCTATCCGCTGGGCCCGCTCCAGCTGCGGCTGAGCGACCCGTTCGGGATGTGCGAGCTGACCCGGTCGTTCTCGGCGTACGACACGCTGACAGTGATCCCGCGCGTGGAGCCGCTGCCGCCGGTGCGGCTGGGCGGCCAGGCCAAGGGGTACGGCGACGGGCGGCAGCGTTCCCTGGCGCTGGCCGGCGAGGACGACGTGATCCCGCGCGGGTACCGCCACGGCGACGACCTGCGCCGCGTGCACTGGCGCTCCACCGCGCGCTACGGCGAGCTGATGGTGCGCCGCGAGGAGACGCCGCAGCGGGCCCGCTGCACGGTGCTGCTCGACACCCGGGCCGTCGCCTTCCGGGGCGCGGGCCCCGATTCGGCCTTCGAGTGGGCGGTGTCGGGTGCCGCGTCCGTGCTGGTGCACATGCTGGAGCGGGGCTTCTCGGTGCGGCTGCTGACGGACACCGGCAGTTCGGTGCCGGGCGAGGGCTCGGACGGCTTCGCGGGCGCCAGCCAGGAGGCCGCGGACGCGGCCGGGATGATGATGGACACCCTCGCGGTGATCGACCACTCCGACGGCGCCGGGCTGTCCCGGGCGTACGACGTGCTGCGGGGCGGCAGCGAGGGCCTGCTGGTCGCCTTCATCGGCGACCTGGACGAACAGCAGGCGGCGGTGGTCTCGCGGATGCGGCACCGCAGCGGGGCCGCGGTCGCCTTCCTGCTGGACAGTGACGCCTGGGGGCGGGAACCGGGCGACGCGGCCGGTGCGTCGGACGAGAGCGGGGAGCGGCCGCAGATGCTGCGCGAGGCGGGCTGGACGGTCGTGGCCGTGCCGCGGGGCGCCTCGCTCGGTGACGTGTGGCGGCAGGCAGACCAGGAGCGGACCGGTGTCGTCGCGGGGAGCGGTGGGGAGGGGCGGTCATGAGCGGCAGGGCACGACTGGCGCTGTGCGCCTGGGCGGCCACGCTGATGGCGGCGGGTGCCCTGCTGCCCCTGGTCGAGCCGGCCACGTGGATCCTTCAGGCGGGTTTCCTGCTGGCGGTGCAGACGGGCGTGGGCATGCTGACGCGCCGGGTGCCGCTGGCCCGTCCGCTGACCGTGGCCGTGCAGGCGCTCGTCACGCTGGCGCTGCTCACCGTGGTCTTCGCGCGGGAGCACGCGTTCGCGGGTCTGGTCCCGGGCCCGGAGGCCTTCGCGCACTTCGCCGACCTGTTCCGGCAGGGCGCGGACGACGTCGGGCGGTACGCGATCCCGGCGCCGCTCTCCGACGGCATCCGGCTGATGCTCGTCGGCGGTGTGCTGGTGATCGGGCTGCTGGTGGACGCCCTGGCGGTCACCTTCCGCAGCGCGGCCCCGGCGGGTCTGCCGCTGCTCGCGCTGTACTCGGTGGCGGCGGGCCTGTCGGACGGCGGCGCCGACTGGGTGTGGTTCCTTGTCGCGGCGGCGGGCTACCTGTTCCTGCTGCTGGCCGAGGGGCGCGACCGGCTCTCCCAGTGGGGCCGGGTCTTCGGCGGCGCTCCGCGCACGCCGGGCGGCGAGCCGGGCTCCGTGTCCCCGGTGCGCACCGGGCGGCGCATCGGCGTGGTCGCGCTGGGGGTCGCCCTGGTGGCGCCGCTGGGGCTGCCCGCCATGGACGGCGGTCTGCTGGACGGGGCCGGGGGCGGCGTGGGCAGGGGCACGGGCGGCGGCGGCACGATCTCCGCGGTGAACCCGCTGGTGTCCCTGCGCGACAGCCTGAACGTGGACGAGGACCGCACGGTCATGACGCTGCGGACCGAGTCGGAGGACGTCTCCGACCTCTACCTGCGGATCGTCTCGCTGGACGACTTCGACGGCACGACGTGGAAGCCCGCCAAGCGGGAGATCACGGCCGTGCCGGAGGGCGGCTTCCCGACGCCGCCCGGCCTCGGACCGGGCGTGAAGCGCACCGAGTTCGACACGACGGTCTCCGCGGCCGGCTGGTACGCGCAGGACTGGCTGCCGATGCCGTACCCGCCGAGCGGCGTCAGCATCCGCGGCGACTGGCGGTACGAGCCGGAGGGCATGACCCTCGTCGGCGACCACGGGCAGAACACGCGCGGGCTGACGTACCGGGTGTCGAGCCTGGACGTGGAGCCGACGGCGGACCAGCTCGCCGCAGCGCCGGCGCCGCCCGGTTCGCTGCTGAGGGAGTTCACCAAGCTGCCGGACTCGCTGCCGGACGTGGTGGCCGACACCGCGCAGGAGGTCACCGAGGGCGCGGCGAACCCGTACGAGCAGGCGGTCAAGCTTCAGGACTACTTCGCCGTCACCGGCGACTTCGAGTACGACACCCGGGTCCAGGTGGGCAGCGGTTCCCAGGCCATCGCCCGCTTCCTGCGCGACAAGCAGGGCTTCTGCGTGCACTTCTCCTTCGCGATGGCGTCCATGGCCCGCTCGCTGGGCATACCGGCCCGGGTCGCGGTGGGCTTCGCGCCGGGCACCCCGCAGGCGGACGACACGGTGTCGGTGGGCCTGAGGGACGCGCACGCGTGGCCGGAGCTGTACTTCGAGGGCGTGGGCTGGACCCGCTTCGAGCCGACGCCGAGCCGGGGCACGACGCCGTCGTACACGGTGCCGGACACCCCGGGCAGCACGGTCCCCGACCCGGCCAGGCCGTCCGAGTCGGCGTCGGCGGAGCCGTCGGCCGCACCCTCCCGGAGCGAGGGCTGCACGGTGGAGCAGAAGCGGCTGGACGGCGCCTGCCCGACCGAGTCCTCGCAGGCGGCGCTCGCCGTGGACGACGGCGGTCCGAAGTGGTGGGTGGTGCTGCTGTGGGTGCTGGGCGGGCTCGCCGCCGCGGCGGTCCCGTTCGCGCCGATGCTGTGGCGGAAGCGGACCCGGGCCGTGCGGCTCGGCGCGCACGGCCGCTCCGAGGAGGGCGCGGCGGCCCACGCGCTGGCGGTGTGGCAGGAGCTGACGGACTCGGCGTGGGACTTCGGTATCGCGCCGGACGAGTCGCGGACGCCGCGCATGGCCGCGGCCCGGATCGTGCGGCTGGGGCATCTCGACGGGGACGCGGCGGCGTCGGTGCACCGGGTGGCGGGAGCTGTCGAGCAGGTCCTCTACGCGCCGCGGCCGCATCCGACGCCGGGTCTGGCGGACGACGTCCGGCGGGTGATCGCCGGTCTGACGGCCGCGGCGGGCCGTGGTACGCGGCTGCGTGCGGTGTGCGCGCCGCGCTCGACCGTGCGGGTGGTGTGGACGGTGTCGGCCTGGTGGACGGACGTCAAGCGCCGTGCGGCGGCGGCCCGCCCGGCACTGCGCAGGCCGACACGTCAGCAGGGCTGAGAGAAGGCGGCTGAGAAGACGGCCGGGAGAAGACGGCAAGAGGGGCGGGGCGGCACGCTGGTGCCGCCCCGCCCCTCTTCACTTGCCTGGGAGACCGTAGGTGTGGCTAATGGCCCTGCTCGTCGCGGCGCCGCTGCCAGCGCTCTTCGATGCGGTCCATCATGGAGCGGCGCTGCCTGCCCTGACGACCCGCGGCCGGGGCACCGGCGGCCGGCTGTTCACCCGGCTTGGGTGCCTTGCGCCAGCCGGTCACGGCGAGCACCGCGCAGCCGAGCATCACGAGGAAGCCGACGACGCTGAGCCAGACCTGCTTGGCGACCATTCCGGCCATGAGGAGCGCAATACCTACGAGGAAGCCGGCAATCGCCTGGTAGACCCGCCGCCGGGTGTACGTGCGCAGCCCGCTTCCCTCAAGCGCCGACGCGAACTTGGGATCTTCGGCGTACAGCGCTCGCTCCATCTGCTCGAGCATGCGCTGCTCGTGCTCCGAGAGCGGCACGGAGTCCTCCTCATCGTGCAGTCGCCGGGGCGACCCGGGGGGGTCTCTTCAGGATAGGCAGGGAATCGCCCCCGTGAAACCCGCCCCTCTGCGCCAATTGGCCAACCGGAACCCGCCATGGACGTCCCGGTCCGCTGAAGCTTCCATTCCCCAGCGACCGGCCCGTCATGCCGGGCGGTCTCCTTCGATCATACGGCGCCGTGCCCCCGTTCGGGGGGCCTGTGGCGTACTCCATGTGCCATTGATGTGCTGATCAGCGGCGCACCGCGGCTGTCCGCTCAGGCCTCGTCGGTCACTCGGGTCCCACCGAGCACATGGAGCTGTGTGGCCACGGAGTGGAACGCCGGGAGCTCGGCCGCCGCCTCCTCCAGCTTCAGCAGGGCCTCCAGGGCGCCGGGCTCGGTGTCCACCAGCACGCCGGGCACGAGGTCGGCGAAGACCCGCACGCCGTGCACGGCGGCGACCTCCAGGCCGGCCCCCTCGACGAGGGCGGTGAGCTGCTCGGCGGTGAAACGGCGCGGCACGGGGTCGCCCTCGCCCCAGCGGCCGTCCGGGTCGGCCAGCGCCTGCCTGGCCTCCGTGAAGTGACCGGCGAGGGCCCGGGCGAGCACGGCGCCGCCCAGACCGGCGGCGAGCAGGCTGAGGACGCCCTCGGGGCGCAGGGCCGCGGCGGCGTTGCGCACGCCCTCGGCCGGGTCGTCCACGTATTCCAGGACGCCGTGGCAGAGGACGGCGTCGTAGCCGCCGCGCTCCACGACGTCGAAGAGGCCGTGCGCGTCGCCCTGGACGCCGCGCACGCGGTCGGCGACGTCGGCCTCGGCGGCGCGGCGCTCCAGGGCGAAGAGCGCGTTCGGGCTGGGGTCGACGACGGTGACGCGGTGGCCGAGGCGGGCGACGGGCACGGCGAACTTGCCGCTGCCGCCGCCGGTGTCGAGGACGTCCAGCACCTGGCGACCCGTGGCCTTGACCCGGCGGTCCAGGGCGTCCTGGAGGACCTCCCAGACCACGGCGGTGCGGAGTGAGGCGCGGGATCGGGTGGAGCCGGAGCGCAGCGACGCCGTCTGGTGGTGGTGGGAGGCGGGCGGGCGCATCGGGTCCGACACGGCAGTTGACTCCTCGGCACGGCACCGCCCGGTGGACGGCGGAGCGAACGGGCACCCCTCCCGGTCCGGTGTGCGGGGGACGGGCAAGGCTTCAGGCGCCCTCCACCCTATTGCCTCCCGCCCCCTGCCTGGTCACCCCGGGCGCCGCGCGGCCTCGGCGCCCGGGTGGTGCCGTCGGCCCGCCGCTGCGTGGCGGCGCCTCAGCCCGCGTCCGGCATGTCCCGGTCCGGGCCGGTGCCCCGCGCCCGGCGGTCCGGCCGGTCGGTGTCCGCGCGGGGCTGGGGCAGGACGGGCTGGAGGACGAGCATCCGCTCCACCAGGCGCAGGAACATCGCCACGTCCCGTATCAGGTCGTCGGCGTCCCGACTGCTCGCCGCGCCCTCGATGCCCGCCTCCGCCCGGGCGCGGCGCCGGGCTCCCGAGGCGAACAGCGCGCTCCATTCGGAGAGCTCGGGCGCGATCTCGGGGAGCACTTCCCAGGCGCTTCTGATGCGGGCGCGGGCTCGTGGGGTGGTCTCCGGGCGGCCGCGCGCGGCGAGCACGGCGGCGGCGGTGCGCAGGGCGGCGAGGTGGGCCGTCGCGTAGCGCTCGTTGGCCGTTTCGAGGGAGGCGGCCTCGTCCAGGCCGGCGCGGGCCTGGGCGAGCAGGTCGAGGGCGGCGGGCGGTGCCGTGGCCCGGCGCAGTACGGGGTGGACGTCGCTCGCGGGGCCGGTCAGTGAGGGGGCAGGGCCGGTGGCGCGGCGCCGACGGGCGGCGGCCGCGGAGGAGTTGGCCATGACGAACCTCCTGTCGTCTGTGTGACGGCACGCCCTCATACGGGGTGCCGTATGTGGCCATCGTGGGGTATGGCACTGACAATCCGTTCCGACCTGGGGTTTTGCTTCGATCGCGAGTTCGGGCTAGCTTTTGCCCCACGTTTTGCACTGACCAGTCAGTTCAAATGAGGGAAGGGGGAACCGTGCACGGAATCGCGGTCACGGCCCGGGACTTCGGGCTCAAGGGGCCGCGCGGCTGGGCCTTCCGCGGGGTCGGCTTCGACGCGGAGCCGGGTTCTCTGATCACGGTCGTGGGACCCTCGGGGTCCGGCCGCACCTGTCTGCTGCTCGCGCTGACCGGACGGATGAGGGCGACCGAGGGCACGGCGGTCGTGGGCGGCGCCCCGTTGCCCCGGCGGATGTCCGCCGTCCGGCGGGTCAGCGCCCTCGCGCACGTCGCCGGTGTCACCGAACTCGAACCGGCCCTGACCGTGGGCGAGCACCTGCGCGAACGGGCGCTGCTCCAGCGCCGCTTCGGCGGTTCGCCGCGCGCGCTGCTGCGCCCGCCCGCCGAGCGCCGGACCGAGGCGAGGCTGCGCGTCGGCTCGGCGCTGGCCGCCGCCGGACTCGACCCGGCGACGCTGCCCAAGGGCACCCGGACCGCCGTACGGGCCCTGGAGCGGCTGGAGGCGCTGCGGCTGTCCGTGGCGCTCGCGCTCGTCGGCCGCCCGCGGCTGCTCGGCGTGGACGACACCGACCTGAAGCTGTCGCCCGCCGAGCGCGAGGAGGTGTGGGCCCTGCTGAAGTCGGTCGCCGAGGGCGGCACGACGGTCGTCGCCGTGTGCGGCGAGGCCCCTGAGGACTCGGTCGTCGTCCCCACCCGGCCCGCGGCCGGCACGGACGAGCACGACGACGCCACCGATATCGACACCGGCACCGGCACCGACCCCGCGGGCAACGACAGCGATGACGACCGTGACGGCGACGGCGGCCGTGACCACCGTGACGGCGACGAGACCGACGTAGCGAAGGAGGCGGCGGCCGATGCGCTCGCCGAAACTGGCCGCGCTTGAGCTGAGGCGCTTCGGGCGCGGCAGGCTCCCCAGGGCCGCGCTGGTCGCGCTGCTGGTGCTGCCCCTGCTGTACGGCGCCCTGTACCTGTGGTCGTTCTGGGACCCGTACGGCCGACTGGACCGCATCCCGGTCGCGCTCGTGAACGACGACAAGGGCGCGAGCGTCGGCGGCGAGCGGCTCACGGCCGGCGACGACATCGCCCGGGGGCTGCGCGAGAGCGACACCTTCGACTGGCGTGAGGTCGGCGCGGCCGAGGCCCGCCGGGGCGTCGAGGACGGCACGTACTACCTGTCGCTCACCATGCCCGCCGACTTCAGCCGCCGTATCGCGTCCAGCTCGGGCGACTCCCCCGAGACCGGCGCGCTCCGGGTGCGCACGAACGACGCCAACAACTACATCGTCGGGCAGATCTCCCGGACGGTCTTCAGCGAGGTGCGGCAGGCCGCGTCCACGAAGGCGTCCCGGTCGTTCCTCGACCGGATCTTCATCTCCTTCTCCGACATCCACGGCGAGACGGTGAAGGCGGCCAAGGGCGCCGACAAGCTCAAGGGCGGGATCGGCAAGGCCGAGAAGGGCGCCAAGGACCTCGCCGACGGGCTGGCGGACGCCAAGGCCGGCAGCGGCAGGCTGTCCAAGGGCCTGACGAGGCTGCACACGGGCGCGGGCGACCTCCAGACCGGTTCCCGGCAGGTGGCCGACGGCACGCAGACCCTCGCCGACCTGGTCAACGGCCTCGCGGACAGAGCCGGCCCCTTCCTGAGGGACAACGAGAAGACCATCGGGGACACCGCGCGGCTCGTCGCCGACTCGTCCGGCGCGATCCGCGACAACCTGGACACGCTGGCCGAGCGGGCGCCCGGCGCCGCCAAGACGGCCCACACCGCCGCCGACACCCTGGCGGCGGTCCACCGGACCCGCTGCGACGACCCCGTGCTCCCCGACCCGGCCTGCGCCGATCTGGCGAAGGCCAGGGACGCCGCGGCCGACGTGGCGCTCGTCGTGGACGACCTCAACACGCTGATCGCCGACCACGACGGCGATCTGGAGCAGCTCGACAAGCACCTCGCGACCCTCGAGGAGCAGGCGCGGGCGCTCGCCGAGCACGCGCCGCACCTGTCCGAGGACCTCGACGCCGCCGTCAAGAAGATCAACAAACTGAACGACGGCGCCGGGAAAGTCGCGGCGGGCGCGAAGAAGCTGAACAAGGGCATCGGCAACGCCGAGACGGGCGCCGCCGACCTGGACGAAGGCGTCGGCGACCTGAGGACGGGCGCGCGGGACCTGAACGGTGGCATGTTCAAGCTCGTGGACGGCTCGGGGAAGCTCGCGGGCGGACTGCACGACGGCGCGGAACAGATCCCGGACTACGGCGAGAAGGACCGCGACCGGCGTACGGAGGTCATGGCGGACCCGGTCCGGCTGGTCTCCGAGGACCTGCACAAGGCGCCCAACTACGGCACCGGGTTCGCCCCCTACTTCATCCCGCTGTCCCTGTGGGTGGGCGCGATGGTGGCGTACATGGTGATCACGCCGATGAACCGGCGGGCACTCGCCGCGGGCGCCCCGGCCTGGCGGATCGCGCTGGCGGGCTGGCTGCCGGTGGTGGCGATCGGGGTGCTCCAGACGGTGGCCCTGATGTCGGTGCTGCACTGGGGGGTCGGGCTCCGGATGGCGCGGGCGGCGGGCACGGTGGGCTTCCTGTTCCTGGTGACGGCGTGCTTCGCGGCGATCGTGCAGTGGCTGAACGCCCGCTTCGGCGCGGCGGGCCGCATCCTCGTCCTGGCGGTCCTGATGCTCCAGCTGACGTCCGCCGGCGGCACGTACCCCGTGCAGACCAGCCCCGGCTTCTTCAACGCGCTGCATCCCTTCCTGCCGATGAGCCACGTCGTGGAGGCGCTCAGGAGGCTCATCACGGGCGGCGGCCTCGAACCGGTGTGGCACGCGTGCGTGGTGCTCACGGCCTTCACCGCGGGCGCGCTGGCGCTGACCGCCCTGTCCGCCCGCCGGCGTCAGGTGTGGACACTGGACCGACTGCACCCGGAGCTGACGCTGTGAGCGCACCCACCGTGCCCGGGAAGGGCCGCGTTCCTGTGAGAATCGGGACCATGGAAAGCAGCAGCACCGCGTCGGGCGGCAGAACCCGCCGTGAGATCACCCGGCAGAAGCTCTACGAGGCGGCCGTCACGCTCATCGCCGAGCAGGGCTTCTCGGCCACCACGGTGGACGAGATCGCCGAGCGGGCCGGAGTCGCGAAGGGCACGGTCTACTACAACTTCGCGAGCAAGTCCGTCCTGTTCGAGGAGCTGCTGCGGCACGGCGTCGGCCTTCTCACCGCGTCCCTGCGGGAGGCGGCCGAGCGGGTCGCGCGCGAGGGCGGCGGCAAGGTCGACGCCCTGGACGCGATGATCCGCGCGGGACTCGTCTTCATCGACCGCTACCCGGCCTTCACGCAGCTGTACGTGGCGGAGCTGTGGCGCACCAACCGTGCCTGGCAGTCCACGCTGATGGTGGTCCGTCAGGAGGCCGTCGCGGTCGTCGAGGGCGTGCTGCGCGAGGGGGTGGCGGGCGGCGAGTTCAGCGAGGAGATCGACGTGCCGCTGACGGCGGCCGCGCTGGTCGGCATGGTGCTGGTGGCCGCGCTGGACTGGCAGGCCTTCCAGCCGGAGCGCTCCCTGGACGACGTGCACGCGGCGCTGTCCCGCCTGCTGCAGGGCAGGGTGAGCGGCCGCGGCTAGAGCGGCCACGCGCGTGAGGCACGGCGACGGAGCCGGTCGGCGTGTGAGCCGGACGCACGCATGAGCCGGCGCGCGCGTGGCGCGGAAAAGCGCCGGTCCGTCGTGGCCGCGTCCCCCGCGGGCCACCGTCGACCGGCGCTTCCCCTTGCTCCCCCGTACGTCCCCCCGTCGGACCCCCGTTTCCGGTCGTCCCCCGGGTCTCCCCCGTGCCTCACTCCCGCCGACCGCCGGTCGGCGGAAGGAGCGGATCGAGGGCCGCACCGTTCCGGCGCCCCGTGTCGTCGGTGCCGGTGCCGCGCCCCTTCTCCGTGCCTCCACTCTGTCGTTCGAGCGGGTCGGCCCCCATCCGCGCGCGTACTCATCTCGCGATCTAGGTACGGGTACTCAGGCCTGCGCACCCGCCCTCACGGACCCGCGCCGCGCCTGGTGCCGATCGCGTCCGCGCCGGTACTCCCCCTCACCGGCCCGTCCCCCGGCGAGGGCCGGAAAGCCGCTGCTCACGGGGCTGCGGCGGGACTGTCGGTGGGGGCGGCTAAAGTCCCTGGCATGGCACGGATTGCGGTGATCGGCGCCGGCATGGGCGCGATGGCTGCCGCCGCCCGGCTGGCCGTCGCGGGCCACCGGGTGACGGTGTACGAGCGGACGGAGACGTACGGCGGAGCGCTGCGCCGTGTGGAACGGGACGGCTTCTCGTTCGACACGGGCCCGGGGCTGCTGCCGCTGCCCGCCGTCTGGCGCGATCTGTTCGTCAAGACCGGCAAGGAACCGCTGGAGGCCTGCGTCGACCTCGTCCAGGTCGACCCGTCGTCGCGGCACGTCTTCGCGGACGGCACGGAGGTCGCGCTGCCGAACGCGTCACGCGCGGGCGTCGTCGCGGCCCTGGACGAGGCGCTGGGCGGGGGCGCGGGCGGCCGCTGGGGCGACTTCCTGGTGCGCGCCCGCGAGGCCTGGGACCGCACGCGCCGGCCGCTGCTGGAGGAGCCGCTGTGGCCGAACTGGCAGGTGCTGGCCGAGCGGGAGCCGTATCCGGCGGTCCCGCACAAGCGGCTGCTGCGCACGCGCCGGGCCGGCACGCTGGCCGAGGTCGCCGCGTGGGAGCTGCGGGACGCGCGGCTGGCCGCCCTGCTGGAGAGCCACGCGCTCGCGTACGGCCTGGACCCCCGGGTGACGCCGGCGAGCGCGGCCGTACTGCCGTACATGGAGCATGCCTTCGGCATGTGGTACGTGCGCGGTGGGCTGCGCGAGCTGGCCCGCGCGGTGCACGAGCGGTGCGTGGCACGCCGGGTGGAGTTCCGCTTCGGCGCCGAGGTGACCGCGATCGTGGAGAAGGACGGCCGGGCGGCGGGCGTGGAGTCGGCCGACGGGGGCGTGGCCGAGGCGGACTTCGTGGTCGCCGGTGTCGCGCCGGGCGTGCTGGCCCGGCTCACCGGAGGGTCGCGGACGCGCGGGGGCGGCGAGGTCCCGCCGCAGCGGGGGGCGGCGAGCCGGCTGACGGTGCTGCTGGCGCTGCGCGGGGCGCGGCCGGAGGGCGTGGCGCACCGCACGGTGGTGCACGCGGCGGACCGGGACGGGGAGTTGGACGCGCTCTTCGGCACGCCGCCCGGCAGGGTCGGGCCGCCCACGGTGACGGTCTTGCGCCCCGACGATCCCGGACTGGTCCCGGACGCCGGCCACGAGGCCGTGACCCTGACGTCGACGGTGCCTGCCCGGTGGGGCGAACAGGGCGCTGGTGCGGAGGAGTTGGCCCGTCACGCCGACGACATGATCGCCGCCGCCGAGCGGGCCGTGCCGGGTCTGCGCGACCGGATGCTGTGGCACGAGGTGCGCACGCCCGCCGACATCGCCGACGAGACCGGCGCCGAGGCCGGTGCGGTTCCCGCGCCCGCGCTGGCGGCGGCCGGCGGCCGGCTGCTGCACCCGGCGAACAGCACGCGCGTGCCGGGCCTGTTCACCGTGGGCGGCTGGGCCCACCCGGGCGGCGGGCTGCCGCACGCGGGCATGTCGGGCGCGCTGGTGGCCGGGCTGATCGTGGAAGGGCCGGAGTTCCGCGGCTCGCAGTGAGCACGGGCGGCGCGCCCCCGGGCCGCGCCGCTCAGTAGCGGTACTGCTCGTCGTACCCGTTGCCGTGCGTCGGCTGCTGCGGCTGCTCGCCCTGGTAGGGGTAGGGCTGCTCGGGCGGCAGTTCCCCGCCGTAGGGGTCGTCGGTGTTGCGCTGCTGCGGCACCCACACGCCGCCGGCCGGGGTCTCGCCGCCGTAGCCCGCGGCGTACTGGTCCTGCGGGTAGCCCTGCTGGCCGTACGCCTGCTGCCCGTAGGCCGCCGGGTCGTACGGCTCGCCGCCGTAGGCCTGCGTGCCGATGTACGGGTCGGAGTAGGCGGCGTACTGCTGCTGGCCCGTGGTGTCGTAGCCGTAGTTCTGGTCGTAGCCGCTCTGGTAGCCGTAGGCGTAGTTCTGGTCGGCGCCCTGGGCGGCGGCCGCGTGCTGCGGGTCCGCCTGGGGGTAGCCCGTGTCGCCGTATATGCCGTACGAGCCGGTGTCGTCGGGCAGGGGCTGGGGCTCGTAGACCGCGGTGGTCTCGGCGGCCGTCGGGGCGGCGGCGGGACGCGCGGGCGTGAACACGTCGTCGCGGTCGTAGTCGTCGTGGCCGTGGGACGGGCCGTCGTCACTCTGTGTGTGCGCGCCGTCGCCGTAGCCGCTGTCGGCCGTCTCGAGTCCGGAGACCTCCAGGGAGGGCTCCTGGCGGTCGCGGTCGTAGCGGCGGGACTTACTGCTCAGGGCCGGCGCGTTGACCGCCCAGCCGGCCGCGAAGCCGCGTCGGAACGACAGCGTGACGTAGGTCTGCCCCACCGCGAAGGCGGCGGCGCCCAGTCCGATGACGACGACGGACGGAATGAGCACGCCGAGGACGACGCCGAGGAACCCGGCGAACGCCAGCAGCCGCCAGCGCAGGCGTGCCTTGTACTGCAGCAGCACCTCGCCCAGCAGCCACAGCGCGACGATGCCGAACGCGATGTAGAGGACCGTCCAGCCCATGTACGCCCCTCTCCCAGTGGCCGCTACGCAGTGTGTCGTAAACCCGTGCGGCCGGTCTAGGCCCGCGGTGGGTGGTGCAGGCCCAGGTTCTCGTAGATTTCCAGCGTGGCCGTGGAGTTGTTCAGCGTGATGAAGTGCAGCCCGGGGACTCCCTCGGACAGCAGCCGCGCGCAGAACTCCGTGGCGAACTCGATTCCAATGGAGCGTACAGCGGCCGGATCGTCCTGTGCTGTGAGGATCCGCTCTTTCAGGGCGTCCGGGATCGAGGCGTTGCTCAGCTGGGGCAGCCGCTCCAGCATCCGCACGCTGGTCACGGGCATGACCTCGGGGATGACGGGGGTGTCGCAGCCGGCCGCGTCGACTCGGTCACGCAGCCGCAGATACGACTCCGGCTGGAAGAACATCTGGGTGATGGCGTAGTCCGCGCCGGCCCGGCACTTGTCGACGAAGTGCGCGACGTCGGTGTCCCAGTCGGCCGAGCGCGGGTGCATCTCCGGGAAGGCCGCGACGCCCACACAGAAGTCGCCCGACTCCTTGATGAGCCGGACGAGTTCGGCCGCGTACGTCAGCCCCCGCGGGTGGGGGACCCACTCGCCCATCGGGTCGCCGGGCGGGTCGCCGCGCACCGCGAGCATGTTGCGGATGCCCGCGTCGGCGTACTGGCCGATGATGTTGCGCAGTTCGGCGACGGAGTGGTTCACCGCGGTCAGGTGGGCGACCGGGGTGAGCGTCGTGTCGGCGACGATCTGCTGGGTCTCCTTGACCGTCCCGGCGCGCGTCGAGCCGCCGGCGCCGTAGGTCACGGAGACGAAGTCGGGCGCGACCGCCTCGACCCTGCGCAGCGCGCTCCACAGGTTCCGCTCGCCCTTGGGCGTCTTCGGCGCCGAGAACTCGAAGGAGTACGTCGTTTTGCCGCCGGCGAGGATGTCGCGCACCGTTCGCGCGCGATCCGTCCTGGTGGATGCGGTTCCGAGGGCCATACCCGCAGGTTAGTCAGGCCGTGGCGGTCCCCCAACCGGATGCCGGAAATTTGCCCGAATTGTCCACTTCTTGTCCATCCCTTGGACATGTGGGCCCCGTCGGGGCCCGTATCACGCCTCGCGCAGCCGCTTGGCGAACTCCGCCGCCGCCGCGCCGGGGTCGTCCGCCTCGGTGATGGCCCGGACGACGACGACCCGGCGGGCGCCCGCCTGAAGCACCTGGTCCAGGTTGCCGAGGTCGATGCCGCCGATGGCGAACCAGGGGCAGTCGGTGCCGAGGGCGGCCGTGTACCGGACGAGGTCGAGACCGGGGGCGTGGCGGCCGGGCTTGGTCGGGGTGGGCCAGCACGGGCCGGTGCAGAAGTAGTCCACGCCGTCCTGGACGGCGGCCGCCGCGGCCTCGGACTCGGCGTGCGTGGAGCGGCCGATCACGACGTCGTCGCCGAGGATCGCGCGGGCGGCCGGGACCGGGAGGTCGCCCTGGCCGAGGTGGAGGACACCGGCGCGGGCGGCGTGGGCGACGTCCGCGCGGTCGTTGACCGCGAGGAGCTTGCCGTGCCGGGCGCAGGCGTCGGCGAAGACCTTCAGGTGCTCCAGTTCCTCGGCGGCCTCCATGCCCTTGTCGCGCAGCTGCACGATGTCGACGCCGCCGGCGAGGACCGCGTCGAGGAACTCGGGCAGGTCGCCCTGGCGCTTACGGGCGTCCGTGCAGAGGTAGACACGGGCGTCGCCGAGCGCGGCGCGTGCGGTGGCGGTGTCGGACATGGCGGGGTCCCCCGGTTCGGCGTGCGCGGGCGGGCGTGCCGTCGCTCGCGCACGGGTGTCTGTGGCGTACGGGCCGGACCGCCCCGGGTGTGGGCGGGCCGTGGCCGGGACCCCGGGAGGTCCGGCCCGTACGCCGGACGGTGTGTCGGTTCGGGCTCGGTCAGACGGCGAGCGCCTGGGCGCGGCGCTTCACCTCCGTGCCGCGATTCTCGCTCAGGGCCTGCGCGGGCGTGCCGGGCAGGCTGTCGTCGGGCGTGAAGAGCCACTCCAGCATCTCTTCGTCCGTGAAACCGTCGTCCCGCAGGAGCGTCAGGGTTCCGGACAGGCCCTTGACGACCTTGTCCCCGTCGATGAAGGCGGCGGGGACGTGCAGCGCGCGGTTCTCACCACGGCGCACGGCGATGAGCTGGCCGTCCTTGACCAGCTGCCGCACACGCGTCACCTCGACGCCGAGCTGTTCGGCGATGTCGGGGAGGGTGAGCCAGGCGGGGACGAGAGCATCGATCTTTGCGTCAATCTCGGTCACGGAATCAAGCCTGCCATCTGCCACTGACAGTCGGAAGTCGGAGCCCCCCGAGTCGGCGCGTGTACGGATCGTGTACGGGGCGTGCCGTGCCGGTGAGCAGAGTCAGGCCGTCGCCGTCTTCAAGGGCCGTGCCGGGTCCGCGAGCAGCCGCGGGTCCATCACGGCGCCCGCCTCGATCAGCCGCCGGGACTGGGCCAGGTCCCTGGGCCGGCCCACCGCGAGCAGGGCGACGAGGTGGTCGTCGCGCAGCCAGCAGACGGTCCAGGCCGGTCCGGACGGGTCGCCGCGCCACAGGACGGTGTCGGCGGCCGTGTGGTGGCCCGCGTACTGCACGAAGCGGCCGAACTGCTCGGACCAGAAGTACGGCACCGGGTCGTAGACGGCGGGGGTCTGGCCGATCGCGCCGCCGACGATGTTCCGGGCGACCGTGCGCGGCCCCTGGAGCGCGTTGTCCCAGTGGTGCACCAGCAGCCGCTCGCCGTACCGCGCGGACGGGAAGGAGGCGCAGTCGCCGACCGCGTACACGTCCGGCGCCGAGGCCCGCAGCTGAGCGTCGGCGACCACCTCGCCGTGCGTGCCCAGGTCGATGCCGGAGCCGGCGAGCCAGGCGGTGGCCGGGCGGGCGCCGATGCCGACGACGACCGCGCCGGCCGGGACGCGCGAACCGTCGTCCAGGAGGACGGCGCCGGGTTCGACGCCCGCCACGCGCGTGTGCGTGCGCAGGACGGCGCCGGCGTCGGCGTACCAGGCGGCCATCGGCTCGGCCACCTCGGCGGGCAGCGCACCCGCGAGCGGGCGTTCGGCCGCCTCGACCACGGTCACCGCGCAGCCCGCCTCGCGCGCCGCCGTGGCGAACTCGGCGCCGATCCAGCCGGCGCCGACGACCACGATGTCGTGCTGCCGGGCGAGCACGGGCCGCAGCCGTTCGGCGTCGTCCAGGGTGCGCAGCAGGTGCACCCCGGGCACGCCCTCGGCGCCCGGCAGGCGGATCGGCTCGGCGCCGGTGGCGAGCACGAGCACGTCGTACGGCACCGGACCCTCGGCGGTGTCCAGTTCGTGGTCGGCGGGGCGGACGCCCAGCACCTCGCGGCCGAGCCGGAGTTCGATGCCGAGCGCCTCGAAGTCGACGTCGAAGGCGGAGCCCTCGGCCGTGCCGAGCAGGACGGCCTTGGACAGCGGCGGCCGGTCGTACGGCTGGTGGGGTTCGGCGCCGATCAGCGTGACGGTGCCCGTGAAGCCCTGTTCCCGCAGGGCGACGGAGGTCTGCACGCCGGCCATGCCGGCACCCACGACGACCACGCGGCGTGGCGTGTCCCCTGCCCGGTCCTGCGTCTGCTCGCTCACCTGATCACCATAGACAACTGACAATTTGTCAGTCAGCGGTCGTGCTCCGTGACCTGCTCCACACACGCCGGCCCCCTTCCCGCCCGGGCCCGCCCGTTCCCGCCCGGCCGTGCGGGCTCCCTTACCCGCCGCGCGGTGCGAGGGCTAGGGTGGCCGACGTAAAGCACTCGCGGGAGCCCGGACGCACCGGGCTGAGAGGGAGGCTGGCGGCCTCCGACCGTACGAACCTGATCCGGGTCATGCCGGCGAAGGGAGGGGCTGGACGCCCATGTCGCCCACACGCACACCAGACGTCCTCGTCGTCGGGGGCGGGATCATCGGGCTGGTGACGGCCTGGCGGGCCGCGCAGCGCGGATTCGCCACGGCCGTCGTCGACCCCGAGCCGGGCGGCGGAGCCGCCCAGGTGGCCGCCGGGATGCTGGCCGCCGTCACGGAACTGCACTACGGCGAGCAGACCCTGCTCGCCCTCAACCTGGAGTCGGCCCGCCGCTACCCGGACTTCGCTGCGGAGCTCACCGACCTGACCGGGCTCGGCCTCGGCCACCGCCGCTGCGGCACGCTCGCCGTGGCGCTGGACGCCGACGACCGCGCCCACCTTCGTGAACTGCACGCGCTCCAGCGGCAGTCCGGGCTGGAGTCGGAGTGGCTGTCCGGGCGGGAGTGCCGGCGCCTGGAGCCGATGCTCGCGCCCGGCGTGCGCGGCGGCCTGCGCGTCGACGGGGACCACCAGGTCGACCCGCGGCGGCTGGCCCGCGCCCTGGTGGTGGCCTGCGAGCGGACCGGCGTCGTCTTCCACCGGCAGTGGGCCGAACGGCTCACGCACGCCGGCGACCGGGCCACCGGCGTGGTCACCGCCGACGGCACGGAGCTGGCGGGCGGTCAGGTGGTCCTCGCGGCGGGCAGCCTCAGCGGGCGGCTCGCCGGTGTGCCGGACGCCGTGCTGCCGCCCGTGCGTCCCGTGAAGGGTCAGGTCGTCCGGCTCGCCGTGCCACAGCGGTACGCGCCCTTCCTGAGCCGCACCGTGCGCGCCGTGGTGCGCGGCAGCCAGGTGTACCTGGTGCCCCGCGAGAACGGCGAGCTGGTGATCGGCGCGACCAGCGAGGAACTGGGCTGGGACACCACGGTCACCGCGGGCGGCGTCTACGAGCTGCTGCGGGACGCGCACGAGCTGGTCCCGGGCATCACCGAGCTGCCCCTGACGGAGACCCGGGCGGGGCTGCGCCCCGGCTCGCCGGACAACGCGCCGCTGCTCGGCCCGACCGAGCTGCCGGGCCTGCTGCTGGCCACCGGGCACTACCGCAACGGCGTGCTGCTCACGCCGGTCACCGGCGACGTCATGGCGTACGCGCTGGCCACCGGGGAGCTGCCCGAGGAGGCGCGCCCCTTCACCCCGAAGCGTTTCAGCACCGCACTCACGGAGCAGCCCGCATGAACATCTCGGTCAACGGCGAGCCCCGGGATGTCCTGCCCGGCACGGCTCTCGACACCGTCGTGAGGTCGCTCACCGCGGCGCCGTCCGGCGTGGCCGCCGCCCTCAACGAAACCGTCGTACCGCGCGGCGAGTGGCCGTCGACGCCCCTGTCCGAGGGCGACCGCGTCGAGGTCCTCACCGCCGTCCAAGGAGGCTGACCATGGCCGACGATCCCTTCGTCCTCGGCGGTACGGCGTACTCGTCCCGTCTGATCATGGGCACCGGCGGTGCGCCCAGCCTCGACGTGCTGGAACGCGCTCTGGTGGCCTCCGGCACGGAGCTGACGACCGTCGCGATGCGGCGGGTGGACCCGTCGGTGCACGGGTCCGTGCTGTCGGTGCTGGACAGGCTGGGCATCCGGGTGCTGCCGAACACGGCCGGCTGCTTCACCGCGGGCGAGGCCGTGCTGACCGCGCGCCTGGCCCGGGAGGCGCTCGGCACGGATCTGATCAAGCTGGAGGTCATCGCCGACGAGCGGACCCTGCTGCCCGACCCGATCGAGCTGCTGGAGGCGGCGGAGACGCTGGTGGACGACGGGTTCACGGTGCTGCCGTACACGAACGACGATCCGGTGCTGGCGCGGAAGCTGGAGGACGTCGGCTGCGCGGCCGTGATGCCGCTCGGGTCGCCGATCGGGTCGGGGCTCGGGATCCGCAACCCGCACAACTTCCAGCTGATCGTCGAGCACGCGCGCGTGCCGGTGATCCTGGACGCGGGGGCGGGGACGGCGTCCGACGTGGCGCTGGCGATGGAGCTGGGGTGCGCGGGGGTGATGCTGGCCTCGGCGGTCACGCGGGCGCAGGAGCCGGTGCTGATGGCCTCCGGCATGCGGTGTGCGGTGGAGGCGGGGCGGCTGGCGTACCGGGCGGGGCGGATTCCGCGGCGGCACTTCGCCGAGGCGTCGTCTCCCGCGGAGGGCCTCGCCGTGCTGGATCCGGAGCGGCCGGCGTTCTAGGGGGTTCTCCCAGCCGCGCACCGCCCGTTTCCAGTCGGCCGAGAAGTGCGCCGGCCTCCTGCGGCTGAGCAGCGTCGGCGGCTTTCCCTCGTGCGAAGCGTCACAGGTCGGCTCCAGTAGCCCACTCCGGGCTTTCGTGTCAGTGGTGGCTCGTACACTCACCTGCGTGGACACGACCCTTCAGGACCCTCTGGTCGGGCAGCTGCTCGACGGGCGGTACCGCGTCGAGGCGCGGATCGCGGTCGGCGGGATGGCCACGGTCTACCGGGCCGTGGACACCCGCCTCGACCGCGTGCTCGCGCTCAAGGTGATGCATCCGTCGCTCGCGGCCGACGGGTCGTTCGTGGAGCGGTTCATCCGCGAGGCGAAGTCGGTGGCGCGCCTGGCGCACCCCAATGTGGTGCAGGTCTTCGACCAGGGCACCGACGGTCCGTACGTGTACCTCGCCATGGAGTACGTCGCGGGCTGCACCCTGCGTGACGTGCTGCGCGAGCGCGGCGCGCTCCAGCCGCGGGCCGCCCTCGACATCCTGGAGCCGGTGCTGGCCGCGCTGGGCGCCGCCCACCGCGCCGGTTTCGTGCACCGCGACATGAAGCCGGAGAACGTCCTCATAGGGGACGACGGCCGCGTCAAGGTCGCCGACTTCGGTCTGGTCCGGGCCGTGGACACGGTGACGAACACCAACGGGACCGTGCTCGGCACGGTCGCCTACCTCGCGCCGGAGCAGGTGGAGAACGGGACGGCGGACCCGCGCGTCGACGTGTACGCGTGCGGCGTCGTCCTCTTCGAGATGCTGACCGGCGAGAAGCCGCACGACGGGGACTCCCCCGCGACCGTGCTCTACAAGCACCTGCACGAGGACGTGCCGCCGCCGTCGGCCGCCGTGCCCGGCATGGCGTACGAGCTGGACGAGCTGGTCGCGTCGGCGACCGCCCGCACCCCGGACGTCCGGCCGCACGACGCGGTGGCGCTGCTCGCGCGGGCCCGCGAGACGCGCGCCGCGCTCAGCGCCGACCAGCTGGACGCGATGCCGCCGCAGGCGCTCGCCGCGGACCACGACATCGCCGAGGACCGTACGAGCGTCATCCCGCGCGCGCTGACGGTGCCCCGCCCCCTGCCGGTCAACGAGGACGACGAGGCGGCGGGCGTGCACCGCACGAGCCGGTTCCAGTCCCCTCCCCCGCCCCCACGCCGTCGCGGCCCCGGGCTGCGCGGCCGGGGTCCGCTGACGGTCGTGCTGGCGGTGATGCTGGTGTTCGGCGTCGGCGCGGGCCTCTGGTACATCAACTCCGGCCAGTTCACGAAGGTCCCGCCGCTGCTGACGAAGACGGAGGCGCAGGCCAGGGAGCGGCTGGCGGAGGCCGGGCTCGACGTGGGCGCGGTGCGGCACGCGTACAGCGACACGGTGAAGCGGGGCACGGTCGTCAGCACGGACCCGGCGGTGGGCGCCCGCATACGGCAGAACGACTCCGTGACGCTGACGATCTCCGACGGCCCGAAGAACGTGAAGGTGCCGGACCTCGCCGGCTACCGGCTCGACAAGGCGCGGGCGATGCTGAAGCAGGACGGCCTGGAGCCGGGCATGGTCACGCGCGAGTTCAGCGAGGACGTCCCCCGGGGTTTCGTGATCTCGACGGAGCCGGCGACGCGCACCACGGTCCGCGCGGGCTCGGCCGTCGCGCTCACCGTCAGCAAGGGCAGCCCGATCGACGTGCCGGACGTCACGGGTGACGACCTGGAGGACGCGCGCGCCGAGCTGGAGGAGGCCGGCCTGAAGGTGAAGGTCGCCCCCGAGCCGGTCAACTCCGAACACGACAAGGGCGAGGTGGCCCGGCAGTCCCCGGCGCCCGACGCGCGCGCCGCCGAGGGCGACACGGTGACGCTGACCGTGTCCAAGGGCCCGGAGATGGTCGAGGTGCCGGACGTGGTCGGTGACAGCGTGGAGGACGCCAGGCAGGAGCTGGAGGAGGCGGGCTTCGAGGTCGAGGAGGACCGCGGTCTGCTCGGCCTGTTCGGCGACAGCGTCGAGGAACAGTCCGTGGCGGGCGGCGAGACGGCCCCCAAGGGGTCGACCATCACGCTCAAGATCCGCTGACCGCCGACCGGCGAGACGCGGCGGTCGGGGGCGGGTGGCATCCGGCGACGGGACGGCTCGCGCGGCATGACACCCTGACCGGGTGATGAGTCAGCAGTCCGGCCGTTCCCGCAATCCCGTCGGCGGCCACGTCCCCGTCGCCGGCGGTCTCCACTCCGTCGGCCTGTCGTACGCCCGCGACCTCGGCGCCGAGACCGTGCAGGTCTTCGTCGCCAATCCGCGCGGCTGGGCCACGCCGGTCGGCAACCCCCGCCAGGACGAGGCGTTCCGCGCGGCGTGCGAGGCGGAGTCGATCCCCGCGTACGTGCACGCCCCGTATCTGATCAACTTCGGCTCCCACACGGAGGCGACCGTCGAGCGCTCGGTGGAGTCGCTGCGGCACTCGCTGCGGCGCGGCCGGGAGATCGGGGCGCTGGGCGTGGTGGTGCACACGGGCAGCGCGACGGGCGGCCGGGACCGGTCGGTGGCGCTGAAGCAGGTCCGCGAGCACCTGCTGCCGCTGCTGGACGAGCTGACCCACGACGACGATCCGTTCCTGCTGCTGGAGTCGACGGCCGGTCAGGGCGCCTCACTGTGCGCGCGGACCTGGGACTTCGGGCCGTACTTCGAGGCGCTGGACGCCCATCCGAAGCTGGGCGTGTGCCTGGACACGTGCCACATCTTCGCGGCGGGACACGACCTGACCGGGCCGAGCGGCATGCACCAGACGCTGGACCTGCTGGTCGACACGGTCGGCGCGGGCCGGCTGAAGCTGATCCACGCCAACGACTCGAAGGATGTGGTGGGCGCCCACAAGGACCGGCACGCGAACATCGGCGCCGGTCACATCGGCGAGGACCCGTTCCGCGCGCTGATGACGCACCCCGCGACCGAGGGCGTGCCGCTGATCATCGAGACGCCCGGCGGCAAGGAGGGGCACGCGGCGGACGTGGAGCGGCTGAAGAAGCTCAGGGAAGCCGGGGACTGAGCCGGCGGCCCGCACCGCGCGCGGCACGGCGGCCGTGCGGCCGGGTCACAGCTCGGGGCCCTCGCCGGGCTCCTCCTGGTAGGAGTAGCGCTGTTCCTTCCAGGGGTCGCCGACGTTGTGGTAGCCGCGCTCCTCCCAGAAACCGCGGCGGTCGGCGGTCATGTACTCGACGCCGCGCACCCACTTCGGGCCCTTCCACGCGTACAGGTGCGGCACGATCAGGCGCAGCGGGAAGCCGTGTTCGGCGGTGAGGAGTTCGCCGTCCTTGTGGGTGGCGAACAGGGTGCGGTCGGCGGCGAAGTCGGCCAGCCGCAGGTTGGAGCTGAAGCCGTACTCGGCCCACACCATCACGTGGGTGACGGAGGGCGCGGGCGGCGCGATGTCGAGGACGGTGCGGGCGGGGATGCCGCCCCATTCGGCGCCGAGCATGCTGAACTTGGTGACGCAGTGCAGGTCGGCGACGACGGTGGTGTACGGCAGTGCCGTGAACTCCTCGTGGTTCCAGCAGTGCTTCTCGCCGTCGGCGGTGGCGCCGAAGACCCGGAACTCCCAGCGCTCGGGGCGGAACTTGGGGACCGGCCCGTAGTGGGTGACCGGCCAGCCCCGCTGGAGCCGCTGTCCCGGGGGAAGCCCGGGCTGTGTCCCTGCTCCTGAATCGCGCTCTCCCGATTCGCGCTCCGCCGGCTGACCCATGACTCCATCCTGACAGACCTCGGATGATGCACCGGACCGGCCCCGCCGACACCGCGGGCAGCGATGCGCATTTCACCGCAACCCGGACTAAGCATGTACTTACTTACTAAGCGAAGACTTACTGGACGATCTTCTCCGGCGGTGCAATCATGCGGCGCAACCCGCCAGTTCCCCCGCCTGGAAGGAGCCTCTGCGATGCAGGGCGACCCCGAGGTCATCGAATTCCTCAACGAGCAGCTCACGGGCGAGCTCACCGCGATCAACCAGTACTTCCTGCACGCGAAGATGCAGGAGAACTTCGGCTGGACGAAGCTCGCGAAGTACACGCGGCACGAGTCGTTCGACGAGATGAAGCACGCCGAGGTCCTGACCGACCGGATCCTCTTCCTGGAGGGGCTGCCCAACTACCAGCGGCTGTTCCACGTCCGGGTGGGCCAGACGGTCAAGGAGATGTTCGAGGCCGACCGGCAGATCGAGGTCGAGGCGATCGACCGCCTCAAGCGCGGTATCAAGGTGATGCGCGAGAAGGGCGACATCACGTCGGCGAACATCTTCGAGTCGATCCTGGAGGACGAGGAGCACCACATCGACTACCTCGACACCCAGCTCGACCTGATCGAGAAGCTCGGCGAGGCGCTCTACCTGGCGCAGCTCATCGAGCAGCCGGAGAGCTGAGAAACCCCTGCGGAGTCGGTCTAGGCCGCCTCGTCCAGGCCGGGACCGGCCGGAAGGTCGGAGAGCACCGGCATGCCCTGCTCGGCGAGATCGCGGCGGGGGCAGGCGCCCCGGCCGAGGATCGCCTGGATGCGCCGTACGCACGACCCGCAGTCCGTACCGGCCTTGCAGGCCGAGGCTATCTGGCGGGGGGTGCAGGCACCGTCCTCCGCGTGCCGCTTGACCTGCTGTTCGGTGATCCCGAAGCAACTGCAGACGTACACGCGGCTCACCTCCCGGCGGGATTCGTAGGTCGTGCCGTCCCGACTTTCTCGGTGAGGCAAACCTAACCTTACCCGTAGGGCAGGTGGCGTAAAAGTGGGGTGGGGCGCGGATCGTATGTGATCCGCGCCCCACAGCACGCTGTGCCCGGGTGCCTACTGGTCGCGGTACATCTCGGCGACCAGGAACGCCAGGTCGAGCGACTGGCTGCGGTTGAGCCGCGGGTCGCAGGCCGTCTCGTAGCGCTGGTGCAGGTCGTCGACGAAGATCTCGTCGCCGCCGCCCACGCACTCCGTGACGTCGTCGCCGGTCAGCTCCACGTGGATGCCGCCCGGGTGGGTGCCCAGCTCCTTGTGGACCTCGAAGAAGCCCTTGACCTCGTCCAGCACGTCGTCGAAGCGGCGCGTCTTGTGGCCGGAGGCCGCCTCGAAGGTGTTGCCGTGCATCGGGTCGGTCACCCAGGCCACCACCGCGCCCGACGCCGTGACCTTCTCCACCAGCTCCGGGAGCTTGTCGCGGATCTTGTCGGCGCCCATGCGGACGATGAAGGTCAGCCGGCCCGGCTCGCGGTCCGGGTCCAGGCGCTCGATGTACTGCAGCGCCTCCTCGGCCGTGGTCGTCGGGCCGAGCTTGATGCCGATCGGGTTGCGGATCCGGGAGGCGAACTCGATGTGCGCGTGGTCCAGCTGCCGGGTGCGCTCACCGATCCACACCATGTGCGCCGACACGTCGTACAGCTGACCCGTGCGGGAGTCGACGCGGGTGAGCGCCGACTCGTAGTCCAGCAGCAGCGCCTCGTGCGACGAGAAGAACTCGACGGTCTTGAACTCCTCCGGGTCGGCCCCGCAGGCGTGCATGAAGTTGAGCGCGTTGTCGATCTCGCGGGCGAGCTGCTCGTAGCGCTGGCCGGACGGCGAGGACTTCACGAAGTCCTGGTTCCAGGCGTGCACCTGGCGCAGGTCGGCGTAGCCGCCCGTCGTGAAGGCGCGCACCAGGTTCAGCGTGGACGCCGACGCGTGGTACATGCGCTTGAGCCGCTCGGGGTCCGGGACGCGCGCCTCCTCCGTGAACTCGAAGCCGTTGACGGAGTCGCCCCGGTAGGTCGGGAGCGTCACGCCGTCGCGGGTCTCGGTCGGCTTGGAGCGCGGCTTGGAGTACTGGCCGGCGATCCGCCCGACCTTCACGACCGGCACCGAGGCGGCGTACGTCAGCACGGCGCCCATCTGGAGGAGGGTCTTGAGCTTGTTGCGGATGTGGTCGGCGGACACCGCGTCGAAGGCCTCGGCGCAGTCGCCGCCCTGGAGAAGGAACGCCTCTCCCTTGGCGACGGACGCCATCCGGGCGCGCAGCTGGTCGCACTCGCCCGCGAAGACGAGCGGCGGATACGACTCGAGGTCCGCGATCGCTGCGCGCAGAGCCTCGGCGTCGGGGTACTCGGGCTGCTGCGCCGCGGGCAGGTTTCGCCAGGTGTTGCCGGCGCTCTGGCCGGTCTTAGCGTTCACGGTCACGACCTCAACATTACGGGGTGACGTCGCGCCTTCCGGCGGATGCCCAGGAAGTGAGACGCGGCGTACAGCCCCCGGACGCGGCGTGGGACGTCGGGTAGGGTGCGCCGTATGTTCGCGCACTCGACCCGCACCTGGTGGTGGACCGCTCCCTCGGCGGCCCACTGACTGCGCGTACGCACCGACTTCGCGAAGGCCGCCCGAGGGGCGGCCTTCGGCGTTTGCGGCCCGGGTCGTCCCTCCTTCCCAGAAGGACCAACGACGACCATGAATCTCACCGAGCTGTCGGGCGGTTCCCGCCCGTTCGCCCTGCTGCGCCGCCGCTCCCCCGGACACGACCACGACGTGGTCGAGCTGCTGCTCGGCCCGGTGGCGGCGTACGACCGGCTGGCGGACCTGCCGGACACGTGCCTGGCGCTGGTGCCGTTCCGGCAGATCCGCGAGCGCGGCTTCGACGTGCGCGACGACGGCACGCCCCTGCTGGCGCTGACGCCCGAGGAGACCTGCGAGATCCCGCTCGCCGACGCCCTCGCCCAGCTGCCGGGACACGACGTGCGCGTCGAGGACGGCGGCTTCGACGTGGCCGACGAGGAGTACGAGCGCATCGTCGGGCGGGTGCTGGACGAGGAGATCGGGCGCGGCGAGGGCGCCAACTTCGTGATCCGGCGCACCTACCGGGGGGAGATCCCGGGCTACGGGCGGGCCGACGCGCTGGCGCTGTTCCGGCGGCTGCTGGAGGGCGAGCGGGGCGCCTACTGGACCTTCGTCGTGCACACCGGGGACCGCACGCTGGTGGGCGCCAGCCCCGAGGTGCACGTGCGGATGTCCGGCGGGACGGTCGTGATGAACCCGATCAGCGGGACGTACCGCTACCCGGCCGAGGGTCCCACCCCGGAGCACCTGCTCGGCTTCCTCGCCGACGGCAAGGAGATCGAGGAGCTGTCGATGGTGGTCGACGAGGAGCTCAAGATGATGTGCACGGTCGGCGACATGGGCGGCGTCGTCGTCGGGCCCCGGCTGAAGGAGATGGCCCACCTCGCGCACACCGAGTACGAGCTGCGCGGCCGGTCCTCGCTGGACGTGCGGGACGTGCTGAGGGAGACGATGTTCGCGGCGACCGTCACCGGGTCGCCGGTGCAGAACGCCTGCCGGGTCATCGAGCGGCACGAGTCCGGCGGGCGCGGCTACTACGCGGGCGCGCTGGCCCTGATCGGCCGCGATGCGGGCGGCGCCCAGACCCTCGACTCCCCCATCCTGATCCGCACCGCCGACATCGACGCGGCCGGGCGGCTGCGGGTGCCGGTCGGCGCCACGCTCGTGCGGGGCTCCGATCCGGCGGGCGAGGTGGCCGAGACCCACGCCAAGGCGGCCGGGGTGCTCGCGGCGCTCGGCGTCCGGCCGGCCCGGCCGCGGGCGGAGCGGACGGGGGCGCGGCGGCTCGCGGACGACCCCCGGGTGCGGGCGGCGCTGGACGGGCGGCGGGCCTCGCTCGCGCCGTTCTGGCTGCGGATGCAGGACCGGTCCGACGCGCTCACCGGGCACGCGCTGGTCGTCGACGGGGAGGACACCTTCACGGCGATGCTCGCGCACGTCCTGCGCTCGGGCGGCCTGGAGGTGACGGTGCGGCGGTACGACGAGCCGGGGCTGCGGGAGGCGGTGCTCGGGCACACCGGGCCGCTGGTGCTGGGCCCGGGGCCCGGTGACCCGTCCGACCTCGGCGACCCGAAGATGCGGTTCCTGCGGGAGCTGACCGCGCGGGTGGTGCGCGAGCACCGGCACGGGCTGCTCGGCGTGTGCCTCGGGCACGAGCTGATCGCGGCCGAGCTGGGCCTGGAGATCGTCCGCAAGGAGGTGCCGTACCAGGGGGCGCAGACGCGGATCGACCTGTTCGGGCGGGGCGAGACCGTCGGCTTCTACAACAGCTTCGTCGCGCACTGCGACGACGAGGCGCTGCGGGAACTGGCCGCGCACGACGTCGAGGTGAGCCGGGCCGCGAACGGCGAGGTGCACGCGCTGCGCGGACCCGGTTTCGCGGGCGTGCAGTTCCACCCGGAGTCGGTGCTGACGCTGAACGGTGCCGCGATCGTGCGGGAGCTGGTGGGTCAGCTGCGCGGCACGAGCACGTTCTCGGAGCGGTGGCCCGCCCGGTAGTCGAGGACGTTGCGCACGGTGGCGTCCACGATCTGGTTCACGGCGTCCACCGTGTAGTACGCCTGGTGGGACGTGACCAGGACGTTCGGGAACGTGACGAGGCGGGCCAGGGTGTCGTCGGCGATGGCCTCCAGGGACTTGTCGAGGAAGAACAGGCCCGCCTCGGCCTCGTACACGTCGAGGCCGACGCCGGTGAAGCGGCCGGCGCGCAGCTCGTCGACGAGGGCCGCGGTGTCGACGAGGCCGCCGCGGCTGGAGTTCACCAGGACCGCGTCGTCCTTCATGGCACGCAGCGCGGCGGCGTCGATGAGGTGCTGCGTCTCGGGCATCAGCGGGACGTGCAGGCTGACCAGGTCGGCCTCGGCGAGGAGCTGCTCCTTGGGGACGTACTTCATGCCGAGTTCCACGCAGGCCGGGTTCTCGGCGACGTCCCAGCCGAGCAGCCGCATGCCGAAGCCGTGGGCGATGCGGGCGAAGGCCTCGCCGATCTTGCCGGTGCCGAGGACGCCGGCGGTGCGGCCGTGCATGTCGCGGCCCATCAGTCCGTCGAGGCGGAAGTCGAAGTCGCGGGTGCGGGTGGAGGCGCGCACCACGCGGCGGTTGACGGCCATGGCGAGGGTCCAGGCGAACTCGGCGACGGCGTACGGCGAGTAGTACGAGACGCGGGCGATCGTCATGCCGAGGCGCTCGGCGACGTCGAGGTCGATGTTGTTGAAGCCGGTGGAGCGCTGGGCGACCATGCGGGTGCCGCCCGCGGCGAGGGTCTCCAGGACGCCGGCGCCGAGGTCGGCGTTGACACTGGAGGAGACGATCTCGTGTCCGGCGGCGATGGGCGCGGTGTCCTGGTTGAGGAAGACGTCCAGGCAGCGCACCGGGTGGTGGTCGCGGAACGCCCGCTCGATCAGGGGCCGTTCGTCGGCCTGGACGCCGAACGCCAGGATGTCCATGGGCTCCTCCGAGGAGTGGTGACGGGGGTGTCTCAGCCGAAGAAGACGCCGACTTCCGCGTAGCGGGCCGGGTCCACCCGCTTCAGGCCCGTCACCGCCTCCCGCAGCGGGACGCGGACGATGTCCGTGCCGCGCAGGGCGACCATCGTGCCGAAGTCGCGGTCGCGGACGCAGTCGATCGCGTGCAGTCCGAAGCGGGTGGCGAGCCAGCGGTCGAAGGGGCTGGGCGAGCCGCCGCGCTGGGTGTGGCCGAGCACGGTGGTGCGGGCCTCCTTGCCGGTGCGGTGCTCGATCTCCGCGGCCAGCCACTCCCCCACCCCGGACAGCCGCACCTGCCCGGCCGGGCCGCCCTTGAGGACCACGGCGCCCTCCTTCGGGACGGCGCCGTCGGCGACGACCACGATCGGCGAGTACGACGCCCGGAACCGGGACGTCACCCAGCCGCACACCTGCTCCACGTCGAAGGGCTGCTCGGGAACGAGGATCACGTTGGCGCCGCCGGCCAGCCCGGAGTGCACGGCGATCCAGCCGCTCTCGCCGCCCATCACCTCCACCACGAGCACCCGTTTGTGGGACTCGGCGGTGGTGTGCAGCCGGTCGATGGCCTGCGTGGCGACGCCGACGGCGGTGTCGAAGCCGACGGTGTAGTCCGTGCCGGGCAGGTCGTTGTCGATCGTCTTGGGCACGCCGACGCAGGGCACGCCGTGGTCGTCGGCGAGCCGCGCGGCCGTGCCGAGGGTGTCGCGGCCGCCGATGGTGATGAGCGCCTCGACGTCGTGCTCGGCGAGGGTGGCCCTGATGCGGTCGACGCCGTTCCCGTGCGCCAGGGGGTCCGTCCGCGAGGAGCCGAGGATGGTGCCGCCGCGGGGCAGCGTGCCGCGCACCGCGGGGATGTCGAGGGGGACGGTCGCCCCCTCCAGCGGCCCGAGCCAGCCGTCCCGGAAGCCGACGAACTCGTAGCCGTACTCCTGCACGCCCTTGCGGACGACGGCCCGGACCACGGCGTTCAGCCCCGGGCAGTCACGGCCTCCGGTCAGTACTCCGACCCGCATGATGGGAATGTCCCTCCGCCGCGTTGTCCCGACCGGCACCACGCTAGCGGGCCCGCCGGGATTCGGCTGGGGATCACTCGTCGTCGAGGCCGCGTTCTATGGCGTAGCGGACGAGTTCCACGCGGTTGTGGAGCTGGAGCTTGCCGAGGGTGTTCTGCACGTGGTTCTGGACCGTGCGGTGCGAGATGACGAGGCGCTCGGCGATCTGCTTGTAGCTCAGGCCCTTGGCGACCAGGCGCAGCACCTCGGTCTCGCGGTCGGTCAGCCGCGGGGCGCGGGACTCGTCGGCCTCGGGTGCGGCCGGGGCCGGTTCGGAGGCCAGGCGGCGGTACTCGCCGAGGACCAGTCCGGCGAGGCCGGGCGTGAAGACGGGGTCGCCGACGGCCGTACGGCGTACCGCGTCGAGGAGTTCCTCGGTGGACGCCGACTTCAGCAGGTAGCCGGTCGCGCCCGACTTGACGGCCTCCAGGACGTCGGCGTGCTCGCCGCTGGCGGACAGCACGAGGACGCGTACCGCGGGGTTCGCGGCGACGACCTCCTTGCAGACCTGGACGCCGGGCTTGGCGGGCAGGTTCAGGTCGAGGACCAGCACGTCGGGACCGGCGGCCCGGGCGCGGCGCACCGCCTGCTCGCCGTCTCCGGCGGTGGCCACCACGTCGAAGCCGGACTCGGCGAGGTCGCGGGCGACGGCGTCGCGCCACATGGGGTGGTCGTCGACCACCATGACCTTGATCGGGGCCCGTCGTCCGGTCGTGGCCCCCGTGGTGGCTTCCGTCATCGCTCGTGGCCTTCCCCCGTGCGGGCGGGCGTGGCGCCCGCCGCGTCCTTCGGTACTTTCAGTTCGACTTCCGTGCCCTGCCCGGGGACGGAGATCAGTTCCGCGCTGCCGCCCAGGTCGCGCAGCCGGCCGCGGATCGACTGGGCGACGCCGAGCCGCCCCTCGCCCTCGGCCTGCGCGAGGCGGCCCTCGGGGATGCCGGGTCCGTCGTCGCGCACGGTCACGACGATCTCGTCGGGCTCGTCCTCGACGAGGATCCACGCGCGCGCGTGCTCCCCGGCGTGCTTGCGGACGTTGTCCAGGGCGGCCCCGACGGCCGCGGCGATCTCGCGGGCGGCGGCGGGCGCGAGCGGCACCGGGGCGCCGGGCTCGGCGAGGCTGACGCCGGAGCGGGCGTACGGGGCGAGCAGGGCCCGCAGGTCGACGGGGTCGTCCGCGGCCGGGTCGTCGGCCTCCTCCACGGCCCGTACGAAGGCGCCCTGGGCGGCGTCCTCCGACACGCGGGAGACGGGCACCAGGCCGCCGGAGACGAGGGTGCGCAGCGCGACCTCCTGCTCGCCGGCCATCCGGCCCAGCTCGGCCGCCTCGCCGCCGATGACGGCGCCGCGCCGCTGCACCATCGCCAGGACCTGGAGGACGCCGTCGTGGATGTCGCGGGCGAGCCGCTCCCGTTCGCGGGTGGCGGCCTCGATCTCCAGGGCGCGGGCGAGGGTGCGCTCGGAGGCGCGGGCGACCTCGACGACGTAGCCGATGGCGATGGAGGCGACCCAGACGAGGATGACGTTGTGGACGGTGTCGCGGGCGGGGCTGCCGCGCTCGACGAGGTTGGCGACGGCGACGAGCGTGGAGGCGAGGGCCGCCCAGCGCCAGCCGCCCTTGATCGCGAAGGCGAGGACGGCGCCGGCGGTCCATATCGACGGCAGCGTGGGGCCGCCGGCCTGCACCCGCTCGTGGGCGTCGGCGACGGGCGTGAGCAGGATGCCGGTGAGGGCGACGGTGAGGTCGGCGGCGAGGAACCGCCGGGTGCAGCTCTCGGCGTTCGCGACCCGGGGCAGGGTGGCCAGGGTCCACACGGTCAGGACGGCGAAGTAGGCGACGGCGACCCAGGGGCGGTCGAACTCGTCGTGGGCGGTGGCGAAGAGGCCGACCGCGTACACCAGGGTGAGGACGCGGTATCCGGCGAGGGCGCGCCACAGCGGCAGCTCGACCGACATCCTCATGACTCTCTCGCGCCTGGCCATGTCCCCCACCCCCCGGCCCGGCCCCGCCGGGGCCCGGGACGCTCCGTCCGGGCCGCGCGGTGCGGACCGGTCCGCCGTGCTCGGCTTACTCGCCCTGCTCCTCGGCGGCCTTCTCGCGGGCCGCCTTCTCCTTCTGCGCCTGGTCCTTCTCGGCCTGCGCGAGCGCGGCCCTCGCCGCCTTCGCGGCCTCCTTCTCGGCCTTCGCCGCCTCCGCCAGCTGCCGCTTCATGGCGGTGGCGTACATGTCGACGTACTCCTGGCCGGACAGCTTCATGATCTCGTACATGACCTCGTCGGTCACCGCGCGCAGGACGAAGCGGTCGTGCTCCATGCCCTGGTAGCGGGTGAAGTCCAGCGGCCGGCCGATCCGGATGCCCGGGCGCATCAGCTTCGGGACGACCTTCCCGGGCGGCTGGATCTTCTCGGTGTCGATCATGGCGACCGGGATGACGGGCGCCCCGGTGGCGAGCGCCACGCGCGCGAGACCGCCCGGCTTGCCGCGGTACAGCCGCCCGTCGGGCGAGCGGGTGCCCTCCGGGTAGATGCCGAACAGCTCGCCGCGCTCCAGCACTTCGATGCCGCTCCTGACGGCGGCCTCACCCGCGCCGCGCGCGCCGGAGCGGTCCACCGGGAGCTGGCCGACGCCCTTGAAGAAGGCGGCGGTCATCCGGCCCTTGAGGCCGGGTGTCGTGAAGTACTCGGCCTTGGCGATGAAGGTGACCTTGCGGTCGAGGACGGCGGGCAGGAAGAAGGAGTCGGAGAACGACAGGTGGTTGCTGGCCAGAATCGCCGGGCCCTCGGCGGGAATGTGCTCCAGGCCCTCCACCCAGGGGCGGAAGGCAAGCTTCAACGGCCCCCCGACGGTGACCTTCATCGCGCCGTAAAACAACCGAGTGCCTCCTGTGTCCGTCGCTCAGACCTTATCCCGGAGCGGTGTCGAACGGCCCGACGGCCCTGGTCGGTGTCAGTGCCGTCGCGTACGGTGAAGTACCCGCGAGCGATACGCGCGAGCGGAGTCCCTGCATTCGACGTGTCAGCCTCTTCACGAACAGGAGACCGAAGGTGCCGGTCCTCCCCGGAGCCGAGCCGTTCCGCCACGAGGGCGGGGAGGTCGGAGTGCTCCTCTGTCACGGCTTCACCGGTTGCCCGCAGTCGCTGCGCCCGTGGGCGGAGCATCTCGCCGAGCGCGGCCTGACGGTCTCGCTCCCGCTGCTGCCCGGGCACGGCACCCGCTGGGAGGACATGGCGCTCACGGGCTGGCCCGACTGGTACGCGGAGGTGGACCGCGAGCTGCGGGCCCTGCGCGAGCGCTGCGAGCGCGTGTTCGTCTTCGGCCTGTCGATGGGCGGCGCGCTGGCGCTGCGGCTGGCGGCCCGGCACGGCGCCGCGGTGGACGGCGTCGTGGTGGTCAACCCGGCGAACAAGGTGCACGGACTCTCCGCCTACGCCCTGCCCGTGGCCCGGCATCTCGTGCGGACGACGAAGGGCATCGCGAGCGACATCGCCAAGCCGGGCGCCACCGAGGTGGGATACGACCGGGTGCCGCTGCACGCGGCGCACTCGCTGCGCGCCTTCTTCCGGATCGTGGACCGTGAGCTGCCGCAGGTCACCCAGCCGTTGCTGCTGCTGCGCAGCCCGCAGGACCATGTCGTACCGCCCGCCGACTCGGCCCGGATCCTCAGCCGGGTGTCCTCCTCGGACGTGACCGAGATCCTGCTGGAACAGAGCTACCACGTCGCGACGTTGGACCTTGACGCGGACCGGATCTTCGAGGAGAGCCACGCGTTCATCGCCCGGATCGCACCCGGTGTCGGCAAGGAAGGGACGGCCGTAGGTGGCTGAGCACGACTCAGACCGTGAGGACCGTGAGCCGGACGAGAAGGGCGTGCCCTTCGACGAGGACGCGGCGTGGGCCGCCATCGTCGCGGGCTACGGCGACGAGCCGCCGGACCCGCCCGGCGCCAAGCCGTTCAAGTCGGTCGAGGACCTGGCGCTGCTGGAGACCGAGACGAACAGCGAGCCCGAGGCCCCGCGCAGGACCCCGGCCGCCGACGACGAGCCGGAGGAGGAACGTCCGGCCTCCGCCCGCCCGGTGGGCAGCTCCGTCTCCTTCGCGCCCGGCGTCGGCCCGCGCGACTACTCGGTGGCCGAGCCCGCCGAGGAGGACTTCGACGAGGAGGACGAGGGCCACTTCGTCCCCCCGGAGCCTCCGCCGCTGCCGGAGGCCGACGTGACCGCCAAGTTCGCCTGGCTGGGCGTCCTCGGCGGCCCCTTGCTGCTCCTGCTGGCGGTGCTGCTCGGCTGGGACATGACGTGGTGGCTGACGACGCTCGGCATCGGCGGCTTCCTCGGCGGCTTCGCCACGCTGGTCATGCGGATGAACCCGGGCGACGAGGACGACGAGGACCCGGGGCGGGGTGCGGTGGTCTGAGACCGGGGGACCTCACCCGGCAGGGAGTCGGAGGGCGGCCAGGACCGGGAGGTGGTCTGTGGCTGTCCTCAGGTCCGTCGCGGTGATGCCCGGGTGGTCGAGGGGGACGCCGCAGGCGAGGACCTCGATGTTCTTCGTCGCGAAGATCGCGTCGATGCGCTGGTGCGGGTCGGTCGGGGTCGAGGTGTTCTCGCCGCCCCAGGGGGCCGTGGCCCAGCAGTCCTGGAGGTCGGCGGTCAGGCGGGTGAAGGCGCGTCCGCCGGGGCGTTCGTTGACGTCGCCGCCGGCGATCGCGTGCTCGGTGCCGAGGCCGGCGAGCCGGTCGAGGAGCAGGCCGGCCTGCTCGTGGCGCTCGTCCTTCTGGAGCGACAGGTGGCAGCTGACGACGCCGAGGCGGACGGCGCCGAAGCGGACGACGGCGGTGGCGAAGCCGCGCCGGTGCAGGCCGGGGGTGAGGGGCAGCAGGACGTCCTCGGTGCGTTCGACGCCCGCGCGCAGGGAGCACAGCAGCGCGGGCCCGGCCGCGGTGGCCCCGCCGGAGAGGACGACCAGGTCGGCCGCGCGGGCGAGACAGGCGAGTTTCTTGCGCCAGCGGAAGAAGCGCGGTGCCTCCTGGAGGAGGACCAGGTCGGGGGCACAGGCGCTGATGACGCGGGCCAGGGCGGCGGTGTCGTCGCGCATCGAGCGGATGTTGTAGCTGAGGACGCGGATGACGGCGGAACCGTCGGCTTCGGTTCGGGAGGGGGGAAGCGACGCCATGTTGATCAATGTACGCCGCACGGCCGGTGCCCCGCGGGGAACCGGCCGTGCGCCGTGCGGTGGTGGGACCCCCGCTCACATGATCGGGTCGGGCTCCCTGGCCAGGTCGGCGGCGCCCACCAGGCCGGCCTTGTTGCCGAGCTGGGCGGCGATCACGTCGGCGACCGGACGCCAGTTGCCGCCCACCAGCCAGCGCTTGTACGACTTGCGGATCGGGTCGAGCACCAGGTCGCCCTCGTCCGAGAGACCGCCGCCGACGATGAACGCGGAGGGGTCGAAGAGGGACGCGAGGTCGGCGAGGCCGGCGCCGGCCCAGCGGGCCAGCTCGCGGTAGGAGTCCACGGCGACCGGGTCGCCCTGGCGGGCGGCCATGGAGATGTGCTTGCCCTCGATGCCGTCGGGGCTGCCGTCGCCGAGGGACAGCAGCACCTCGGCGCGCTCCGGGGTGGCGTTGGCGCGCTGCTTCGCGTACCGCACGAGGGCGCGGCCGGAGGCGTACTGCTCCCAGCAGCCCTGTGAGCCGCAGCCGCACAGCAGGCCGTCGGGCACCATGCGGATGTGGCCGAACTCGGCGGCCACGCCGAAGTGCCCGCGGCGCAGCTTGTTGCCGATGATGATGCCGCCGCCGAGGCCGGTGCCGAGCGTGATGCAGATGACGTTGCGGTGGCCCTTGCCGGCGCCGAACTTGTACTCGCCCCAGGCCGCGGCGTTCGCGTCGTTCTCCACGACGACCGGGAGACCCACGCGGGCCTCGACCTTCTCCTTGAGCGGCTCGTTGCGCCAGTGGATGTTCGGCGCGAAGTAGACCTCGGAGCGCTGGCGGTTGACGTAGCCGGCGGCGCCGATGCCCACGCCGACGATGTCGTGGCCCGCGCGCGCTCCCTCCACCGCGGAGGCGATGGCGTCCACGATGCCCTCGGGCGTGCCCGGGGTCGGCACCTTGTGGGTCGAGAGGATGTTGCCTTCCTCGTCGACCACGCCGGCCGCGATCTTCGTGCCGCCGATGTCGACGCCGATGGTGAGTCCCATGAATCCCTCAGTTTCGGTCGAGCCCCGCTACGGCCAACCGTACCCGAGCAGAGGGTCAGTCCAAGTCGATGCGCTGCCCCGGTCCACTACCTGGACCGTCCTCGTCGTCCCGGCCGTCCCGGGCGCCGCGCTCGCCGGGTTCGCGCGGGTCGCTCTCGCCGCTCGTCCACCGGCGCTCCTGGGCCTGGACGGCGGAGCGGTAGGCGGCGAGCAGTTCGCTGCCGGCCGCGGCCAGGTGGTCGATGACGTCCGGGTTCCGTTCGATGACGGGCTCGACGGCGGCCTTGGCCTGCTGGACGACCTGCCGGACGACCTGCTGGGCGGCGGGCCCCGCGACGGCACCGAGGAGGGGGGCCTGGAGGTCGGACAGCCTGTCGGCGACCGCGTCGACGAGCTTGCGCAGTTCCTCGGCGGCCGAGCCGGGCGGCGGTCCGTACTGGGTGCGGCGGCGGGCCTGCTCCGCCTCGAGGTCCTCCGCGACGGCGGTGGCCCAGGCGTCGTCGTCGGACGTCCGGGCCTCGTCGACCGCCTCGGGCCGGATCGGCCGGGGCTCGATCGGCTCGGGCTCGGGCTCGGGGGCGTCGGGCGCCGGGCGCTCTTCGCTCATGACGCACTCCTGACTACGGTTCGTCCCTCCGACGTTACCGGAAGGCATCCGGCCGGTTCACCGGGTGCGCGGCCACAGCCGGGGATCCGGCGCGAACCTGACGCGCAGCTCGCCCTCGCGCAGGGCGGCGCCCTCGACGGTGCAGCGGCGCAGTGCGGAGGGCAGCGGCACGATGCGGCGGAAGGGCCCGGCGGTGACGACGAGTTCGTCGCCGCGCCGGACGAGGTCCAGGTCGTCGCGCTCGGCGCCGGGCAGCGGGATGTGCCAGACGAGGACGCCGTCGTCGGCGATGTGGTCGGTGACGGGCCATGCGACGCAGGGCGCGTCGGTCGGGGCGCCGGGTACGGCGAGGGCGTCCAGGTCGTCCGTGCCGCGCGGGTCACGGCCCAGGTGGGCGACGGTGCGGACCTCGTACGACTCGCTCCACTCCGCCAGCGTCTTGCGCTGCTGGGCGACGGGGCCGGCGAGCCAGGTGTCGTGGCCGGTCTCGGGCAGGACGCGGTTGGCGACGAGGAGGTCGGTGCGCAGGCCGCGCAGGGCGAGGCCGAGGCGGGCGGTGCGGACGGCGTCGGCGCCGGCCGGGCCGGGTTCGGCGACCAGGCGTACGACGGTGCGGCGGTCGGCGACGACGGCCTCGGCGGCGGCGAGTTCCACGTCCCAGCGGGCGGCGGACTCGTAGAGCCACTCGGCGGGCATGGGGACGCCGGCGAGCCGGCCGAGGACGGGACGCAGGGCGCGGGCGGCCTGGCGCTCGGGCGGGAGGAGGCGGCGCAGGTAGCGGCGCAGTTCCTCGGGGAGGGCGAGGAGGGCGAGGGCCTGCGGGATGGGGGGCAGGTCGACGACGAGGAGGTCGTGGGAGTCGGAGAGGGCGGCGTCGCGCAGGGCGCGCAGCAGGGCGAGTTCCTCGGCGCCGGGCAGGGGGGTGAGTTCCTCGGGGTCGAGGCGGGTGGCGCCGACGAGGTCGAGGACGGTGGCGGCGCGGTCCTGGAGGGCGGTGAGGTCGGCGCGGAAGCGGGCGGCGGGGTCGGGGCGCCAGGCGGTGAGGTTCGGGGCGACGGTGGTGGGGGCCGGGCCGGTGCTCGTGCCGAGGGCCGCGCCGAGGGTGTCGGTGCGGTCGGTGGTGAGCAGGAGGGTGCGGGTGCCCTCGCGGGCGGCGTGCAGGGCGGTGGCCGCGGCGAGGGTGGTGCGGCCGGTGCCGCCGGGGCCGGTCAGCAGGAGGGTGCGCATGGGGGTGAACCGTAACGGACGTTTCGTGCACGGCGGTTCGCACGGCGCGGTGCGCTGCCGCCCGGCGTACGTGCGGTGCGCGGCCGCCCGGCGTACGTGGGGTGCGCGGCCCGGCGTTGCGGGGTGCCGTCCCTCGGCGGGACGGGCGCCGCCTGGGGCGGGGGCCTCCCAGACCCATGGGGCACTGGGGGGAGGCACGACTGCCCGCGGGCTCTGCCCCGCGGCCCGGTCAAGCCGCCCCCGACTCCACCCTCTTCTTCAGGCCCGCCAGGGCCCGGTCGATGATGACCTTTTCCGCCTTGCGCTTGATCATGCCCAGCATGGGGATCTTGACGTCGACCGTGAGGCGGTAGGTGACCTCCGTGGTGCCCTTGGCGGTCGGCCGGAGGCTGTAGACGCCGTCCAGGGAGCGCAGCATCTGGGACTTGACCAGGGTCCAGGAGACCTCGTGGTCGCCGGTCCAGGTGTAGGCGAGGGTCTGGTCGTCCTTGATCGCGCCCGCGTCCATGACGAGGCGGACCTGTTCGGCGCGGCCCTGGGCGTCGGTCTCGAGGACCTCGGCCTCCTTGACCTCGCCGGTCCAGTCCGGGTAGCGCGCGAAGTCGGCGATCACTCCCATGACGTCGGCCGGTGCAGCCTCGATCGTGATGCTCGAGCTGGTGTGTTCCGCCATCGCCGTGGCTCCTCCAGATGCGGGCCGCTAAGGACGCGAGTGTATGCAGCGTGAAGGCTACCGCGCGGGGATGGTGCCGAACTCACCCCACCTGGGCGGACCTCACCACTCCAGCGCCCACGGCCGTCCGGTCCCGGCGAAGTGGCCGACGTTGACGCACTCGGTCGCGCCGATCCGCATGCGCCGCACCAGCGGCTGGTGCACGTGCCCGAAGAGGGCGTACCGGGGCCGGGTGCGCCGGATCGCGTCCAGCAGCGCCCGGCTGCCGCGCTCGAAGCGCCGCGCCACCGTGTCGTAGACCAGCTCGGGCACCTCGGGCGGGATGTGGGTGCACAGCACGTCGACCTCGCCGACCGCCTCGATCTTCGCGGCGTACTCCTCGTCGGAGATCTCGTACGGCGTGCGCATCGGGGTGCGCAGTCCGCCGCCGACGAAGCCGAAGACCCGGCCGCCGATCTCGGCGCGCTCGCCGTCCAGGACGGTGGTGCCCGGTCCGGCGTACTCCGGCCACAGGGGCGGCATGTCGACGTTGCCGTAGGTGGCGTACGTCGGTGTGGGGAACGCGGCGAACAGCTCGGCGTACTGCTTGCGCACCGCTTTCTCTATCGCGGCGGCGCGGTCGGTGCCGATGCCGGCCCACAGCCGCGCGCCGAACTCCCGCGCCTCCTCGAAGCGGCGGGCGGTGCGCAGCTCCACGATGCGGTCGGCGTTCTCGACGCCGAAGAGGTCGGGGAAGATGCCGCGGGAGTGGTCGGCGTAGTCGAGGAAGAGGACGAGGTCACCCAGGCAGATCAGGGCGTCGGCGCCGTCCCCGGCCCTCGCCAGGTCACGGGCGTTGCCGTGCACGTCGCTGACCACGTGGACGCGCGTCCTGCGGTTACCGGCTCGTGTGGGTGCCATGTCGATCAAGCGTAGGCGTGTGCGGCATACGTGAACAGTGGCGGCCGGACCTGCGGTTACTCGCACGTCACAAAAGGCCTGGACTACTGTGCGCGGAGGAATACCAACAGGCATACCAATCTGTGTGACGCAGCGAACATCTCGCCGGACCCCCCTGTCGAAGACGCCATACCGGCGGGTAACGTCCGGGCAGTCCAGTCGTGCTCAGGTTTTCAACCAGTGGGCTCCGCTCCCACGGCCGATCCCCTGAGCACCTGCCCGAGCCTTGGACCGCACCGTCGCATCGCACAACGTCGTGGCGCCGGCGCCCTATGAGGAGCAGCAGTCTTGCGCGAGTTCAGCCTTCCGGCCTTGTACGAGGTCCCTGCGGACGGAAATCTCACCGACATCGTCCGCAGAAACGCCGCGCAGCACCCGGACGTCGCCGTCATCGCCCGCAAGGTCGGCGGCGCCTGGCAGGACGTGACGGCCCGGGCGTTCCTCGCCGAGGTGCACGCCGCCGCCAAGGGCCTCATCGCCTCCGGCGTCCAGCCGGGCGACCGGGTCGCGCTGATGTCGCGCACCCGCTACGAGTGGACGCTGCTGGACTTCGCGATCTGGAGCGCGGGCGCGGTGACCGTGCCGGTGTACGAGACCAGCTCCCCCGAGCAGGTGCAGTGGATCCTCAGCGACTCCGGCGCCACCGCCTGCGTGGTCGAACTGGACACGCACGCCGCGGCCGTCGAGTCGGTGCGCGACCGGCTGCCCGAGCTGAAGCACGTCTGGCAGATCGAGGCCGGCGCCGTCGAGGAGCTGGGCCGGCTCGGCCAGGACGTCACGGACGAGACGGTCGAGGAACGCGGCTCGATCGCCCGCGCCGACGACCCGGCGACCATCGTCTACACCTCCGGCACCACCGGCCGCCCCAAGGGCTGTGTGCTGACCCACCGCAGCTTCTTCGCCGAGTGCGGCAACGTCGTCGAGCGGCTGCGCCCGCTGTTCCGCACCGGCGAGTGCTCGGTGCTGCTGTTCCTGCCCCTCGCGCACGTCTTCGGGCGGCTCGTGGAGATCGCGCCGATGCTCGCGCCGATCAAGCTGGGCTGCGTTCCCGACATCAAGAACCTCACCGACGAACTCGCCGCGTTCCGGCCCACGCTGATCCTCGGTGTGCCGCGCGTGTTCGAGAAGGTCTACAACTCGGCGCGCGCCAAGGCGCAGGCCGACGGCAAGGGCAGGATCTTCGACAAGGCCGCGGACACGGCGATCGCCTACAGCAAGGCGCTGGACACCCCGTCCGGGCCGTCCCTCGGCCTGAGGATCAAGCACAAGGTCTTCGACAAGCTGGTCTACAGCAAGCTGCGCACGGTACTGGGCGGCAAGGGCGAGTACGCCATCTCCGGCGGCGCCCCGCTCGGCGAGCGCCTCGGCCACTTCTTCCGCGGCATCGGCTTCTCGGTGCTGGAGGGCTACGGCCTGACCGAGTCCTGCGCGGCGACCGCGTTCAACCCCTGGGACCGGCAGAAGATCGGCACGGTCGGCCAGCCACTGCCCGGCTCGGTGGTCCGCATCGCCGACGACGGCGAGGTGCTGCTGCACGGCGAGCACCTGTTCAAGGAGTACTGGAACAACCCGGGCGCCACCGAGGAGGCCCTCGCCGACGGCTGGTTCCACACCGGCGACATCGGCACCCTCGACGAGGACGGCTACCTGCGGATCACCGGCCGCAAGAAGGAGATCCTCGTGACGGCCGGCGGCAAGAACGTCGCGCCGGCCGTGATCGAGGACCGCATCCGGGCGCACGCGCTGGTCGCCGAGTGCATGGTGGTGGGCGACGGGCGGCCGTTCGTGGGCGCGCTGGTCACCGTCGACGAGGAGTTCCTGGGCCGCTGGGCCGCCGAGCACGGCAAGCCGGCCGGCGTGACGGCGGCGGAGCTGCGGGACGATCCCGACCTGAACGCCGCGATCCAGTCCGCGATCGACGACGGCAACGCGGCGGTGTCGAAGGCGGAGTCGGTGCGGAAGTTCCGGATCCTCGGCTCCCAGTTCACGGAGGAGTCCGGCCACCTGACGCCATCGCTGAAGCTCAAGCGGAACGTCGTGGCGAAGGACTACGCCGACGAGATCGAGGCCCTTTACGCGAAGTAGCCGTCGGCTGCGTCACGTGCGCGGCGCCCCGCGCCCTCTCACTGCAGCAGCGTTTTCAGGTTCTCCGCCAGCAGATCCCAGCGCCACCTCTCCTCCACCCACGCCCGGCCCCGCTCCCCCATCCGCCGACGCAGGCCGGGGTCGGCGAGGAGCGTGGTGACGCGGTCGGCCGTTTCCTCGGCGGAGCCGCCGCGGACGACCCAGCCCGTCTCGCCGTCGAGGACCGCGTCGGGGGCGCCGCCCGAGTCGCCGGCGACGACGGGCAGGCCGGTCGCGGAGGCCTCCAGGTAGACGATGCCGAGGCCCTCCACGTCGAGGCCGCCGCGCCGCGTCCGGCACGGCATCGCGAACACGTCGCCGGCGCCGTAGTGGGCGGGCAGCTCGGACCAGGGCACGGATCCCGTGAAGCGCACGGAGCCGGCGACCCCGGTCTCGCGGGCGAGCCGGCGCAGGTCCTTCTCGTAGGGGCCGCCGCCGACGATCAGCAGCACGGCGTCCGGCTGGGCGGCCAGGACGCGCGGCATGGCCAGGATCAGCGTGTCCTGTCCCTTGCGCGGCACGAGCCGGGAGACGCACACGACGACGGGCCGGTCGGTCAGTCCGAGCCGGGCCCGGACCTCGTCGCCGCCGGAGCCGGGGTGGAAGGTCTTCTCGTCGACGCCGGGCGGCAGCTGCCGCATGCGGGCCGCCGCCTCGGGCGTGAGCGCGCCCGCGATCCGCGAGCGGGTGTACTCGCCGAGGTAGGTGAGCGTGTCCGTGCCCTCCCCGATGCGGCGCAACAGCTGCCGGGCGGCGGGCAGCTGGGCCCAGCCCGCCTCGTGGCCGTGGGTGGTGGCCACGATCCGCTCGGCGCCCGCCCTCCGCAGTGCCGGTGCCATCAGCCCGAGGGGGGCCGCCGCCCCGAACCACACCGAGGTGCAGCCGTGCTCGCGCAGCAGTCCGACGGCCCGCCGGGTGGCGCCCGGCGTCGGCAGCAGCATCGTCGTACGGTCGCGCACGACGGTGAAGGGCTGCTCGGCGTCGAAGGCCGCGGTCGCCCGGGCTCCCTCGGCACCGCGCTTCCAGGTGGAGGCGTAGACGACGAGCCGGTCCGGGTCGAGTCGCAGCGCCATGTTGTGCAGGAACGCCTGGATGCCGCCGGGCCGGGGCGGGAAGTCGTTGGTCACGATCAGGGTCTTGTGCATCGCCGCCGACCCTACCGAACGCGCTGTTCACGGACGGGCCCGACCGGGCTGGGTGGCAGCCGCGCGGCCGTCCGCGACATCATGGCCCCATCGGGCGGCGAGCGGACGGGCGGATCACGTGAAGACGACGGGCGTGCGGCGGTACCTCATACCGCTGCTGGGGGTCTGGGCCCTGACGCGGCTGCCGCTGATGCTGTTCGTCCTGAAGGTGTACGTCTTCCCCGGTCCGGACGTCACGAGCGACGTGTCCGGGATCTACCGGGGCTGGTACGAGGTGCTGAGCACCGGGACGTTCCCGCTGGACGACGTCACCTGGCAGTACCCGCCGGCCGCGGCGCTCGCGATCATGTCGCCGACGGTGCTGCCGTTCTGGGACTACGCGACGGCGTTCTTCGTGCTGGCGTGCGTCGCGGACCTGGTCGTCCTGGCGCTGCTGGCCCGCGCGGGCCGTCGCCCCGGACTGTCCCCGCGGGGCGCCTGGGCGTGGGTGATCGGCATGCCGCTGCTGGGCCCGACGGTGTACGCGCGCTACGACGTGATGGTCACGGCCGTCGCGGTGGCGGCGCTGCTGGCGGGCGCCCGGCATCCGCGGGCGATGGGCGTGCTGGCGGGGCTCGGCGCGATGCTCAAGGTGTGGCCGGTGCTGGTGCTCCTCGCGGTGCGGCGGCGCTCGACGTGGGCCGCGGCGGCGCTGACCGGGGCGGTGCTGGCGGGGCTGTTCGCGGTGGCGATGCCGGGCGCGTTCGCGTTCCTGACGTTCCAGCGGGACCGGGGCACGGAGGTGGAGTCGCTGGGCGCGCTGGTGTTCCACGTGGCCCGGCAGTTCGGCTGGAGCGGCGAGGTGCGGCTGAACTACGGCTCGGTGGAGTTCCTCGGCCCGCACGTGGACGTGGTGAGCTCGGCGGCGCTGTTCCTGACCGGTGTGGCGTTCGGCTGGCTGCTGCTGTGGCGGCTGCTGGCGCGGCGGTTCGGGACGCACACCGTCGCGGACGCGGCGTTCGTGGCGGTGCTGATGTTCACGACGACGAGCCGGGTGATCAGCCCGCAGTACCTGGTGTGGCTGGTCGGGGTGGCCGCCGTGTGCCTGTGCCACCCGGCCACCCGGATGCGGCTGCCGGTCGGGATGGTGCTGGTGGCGTCCTTCGTGACGGTGCTGGAGTTCCCGCTGTACTTCGGGAGCGTCGTCGCGAGCGAGCCGCTCGGCGTCACGCTGCTGTTCGTGCGCAACGGCCTGCTGCTGGCCGCCACGATCACCGCCGCGGCACGGCTGTGGCGCGACACGGTCCCGGGTGCGGCACCGGCCCCGGACGCGGCCGCCGCCGCGCCGCTCGACCGGACCCCCGTCCGCGGGTAGGACTCACGCGAACTCGGACCGCAGGTGGTCCCGCCAGGCGGCGGTGAACTCCGCGAGCGTCGTGCCGAGCACCCGTTCCAGGGCGTTCTCGACCGCGCCCGAGCGCTGTCCGTGGGCGCCGACCGCGCGGTAGAACGCGCCGAGGCGTTCCTCGCCCCAGCGTTCCGCGATCAAGCGGCAGGCCATCCAGCCGCTCTCGTAGGCCCGCGCCAGCGCGTCCGCGTCGTCGTCGAACCCGAAGTCGCCGTCCTCGGGCAGCCCGGCGGGCGGCCGTCCCCCGGCGACCGCGGCGGCCAGCTCGGGCGCGGCCTGCTCGGGGGTGCGGTCGGTGCCGCGGTGGCCGACCCAGTCCGCGTAGCCCTCGGACAGCCACAGCGGCGTCGAGGAGGTGGTGTGGGCGCGGGTGGCGACGTGGGTCGTCTCGTGGGTGAGGACGACCTGCCGGCCGACGGGGCCGAGCGTCCCGTAGGCGTCGGGGTTCACGACGACCCGGTCCGCGGGCGCCGTCTCGCGGGCGCCGGTCTCGCCGGTGGTGACGGCGGCTATGCCCCGGTACGACGAGGCGGGCGAGCCCAGCAGTCCGGCCATGCCCTCCAGCGACCGGGGCACGAGCACGACGACGCGCCGGGGCCAGTCGGTGTGCCAGGCGTCGGACACGGCCGGCACCGCGCGGTCGGCGAGCCCGGCGTAGCGGTCCAGGGCGGCGCGGGACTGGCCGACGCCGAGGACGAGGCTGTGCGTGCCGTGGACGGCCCGTACGGCGCCCTGGTCCCACAGTTGCTGCGCGGACTTCTTCGCGGGCCGGTCCGCGTCCACGGACCACCGGCCGTCCGCGTCCCGGCTCAGCCGCAGGGTGCGGGCCGTGGTGACGGGGGCGGCGTCGAAACCGCGGACGCGGTAGCGCAGTTCGGTGTCGGCGGTGACGGTGTCGCCGTCGCGCCGCACGCCCTTCACGCGGTACGTCCAGTCGTCCAGCGGCACGGCCCGCAGGTTGTCGTAGCCGGCCCGGGCGCCGGTCGCCGCGAGGGCCCGCTCGTCACGGTCGAGGAGGGCTTCGGCGCGCCGGTCGAGGACCCGCTGGACGTCGCCGCGCACCGCCTCGGTGTCCGGCGGTCCCCCGCACGCCACGAGGGAGACGAGCAGCAGACACAGCACCACCACCGAGGAACCCGACGCCCGCCTTCGACCAGCCACCTTCCCGAGGGTAAGGGGGAACGGGCCGTACGGTCAGACCCTGGTGACGGAGGAGACCGGCATCATGCCCACCGGGTCGTAGCGCACGGGGGCGCCGGGGCGGGGCGCGTGGATGACCTGTCCGTTGCCCGCGTACATGGCGATGTGGCTGGCGTCGGACCGGTAGGTGACCAGGTCGCCGGGGCGGGCCTCGGACAGCGGGATCCGCCGGCCGGCGTACCGCTGTGCCTGCGAGGTGCGCGGCAGGGCGATCCCGGCCTGCGCGTACGACCACTGCGTCAGGCCCGAGCAGTCGAAGCCGGAGGGGCCGTTGGCGCCCCAGACGTAGGGTCTGCCGAGGGCGGACTGCGCGGCGGCGAGGGCGGCGGCGGCCCGCCCGGAGGCCGCGGTGTCGCCGCCGAGGCCGGGCAGGCCGTCGCGGCCGGTGCGGGAGGCGCGGTCGTAGGCGGCGCGTTCGTGGTCCGGCAGGGAGTTCAGCAGGCGCCGGGCCGCGGCGAGTTTCCGCTCGACGGTCTTCTTGTGGGCGGCGACGGCCCGGCGGCTCTCGTCGAGTTCGGCGACCTTGCGGGACGCCTCGGCGCGCTGCTGGGCGAGGTCGCGCAGGGCCTTCTGGAGGGTGCGCAGTTCGCCGGCCCGGCGGGCGCCGATCCGGTCGAGCACGGCCGCCTTGTCGAGGTAGTCGTCCGGGTCGGAGGTGAGCAGCAGGGCGACGGAGGGGTCGATGCCGCCGTCGCGGTACTGGGCGCCGGCGAGGGAACCGAGGGATTCCCGCAGGGTGTTGACGTGGCTCTGCTGCCGGGCGATGCGGTCCTGCGCGTCGCGGACCTGGCGGCGCAGCGCGCCGGCGCGTTCGCCGGCCTCGTTGTAGGCCTCGGTGGCCTTCTCGGCGGCGGTGTGGAGGCGGTCGACCTCGGCGCGTGTGTCGTCGGGCGGCGCCGCCTGGGCCGGGGGCGCGGGTACGGCGCCGAGGGCGGCGGCCGCGACGGACAGGACGCCGAGCGCGGCGGCCGTGCCCCGGTCGAGGCCGGACGGTGCAACGCGACGATGGGAACCCACGGGAAGCCGCACTCCTTCCGCTGGCGGACAGGTCCGCTCCCCCGGTGCCGGAGGACCCGGTGGTGAGGGAAGCGCGGCAGACAGTAACCCCGCGACGGGGCGCCCACCAACGACCGCCGTGTGCACGCACGGTGACGCCCCGCCGCTGACGCAGGTCACCGGCGGGGCGCGGGGGTGTCGGGGCGGTGCGCAATTCGCCCGTTCGGGCGGTACGGCGTGCCGCCCGAGGAGGTGCCCGAGGGGGTGCGGGTCAGACCCGGACGCCCCACATGAAGGGGCCGCCGATGGTGTTCATCGACTCGTACCGGACGACCGTGCCGGTGCGCGGGGCGTGGATGACCTGGCCGTTGCCCGCGTACAGGCCGACGTGGTGCAGGTCGTTGAAGAAGAACACCAGGTCGCCGACCTGGAGGTCGCCGACGGAGGTGATGCGGGTGCCGATCCCGGACTGTGCCTCGGAGGTGCGCGGTATGGACACGCCGGCCTGGGCGTACGCCCACGACGTCAGGCCCGAGCAGTCGAAGGAGGACGGGCCGGTGGCGCCGTACACGTAGGGCGAGCCGAGCTTGGACTGGGCGGCGGCGTAGGCCGCGGCTGCCCGGCCGGAGGCGGCGGAGGTGGAGCCGCTGAGGGCCTCGCGCTCGGCGCTGCGGGTGGCGCGCTCCTCCTCGGCGGCGAGGGCGGCCTTCTCCTTGGCGGTCAGGGTGTTGAGCAGCTTCTGCGCGGCGGCGAGCTTGCTCTGGACTTCCTTCTTCTTCTTGCCGAGCTCGGTCCTGGTCGACGCCAGGTCCTTGAGCTTCTCGGAGGCCTCGGCGCGCTCCTGGGCGAGCTCGCGCTGCTTCTCCTGGATCTTCTTCAGCGCCTCGACCTGCTGGCTGCTCAACTGGTCGAGCGTGGACGCCTTGTCGAGGTAGTCGTCCGGGTCCGAGGAGAGGAACAGCTGGACCGAGGGGTCGATGCCGCCCGAGCGGTACTGGGCGCTGGCCATCGTGCCCAGGCCGTCGCGCAGGTCGTTGAGTTCTTCCTGACCGCGGGCGACGTTGTCCTGGATGGTGGAGATCTCCTTCTGGAGCTTCTCCTGCTTCTCACGGGCGCCGTTGTACTTCTCGGTGGCGTGTTCCGCCTGCTCGTAGAGCTTGTCTACCTTGGCCTTGACCTCGTCCTTGCTCGGCTTCTCGCTGGGCGCGGCGTTCGCGGCCTGCGAGCTCAGGGCGACAGCAGCGGCGGCTGCGGTGGTCAGCACGGTCACGCGTGTGCGACTCGGCTGCTTGGGACGACGGTGGGACGCCACGGGGGCGAGCTCCTTCTCGTGAGTGATCACCCGTTCGCGGGTTCGAAGGCAGACCCTAGTGACCCACTCGTGATCATTCAAATCCCCTGTCGCGAAAATCCCGGTTACGCACCGCATTCTTTGCCATCAACTCACCAGCGGTGATGACGGGTTGACGCTACGTTGCGCGACGATCCCATCAATTCGGGCATTGCGCAGGTACGTTGCGGTTGGGGCAGAAGTGAATGAGGGGTCAGGAAAGCCGCTTGAGGAGCACCGCCGACGCCACGGGGCGTGCCCCGGCGCGTGCGACCCCGTCGGCCACCTCGCGGTCGGTGGAGGCGACGATGACGGGCCGGCCGGGTGGCTCGGCCCGTACCAGCTGGCGGATCAGCTCGTCGGCGGTGACGCCCGGCTTGGAGAACAGCACCCGTACGCCGCGCGGCGGTGCGAGCAGGACGGGCGCGGCGAGTTCGGCGCCGTCGAAGACGCACGTCACCTCGGCGCCGGTCTGCGCGGCGAGCTGGGACAGCTGCCCGAGCAGCCGCAGCCGCTGCTTCTCCAGCGGCATCTGGGGATAGCCGGTCTTGGTGACGTTGTAGCCGTCGACGACCAGGTGGGCCTGCGGCAGGGCGAGCAACTGGTCGAGGATCGCGGGGTCGTTCTCGGACAGCGCGCGGGCGGCGATGTCCTTCGGCGTCATCCGGCCGGGCTCGACGGCGTCCACGGTCTCGGCGGGGCGTACCGACACCGGCGGCAGGGCGAGTTCGCGGCGCAGTCCCTGCGTGGCGTCGAGCAGGGTGTCGAGCAGCAGCCGGACCCGCATGTCCTCGACACTGCGGCCCTCGCGGGCGGCCCGGCGGGTGGCCTCCAGGGTGGCCTCGGCCTCGGCGAGGCGGGCCTTGAGCCGCCGGCTCTCGCTCTCGGCGGCGGACAGCTGGGTCTGCCCCTCGGCGCGGACGGCCTCCATCTCGCTGTGCGCCTTGCGCAGGGCTGCCTCGCCGCGCTTGACGTCGCTGAGGGCGGAGCGCAGCTTGCGGTGCAGCGACTCGGCCTCCTTCCGCGCCGCCTCCAGTTCGGCGCGCAGCCGCTCGGTCTCGGCGCGGGTGTGGTCGCGGGCCTGTGCGAGTTCGGCGCGCAGCCGCTCCAGCTCGGCGCGGTTCTCCTCGTCGACGCGTTCGGCGTCGGCCCGCAGGGCCTCCTCGCCGGCGGCGGTGACGAGCTTGACCCAGCCGGCGGGCCGCAGCACGTAGGCCGCGGCCGCCACGTCGAGCGGGTCCGCGGCCGGGGGCGGGGAGCCGGAGTCCAGGGCGCCGGAGATCTCCGGCTGCGCCTCTCTCAGCTTCTCGCCGATGCGCTGCCGGAACAGCGGGTCGGTCTCCAGCGCGGCGGCCATGGCGTTGCCGGCGAACTTGGCCCGGCGCGTGGGCGTGAACCGGGCGTACTGCCTGAGCTGTGCGGGCAGTTCGGCCATGGTCAGCCCGCCGAAGCCGTCGGACACGATCTGCACGACGCGGCGGCGCACGCCGTCCGGCAGGGGACGGTCGAGCACCTCGGCGGCGCCGTCCTCCGGCCCCCCGCCCGTGGTCTCCACCATCCTCACCCCAATGCCTGTGCGGGATCCCGCCGGCCCCGGATCGAGCCGTCGGGGATCGCCCTGCGCCGGGCCCGCTCCGTCAGGAGCCGGCGGCCGGCCTGTCCACGAGTTCCACCTGGTCCACGGCGTTGCACCAGCGGCAGCGCACCGACTCGATGGTCTCACTGACCACGTCGCGCTCCTCGACGCTCGGCTCCCCGGCCAGGTCGAGGTGGACGTACTCGACGACCTTGGACGAACGGGTCACGTCGAAGCGCGTGAGATTGCCGCAGAGGGTGCAGCGCCACCGCGTCGTGGCGGTCGGCAGGGGAACCGTCATCGTGACTGCTCGCCTTCCTTCGGTGTCGGTGCCGCGCCGGTGGCCCCGGTGCGTGTGGCTCGGAGGGCCTCTCGCCACAGGCCCTCACCCTACGGCCTGGCGGGTCCTCGGTGCCCGTCCGTCCATGCGGCGAGGCACTCTGTCACGATGCGTCCGGTTGCGTCATGCTCTGTTCATGATCGGTAACTGGAGAGCGGGGGCTGGGCGGGCGGTCCGGGGTCCGTCGGCGCCGGTGACGTACGGGCTGATCGCGCTGTGCTGCCTGGTCTTCCTGATCGGTCCGGCGTCGGGCCTCAATCCCGGCTACGGCACCGGGGAGGACCTGCTCGCCGCGCAGCGGGCGTACTTCCGGCGCTGGGGCGTGATCCCCGCGGATCTGTTCGGCGGCTCCCCGGGCGCCGTCCTCACCCCGGCGACGGCGCTGTTCGTCCACGGCAGCTGGGTGCATCTGCTGGGCAACATGCTCTTCCTCTACGTCTTCGGAACGATGACCGAGGAACGCATGGGCCGCGTGCAGTTCACCCTCTTCTACCTCGGCTGCGGCTACCTGGCCCTGCTGGGGTACGCCGCCGCCAACGCCGGCTCCCCGCAGTCCCTGGTCGGCGCGTCGGGGGCCATCTCGGCGGTCCTCGGCGCCTTTCTGTACCTGTTCCCGCGCGCCCGCGTCACCAGTCTCCTGCCGTTCCTGTTCTTCCTGCCGCTGCGCTTCCCGGCGTGGGTGGTGCTGCCGTTCTGGGCGGTCCTGCAGTGGCTGGCGGCCGGGCGGGCGTCCGCGGGGCCGGGCGTCGCCTACCTGGCGCACCTCGTGGGGTTCGGCCTGGGCTTCGCCTGCGCATGGGTGCGCTTCCGGCGTACGACTAGAGTGAACAGCGCCCCAGCGCCGGCCCCCGAGGGAGAGAACCAGCCGTGATCACCGCGATCGTCCTCATCAAGACCAGCGTGGACCGCATTCCCGAGATCGCGGAGCAGATCGCCTCGCTGGACAGCGTGAGCGAGGTCTTCTCCGTCACCGGGACCTACGACCTGATCGCGATGGTGCGCGTGAAGCAGCACGAGGACCTCGCCGAGGTCATCCCCGGCCGGATCAGCAAGATCCCCGGCGTGGAGGGCACGGACACGCACGTGGCGTTCCGCACCTACTCGCAGCACGACCTGGAGGCGGCGTTCGCGATCGGCCTCGACAGCTGAGCGGCTGCTTCCGGTCCCCGGCCGGATGACGGTCCCCGGCCGGATGAAGAGTTCTTCATCCCGGGCTCATCCTGGGCGACGGTCCGCCGGGTCAGGATCGCCGCATGGCCTTCTCGCACCGGATGGCGGCCCTGGCCGCCGTCGTGGCGATCCCGCTCGGCATCGCCGCGACCAGTTTCGCCCTCACCGACAGCCCCGCACCGCCGAAAGTCCCGCCCAAGGTGGAGCTGGACAGCGGCTCCCCCGCGCCGACGCCCACCCGGCCGACACCGACGCCGAGCGACCAGGTCGTCTCCCGGCCCCCGGTGACCGACAGCCCCGCGAGCGACGACGATGACGACGACACCGGCGAGCCCGGCACCGGCTCCGAACGGGACGACGACGGACACGACGACGGGCGGGACGACGACGGACGGCACGACGGCTGACCGCCCGCGGCGCCGGATCTCCGCCCGGGTCCGCATCCTGCTGTGGCTGCTGCTGGTGATGGCGGTCGCCCTGGCCTCGGTGGCCGTGACCACCCGCTCGATCCTGCTGCGCGACGCCGAGCGGCGCGTGGACGGCCTGCTCGCGCAGGAGACCGGCGAGTTCGCCCACTTCGAGCAGCGCGGCGTCGACCCGGAGACCGGCCACCCGTTCACCGACCCGGCCCGGCTGCTGCACGTCTTCCTGGAACGGCAGTACGCCGACCCGGACGAGGAGCTGATCGGCCTGGTCGCCCGGCCCGGCCGGGGCCCCGCGCAGATCATCCAGCCGCGCGACATCGACGTACCCCTGCCGCTGCACGAGGACGCGGACGCCCGCCGCCGCGTCTTCGAGGCGCCCGGCTCCACCGGCACCCTGCACCGGCCCTCGGGCGAGATCCGCTGGGCCAAGGTCGCCGTGGCGCGGGCGGGCGGCGAGCCCGAGGCCGCGTTCGTCGTCGCCTTCCACCCGGGCCGCGAACAGGACCGGGTCGACGAGGTGACCCGCATCCTGCTCGCCATCTCCGGCGTCGCCCTGCTGATGACCACCGGCATCGGCTGGGTGGTCGCCGGCCGGATCCTCCGGCCCGTACGGCTGGTGCGCACCGCGGCGGCGCAGCTCACCGAGCAGGACCTCACGCGCCGCATCCCGGTGCGCGGCCGGGACGACGTGGCGGCCCTCGCCGAGACGTTCAACGCGATGCTCGACCGGCTGGAGCGGGCCTTCGCCGCCCAGCGCCAGTTCGTGGACGACGCCGGGCACGAGCTGCGCACCCCGATCACCATCGTGCGCGGCCATCTGGAGCTGATGGGCGACGACCCGGCCGAGCGCGAGGAGACCGTGCGGCTCGTCACCGACGAACTGGACCGGATGAGCCGCATCGTGGAGGACCTGCTGCTGCTCGCCAAGGCCGAGCGGCCCGACTTCGTCACGCCGGAGCCGGTGCAGCTCGCCGAACTCACCGCCGACGTCTACGTCAAGGCCCGCACCCTCGGCGAACGCGACTGGCAGCTCACCGAAGTCGCCGACCGCGAGGCCGAGTTGGACCCGCAGCGGATCACGCAGGCGATGGTGCAGCTCGCGCAGAACGCCGTGCAGCACACCGCGCCCGGCCAGACCGTCCGCATCGGCTCCCGCGCCGACGGCGCCCGGATCGAGCTGTACGTCGCCGACTCCGGACCCGGTGTGCGGCCGGAGGACGCCGAGGTCATCTTCGAGCGGTTCCGGCGCGGCACCACCCGGCGCGGCGCGCGGGGTTCGGGCGCCGGGCTCGGCCTGTCCATCGTGCGGGCGATCGCCGAGGCGCACGGCGGCCGGATCGGGCTGCGCGACACCGAGGGCGGCGGCGCCACCTTCGTCCTGACCCTGGAGGAGAACCGCACGTGAACCGCATCCTGATCGTCGAGGACGAGGAGCGCATCGCCTCCTTCGTGGACAAGGGCCTGCGCGCGGGCGGCTTCACGACCACCGTCGTCGGCGACGGCGACGCGGCCTACGAGTACGCGCTGACCGGTGGCTTCGACCTGATCGTGCTGGACATCGGGCTGCCCGGCCGGGACGGCTTCACGGTGCTGCGGGAGCTGCGCGAGGCCCGCGTGACCGTCCCGGTGATCGTGCTGACCGCGCGGGACTCGGTGCGGGACACGGTGGCCGGCCTGGAGGGCGGCGCCGACGACTGGATGACCAAGCCGTTCCGCTTCGAGGAGCTGCTGGCCCGGGTGCGGCTGAGGCTGCGCACGGCCGCCCGCGCGCCGGAGGTGACGATGCTGCGCTCGGGCACCCTCAGCCTGGACCTGCGCACCCGGCGGGCCCGCTCCGGGGACCGCGTCGTGGATCTGACGGCCCGTGAGTTCGTGCTGCTGGAACTGTTCCTGCGGCATCCGGGGCAGGTGCTGTCCCGCGAGCAGATCCTCTCCCACGTGTGGGGCTACGACTTCGACCCGGGCTCCAACATCGTGGACGTGTACGTCCGCGCCCTGCGCAAGAAGCTCGGCGCGCAGCAGGTGGAGACGGTACGGGGCATGGGGTACCGGCTGCCCGGCTGAGCCCGGGGCCGGGCGTCGGTGGCCGTCGGCCGGACGCCGGGTTCCGGGTGAAGTTTCCTTCATGTGCGGCTCATTGAGGGCTCACGGCCCGGGTGAACCCTCGATGACGTGACCTTGAACCTCCGGCTGACCGCCGCCCTGTGCGTGGCCCTGTCGCTGTGCGCGCCGCTCGCGGTGCCGGGCACCTTCCCCGGCCTCGCCGGTGACGCCCGGCTCACGCTCGCCGTGTTCGCGCTGGCGACCTGCGCCTGGATCGCCACGCCGATCGACGACACGTACATCGCGCTGGGCGCCGGGCTCGCGCTGACCGCGACCGGTGTGATCAGCAGCGACACCCTGTTCGGCACCCTCGGCGACTCGACGGTGTGGCTGCTGATCTGCGCCTTCGTGCTGGCCGCCGCGGTGACCCGGACGGGGCTCGCCGGACGCATGGCGGTCTTCCTGGTCGGCGGGGCGCGCTCGGTGCGGCAGTTGACGCATCTGACGACGGCCGCGCTGGTCGTCACGGCGTTCGCGGTGCCCGCCACCTCGGGCCGGGCCGCGCTGGCGCTGCCGGTGTTCCTGGCCCTCGCCAAGGCACTCGGCGACCGGAAGCGACTGGTCGTGATGCTGGCGCTGCTGTTCCCGACCGTGATCCTGCTGTCGGCGGTCGCCACTCTGATCGGCGCGGGCGCGCATCTGATCACCGTGTCGGTGCTGTGGGAGACCGCCGGGGAGCGGATCGGGTTCACCGAGTGGCTGCTGCTCGGGCTGCCGCTCGCGGTGGCCTCCTCCCACCTGGCCGCCGAGGCCGTGCTGTTGACGACGACCCGGCGCGCGGACCGCGAGGGCGCCGTGCGCGTCACGGCCGAGGAGATACAGCGGCACAGCGAGCAGCCGGTGACCGGACCGTGGACGCAGGCGGAGACGCGCTGCGCGCTGCTGCTGGCGACCGTGGTCCTGCTGTGGTGCAGCGAGCCGCTGCACCGGGTGTCCCCGGCGGTCGTGGCACTGATCGGCGCGGTCGTCGCCGCGTCGCCCGCGCTCGGCACCGTCCGGCTGAAGGACGCGCTGCGGACGGTGCCGTGGGCGCTGCTGCTGTTCATGGCCGCGACGATGGCGATGGGCATCGCGCTCGCCGACTCCGGGGCGGCCGAGTGGCTGGTCTCCGGGCTGCCCCCGGGCGTCACGCCGGTGGTGTTCCTGGCGGTCGTCGTCGCCGTCAGCACGGCCGCGCACCTCGTGCTCCAGTCCCGCTCGGCCCGCTCGTCGGTGCTGGTCCCGCTGGTCGTCGCGGCGGCCGTCGGCGCCGGGGTCAACCCGGTGGCCGCCGCCCTCGCGTCCACGGCGGCCGCCGGGTTCTGCCACACGCTGCCCGCCTCCGCCAAGCCGGTCACGCTCTTCGCCGAGCTGCCCGGCACCCCCACCTACACCCCGCGCGACCTGCTGCGTCTCTCGGCCGTCCTGGCCCCGGCGACCGCCGCGCTCGTGCTGTTCTTCGCCGTCGCGGTCTGGCCGCTGCTCGGCGTTCCCGTGACCCGTTGAGGAGAACACCCGTGCTCCGTCGTATCGCCGTGGCCCCCAGTGGCTTCAAGGAGTCCCTGTCCGCCCAGGCCGCCGCCGACGCCATCGCGTCAGGCGTGCGCCGCGTCCTGCCCGCCGCCGACCTCGACCTCATCCCGCTCGTGGACGGCGGCGAGGGCACGGCCGCCACGCTGGCCGGCACCACCGGCGGCCGGCTGGTCGCGCTGGCCGCCACCGGCCCCGTCGGGGAGCGGGTCGGCACGCACTTCGCGCTGCTCGGCTCCGGGGACACGGCCGTCGTGGAGATGGCCGCCGTCGCGGGTCTCTCCCTGGTCCCGCGCTCCCTGCGGGACCCCGGCGCCACCACCACGTACGGCGTCGGCGAGCTGATCCGGGCCGCGCTCGACACGGGCGTGCGGCGGATCCTGGTCGGCTGCGGCGACTCCGGCACGTCCGACGGCGGCGCGGGCGCGCTCCAGGCGCTCGGCGCGCGGCTGCTGGACGCCGACGGCCACGAACTCCCGCCCGGCGGACGGGAACTGGTCCGGCTGCACCGCGTCGACCCGGCCGGCCTCGACCCCCGGCTCGCGGACGCGGAACTGCTGGTCGCCTGCAACCCCTTCAACGTGCTGTGCGGCGAGCGCGGCGTCGCCCGCGTCTTCGGCCCGCAGAAGGGCGCCACCCCGGCCCAGGTGGAGGACCTGTCGGCGGGCCTGGAGAACTGGGCGTACGTCCTCACCCGCGACCTCCGCGTCACCGGCACCGACCTGCGCACCGGCCCCGGCACCGGCGCCTCGGGCGGGCTCGGCGCCGGGCTCGCCGCACTCGGCGCCCGGCTGCTGCCCCGCTTCGGCGTGCTCCTGGACCACCTCGGCCTGGACGCCCGGCTGGCCCGCGCCGACCTGGTCGTCACCGCCGAGGGTGCCCTGGACCACCAGACGCCGCGCGGCAAGGTGCCGGCCGAGGTGGCGCGCCGCGCCAAGCTGTACGGCCGCCCGGTGCTGGCGCTCGCGGGCACGCTCGGCGAGGGCGCCCAGGACGTGCCGGGCGTCGACGCCTGCCACGGCATCCTGCCCGCGCCGATGGCCCTGGCGGAGGCCCTGGTGCGGGCGTCCGAACTGCTCACCGACGCGACCGAGCGGGCCCTGCGGATGATCCTGCTGGGCACCCGGCTGCCGGCTCACGCCGAGACGGGCGCGGCGGATCACGCCGAGCCGGGCCCGCCGGGTCACGCCGAGACGGGCGCCGCCGACCTGTCGGGGACGCAACGGCCGTTCTCCGTGCGGTAGTTCCAGCGGGCGCCGTCCCGCACCAGTTCCCGGCAGGCGGTCACGAAGCGGTCCACGTGCTCGTCGGGGGTGCCCGCGCCGAAGCTCACGCGGATGGCGTTCAGGGACTTCTCGCCGGGCGCGGCCTCCGGGGCGCCGCACTCGCCCTGCGTCTGCGGGTCGCTGCCGAGCAGGGTGCGCAGCAGCGGATGGGCGCAGAACAGGCCGTCGCGGACGCCGATGCCGTACTCGGCGGACAGGGCGGCGGCGAAGTGGGAGCTGTTCCAGCCGTCGACGACGAAGGAGAGGACGCCGACCCGCGGCGCGTCGTCCCCGAACAGGGACAGGACGCGCACCTCGGGGACGTCGGCGAGACCCTCGCGCACCTTGCGGATCAGGTACTCCTCACGGGCGACGAGCGTCTCGAACCCGGCCTCGGTGAGGGCCTTGCAGGCGGAGGCGACGGCGTAGGCACCGATGACGTTGGGCGAGCCGGCCTCGTGCCGGGCGGCCGTGTCGTGCCACTCCACGTCCACTCCCCCGTCGGCACGCCGGGCGACCCTGCGGCTGGCGCCGCCGCCCGCGAGGTACGGCTCGGCCTCGCGCAGCCAGTCGGCGCGCCCGGCCAGCACACCGGAGCCGAAGGGCGCGTACAGCTTGTGCCCGGAGAAGGCGACCCAGTCGACGTCCAGCGCCTCGACGGAGACCGGGTGGTGGGGCGCGAGCTGGGCGGCGTCCAGGACGATCCGGGCGCCGTGGGCGTGCGCGGCGGCGGCCAGGTCCCGCACCGGCCACAGCTCGCCGGTGACGTTGGAGGCGCCGGTGACGCAGACGAGGGCCGGGCCGTGCGGGTCCCGGCCGGCGAGGGCCCGCTCCAGCGTCGCGACCGCCTGCTCGGGGCTGCGCGGGGCGTCGAGGAAGGTGACGCGGGCGCCCCGCCAGGGCAGCAGGGAGGCGTGGTGCTCGGTCTCGAAGACGAAGACCTCGCAGCCCTCCGGGAGCGCGGCGGCGAGCAGGTTGAGGGAGTCGGTGGTGGACCGGGTGAAGACGACCTGGTCGTCGCCCCGGCAGTCGAGGAACTCGGCGACGGTCCGGCGGGAGTTCTCGAACAGGTCGGTGGACAGCTGCGACAGGTACCCGGCGCCCCGGTGCACGCTGCCGTAGTACGGCGCGTAGGCGGCGACGTCGTCCCAGACACGCTGGAGGGCGGGGGCGCTGGCGGCGTAGTCGAGCGCGGCGTAGGTGACCTCGCCGCCGGTGACGAGCGGCACGGTGACGTCACGGCCCAGCACGGCCAGCGGGGCAGGGACAACGGTGGCGGCAGTGGCGGCGGACATAAGCAAACGCTCCCTCGACGACCAGGACCCCTGGTGTCGGTGCGAGGGGTCCGCGCTTGCCGCAGACCTTGCTGACTGCGGCCTGGTCTTCACCCGGGGCACCCCGCCACGGACGGAGGGTTGCCGGACAGTCGGCCGGGGCCTCATGACTGTCACTCATGACCTGGTCAGGAACGTACGGAAAAGATCGACGTCCCGCAACCCGTGTCCGGATCGCGGGACGTACGACGCCGTGTGCGTCAGGCCCCTCAGGCGTGGCTCGCCGCCACCCAGCGGTCCAGCACGCGCTTGGCCGCGCCCGAGTCGATCGCCTCGGCGGCCTTCGCCATGCCGGCGCGGATCTGCTCGGTCAGCGGCGCGCCGGAGGGGTCGAGGGCCACGAGGGCCGCCGCCGCGTTCAGCAGGACCGCGTCCCGGACGGGGCCGGTCTCGCCCTCCAGCAGTCTGCGGGCGACCTCCGCGTTGTACGAGGCGTCCGCGCCGCGCAGCGCCTCCACCGGAACCAGGTCGAGGCCCACGTCCCGGGGGTCGAAGGTCTCCGCGGACACCTTGCCGTCGCGGACGACCCAGACCTGGGAGGTGGCCGTGGTGGTCAGCTCGTCCAGGCCGTCGTCGCCCCGGAACACCAGCGAGGAGTTGCCGCGCTCGGCGAAGACCCCGGCGATGATCGGCGCCATCCGCGCGTCGGCCACGCCGATCGCCTGGGACGTCACCCGCGCCGGGTTGGTCAGCGGGCCGAGGAAGTTGAACACCGTGCGGATGCCGAGCTGGCCGCGCGCCGCCGCCACGTGCCGCAGCGCGGGGTGGAACTTCACCGCGAAGCAGAAGGTGATGCCGGCCTCCTCGGCGACCTCGGCCACCCGCCGCGGCGTGAGTTCCAGGTTCACCCCGAGCTTCTCCAGCACGTCGGACGCGCCGGACGCCGACGACGCGGCGCGGTTGCCGTGCTTGACGACCTTGGCGCCGGTGCCCGCGACGACGATCGCCGACATGGTCGAGATGTTCACCGTCCTGGCGCCGTCGCCGCCGGTGCCGACGATGTCGACCGTCGCGCCGGGCACCTGGATCACGTTGGCGTGCTCGTACATCGTGCGGACCAGGCCGGTGATCTCCTCGACCGTCTCGCCCTTGGCGCGCAGGGCCACCGCGAAGCCGGCGATCTGCGCGTCGGTCGCCTCGCCCCGCATGATCCGGTCCATCGCCCACGCGGTGTCGTCGGCGGTCAGGTCCCGGCGGTCCAGCAGGCCGTTCAGCAGGGCGGGCCAGGTGCGGCCCGCCGCGGTGTCGCCTCCAGCGGGGGTCACAGCGCTCATCAGCCGCTCCTGGGTCCGTAGCCACGTATCAAGACTGGTTCCACCCTATCCAGCCCCGGGCACGGCGAAGGGCCCCGTCCGTAAAGCGGGACGGGGCCCTTCGCGTGGCGTGGCGAACGCAGTGATCAGTGGTGGCCGTGGCCGCTCGTGATCTCCTTGTACTCCTCGACGGTGGGCTTCTCGATCTGGGCGTCCGTGCCGAAGTACGCCTTGCTCAGCCTGGCGCGCAGCTTCTCGGGGCCCTTCACCTTCCGCTCGACGCCGTTCTCGTCGACCGTCGGGCCGATCTCGACCGGCTTGTACTGCTCGTGGGCGGTCAGCGTGTAGAGCTGCTCCTGGCTGAGCGGCTCGTGCACCTCGATGAACTCACCGTGCGGCAGGCGCTTGATGATGCCCGACTCGCGGCCGTGCAGCACCTTGTCGTGGTCCCGGCGCTGGAGGCCGAGGCAGATCCGCTTGGTGACGACGAACGCGATGACCGGACCGACGAAGAAGCCGATGCGGACGAACCAGGTGACCGCGTTGATCGACAGGTGGAAGTGCGTGGCCACGATGTCGTTGCCGCCGCCGATCAGCATGATCATGTAGGCGGTGATCCAGGCGACACCGAACGCGGTCCGGGTCGGGGCGTTGCGCGGGCGGTCCAGGATGTGGTGCTCGCGCTTGTCGCCGGTGATCCAGGCCTCGATGAACGGGTACAGGGCCAGCACACCGAGGAACAGACCGAAGATCACCAGCGGGATGAACACACCCAGGACGAGCGTGTGACCCCAGAAGTTGATCTCCCAGCCCGGCATGGCGCGGACCAGACCCTCGGCGAAGCCCATGTACCAGTCGGGCTGGGCGCCGGTGGACACGTAGTCCGGACGGTACGGGCCGAGGACCCAGATCGGGTTGATGGACGCGACGCCGGCGATCAGGGTGATGACGCCGAAGACCAGGAAGAAGAAGCCTCCGGCCTTCGCCGTGTAGACCGGCAGCAGCGGCATGCCCACGACGTTCTTGTTGGTCCGGCCGGGACCCGCGAACTGCGTGTGCTTGTGGTAGAAGACCAGGATCAGGTGGGCGGCCACCAGGCCGAGCATGATGCCCGGCAGCAGCAGGATGTGGATCGAGTAGAACCGCGCGACGAAGTCGCCGCCCGGGAACTCGCCGCCGAACAGGAACATCGAGATGTACGTGCCGACGATCGGCGTCGACAGGATCGCGCCCTGCGTGAAGCGGACACCGGTGCCGGAGAGCAGGTCGTCCGGGAGCGAGTAGCCGGTGAAACCGGTGAACATGCCCAGGACGAACAGCAGGAAGCCGAACAGCCAGTTGACCTCGCGCGGCTTGCGGAACGCGCCCGTGAAGAACACGCGCATCATGTGCACGAACATGCCGGCGAGGAAGATGAGCGCCGCCCAGTGGTGGATCTGCCGGATCAGCAGACCACCGCGCACGTCGAAGCTGATGTCGAGCGTCGAGGCGTACGCCTCACTCATCAGCACGCCCTGCATCGGGACGTAACTGCCGTGGTACTCCACCTCGTTCATCGACGGGTGGAAGAACAGCGTCAGGTACACACCCGTGAGGATGATGATGATGAAGCTGTAGAGGCAGATCTCACCCAGCATGAAGGACCAGTGGTCCGGGAAGATCTTGCGCATGTTGGCCTTGGCCAGGGAGTAGATCCCGAGCCGGCCGTCGGCCCAGTCGGCGACGCGCTCGCCGGCCGGCGCCTTCCCGCGTGCGCGGGACTCTGTGCTGCTGGTGGTACTCATCCGCGCTCCCAGAAGGCAGGACCGACGGGCTCTTCGAAGTCGCTGAGCGCCTCGAGGTAGCCCTCCTCGTTCACGCCGATGCGCAGCTGCGGCAGGGCGTGGCCGGCGGGACCGAAGATCACGCGGGCACCGTCGGAGAGGTCGAAGGTGGACTGGTGACAGGGGCAGAGCACGTGGTGCGTCTGCTGCTCGTACAGGGAGATCGGGCAACCGACGTGGGTGCAGATCTTCGAGTACGCGACGATGCCCTCGTGCGACCACTCGAGCTCGCGCTTGTCCTTGATGTCGTCCGGCTGGATGCGGACGATCATCAGGGCGGCCTTGGCGATCTCCGTCTGGAACTCGTGGTCGTGCTCGTCCAGGCCCTCGGGCTTGGCGAAGGTGAGGGACCCGACCGTGACGTCGGACGGACGCAGCGGCTCGTTCGTGTTCATGTTGACGAGCAGCTTGCCCTTGGACCACATGGTGTGCCGCAGCTTCGTGCCGGGCAGCGGACCGAGGTCGCGCAGCAGGACGACGCCGGACAGCGGCACCAGGGTGAGCGCGCCGAGCATCGTGTTGCGCAGCAGCTTGCGGCGGCCGAGGGCGGACTCCTTCGCGCCCTGGCGGAAGTCCTCGTGGACCTTCGCGCGCACCTCGGGGGGCGCCTCGATCGGGTGGCGGTCGTCGGCGATCTCCACGTCGCTCATCAGGGTGCGGGCCCAGTGGACCGCGCCGGCGCCGATGCAGAACAGCGCCAGACCCAGGGTCACACCGAGCGCGAAGTTCAGCGCGCTGATGTGGCCCAGCGGGAAGATGTAGACCGACCGGTCGATCGGGATGGTCACGAACGCGGCGATGAAGCCGATGGTCGCCAGCATCGACACCGTGAACATCAGGGCGACCGCGCGCTCGGACCGCTTGGCGGCCCGCTCGTCGATGTCCTGGATCCGGGGCTCGTGGGGCGGGAGGCCCGGGTCGGCGAACGGGTTCTTGTCGTCCGCGACGTCCACCGCGCCGTGCGTGGTGTCCTGCTCAGCCGGCAGGCTCTCTTCGGGAATGTGTTGGCTACTCATGACTTCTTGGCCTTTGCGGTCCGAGCGGCGACCCAGACGGCGATGGCGATGAGGCCGCCCAGACCGAAGATCCAGCCGAACAGACCCTCACTGACCGGACCGAGTCCGCCCAGCTCCAGGCCACCCGGGCTCTCAGTGTCGTCGCTGTTGACCGCGTCGAGGTACGCGATGATGTCCTTCTTGTTCTTCTCCGACATCGTGGTGTCGGGGAAGACCGGCATGCTCTGCGGGCCCGTCTGCATGGCCTCGTAGATGTGCTTCGGGTCGACACCCTCAAGGGTGGGCGCGTACTTGCCCTTCGTCAGCGCACCGCCCTTGCCGGTGAAGTTGTGGCACTGCGCGCAGTTGTTGCGGAAGAGGTCGCCGCCCTTGGCGACGTCCGCGCCCTCCAGGCTGTACTGCTCCTCGGTCGGGACGGACGGACCGGCACCCAGGGAGGCGATGTACGCCGCCAGCTGGTCGATCTCGGCCTGCGAGTAGATGACCTTCTTGCGCGGCACCTGGGCGCCCGGCTGCTGCGCCGGCATGCGGCCGGTGCCCACCTGGAAGTCGACGGCCGCGGCGCCGACGCCGACCAGGCTGGGGCCGTCGCTGGTCCCCTGACCGCCGGTGCCGTGGCAGCTGGCGCAGCCCACCGAGTAGAGCTTCTTGCCCTCCTCGATGGTGAGGGACTGGGCGGTTTCGTCGGCCTTCGCCTTGTCCGCGGGTGCGAGCACGGCGTACAGCCCCCCGGTGCATGCCAGCGCGAGGAGTAGGACGACGAGTGCCGCCAGCGGGTGGCGTCGTCGTGCGGAGAGCTTTTTCACGGATTACCCCGGTGTCAGGATCTTCTGCGTCGATGCTTCTGGAGAGGTGCTCGGGTACTGGCCCGGCTACTTGATCATGTAGATCGTGGCGAAGAGGCCGATCCAGACGACATCGACGAAGTGCCAGTAGTAGGACACGACGATGGCGGCGGTCGCCTGCTCGTGGGTGAACCTGCTGGCCGCGTAGGTACGGCCGAGGACCAGCAGGAAGGCGATGAGACCGCCCGTCACGTGCAGGCCGTGGAAGCCGGTCGTCAGGTAGAAGACCGAGCCGTACGGGTCGGAGGAGAGCGAGAGGCCCTCGTGCTTGACCAGCTCGGTGTACTCGAGGACCTGACCGCCGATGAAGACCGCGCCCATGATGAAGGTGACGATGAACCACATCCGGAGCTTCTTCACGTCACCGCGCTCGGCGGCGAAGACGCCGAGCTGGCAGGTGAGGGAGGAGAGCACCAGGATCGTGGTGTTGGCCGCCGAGAACGGGAAGTTCAGCGCATCCGCCATTTCCTTCCAGTGGTCGGGCCCTGTCACCGATCGCAGGGTGAAGTACATCGCGAAGAGGGCCGCGAAGAACATCAGCTCGGAACTCAACCAGATGATGGTTCCGACGCTGACGAGGTTCGGCCGATTGACCGACGGGTGCGCGTGCCCGGTTTCTACTGTCGTTGCTGTCGCCACGACCGACATTATGTCGGTCGCTTATCCCGCCCTCACTCCGGGGGGTGCCGTTCGGAGTGTCTAGGACGGTCATACCGCTGTTGACGTGGTGTTCAGAGGGGTAGCATCCGCCCCACGGGCCTGTCCTTACGACGCTGACGTCACGGAGGAACAATGCAGCCGACCGCCACGGTGCTGGTCTACAGCGACGACTCGGGCACCCGGGAGCAGGTGCGGTTGGCCACCGGCCGACGGCCCTCCCCCGACGCCCCGTTGGTCGAGTTCTTGGAGTGTGCGACACCGGCGGCCGTCCTCAAGGAGCTGGACAAGGGCGGCATCGACGCCTGTGTGCTGGACGGCGAGGCGGTGCCCATGGGTGGCATGGGGATGTGCCGGCAGATCAAGGACGAGATCTTCAACTGTCCGCCGGTGCTGCTGCTGATCGGGCGCCCCCAGGACGCCTGGCTTGCCACCTGGAGCCGGGCCGACGCGGCCGTGACCCTGCCGGTGGACCCGGTGGAGTTCGCGGACGCCCTCGCCTCGCTCCTGCGGCCGAAGGCCTCCCTGAAGGCCTAGGGGCTGTCGCCCGGACGGCACGCACGCCTGCGTCTCACCCGGCGGTGGGGCGCAGGCGTGCCGTCTGCTGGGCGCCCGCCGCCTGGGCCGGGCCGGCGGTCAGGGCGCTGCCCTCCCGCCACTTCTGCCACGGCACGTTCCAGTCGCCGAAGCCGTTGCCGAACGCCTCCATCGTGTCGCCGTCGGAGTTGACGACCTTCACGACGTCGCCCTCGCGGACGTTGTCGAAGAACCACTTGGCGTTGCCGGTGCTCATGCCGGTGCAGCCGTGGCTGACGTTCGCCGAGCCCTGCGAGCCCACGGACCAGGGCGCGGCGTGCACGTACTCGCCGCTCCAGGTCACCCGCGTGGCGTAGTGGACCGGCAGGTCGTAGTCCTCGGCGCTGCCGGCGGCGATGCCGATGCTGGTGCCGCGCATGCGTACGAAGTACTCCTTGCCGAGCACGACCTTGACGCCGTTGCGGGTCTCGAAGCCGGGCTTGCCGGTGGTGACCGGGACCGACTTGACCGCCTCGCCGTTCTTGTAGAGCGTCAGCCGGTGGGCCGCGGCGTCGGTGACGGCGATCACCTGGTCCCCGATGCCGAGCTTCAGGGGCTTGGCACGGCCGCCCCACACCCGGTCGCCGATCTTGATGCCCTCCAGGTTGCTGCGCACCTCGACGGTGGAGTGGGCGGGCCAGTACTCCTTGGGCCGGTAGTGGAGTTCCTTGTCGTCCACCCAGTGCCAGCCGCCCTCCACCCACGGCGTCGAGCGCACCTTGAGGGCGCGCTCCACGACGGCCCGCTGCGCCCGGTCCTTGACCGGCAGGGACAGCTCGGCGGTGATGGGCTGCCCGACTCCGTAGGTGCCCTGCTTGGGGCCGAAGGTGACGTTCAGGCGCTTCTTGGCGGTGGGCCTGCCGGTGTCGAAGGTGAAGACCTTCCGGCCGGGCGCCCCGTCCCCGTTCTCCGTGCTCACGCGGACCGTGTAGCGGGCGCTCGCCGCCAGCGGGGAGGTGCTGTGCCACCGGGTGCCGTCGGCGGCGAGTTCGCCCGCCACGTAGCGTCCTGCGGCGTCCACGGCGGTGACGTCGGTGATGCGCCCTTCGGCGTCCTCGGCGACGACCTCCAGCGGCTTGTCCGGGTCGGTCGGCCGCCCCTCGCCCGCACGGCCGTTGAAGGAGACCTGGTCCGCCGCGTCGTACGGCTCGGCCGCGAGCGGGGTGTCGTCTCCGCCGCAGGCGGTGAGGCCCGCGCCGAGGGCGATCACGAGCAGCGTGCAGCCGACGGCGGTGCGGCTGCGCGGGGGGTCGGTGTGGCTCATGGCCTCAACGTAGGGAGCATCACCGGCGGCGGCGCGGCGGGTAACCCGGACGGGTGAGGTTCGTGGGGCAAAAGAGGGAGCCCGGACACTCCGTGCGGAGTGTCCGGGCTCCCGGGCGTCTCGTCGTGCTACTGGGTGCGGTTCTCACCGCGGTAGTACTCGAAGACCCAGCCCCAGATACCGATCAGGACCAGCGGCGCCGAGAAGTACATCAGCCACCAGCCGAGGGCGATGGACAGGAAGGCGAAGGCGCCTCCGATCGCCAGGGACAGCGGCTGCCAGCTGTGCGGGCTGAAGAACCCGACCTCGCCGGCGTCGTCCGCGACGTCCGCCTCCTTGTTGTCCTGCGCTCCGACGTCCACCCGCTTGGCCGTGAAGCCCAGGTAGAAGCCGATCATGATGCACAGCCCGAAGGCCAGGAAGAGGGCCGTGGTACCGGCCGGCTCCTTCGACCACACGCCATAGACGACCGCCATGGCGAGGACGAAGACGCTCAGCCACATGAACATCTTGCCCTGGATCTTCACTTGCCGGCCTCCTTGCCCCCAGCGAGGGCCTTCTCCCCGTGACCGACGTTCTCGAGCTCGTCGAGCGCGGCGATCTCCGGGTGGTGCAGGTCGAACGCCGGGGATTCACTGCGGATCCGCGGCAGGGTGAGGAAGTTGTGCCGCGGCGGCGGGCAGGACGTCGCCCACTCGAGCGAACGGCCGTAGCCCCACGGGTCGTCGACCTCGATCTTCTTGCCGTACTTCGCGGTCTTCCAGATGTTGTAGAAGAACGGCAGGACCGACAGGCCGAGCACGAACGAGCTGACCGTCGAGATCATGTTCAGGGCGGTGAAGCCGTCGGCCGCCAGGTAGTCGGCGTACCGGCGCGGCATGCCCTCGGCGCCCAGCCAGTGCTGGACGAGGAACGTGCCGTGGAAGCCGAAGAACAGCGTCCAGAAGGTGATCTTGCCGAGGCGCTCGTCGAGCATCTTCCCGGTGAACTTCGGCCACCAGAAGTGGAAGCCGGAGAACATCGCGAAGACCACGGTGCCGAACACGACGTAGTGGAAGTGCGCCACCACGAAGTACGAGTCGGAGATGTGGAAGTCCATCGGCGGCGAGGCCAGGATGACGCCGGTCAGGCCACCGAAGGTGAAGGTGATGAGGAAGCCCATCGCCCAGAGCATCGGCGTCTCGAAGGACAGCGAGCCCTTCCACATCGTGCCGATCCAGTTGAAGATCTTCACGCCGGTCGGGACGGCGATGAGGAACGTCATGAAGGAGAAGAACGGCAGCAGCACGCCACCGGTGACGTACATGTGGTGCGCCCACACCGTCACCGAGAGACCGGCGATGGCGATGGTCGCCGCGATCAGGTTCATGTAACCGAAGATCGGGCGGCGGCTGAAGACCGGGATGACCTCACTGATGATGCCGAAGAACGGCAGCGCGATGATGTACACCTCGGGGTGGCCGAAGAACCAGAAGAGGTGCTGCCACAGCAGCGCCCCGCCGTTGGCCGGGTCGAAGATGTGCGAGCCGAACTTGCGGTCCGCCTCCAGCGCGAAGAGCGCGGCGGCGAGGACCGGGAAGGCCAGCAGGACCAGCACACCGGTCAGCAGCACGTTCCACGTGAACACCGGCATGCGGAACATGGTCATGCCCGGTGCGCGCATGCAGATGATCGTGGTGATGAAGTTGACCGAGCCGAGGATGGTGCCGAAGCCGGAGAAGGCCAGACCCATGATCCACATGTCGGCGCCGACACCCGGCGAGCGGACCGCGTCCGACAGCGGGGAGTAGGCGAACCAGCCGAAGTCGGCCGCGCCCTGCGGGGTGAGGAAACCGGCGACCGCGATCAGCGAGCCGAACAGGTAGAGCCAGTAGGCGAACATGTTCAGCCGCGGGAAGGCCACGTCCGGCGCGCCGATCTGCAGCGGCATGATCCAGTTCGCGAAGCCGGCGAACAGCGGCGTCGCGAACATCAGCAGCATGATCGTGCCGTGCATCGTGAACGCCTGGTTGAACTGCTCGTTCGACATCACCTGCAGGCCCGGGCGGGCCAGCTCCGCGCGCATGAGCAGCGCCATGACGCCACCGATGCAGAAGAACGCGAACGACGTGACCAGATACAGCGTGCCGATCGTCTTGTGGTCGGTGGTCGTGAGCCACTTCACCACGACGTTGCCGGGCCGCTTGCGCCGTACCGGCAGCTCGTCCTCGTAATACGAGTCTTCAGCCGCCGAGGCGCCCTGAGGTTCGTTGACGATGCTCACAGTTGGTTCGTCTCCCGGTTCTTCTCGTGGCTCGTCTGCGCGATGCCAGCGGGAACGTAACCGGTCTGCCCCTTCTTGGCGAGGTCCTTGAGGTGCTGCTCGTACCGCTCCTGGGAGACGACCTTCACGTTGAACAGCATCCGGGAGTGGTCGACGCCGCACAGCTCGGCGCACTTGCCCAGGAAGGTGCCCTCCTTGTTGGGAGTCACCTCGAAGGCGTTGGTGTGACCCGGGATGACGTCCTGCTTCATCAGGAACGGCACCACCCAGAAGGAGTGGATGACGTCACGCGAGGTGAGGACGAAGCGGACCCGCTTGCCCTCGGGCAGCCAGAGCGTCGGACCGGGGTTGTTGGTCTGCGGGTTCCGCGTGCCGGGGACACCGCAGTCGTAGACACCGCCGGCGTTCGCCGGGAACTGGTCCTTGTACCGGTCCGGGATCGCGTCGAGTTCCTTGGCGGACTTGGCGTCCCCCGAGGAGCCGTCGACGCTCTCCACGTAGTTGAAGCACCAGCTCCACTGGAAGCCGACCACGTTGACCGTGACGTCGGGCTTCTTCTCCAGCTTCAGGAGCTCGGACTCGTCACGGGCCGTGAAGTAGAACAGCACCGAGACGATGATGAGCGGGACCACGGTGTACAGGGCCTCGATGGGCATGTTGTACCGGGTCTGCGGGGGAACTTCGACCTTGGTGCGGCTGCGCCGGTGGAAGAAAGCACTCCACAGGATGAGGCCCCACACCAGCACGCCGACGGCGAGCGCGGCAGCCCACGAGCCCTGCCACAGGGAGAGGATCCGCGGAGCCTCTTCCGTGGTCGGGGTGGGCATGCCGAGGCGGGGGAAGTCCTCGTATGTGCAACCGGTGGCGGTCGCCAGGACCAGGCCCGCGGTCAGTGCCTGCAGCAGCTTCCGCCGCATCGGGCGCCGCGGCGAGGGGGTACCGCCCACGCCCTTCAGGCGGTGGGGGAGGTCGGAGCCGTTGGGACTCACGTAGCGCCTTCCCGAGAGTCTCGCCCGCGCGGATTGGCTGCGGCCTTCTCGTTGGTTGGTCGCCGCCCTGCGTCGGGCAGGGGTTTGGATGTTTATGCGGACCAAACCCTAGCCGACGCTCTCCGGGGGTTCGCGGGGAGGGGGGCATACGCGCCGGGGGTCCCTCCGACGGGGCGTCGCGGTGTACTTCGCGCGCCCGGCATAACGTGGGGGTGTGGCCTACTTCGACGCTGCTTCCGGCGCTCCGCTTCATTCCGTCGCCCGTCAGGCCCTGTTGGCCTCCCTGGACGAGGGGTGGGCGGATCCCGGGAGGCTGTACCGGGAGGGGCGGCGGGCGCGGATGCTGCTCGACGCCGCGCGGGAGACCGCCGCCGAGGTGGTGGGGTGCCGGCCGGACGAGCTGGTGTTCACCTCGTCGGGGACGCGGGCCGTGCACACCGGCGTGGCGGGTGCGCTGGCCGGGCGCAGGCGCGTCGGACGTCACCTGATCGTGTCAGCGGTCGAACACTCCTCGGTGCTGCACGCGGCCGAGAGGCACGAGCGGGACGGCGGGACGGTCACCCGGGTGGCGGTGGACCGCACGGGCGCGGTCGACCCGGAGGCGTACGCGGCGGCCCTGCGGCCGGACACGGCGCTGGCGTGTCTGCAGTCCGCGAACCACGAGGTGGGCACGGAGCAGCCGGTCGCGGAGGTGGCCGGGGCGTGCCGGGCGGCGGGGGTGCCGCTGCTGGTGGACGCGGCCCAGTCGCTGGGGTGGGGTCCGGTGCCGGACGGCTGGTCGCTGCTGACGGCGAGCGCGCACAAGTGGGGCGGACCGGCGGGGGTCGGGCTGCTCGTCGTGCGCAAGGGGGTGCGGTTCGCGGTCCAGGGGCCGTCGGACGAGCGGGAGTCGGGGCGGGCGGCCGGTTTCGAGAACCTGCCGGCGATCGTGGCCGCGGCGGCGGCGCTGCGGGCGGTGCGGGCGGAGGCGGCCGAGGAGGCCGCGCGGCTGCGGGAGCTGACGGACCGGATCCGGGCGCGGGTGCCGCGGCTGGTGCCGGACGTGGAGGTGGTCGGGGACCCGGTGCGCCGGCTGCCCGGCATCGTCACGTTCTCGTGTCTCTATGTCGACGGGGAGACGCTGCTGCACGAGCTGGACCGGGAGGGCTTCTCCGTGTCGTCCGGTTCGTCGTGCACGAGCAGCACGCTGACGCCCAGCCATGTGCTGCGGGCGATGGGGGTGCTGAGCGAGGGCAACGTCCGCGTGTCGCTGCCGGCCGGGACGCGCGAGGAGGACGTGGACCGGTTCCTCGCGGTGCTGCCGGGGGCGGTGGCCGGGGTGCGGGAGAAGCTGGGCGCGCCGGTCGCCGCCGAGGACGTCCGGGCGGAGTCCGACGTCGTGGTCGTGGACGCGGTGGGGCGGCGCTGCCCGGTCCCGGTGATCGAGCTGGCGAAGGTCATCGGGGACGTGCCGGTGGGCGGCACGGTCCGGGTGCTCGCGGACGACGAGGCCGCGCGCCTCGACATCCCGGCGTGGTGCGAGATGCGGGGGCAGGAGTACGTCGGCGAGGAACCGGCGGACCGGGGTGCGGCGTACGTGGTCCGCCGGCTCGGGTAGCCGGCCGGGGGCGGGTCAGGCCAGGTGCGCCTGGACCTCGGCGGCGGCCTCGTCGCCGTAGGCCTTGGTGAAGCGCTCCATGAAGTGGCCGCGGCGCAGCTGGTACTCCTGGGTGCCGACGGTCTCGATGACGAGCGTGGCGAGCATGCAGCCGACCTGCGCGGCGCGCTCCAGGGAGACGCCCCAGGCGAGGCCGGAGAGGAAGCCGGCGCGGAAGGCGTCGCCGACGCCGGTGGGGTCGGCCTTGCGCTCCTCGTCGGGGCAGCCGACCTCGATCGGGTCCTGGCCCTCCCGCTCGATGCGCACGCCGCGCGCGCCGAGGGTGGTGACGCGGTGGCCGACGCGGGAGAGGATCTCGGCGTCGCTCCAGCCGGTCTTGGACTCGATGAGGCCCTTCTCGTACTCGTTGGAGAAGAGGTACGTCGCGCCGTCCAGCAGGATGCGGATCTCGTCGCCGTCCATGCGGGCGATCTGCTGGGAGAAGTCGGCGGCGAACGGGATGGACCGCGAGCGGCACTCCTCGGTGTGCCGCAGCATCGCCTCGGGGTCGTCGGCGCCGATGGAGACCAGGTCGAGGCCGCCGACGCGCTCGGCGACGGTCTGGAGCTCGATGAGGCGGGCCTCGCTCATGGCGCCCGTGTAGAAGGAGCCGATCTGGTTGTGGTCGGAGTCGGTGGTGCACACGAAGCGGGCGGTGTGCAGCGTCTCGGAGATGCGGACGGACTCGGTGTCGACACCGTGCCGGTCCAGCCAGGCCCGGTACTCGTCGAAGTCGAAGCCGGCGGCCCCGACCAGGATCGGCTCGGTGCCGAGCTGGCCCATGCCGAAGGCGATGTTCGCGCCGACGCCGCCCCGCCGGACGTCGAGGTTGTCGACCAGGAAGGACAGCGAGACCGTGTGCAGTTGGTCCGCGACGAGCTGGTCGGCGAAGCGGCCGGGGAAGGTCATGAGGTGGTCGGTGGCGATGGAGCCGGTGACTGCGATGCGCACGGCGTGGATTCTCCAGGAGGGAGGCGGATTGACAGTTCACGCTACCGGGTCGGCCGGTGTCGCTGAAGCGGGGAAAACTACCCGATAGTAGATCTTTCTTCGCGTGGGACAACCTGCATACGGTGCGGTCATGACGAACCTCGAGGTCCACGCTCCCACCCCGGACGAGATCGACGTCGACCTGGCCGCGCTGCGCGGCGACTGCGCCCGGATGGCCCCGCACTGGGCGGTCCGGGACCGGGACGCGGCCCGTCCGGTGCCGCCGTCGCTCATCCACGGCGTGAGCGTCCCGGCGACCTCGGCCCGGCTGCTGGACGCGATGTCGGACTACGGCGACTGAGCCGGCGCACCGAGGGAACCGCTCGCTCCCCCGCCGCGTCCCATCGCTGTCCCCCGTGACAGCTGTGCAGCCGAAGGAGCGATGCGGTGAACACCGAGCGACCCGACAACGACGACGCCGCGGCCGAGTCCGGCGCCGAGGAGGCCGGCGTGTCCGGCCCCGGCGGGGCTCGGGACGACGGTGACGGAAGCGGCGCCGGCCGCGCGGCCCGGCGTACGCCGGTGATCGTCGCCTCGGTCGCCGCGGCCGTGCTGGTGGTGGGCGGCGGCGGGGCGTACCTCGCCGCGAGCACGTCCGGCGGTTCGGACGACAAGGCGGCCGCGGGGGCGCCCGGCGGTGACACTCCCCCGCCGCTGCCCCTGGACGGCCACGAGGCGAGCGGCCCCGGCGTCGCGCCGGGCGAGCCGAATCCGTACGGCGCCGTGTACCGGGCGGACGGGGCGCTGCCGAAGGGGCCCGGCTCGGCGCCGGTGTACCGGACGTCGGGGCAGGTCACCAAGGACGAGGTGGTCCGGCTGGCCGAGGCGCTGGGCGTGGACGGGACGCCGGTGGCGGAGGGCCAGGCCTGGAAGGTCGGCGCGAAGGACGGCGCGGGTCCGAGCCTCCAGGTGAACCGGCAGGCGCCGGGCGGCTGGACCTTCCACCGGTACGCGCCGGGCACCGACGACTGCAAGGGCAAGCTCACGTGCGCGTCGGAGCCGGGCGCGGGCGGCGGCGCGACGGTCGACCCGGTCGGCGAGGAGGCCGCGCGGAAGGCGGCGGCGCCGGTGCTGAAGGCGGTGGGCCAGGACGACGCGAAGATCGCCGCGGGCCAGGTCGCCGGCGCCAACCGGGTCGTGAACGCCGAGCCGCTGGTCGGCGGGCTGCCGACGTACGGCTGGAGCACGGGCGTCACCGTGGGCGCGAACGGCGAGGTGGTCGGCGCGAGCGGTCAGCTGAAGGCGCCGGTCAAGAGCGACACGTATCCCGTGCTGGACGCGCGGCGGACGCTGGACCTGCTGAACGCCGCGCAGGGCGGCGGCCAGGTCGGGATCGGCGGCTGCGCGAGCCCCGTGCCGCACGGGGACGGGTCGCAGGCGCCGTGCGAGCCGGGCTCCGATCTGGCGAGCCCGGAGGCGAAGCCGCAGACGATCACGGTCGAGAAGGCGGTGTTCGGGCTGGCCGCGCAGTTCGTGTCGGGCCGGCAGGCGCTGGTGCCGTCCTGGCTGTTCGAGGTGCGGGCGCCGGGCGCGAAGGACCCGTTCACCGTGACCCACACGGCGGTCGACCCGCAGTACCTCACCTCCCCCGCGCCGCCCGAGGAGCCGGCGGAGCGGCCCAGCCCGCGGCCGACCGGGCCGGACGAGGAGCGCACGGGCAAGCCCCGTGACGTCGACGTCGAGGGCTACACCGCGGAGGGCCGGGAGCTGACCGTGCGCTTCACGGGCGGGGTCTGCTCGGACTACGCGGCGACGGCGAGCGAGAGCGGCGGCAAGGTGACGGTGAAGGTGACCGAGACGCCCCGGCCGGGCAAGGTGTGCATCATGATCGCCAAGGTGCAGCACCGGACCGTGACGCTGGACGAGCCGCTCGGCGACCGCGCGGTGGTCGGGGCGGACGGCAAGGGCGTGCCGCTGGAGAAGCCGGGGGCGCGGCTGCCGCAGGCGCGCTGAGCCGTTTCCGGCCCGTAGGCCCGTGCGGGAATGACGAAGGCGGCGCTCCCTCCGCGGAGGGGGCGCCGCCTTCGTCGTGCGTGCCGTGCGTGCCGGGACTCAGTTGAAGGAGTCGCCGCAGGCGCAGGAACCCGTCGCGTTCGGGTTGTCGATCGTGAAGCCCTGCTTCTCGATGGTGTCCACGAAGTCGACGGTGGCGCCGCCCAGGTACGGGGCGCTCATCCGGTCGGTGACGACCTTGACGCCGCCGAAGTCCTTGACCACGTCGCCGTCGAGGGAACGCTCGTCGAAGAACAGCTGGTAACGCAGGCCGGAGCAGCCGCCGGGCTGGACGGCGACGCGCAGCGCCAGGTCGTCACGGCCTTCCTGGTCGAGCAGCGCCTTGACCTTGGCCGCGGCGGCGTCGGTCAGGATGATGCCGTCGGTGACGGTGGTGGTCTCGTCCGATACGGACATCTACATCTCTCCCGGGTTGTACGGAGACTGCTTGCCGACGGTTGCAACCGGCGGGGCCGCGGATTCATTCCGGGCCGGGCTCGTGTCTTTCGGGCTCCGTCTTCATGCTCGCACACGCCGCCGCAAGCGGAAAACGCCTCTTCGGGGAATGAATCGCCGCCCACCGGGATTCACGTCACATGGACGCTATGGCCATCGTCAAACTGACGTGAAGCGGTTATGATAGATAGCGTCAAATCGACGAAAAGTCGCCGCAGAACAGAAAGGGTGCGTGTCGTGACCACCGCCCAGACCCAGGAGCTCGACGTACAGCCGACGCCCCTCGCCCTGCTGCTCCTCGGCCGTGAGGCCGACCCCAGGAGCGAGCGCGGCGTGGAGTGTCCCGGCGACCTGCCCTCGCCGTCCGACCCGGACCTGGTCGAGCGCGCCCGGGCGGCCAAGGAGAGGCTCGGTGACAAGGTCTTCGTGCTGGGCCACCACTACCAGCGCGACGAGGTCATCCAGTTCGCCGACGTCACGGGCGACTCCTTCAAGCTGGCCCGGGACGCCGCCGCGCGCCCGGAGGCCGAGTACATCGTGTTCTGCGGCGTGCACTTCATGGCGGAGTCCGCGGACATCCTGACGTCCGACGACCAGAAGGTCGTGCTGCCCGACCTCGCCGCCGGCTGCTCGATGGCCGACATGGCGACGGCCGAGCAGGTCGCCGAGTGCTGGGACGTGCTGACCGAGGCCGGGGTGGCCGAGCAGGTCGTGCCCGTCTCGTACATGAACTCCTCCGCCGACATCAAGGCCTTCACCGGCAAGCACGGCGGCACGATCTGCACGTCCTCGAACGCGCGCCGCGCGCTGGACTGGGCCTTCGAGCAGGGCGAGAAGGTCCTCTTCCTGCCCGACCAGCACCTCGGCCGCAACACCGCCGTGCGCGACATGGGCATGTCCCTGGAGGACTGCGTCGTCTACAACCCGCACAAGCCGAACGGCGGGCTCACCGCCGACGAGCTGCGCGGCGCGAAGATGATCCTGTGGCGCGGCCACTGCTCGGTGCACGGCCGCTTCAGCCTGGACTCCGTGAACGACGTGCGCGAGCGCATCCCGGGCGTGAACGTCCTCGTCCACCCCGAGTGCCGGCACGAGGTCGTCGCCGCCGCGGACTACGTCGGCTCGACGGAGTACATCATCAAGACGCTGGAGGCGGCCCCGGCCGGCTCCAAGTGGGCCATCGGCACGGAGCTGAACCTGGTCCGGCGGCTGGCGAACCGCTTCGCCCCCGAGGGCAAGGAGATCGTGTTCCTCGACAAGACGGTCTGCTTCTGCTCCACGATGAACCGCATCGACCTGCCGCACCTGGTGTGGGCGCTGGAGTCCCTCGCCGACGGCAAGCTGGTCAACCGCATCGAGGTCGACAAGGAGACGGAGGCGTTCGCGAAGCTGGCGCTGGAGCGGATGCTCGCGCTGCCGTAGCGGCGGTCCCGACCGTGCGAGGGGCCCCGCCCCCGGCGCCGTGAGGCGCTCGGGGGCGGGGCCCCTCGCATGTCGGCCGGGCGGGCTAGACCCCGGCGGGCTCCGGCGTCGACTCCTCCGGCGCCGCGCGCCGCTTGTCCCGCTTCGCCGCGCGCTTCTTCGCCCGGCGCTCCTTGCGGAGCTCCAGCATCGCGTACAGCGTCGGCACCAGCAGCAGCGTCAGCAGCGTCGACGTGACCAGGCCGCCGATCACGACCACCGCCAGGGGCTGCGCGATGAAGCCGCCCTCGCCGGTGACGCCGAGCGCCATCGGCAGCAGCGCGAAGATCGTCGCCAGGGCCGTCATGAGGATCGGCCGCAGCCGGTGCCGGCCGCCCTCGACGACGGCCTCGACGACGCCGTACCCCTGCTTGCGGTACTGGTTGATCAGGTCGATCAGCACGATCGCGTTCGTGACGACGATGCCGATGAGCATCAGCATGCCGATCATCGCCGGGACGCCCATCGGCGTGCCCGTGGCGACCAGCAGGCCGATCGCGCCCGTCGCCGCGAACGGGATGGACACCAGCAGGATCAGCGGCTGCGCGAGCGAACGGAACGTGCCGACCAGCAGCATGAACACGATCGCGATGGCCGCCACCATGGCGAGGCCGAGGTTCGCGAACGCCTCGTCCTGGTCCTGGGAGACGCCGCCGATCTCCGCCGTGGCCCCCGCCGGGAGCTTCAACGCGTCGATCTTCGACTGGAGTTCGGCGCTCACCGCGCCCGTGTTGTCGGCGGTCGGCCGGGCGGTGATCGTCGCCGCCCGCTGACCGTCGATGCGGGTCATGGAGACCGGGCCGTCCACGAGCTTCACGGTGGCGATGTCACCGAGCTTCACCGGGCCGAGCGGCAGCTTCTTCAGCTGCTCCAGCGTCCTGGCGGGCTTCGCCGGGCGGATGACGAGGTCGCGCTCGGTGTCGTCCAGGACCGCCTTGCCGGCCGGGGTGCCGCGGACCGCGCCCGCGACGACCGCGCCGAGCGTCCGGTCGTCGAAACCGGCCGCCGCGGCCTTGGAGTTGGCGCGGACCGAGATGCGGGGCACGCTCTGCGACAGGTCGCTGGTGACGTCGGTGACGTCGTCCAGTCCGGCCACCGCGTCGCGGACCTGGTCGGCCGCCGTGCGCAGCACCTCGGCGTCGGCCGCCTTCACGACGACGCTCAGGTCCTGGCTGCCGAAGCCGTCACCGGCGGCGACCGTGGTGGTGCCGGCGCCGTCGAGCTTCTCCAGCCCGTCCTCGATGTCCTGACGCACGTCCTCGAAGGACGCGGAGTCCTTGAGCCTCACCTGGTAGGAGGCCTGGTTGGTGTCGGTGCCGCCGCCGAACGCCGCCATGAACCCGGACGAGCCGACGGTGACCTGGTAGTCCTCGACGCCGTCCACGCCGTCGAGCGTCTTCTCGACCTCGCGCGCCGCGGCGTCGGTCGCGGCCAGGCTGGTGCCCGGCTCCAACTCCTGCCTGACGGTGAGGACCTCCTGCTCGCCCTGGTCGAAGAAGTTCGTCTTCAGCAGCGGCGCCATGCCGAAGGTGCCGATCAGGATCACGGCCGCGAGCAGCAGGCTGGTCAGCCGGCGGCGGGTGGCGAAGCGCAGGACGGGGACGTAGATCCGCTGCAGACGGCTCCGGGCCTCCTTCTCCTCGGCGAGGCGGCGCGCCTCGGCGGCGTCCTCGGGGGTGCCCTTCGGCGGGCGCAGGAACCAGTACGACAGCACCGGCACGACCGTCAGCGACACCAGCAGGGACGCCAGCAGCGCGGCCGTCACCGTCAGGGAGAACGAGCCGAACAGCTCGCCCACCATGCCGCCGACCAGACCGATCGGCAGGAACACGGCGACCGTGGTGAGGGTGGAGGAGGTGACCGCGCCCGCGACCTCGCGGACCGCCTTGAGGATGGCCTCGTGGCGCTCCTCGCCGTAGCCGAGGTGCCGCTTGATGTTCTCCAGGACGACGATGGAGTCGTCGACGACGCGGCCGATCGCGATGGTCAGCGCGCCCAGCGTCAGCATGTTGAGGGACAGGTCCCGCGTCCACAGCACGATCAGCGCGAGCACGACGGACAGCGGGATGCTCACCGCCGTCACCAGCGTCGAGCGGATCGACGCGAGGAAGACCAGGATGACGAGGACGGCGAAGACCAGGCCGAGCGCGCCCTCCGTGGTCAGGCCCTCGATGGACTTGGACACCGCCGGGCCCTGGTCGCTGACCACGGTGAGCGTGGCGCCGGAGCCGAGGTCCTCGCGCATGCCCGGGAGCATGTCCTGGACGGCGTCCGAGATGGCGACCGCGCTGCCGTCGTGGTCCATGGTGACGGCGACGGCGAGGCTCGGCCGGCCGTTGGTGCGGGTGAGGGAGTCGGCCCTGGCCTCCTCCCGCGCGACGGTCGCGACGTCGCCGAGACGCACCGGCTTCCTGTCCTCGCCCCGGACCGCGAGGTCCTGGATCTGCTTCAGCGAGGTGAAGCCGCCGCCGACCTGGACGGTGCGGTTGGCGCCGCCCTCGTCGAAGGAACCCGCCGGCACGGTCGCGCCGCCCGCCTGGAGGGCCTCGGCGAGGGCCTGCGTGGTCAGACCGGCCTTGGCGAGCTTCGCGTCGTCGGGCGTGATCGTGACCTCGACGTCGCGGACGCCGTCGACCGTGACCTGGCCGACGCCGTCGATGTCCTTCAGGTCCGGGACGACGGTCCGGTCGAGCTGGTCGGCCAGGGCCTGCTGGTCCTTGTCCGAGGTGACGGCGAGGACGACGGTCGGGATGTCGTCCGTCGAGCCGGCGACGACCTGCGGGTCCACCTCGTCCGGAAGCATCACCCGGGCCCGGTTGACGGCCTGCTGGACGTCGGCGACGAGCTGCTCGGTGTCGTTGCCGTAGTCGAAGGACGCCATGATGACGGCGTTGCCCTCACTGGCGGTCGACGTGACGCCGGTGATGCCGTCGACGGCCTCGAGGTTGTCCTCGATCGGCTCGACGACCTGCTTCTCGACGACGTCCGGGGACGCCCCCTGGTACGGGGCGATCACCGACACCATGGGCAGCTCGATGGTCGGCAGGAGTTGCTGCTTCAACTGCGGGATCGCGATCGCGCCGAAGACGAGCGCGACGATCGACATCAGGCCTATCAGGGCCCGTTGCGCGAGGCTGAATCTCGACAGCCAGGACATGGGTCAGGGTCTCTCTTCTGTGGAGCGGCAAAAAGCGCTTCTGGGAGCGTGCGCGCTTCCGGAAGCGGAGCGGCAGAAGCACGAAGGCGCGGGCATGCCGAGCCCGCCTCCTCCACCCTGGGCCACGCCGGGCCGTGGTTTCCCGGCCCGCAGGGCCATTTCCCCGTCCGGCGCGTACTGCGGGCGCAGTAGGGCCGTACCGGGATCAGTCCACCCTTGGACGTACCAGGCCGGTTTCGTACGCCATCACCACGAGCTGGGCCCGGTCCCGGGCGCCGAGCTTGGCCATGGCCCGGTTGACGTGCGTCTTCACCGTGAGCGGGCTGACCTCCAGGCGCTCGGCGATCTCGTCGTTCGAGTGGCCGCCCGCGACCTGCACCAGCACCTCGCGCTCGCGGACGGTCAGCGCGTCCAGCCGCTCGGCGCGGGCCGGGTCGCGGTCGTCGTCGGTGTCCCGCTGGGCGAGGAAGCGGGCGATCAGGCCCTTGGTCGCGGCCGGCGACAGCAGCGCCTCGCCGCCCGCCGCGACGCGGATCGCGTTGAGCAGTTCGTCGGGCTCGGAGCCCTTGCCGAGGAAGCCGGAGGCGCCCGCGCGCAGCGACTGCACGACGTAGTCGTCGACCTCGAAGGTGGTGAGTATGACCACGCGGACGTGGCCGAGGTCGGGGTCCGCGCTGATCAGGCGGGTCGCGGCGAGGCCGTCGGTGCCGGGCATCCGGATGTCCATCAGGACGACGTCGGCCCGCCGCTCCTTCGCCAGCCGCACGGCCTCGGCGCCGTCGGAGGCCTCGCCGACCACCTCCATGTCGGCCTCGGAGTCGACGAGGACCCGGAACGCGCTGCGCAGCAGTGCCTGGTCGTCGGCGAGCAGGACACGGATCGTCATGCGGGGTCCCCCGGGTGCTGCGGTCATCTGGACGGCTCGGTGTCTTGCGCGGCGGGCGTGCGGGCCTTGAGCGGCAGGATCGCATGGACGCGGAAGCCGCCGCCGTAGCGGGGCCCGGTGGTGAGGGTGCCGCGCAGGGCGGTGACGCGTTCCCGCATGCCGAGCAGCCCGTGCCCGCCGCCGGACTCCGGGCGCTCCTCCTCGCCGGTCCCGTCGTCCAGGACGGTGATCTCGACGCTGGGTCCCACGCGGACGACGCTGACCTCCGCCTTCGCCTCTCCGCCCGCGTGCTTGCGCACGTTGGTGAGGGCCTCCTGGATGATCCGGTACGCGGCCAGGTCGACGGCGGCGGGCAGGGTGGTGTCCTGGTCGGCGCGGGCGACCTCGACGTGGAGTCCGGCGCTGCGGAAGGTGCCGACGAGCTCGTCGAGGCGGTCCAGGCCCGGCGCCGGTTCGGTGGGGGCCTCGGGGTCGCCGGACTGGCGGAGCAGGCCGACGGTGGCGCGCAGCTCGTTCAGCGCCGAGCGGCTGGCCTCCCGTACGTGGGCGAGGGCCTCCTTGGCCTGGTCGGGCCGCTTGTCCATGACGTGCGCGGCGACGCCGGCCTGCACGTTGACCAGGGCGATGTGGTGGGCGACCACGTCGTGCAGGTCCCGGGCGATGCGCAGGCGTTCCTCGGCGACGCGGCGGCGGGCCTCCTCCTCGCGGGTGCGTTCGGCGCGTTCGGCGCGCTCCTGCACGGCCTGCACGAACGCCCGGCGGCTGCGGATGGCGTCTCCGGCGGCGGCGGCCATGCCGGTCCACGCGAAGATGCCCAGGTTCTCCTGCGCGTACCAGGGCAGCGGGCCGGCGATCATGGCGACGCCGGTCAGCACGGACATGGTGAGCAGGCCGATGCGCCAGGCGGTGGGGCGGTCGGTGGAGGCCGCGACCGTGTAGAGGGCGACGACGGCGGACATGGCGACGGGGGCCCGGGGGTCGCCGGTGACGAACTCGACGATCGACAGGGTGCCGGTGAAGGCGAGCACCGTCCGCGGGACGCGGCGGCGCAGCACGAGCGCGGCGGCGCACAGGGCCATGAGCACCAGGCTCAGCACGTCCGGGGTGCGCACGGCCCAGATGATGCGGTTGCCGCTGTGCGGCTCGACGAACGACCCGGCGACCATGCAGGCGAGCACACCGGCCGCGATGGCCGCGTCCAGCGCCATGGGGTGGGCCTTGAGTCGACGTCTGGCGCGGTCGAGGGAGGTCACGCCAGCCAACTGTACGGATCCGGGGCCGCTCTGTGGCCGGCTGAGGGACTCAGGAGATGAGGCCGTTGTCCCCGAGCAGTTCCCTGACCTCGTCCAGGGTGGCGTCCGGGGACGGGAGGATCAGGTCGGAGGGCTCCAGGGAGTCGTCCGGCAGGGGGTCGCCGAGGGCGCGGACCTCGGCGAGGAGGGCCTGGAGGGTACGGCGGAAGCCGGGGCCGTCGCCGTTCTCCATCTCGGCCAGGAGTTCGTCGTCCAGCTTGTCGAGTTCGGCGAGGTGGCTGTCGGCCAGCCTCACCTGTCCCTCCCCCATGATCCGTACGATCATGTCGCCCTCCTCGGCGTGGGCCCCGGCCGGTGCTTACTGCTTGTCGAAGCGCGGGGTGTCCTGCGGCTGCTGCTGGGACTGCGACTGGCCGTTGCCGCCCTCGATGGCCTGCTGCCCGCCGGCGCTCCCGCCGGCCAGCTCGGCCTTCATGCGCTGCAGTTCCAGCTCTACATCCGTACCACCGGAGAGCCGGTCCAGCTCGGCCTGGATGTCGTCCTTGTGCATGCCGGACTGGTCGTCGAGGGCGCCGGAGGCGAGGAGTTCGTCGATCGCGCCGGCCCGCGCCTGGAGCTGCGCGGTCTTGTCCTCGGCCCGCTGGATCGCCAGGCCGACGTCGCCCATCTCCTCGGAGATGCCGGAGAAGGCCTCGCCGATCCGGGTCTGCGCCTGGGCCGCCGTGTAGGTGGCCTTGATCGTCTCCTTCTTCGTGCGGAAGGCGTCGACCTTGGCCTGCAGGCGCTGGGCCGCGAGGGTGAGCTTCTCCTCCTCGCCCTGGAGGGTCGCGTGCTGGGTCTCCAGGTCCGTGACCTGCTGCTGGAGGGCGGCGCGGCGCGAGAGCGCCTCGCGGGCCAGGTCCTCGCGGCCCAGCGCGAGCGCCTTGCGGCCCTGGTCCTCCAGCTTGGACGACTGGGACTGCAGCTGGTTGAGCTGGAGTTCGAGGCGCTTGCGCGACGTGGCGACGTCCGCGACGCCGCGGCGCACCTTCTGGAGCAGCTCCAGCTGCTTCTGGTACGAGTAATCGAGGGTCTCGCGCGGGTCCTCGGCCCGGTCAAGGGCCTTGTTCGCCTTCGCGCGGAAGATCATCCCCATACGCTTCATGACACCGCTCATGGGCTTCGCGCGCCCCCTTCTGACGGACTCCACTCCAGCACCTGCGACAGAACCCACAGTACGGGCCCTGCATCCATTACCGCACTGTTAGGGGACGGATGCGCTCATCCCCAAGGACGACTGACCACCGCGGTCGTCCGGCGCAGGGAGTAGGTGGTCCCCGTACTCGCTGTCCGGTGCCGTCCCCTTCTGTCCAGATAGAGACGACTGGTGTTGCCGGATCGTTCCCCACGGGACTGGGGTCCATGCGCCACCACCCCGTACCCTTGGCTTTTGTGTTCCGTAGCCGTGCCAAGGAAGAGAAGGCATCGTCCGCCGACAACGCGACGGTGACCGACTCCAAGAGTGTCCGCCACCCGGAGGCCCCCAAGGGCCGCCCCACGCCCAAGCGCAGCCAGGCCCAGTCGCAGCGCCGCAGCGTCGCCAATACGTCGATGTCCCGCAAGGACGCGGCGAAGCGGCAGCGCGAGGAGCGCCGTGCCGCGCTGGAGCGTCAGCGCCAGGCGCTGGCCAGCGGCGACGAGCGGTATCTGCCGGCCCGTGACAAGGGCCCGGTCCGCCGCTTCGCGCGCGACTTCGTCGACTCCCGGTTCAACATCGCGGAGTTCTTCCTGCCGATGGCCGTCGTCATCCTCGTGCTGAGCATGGTGCGGGTGGCCTCGCTGCAGAGCGTCGCGCTGCTGCTGTGGCTCGTGGTGATCGTGCTGATCGTGCTCGACTCCGTCGTCACCGGCTTCCGCCTGAAGAAGCAGCTGGCCGAGCGCTTCCCGAACGAGAACAAGCGCGGCGCGGTCGCCTACGCGCTGATGCGCTCGCTGCAGATGCGCCGGCTCCGGCTGCCGAAGCCGCAGGTCAAGCGCGGAGAGCGGCCCTGAGCACAACGTCGTTCAGCGGGGGGCCGGCGGCCGAGGCCGCCGCGCCGGGCGGTCCGGAAGGACTGCGTGACGTCGTACGACGGGAACTGGTGGCCCGGCAGCTCGACGAGCAGCTGGCCGGACGGTTCCCGGTCGGGCGCCGGCTGCGGGTGCTCGACGTCGGCATGGGCCGGGGCACGCAGGCGCTGCGGCTGGTCCGGGCCGGGCACCAGGTCACCGGCCTCGAACAGGACCCGGCGCTGATCGCCGCGGCGCGTGCCGCGCTGGCCGCCGAGCCCGAGGGCATCCGGGAGCGGATGCGGATCATCGAGGGCGACGGCCGCGACACCGGCGTGCACTTCCTGCCGGGCAGCTTCGACGTGGTGCTGTGCCACGGCGTGCTCATGCACGTCGAGGAGCCCGACCCGCTGCTGGCCGGGCTCGCGCGGATGCTCGCGCAGGGCGGGCTGCTGTCGCTGGTGGTGTGCAACGGCGACGCGCTCGCGATGCGGCCCGGCCTGTCCGGCGACTGGGCCGGGGCGCTGGCCGCGTTCGACACGGCCGACCGGCTGCCGCATCCCCGGGTCCGCCCGGACGGCGGAGCGCCGGTCCGCGCGGTGCCGGAGCTGCGGGCCGACCGGCTGGGCAAGCTGACCGGGACGCTCGCGGGCATCGGGGCGCCGCTGCACACCTGGTACGGGGTGCGCGTCTTCACGGACACGGCTCCCGAGGGCGCGCCGCCGCCCGCCGACCTGGCGGCGCTGCTCGCGGTCGAGGAGCGGGCGGGGCGCACGGACCCGTACCGCGGGGTGGCCGCGCTGCTGCACCTGTGCGGCGTGCGCGACTGAGCGGGACACGGTGAACGGGGCGGTGGAGGGGGGCGGCCGGCGGGCCGCCCCCCTCCACCGTTCGCACCGCGTGTCAGCGGGTCACGACTCGTTCGCGTGCAGGCTCATCGGCCCGTAGATCTCCGTGGCGTCCTCGAACAGACGCACCTGGTCCACGCCGCCGTCGAGCAGTGCCTTCCACTGCTCCCCGATCCAGGACTCGGCGTCCCCCTGCGTGGTGAACTCCTCGGGCTGCACCGCGGGCTGCACCTCCGTCCCGTCGGCCGCCTCGAACCGCCACGTCCATGCCGCCATGTACGCCTCCCAGGTCTGAGCACAGGCAGAACAGAAGCCGGATCTTGGTCCGGCTCCTGCCCAGAGCCTAGCCGGACGCGCAAGACCGTCCCGGACACGTGAAAATCAGGGGCGTGGACATCACTCTGCTCGGTACCGGCGCTCCCGCGGGGCTTCCCCGCCCCGACTGTTCCTGCGCGTCCTGCGCGTCCGCCCTCGGCCGGGACGCGCGTGCGGCCACCGCCGTGCTCGTGGACGGGGCGCTGCTGCTGGACCTCACGCCCGGGGCGGCGTTCGCCGCCGCGCGGGCGGGGCGCTCGCTCGGCGGCGTACGGCAGGTGCTGCTCACGCATCCGCACGACGGGCCCGCCGTGGAGGTGCCGGCGGGGCTGCCGCAGCCGGGGCGGGTGCCGGACGGGCGGGAGCTGGCGCTGCTGACGGGGCATCGGGTGCGGGCCGTGGCGATGGACGCGCCCGGTACGGGGTACGCCGTGACCGGGCCGGGCGGTCAGCGGCTGCTGTATCTGCCGCCGGGCGGCGCGCCCGCGGGCCTGGAGGAGCCCGTCGAGCCGTACGACATGGTCCTCGCGGACGTCGTGGGGCGGCCGGACGGGCTCGCGAAGCTGCGGGCGGTGGGCGCGGCCGGGCCGACCACCGATGTCGTCGCCGTGCACCTCGACCACGACGTGCCGCCGGGCCCCGAGCTGCGGCGGCGGCTCGCGGCGGCCGGGGCGCGGGCGGTGCCGGACGGTGTGACGCTGGCCGTCGGCGCCTACGAGGACGTGCCCGACGTGCCGCGCCGGACGCTGGTGCTGGGCGGGGCGCGGTCGGGGAAGTCGGTGGAGGCCGAGCGGCGTCTGGAGGCGTTCCCCGACGTGCTGTACGTGGCGACGGGCGGGTCCCGCAACGGCGACACCGAGTGGTCGGCGCGGGTCACGGCGCACCGGGAGCGGCGGCCGGGGTCCTGGCGGACCGTGGAGACGTGCGACCTGGTGCCGCTGCTGAAGGACGACGGGCCGCCGCTGCTCGTGGACTGTCTGTCGCTGTGGCTGACGGACGCGATGGACGCCGTGGGGGCGTGGGACGACGCCGAGTGGGCGGACGGCGGGGAGCGGGCGCTGCGGGAGCGGGTGCGGGAGCTGACCGGGGCGGTGCGCGAGACGCGGCGCACGGTCGTCGCCGTGTCGAACGAGGTGGGGTCCGGGATCGTCCCGGCGACCGCGTCGGGCCGCCGTTACCGGGACGAACTGGGACGCCTGAACTCGGCGTTCGCCGGGGAGTGCGAGCACGTGGTGCTGGTGGTCGCGGGCCAGGCGGTGGTGCTGCGGGGGTGACCGTCAGCCGCGGCGGGCGAGGATCCGGTACGTCCACCGCGGGCGGGGCAGGCGGCGGGGCGGCGTGACGATCAGGCAGCCCTCGGCGCGGAGTTCCGCCTCGACGTTCGCCGGGAGCGGCAGGTGCGGGCGGGCGGGGCGCGCGGAACGGCCGGGACGGGTGGGGGGCGTCCACCGTCCGGCGCGCGGGTCGGTGAGGTCGATCAGGAGGTGGCCGCCGGGGCGGAGGACCGCGAGGGCGGCGTGGAGTTCCGCGCGGGGGTCGGGCGCGCCCTCCAGGTGGTGGAGCAGGCTGACGACGTCGTAGCGGGCGCGCAGCCGGGCCGCGATGTGCGGGTCCGTCAGGCGGCCGACGTGGACCTCCTCGACGTGGCCCGCCTCGTGCGCCCGCAGCAGGAGCCGACGGTCGGTGTCCACGCCGTCGAAGGCCGTGTACGGGAAGAACTCCCGCGCGGCGGCCGGGAAGCGGCCGTCCCCCGTGCCGACGTCGAGCCAGCTCTCCGGCTCGTGGAAGGGCGGCAGCACGCGGGCGGCGGAGCGGTGGCGACGGGCGGCCAGGTGGCCGGCGAGGAGGCGGACGGCCATGTGCGCCTCCTCGCCGTGGGGACGCGGGTGACGGGCAGGGCCCTCGACGGACGGCCCGGGGTGACGGGCAGGGCCCTCGACGGACGGGTCGGGGTGACGGGCGAGGCCTTCGGTGATGGGGCCCGGGTTCAGGAAGACGTGCCCGCAGTCCCCGCACTCGTCGTACGGGACGCCGCCGCCCCGGCCACCGTCGGGGCCGGCCGGCCGGTCGAGCAGGCGGCGCGGGCCCGGTGGCGCCGGGCGGGGGCCGAGCCGCTGCGAGCCGCACCACGGGCAGTCGGGGCGGCGCGGCTCGTGGAAGTCGGCGGCGGCGTGGGCGGGTTCGGCGGAGTCGGCCACCGCCCGGCGCCGGTCGGCGGCCCGAGAGGGGAACGGTGCGGACGGCATGGCGGCTCCCGGGGACGAACGGCGATCCACGACAAACCGGAACGTATGGGATACGGATCTTGGGTGCAACGACGTCGCCCCGACGGGGTGGCGATGTGGCGGCGATCCGTTCGACCCGGGCCGGTACTGTTCGGCGAATGAGCTCGCTGAATCTCGACGACTTCACCGATCTGATCGAGCGCCCCGACGGCGGGGTGCGCCGCGACGCGGAGGCGCGCCGGGAACGCCAGATCGTGCCGCCCGGATCGCTGGGCCGGCTCGACGAACTGGGCGAATGGCTGGCGGCGGCGCAGTCCGCGGTGCCGGTGCGTCCGGTCGAACGGCCGCGGGTCGTCCTCTTCGCCGGTGACCACGGCGTCGCCGGCCTCGGGGTGTCGGCCCGCCCGGCGGGCAGCGCCGGGCGGTTGGTGCGGGAGATCCTGGACGGCGGCCGGCCGGTGTCGGTGCTGGCGCGGCGGCTCGGAGTACCCCTGAGGGTCGTCGACATGGCGCTGGACTGCGACCCGGACACGCTGCCCGCCGACGTCGTACGGCACCGGGTGCGGCGGGGCAGCGGACGCCTCGACATCGAGGACGCGCTGACCGCCGAGGAGGCGGAGGCCGCCTTCCGGGCGGGCGTCGCGGTGGCCGACGAGGAGGCCGACTCGGGCACGGACCTGGTGGTCCTCGGCGACGTCAGCGTCGGCGGCACGACCGCGGCGGGCGTGCTGGTCGCGGCGCTGTGCGGGACGGACGCGTCGGTGGTGACCGGGCGGGGCGGACTGGCGATCGACGACCTCGCGTGGATGCGCAAGTGCGCGGCGATCCGGGACGGGCTGCGCCGGGCGCGGCCGGTGCTCGGCGACCAACTGCACCTGCTGGCGACGGTGGGCGGCGCCGACCTCACGGCGATGACGGGCTTCCTGCTGCAGAGCGCGGTGCGGAAGATGCCGGTGGTCCTGGACGGCGTCGTGACCGCGGCCTGCGCGCTGGTGGGCCAGCGGATCGCGTTCCGGGCGCCGGACTGGTGGCTGGCCGGGCACGACAGCGGGGAGCCGGGCCAGGCGAAGGCGCTGGACCGGATGGCGCTGGAGCCGCTGCTGTCCCACGGCGTGACGGTCGGCGAGGGCGCGGGCGCCCTGTTGGCCCTGCCGCTGGTCCAGGCGGCGGCGGCCCTGGCGGCGGAACTGCCGGAACTGCCGGAGAAGCCAGAGCGGCCGGAGCAGGCGGAGACGGCAGTGGACGCCGAGGGGGCCATCGGGGCCGAGGCGGGCAAGGGGACCGAGGCGTAGGCCACGGTCCTCCCGAGGGCCCTCGCCCGGCCGCCCGGTACTCTGCGCCGGTGTTCAGGACCCCCTCGGCCGACGGCCTCCGTTTCTCCTTCGGCACCCTCACCGTGCTGCCCGTCAAGGTGACCCGCTGGGACCGGGAGGCCGCGCGCGGCGGCATGCTGTGCGCCCCGCTGGCCGGGCTGGTCGTCGGGGCCGGGTCCGCCGCCGCCGGGCTGGTGCTGCTGGTCCTCGGTGCCGGCGCGCCGCTCGCCGCCGTCGCCTCGGCCGCCGTACCGGCGCTGCTCACCCGCGGCCTGCACCTGGACGGGCTCGCGGACACCGCGGACGGGCTGGGCAGCGGGAAGCCCGCCGAGGACGCGCTGCGGATCATGAAGCAGTCGGACATCGGCCCGTTCGGTGTGATCACGCTCGTGTTCGTGCTGCTCGCGCAGGTCGCCGCGCTGACGCAGGCGTACGCCGACTCGTGGCCGCGGGGCGCGCTCGCCGCCGTCGTCGCGGGCACCGTGGCCCGGCTCGCGCTCACCCTGGCGGCCCGCACCGGGGTGCCCGCGGCGCGGCCGGAAGGGCTCGGGGCGGCCGTCGCCGGGGTGGTGCCGGTGCGCGGCGCGGTGGGCGTGGCCCTGGCCGTCGCCGTCCTCGCGGCGGCGTCCGGCGCGTTCCTCGGCGGCGCGGGCGGCATGGCCCGTACGGCGCTCGCGGTGCTCGCCGCGCTCGGCGCGGCCGAACTGCTCCTGCGGCACTGCACGCGCCGCTTCGGCGGCGTCACGGGTGACGTGTTCGGCGGCCTCGCGGAGACGGCGGCGACGACGGCGCTCGTGGTCCTGGCGCTGGGCTGACCTCGCGGTCGGCGCGGGCGGGCTCAGCAGGGGCGTCGCCAGGCCCCCAGGTCGTATCTCTTGAGCATCGAGCTCAGTCCCAGCCGTCCGGCCTCGGGGCAGAAGCGGCGCGTCGGCAGTTCGTACTCGACGTGGAAGACCGCCTTGCCGGCCTCGACGAACGGGGTGAGCGTCTCGCACTCGTCGTACTGGGCGCACTGCTCGTTGACCGCGAAGTCGAAGTCGTCGAGGAGTTCGGGGATCTGGTCGAGGTCGTTCTTCAGGCCGACGGCCATGCCGCGCTCGTGGGCGAGCCGGGCCACGAGGCGGTTGTAGCGGAGCTGGTCGGCGGCGGTGAGGGGGAAGCCGGTGCGGTTGCGGTAGCCGTCCATGTTGTCGGGCTCCACGGCGTCGAAGCCCTTGTCGCGGCACATGTCGAGGCGGGCCGCCATGAGGGGTTCCAGGATGTCGACGCGGCGGATGTCGAGCCAGCGTTCGCCCTGCCAGCCGTTGCCGCGGCCCAGCACCGAGCGGGGGAAGTCGTCGGCGTCCGGGCGGAAGTCCTCCCAGGCGCCGGTCGAGACGTAGCAGATGACCTTGCGGCCGTCGCGGTGCAGTGCGGCGACCGTCTTCGCGGAGTGGTCGAAGCCGTCGATGTCGTAGACGGGCACGTCGACGGAGGTGTCGAGACGGCCGCTGAGCTGCCACTGCCAGGGCGTGCCGGGGCGCGGCTGCCAGCGGGCGCCGTCCGTGGCGTTCGCCCCCGGTGTGGCGTCCGTGGCGCCCGCCCCGGGTGTGCCGTCCGGGTCGTCGGTGCAGCCCGCGAGGAGCAGGACGAGGGCGCCCAGCAGGGCGGGGAGCAGGGGCGGGCGTCTCACCGGGCGGTCTCCAGGGTGTGGGGCAACGTACCCCAAGGATGATCTCCGTCGCCCGGAACCGCACAGTGGACGGCGGCGCCCAGGGCGCGGGCCCGGGCGGCGACGTCGGCGCCGGGCGGCACGCCGTACACGAGGTGGCACGGCCGGGCGTCGGCGGGGCCCGGCCACGGCCGCCGGTCCAGTGCGCGGTACGTCTGCCAGTGGCCCTCGAAGGTGACGAGGAGGTCGGCGATCCGGGCGTACGACGGGTGGGGCGGCGTGCCGTGGTTGAGGGCGAGCGTGCCGCAGCCGGCGCGTGAGGCGGCTGCGGCGAGCCGCCGGTAGTGGGCGAGTTCGCCGGGTCCGGCGGCGGCCTGGTCGAGGAAGGCGCCGTCGGTGCCGTACCAGTCGCGGTGCCGGGCGAGGTCGCGGACCACGTCGTCGTGGGGGCGGCGGCCGTAGGCGGTGTCGACGTAGCCGAGGACGCGCACCCGCGCCGCCCGCAGGCGCGCCGCGACCTCGGCGAACGCCGCGTCGGGGCGCTCGCCCGGGCCGCTGGCCGGGTTGAGGACGACGCCGTACAGCCTCGGGGCGGCGGCGACGACCGCGTCCCACTCGGCGGGGCGGACGGCGGGGTGCTCGTAGTAGGGGACCAGCAACTCGCGGGACAGGGCGGGTACTTGGTCCGGCGGATTCGTCATGGCGCCTCGCGTGTCGGGTACTTCGCGCCCCGCGTCCGGCGAGTCGCCGTGCGGCGGCGGTGGTTCGTTCATCGGTGGGCCGTCGCCCTCCCCAGCAGCAGGCAGACCAGGACGGCCTGCGTGGCGGCGGCGGTGCCGTGCACGGCGAGGCCCGTGAGGTGCGGGTCGGCCGCGCCGGTGAGGAGGCTGAGGACCTGGGCGAGGGCGGCGGCGCAGCACACGGCCGTCGCGGCGAGGACCGCGCCGAACGACTGGAGCAGCAGGCCCGTCCACACCACCACGCCGAGCAGGAGCAGCCCGGCGAGCCGGACGCCGCCGGGTCCGGGGGCGCCGGGCCACAGGGCGGAGGCGGCCAGGGCCAGCGCCAGCAGGGCGGCGAGGTAGGCGGTGAGGCACTCGGCGACGGTCCGGGCGGTCGCCCTGCGGAAGGCGCGCGGGGTGGCGGTGGAGCGCAGCCCGGCGAGGCCGGCGCTGCGGAAGCGGTACAGCAGCCACTCGGCGGGCCCCATGCTGAGGGTGAGTGCCACGGCGGCCGGTGCCGCCGTCGCGCTCGGCCCCCGGCCCGCGAGGACGTCGCCGAGCGCCGCGCACAGCACGAGGACGCCGCTGCCGAGCCCGAACAGGGCGTACGGCAGCGAGCCGGTGAGCCGGGGCCCGGCCGGCCGGCGCCGCTCGGCGGGTACGGTGCCGAACGCGCCGAAGGGCAGCAGCGCGGCCAGTCCGGCGCTCCAGCCGCCGGACCCGCGCGGCGCGGGCGCCGCCTCGCGCACCGCGAGGAACGCCACCGCCAGCAGGGAGCCCAGCAGCAGGGCGGAGCGGGCCGCGTCCGGCACGGGTCGCGCGAGGGCGTACGCGGCGCCCGCCGCCATCGGCAGCAGGGCGGCGAACAGGGCCTTCTCACGGCCCATGACCAGCAGCACGGTCGCCGCGCCCAGGTAGCAGGACTGCCCGGCGGCGAAAGCGACCGCTCCCGGACCGGCGCCGCCGGCAGCGCCCGCGGCGGCCGCCGCGGCCAGGGCGCCCAGTACGGCGCCGGTCACGGCCCCGAGGAGCAGGCAGCGCCGGGCGGCGTCCCGGTCCCCGAGGCCCAGCCAGGCGTACGCCCGGTGGGACAGGGCCTGGTTCCAGGCCCAGCCCCACAGCGCGCCCGCCAGCAGCGGCACGGTGCCGGCCGGCAGGCCGAGTGCGCGCGGGCCCGTCAGCAGGGGCGCGCCGAGGACGTAGGCGAGGCCGGGCAGCGCGAAGACGAGGCCGCGCAGCAGACACGCCGGCAGGCCCGCCTGCCAGGGGTCGTGGGCGGGGCCCGCCGGTTCGGGGTAGCGGCGCGGGACCCGCTCGTAGAGTTCCTCGGCGAGCGCGAAGGAGTTCTTCACGCCGTACCGCTCGCGTATCTGGTCGTCGGACAGTCCGTCGGACTCCAGCAGCGCGGCGATCTCGTCGGGGTGGACGGCGGCGGCCACGAAGTCGTCGAGCCGGTCGGCGAGTTCGTCCACCGGGTCGGGCCGGGCCCAGGTGGGGGTGCGCTGCCGGGGGATCGCGGGCAGGGTGTCCGGGCGGGAGCCCGGCGGCAGCCAGACGCTTCCGCTCACCAGCCGGTCCCGTCCGTCGCGACGGCCGCGTACCAGGGATCGCGCAGTTCGACGGTCCAGTCGGCGACGGTCTCGACCGTCGGCTCGTAGACCTCGGGCAGCCCGGCGAGTTCCTGGTAGATCGTCCGGAAGGCGTCCACGGAACGGCGCAGCGTGAAGCGGTCGATGACCCGTCTGCGGGACAACTCGCCCAGTTCGCGGCGCCGTTCGCCGTCGCGGAGCAGGGTCAGCGCGGCGGCGGCCATCTTCTCCGGCTCGCGCGGCGGCACCACGAGCCCGGTGTCGCCGACGGCCTCGCGCACTCCCCCGACGTCCGTGGACACCGTCGTACGGCCGCAGGACATGGCCTCGATGAGGGAGAACGGGAAGCCCTCGGATATCGACGACAGCATCACGACGTGACCGGCCGCGTAGGCCCGCCAGACCTCGGTGATGCGGCCCTCGAAGGTCAGCCCGTCGGTGACGCCGAGTTCGGCGGCGAGTTTCTCCAGCCGGGTGCGGTAGGCCTCGCCGCCCGGCGGCACCGGGCCGAACAACCGCAGCCGGGTCTCGGGGAGTTCGGCGCGGACCATGGCGTAGGCGCGGATCAGCGTCTCCAGGTCCTTGATGGGGTCGACCCGGCCGCACCAGCTGAGCGTGGGCACGTCGGGTTCGGGCCCGGCGTGCGGGAAGGCCTGCGGGTCGACGCCGTTGTAGACGGTGCGGATCTTGCCGGCGTCGGCGCCGCCGCGCTCCTCCCAGCGCCGGTTGTACTGGTTGCACGGGGTGATGAGGTCGGCGGCGCGGTAGCCGAGGGTGTTCAGCTCGCGGTAGAAGCCGAGCATCAGGGCCTTCACGGGCCAGCGTTGGGCGTCGCGGCGGTATCCGAGGTAGCGCTCGCGCAGGTAGATGCCGTGCTCGGTGAGGAGAAACGGTACGCCGTCCAGGTGGCGCGCGGCGAGCGCGGGCAGGGTGGCGAGGCCGCTGCTGACGGCGTGCGCCACGGTGTCCTCGCCGTCGGCCGCGATGCGCACGCCGAGCGGGCGCAGGGCGTGTTCCAGCAGGTCGGTCGCGGTCAGCGCGTCGTGCACGGTGGGCCGGGCGGCGGCCGTCGGCAGGTGGGGCGAGGTCCAGATCCACATCAGGGACCTGAGCGCCGCCTCGGTGCGCAGCGCGGCGGACAGCCGCCCGTCGCGGGCGAGCACGGCCAGCTCGTGGAGGGCCTCGCCGAAGTCGAACGGCCCCTCGGGGTCGAGGAACGACAGCAGGAACCGCTCGTAGGTGTCGAGGAAGCGGCGCCGGGCCCGGCCGTGCGGGGGCCGGGCGCGGCCGGGGCGCGGGCCCCAGGTGGGCACGTTGGTGTGCCGGCGGACGTTGGCCGGCAGCTCCCAGGTCACGGGTTCGCGGCCGGTGCCGGTGAGCGACACGACGTGGAAGTCGACCTCGGGCATGCCCTTGACGAGCTGGTCGCACCAGGTGCTGACGCCGCCGTGGACGTGTGGATAGGTGCCTTCTGTGAGCATGGTGACGTGACGGCCGGTACGCATCGCTGCGCTTGCTCCCCCCGGTTCGGATTCTGTGCGGGGAACTGCTGCCCGGCGCCCGGCTGCGGGTTCGTCGTGGCTGGTCGCGCAGTTCGCCGCGCCCCTTCAAGGCGTTTGCTCTTACGGCAGCTTCAAAGTCACCGCTGACTGGAGCAGCTCCGGCGTGGTCCACGCCGAGCGTTCGCCCGCGTACGGCGTGCCGAACGGCGCCGTGCCCAGGAGGAGTTGCTTGCGGGTGCCCTCCGGGGCCGTGATCGGGATGCGGACGCCCGACGGGGCCGTCACCGTGACCGTGTCGCCGACGCGGTAGGCGGTGACGCGGTTGGTGTCGAGGGCGGTCCGCCAGGCGGTGCGGCGCTGGAGTTCGGTGCCGATGGCCTTCTGCGGCAGGTTCTCCAGCGGAGTGTTGGCGGCGAACAGGGCCGCGTAGTCGGCGAGGACCTTGTCCAGGACCGGGTAGAGGATGCGGTCCTCGGCCAGGTTGGACTGGTGGACGTAGTGCGGGCGCGGGTCGCCCGAGACGACGTGGCCGAGGGCGGTGCGCGCCTCCTGCGGGACGATGTGCGTGTCGTAGCCGGTGGCCGGGTCCAGCGGGGCGGGCAGGCAGGTGGAGGTCGGGTCGTCCTCGCAGACGCCGCTGCCGCCGTCGGCGCGGGAGGTGTAGATCCAGTTGTACTCGTCGGTCATCTCGGCCTCGGTGCCGACGTTGTAGTACACGTTCATCGGGTGCCGGGGCACGGTGACCGCCGTGCCCACCGCACGCTGGCCGGGCTCGCGGGAGTTGTCGGAGGCGATCCACCGGATGCCGGTGTCGGCGAGGGCGCCGGCCAGGTGGGGGTTGTCGGACGGCTGCTGCGGCAGGGTCTTGAGGCCGGAGTGCTCGCCGGTGACCAGTTCGGTGCGGTCGACGGGCAGGCCCTTGTTGACGGCCCAGTTGTGGTTGTCGCGGATCTGCGCGGCGATCTCCGCGCGGCTCATCCACCTGACCGACCCGTCGGCGTTCTTCGCGCAGCTCCACGGCACGGTGGAGGTGTCCTGCACGCAGCCCAGGTAGGGGTGGGTGTAGGTGTGGTTGATCCAGCGGTACTGGCCCTTGTCGGCGAGCAGTTGGGCGGTGAGCGCGTCGGTGCCGCCGTGCTCGCGCTTCCACTCCTCGCCGGAGCCCGCGTTGTAGACCATGTCGAGCGTGAAGCCGCGCTCGCGCTGCCACTGGGCGGCGTACCGCGCGTCGTCGGCGGTCATGCGGATCGGGGCGGTGCCCTCGCCGTCGCCGCCCGCGCAGTCGAAGTCGCCGGGCGTGCAGTTGCGTTCGGTGTCCCAGCGGCTGTCGGGCGCGAACACGTCGTCGACGTGCACGGCGAAGTGGTTGCGGGCGCGGCCCAGGTGGACGCCCTGCGTGAGCCATTCGACGATGCCGCGCGCGAGCAGCCGGAACTGCTGCTGGTGCCGGTTGTACGCGAAGGTCACCACCAGTTCGCGGCGCCCGTCGTGGGCGTACTCGCCGACCAGGCTGCCGCGGCCCTCCCCGGCGGGCACCGGCAGGTCGACGTAGCTGGTGAAGCCGGCGCGGGGCCGGGCCACGTAGCCGTAACTCTCCAGCGTGGTGGGCGAGTTGTCCTCGAAGGTGAACGCGCCGTCGAGGTAGCCGAAGGGCCCGGACTTCCCGGCCTGGGTGACGGTGGCCTCGCGGCCGTCGAGGGAGCCGGCCCAGCCGCCCTCGCTGATGTGGTCGAGGCCGACTCCGGGGTGCGCCCAGGTGTAGGCGTCGACCTGCGGGATGCCGTACGTCCGCTCGTAGGTCTCCAGGGCGGTCTGCTCGGGCGAACCCGCGCCGAACGGGGCCTCGTTGGGCAGGACGACGCCCTGGTACCGGGCGCGGGGGCGGCCTCCCACCGTGTCGCTGAGGAAGGCCTCGGTGACGGTCGGGCGGTCCGGGTCGTTCAGGTCGACGGTGGTGTACGGCACGCCCGTGCTCCTGAGCCGGTCGGTGATCGCCCCGACCGAGCTGTCGCCGTTGTCGACGACCAGCACCCTCAGGTCGATGCGCGGTGTCTCGGCCGCCGAGGCGCCGGGCACCCCCAGCCCCAGCGCCAGCAGTCCCCCGGCCGTCAGCGCGACGGCGGGCCCTCTCAGACGGGTCCGTCGATTCCAGCGGTGCGCACGGTGCGCCATGGCGGTCCTCCCCCCAGATGATCCCCTCGCGGTCGATAAGCGGAGGATCCGTGGAAATCATGCAAAGCGGTGAGCCGGGCACTCACCGGAACGCGATGAGTGTGACTCAGGTCACCGGACGCGAGGATCGGGAAATGGCCATGACGCCACCCACAGGTGAACACCCGCAGGAATGAGCGAACGCGACCACGAGCGTAGGCTCGTCCCGGGTGTTCGCCGACAGGGTGAAGGCCCCGGTCGGTACCGCACCCGCAGCCCGTGGAACAGGTGGAGTTAGGGTCGGCCGACGGGCCCGGTCGACCCACCCACTCGGCCACAGCAACTTCACATCGGAAGCGAGAATTCACCACCGTGACTGCTCTCACTCTCAGCACCGCCGCGGCGCCCGGCCTGCGGGCCGACGCGCTCGTGATCGGTGTCGCCAAGGGCACGGCATCCAGGTCCGGGAACCTGGTCGTCGCACCGGGCGCCGAAGCCGTGGACCAGGCGTACGACGGCGGGCTCGCCGGCGTCCTCGAGACCCTCGGCGCCTCCGGTGCCGAGGGCGAGGTGACGAAGCTGCCCTCGCCGTCCGGCTTCAAGGCCCCGCTCGTGGTGGCGGTGGGCCTGGGCGAGGAGCCCGGCGAGGACGCCGAGGGCGGCTACGGCGCCGAGGCGCTGCGCCGCGCCGCCGGTGCCGCCGCCCGCGCCCTGGCCGGCTCGAAGAAGGCCGCCTTCGCGCTGCCGCTGGCCGACGCGGCGGACGCCGGTGCCGTCGGCGAGGGCGTGCTGCTCGGCGCGTACTCCTTCGACGCGTACAAGAAGAAGGACGGCAAGGACGCCGGCGGGAAGGGCGGCAAGGCGCCGCTCGGCGAGGCCACGCTGCTCGGCGGCAAGGCCCGCGACAAGGCCTACAAGGCGGCCCTGGAGCGCGCCACCGCGGTCTGCGAGGAGCTCAACCGCGCCCGCGACCTCGTGAACACCCCGCCGAACGACCTCAACCCCGAGGCGTTCGCGGCCGTCGCGCAGGCCGCGGCCAAGGAGCACGGCATCAAGGTGCAGGTGCTCGACGAGAAGGCGCTCACCAAGGGCGGCTACGGCGGCATCCTCGGCGTGGGCGCCGGCTCGGCGTCCCCGCCGCGCCTGGTGAAGCTGTCGTACACGTCCTCCAAGGCGAAGAAGCACCTCGCCTTCGTCGGCAAGGGCATCACCTACGACTCGGGCGGCATCTCGCTGAAGCCGGCCGGGCACAACGAGACGATGAAGTGCGACATGAGCGGCGCCGCCGCCGTGTTCGCCGCGGTCGTCGCCGCCGCACGCCTGGGCCTGGAGGTCAACGTCACCGGCTGGCTGGCGCTCGCCGAGAACATGCCGTCCGGCTCGGCGACCCGCCCCGGCGATGTGCTGCGCATGTACAGCGGCAAGACCGTCGAGGTGCTCAACACCGACGCCGAGGGCCGGCTGGTGCTGGCCGACGCGCTGTGGGCCGCCTCCCAGGAGAAGCCGGACGCCGTCGTGGACGTGGCGACCCTGACCGGCGCGATGATGATGGCGCTGGGCAGCCGCACCTTCGGCATCATGGCGAACGACGACGCGTTCCGCACCGCGGTGCACGAGGCCGCCGAGGAGGTCGGCGAGGCCGCGTGGCCGATGCCGCTGCCGGAGCACCTGCGCAAGGGCATGGAGTCCGCGACCGCCGACATCGCGAACATGGGCGAGCGGATGGGCGGCGGCCTGGTCGCCGGTCTGTTCCTGCGCGAGTTCGTGGGCGAGGGCATCACCTGGGCGCACCTCGACATCGCGGGCCCGGCGTTCAACGAGGGCGGTCCGTTCGGCTACACGCCGAAGGGCGGCACGGGGTCCGCGGTGCGGACGCTGGTCCGGCTGGCGGAGCTCACGGCCGCGGGCGACCTGGGCTGACGTCCGCCTCCTGAGGCGGACCCCGTCCGTCGTACGACGATTCCGCCGCGTGGGGCCGGTCGCTCCCACGCGGCGGAGCCGCACATCGACACGGTCCCGTGCCCTTCCGGCGCCGTCCGCTCCCCCGTGACACCTGAACGTGGGACGTCTCACACACCGGCCCCTTGTCTCGCACGGCGCCGACAAGTGCGAAGATGGGGCACGGCAGGACAGGGCCCCCACCGAAGGGCCGAAGCAAGAGCGGCCGGACACCAGCCGCCTGCCGGTCAGTGACGACCGGCTCACGGCGCACATGCATGGAGGACGTGACGTGGCGAACGACGCCAGCACCGTTTTCGACCTAGTGATCCTCGGCGGCGGCAGCGGTGGTTACGCCGCGGCCCTGCGCGGGGCGCAGCTGGGCCTGGACGTCGCCCTGATCGAGAAGGACAAGGTCGGCGGCACCTGCCTGCACCGGGGATGCATCCCCACCAAGGCCCTGCTCCACGCGGGCGAGATCGCCGACCAGGCCCGCGAGAGCGAGCAGTTCGGTGTGAAGGCCACGTTCGAGGGCATCGACGTGCCCGCCGTCCACAAGTACAAGGACGACGTCGTCTCGGGCCTCTACAAGGGTCTGCAGGGCCTGATCGCCTCCCGCAAGGTCACGTACATCGAGGGTGAGGGCCGGCTCTCCTCGCCGACCTCCGTCGACGTGAACGGGCAGCGGATCCAGGGCCGCCACGTCCTGCTGGCGACCGGCTCCGTGCCGAAGTCGCTGCCGGGCCTGGAGATCGACGGCAACCGCATCATCTCCTCGGACCACGCCCTCGTCCTGGACCGCGTGCCGAAGTCCGCGATCGTCCTCGGCGGCGGTGTCATCGGCGTCGAGTTCGCCTCCGCCTGGAAGTCCTTCGGTGCGGACGTCACGATCATCGAGGGTCTGAAGCACCTCGTCCCGGTCGAGGACGAGAACAGCTCGAAGCTCCTGGAGCGCGCGTTCCGCAAGCGCGGCATCAAGTTCAACCTGGGCACCTTCTTCCAGAAGGCGGAGTACACCCAGGACGGTGTCAAGGTCACCCTCGCCGACGGCAAGGAGTTCGAGGCCGAGGTGCTGCTGGTGGCCGTGGGCCGCGGCCCCGTCTCGCAGGGCCTCGGCTACGAGGAGGCCGGGGTCGCCATGGACCGCGGCTACGTCCTCGTCGACGAGTACATGCGGACGAACGTCCCGACGATCTCCGCCGTCGGTGACCTCGTCCCGACGCTCCAGCTCGCGCACGTCGGCTTCGCCGAGGGCATCCTGGTGGCGGAGCGTCTCGCCGGTCTGAAGACCGTCCCGATCGACTACGACGGCGTGCCGCGGGTGACGTACTGCCACCCCGAGGTCGCCTCCGTGGGCATCACCGAGGCCAAGGCCAAGGAGATCTACGGCGCGGACAAGGTCGTCGCTCTGAAGTACAACCTGGCGGGCAACGGGAAGAGCAAGATCCTGAAGACCGCGGGCGAGATCAAGCTCGTCCAGGTCAAGGACGGTGCGGTGGTCGGCGTCCACATGGTCGGCGACCGCATGGGCGAGCAGGTCGGCGAGGCCCAGCTGATCTACAACTGGGAAGCGCTGCCGGCCGAGGTGGCCCAGCTCGTCCACGCCCACCCGACGCAGAACGAGGCGCTCGGCGAGGCCCACCTGGCCCTCGCGGGCAAGCCGCTGCACGCGCACGACTGAGCAGCCCTCGGGCGCGACGACACAGACTTCCGCACTTCTAAGGAGCAACCGAAACCATGGCGGTTTCCGTAACCCTTCCGGCGCTCGGCGAGAGCGTCACCGAGGGCACTGTCACCCGGTGGCTGAAGGCCGAGGGTGAGCGCGTCGAGGCCGACGAGCCGCTGCTCGAGGTCTCCACCGACAAGGTCGACACCGAGATCCCCTCCCCCGCCGCCGGCGTCCTGGCCTCCATCAAGGTCGCCGAGGACGAGACGGTCGAGGTCGGCGCCGAGCTGGCCGTCATCGACGACGGCAGCGGCGCCCCCGCCGCGGCCCCCGCCCCGGCCGTCGAGGACGTCGCCCCGCCGGCGCCCGAGCCCACCCCGCAGGCCGCCCCGTCCACGGAGCAGGCCGCGCCCGCCCCGGCCCCGACCGCCGAGGCGGCCGCCGGTGGCGGTTCGGCCGAGGGCACGGACGTGGTCCTGCCCGCGCTCGGCGAGTCGGTCACCGAGGGCACCGTCACCCGCTGGCTGAAGTCGGTCGGCGACAGCGTGGAGGCCGACGAGCCGCTGCTCGAGGTCTCCACCGACAAGGTCGACACCGAGATCCCGGCGCCGGCCGCCGGTGTGCTGCTCGAGATCGTCGTCGGCGAGGACGAGACCGCCGAGGTGGGCGCGAAGCTGGCCGTCATCGGCCAGCCCGGTGCCGCCCCGGCCGCGGCCCCCGCCGCTCCGGCCGCCCCCGCTGAGCCCGCCCCGGCGCCCGCCGCCCAGGCCGCCCCGGCCCCGGCTCCGCAGGCCCCGGCCCCGCAGGCCCCGACGGCTCCGGCCCCGCAGCAGCAGGTCACCCCGGCTCCCGAGCCGGCCCCGGCCGCTCCGGCGCCCGCGCCCGCCCCGGTCACCCCGGCCCCGGCGCCCGCCGGTGACGACGGCGCCTACGTCACCCCGCTGGTGCGCAAGCTCGCCGCCGAGAACGGCGTCGACCTCGCCGCCGTCAAGGGCACCGGCGTCGGTGGCCGCATCCGCAAGCAGGACGTCATCGCCGCCGCCGAGGCCGCGAAGGCCGCCGCCGCTGCCCCGGCTCCCGCCGCGGCCGCCCCGGCCGCCAAGAAGGCGCCCGTGCTGGAGGCCTCGCCGCTGCGCGGCCAGACCGTCAAGATGCCGCGCATCCGCAAGGTCATCGGCGACAACATGGTCAAGGCGCTCACCGAGCAGGCCCAGCTGTCGTCGGTCGTCGAGGTCGACGTCACGCGGCTGATGAAGCTGCGCGGCCGGGCCAAGGACGCGTTCGCGGCGCGCGAGGGCGTCAAGCTCTCCCCGATGCCGTTCTTCGTCAAGGCCGCGGCCCAGGCGCTGAAGGCCCACCCGGTCATCAACGCCAGGATCAACGAGGCCGAGGGGACCATCACCTACTTCGACACCGAGAACATCGGCATCGCGGTGGACTCCGAGAAGGGCCTGATGACCCCGGTCATCAAGAACGCCGGCGGTCTCAACCTCGCCGGCATCGCCAAGGCCACGGCGGAGCTGGCCGGCAAGGTCCGCGCCAACAAGATCACGCCGGACGAGCTGTCCGGGGCGACCTTCACCATCTCCAACACCGGCTCGCGCGGTGCCCTGTTCGACACGATCATCGTGCCGCCGGGCCAGGTCGCGATCCTCGGCATCGGTGCCACGGTCAAGCGCCCGGCCGTCATCGAGACGGAGGAGGGCACGGTCATCGGCATCCGCGACATGACCTACCTGACCCTCTCCTACGACCACCGCCTGGTCGACGGCGCCGACGCCGCCCGCTACCTGACGGCGGTCAAGGCCATCCTGGAGGCGGGCGAGTTCGAGGTCGAGCTCGGCCTGTAGCCGCGCCCCGACGTCGCTTCGATGCCCCCGCCCGGAATCTCCGGGCGGGGGCATCGCCGTCTCCCGGTTGTGTCAGGGGCGTGTAAGCCTCGTCTCACCTGCACAGAAGCCCCGTGCACGCCCTTCCCGGCGAGCCAACGCGCCGTATTGTCTAAACGTCGAACGCCCCCCGGGGGTCCGAGAGGCCCCTTCCTAAGGAGCTCTCATGACCGCGCCCGTCGTCCATTCGCTCCGCGAGCAGATCCGCGAGCACATCCTGGAAGGGATCATCAGCGGGCGCTGGCAACCGGGCGAGCGAATCGTGGAACGGCGCATCGCGACCGAGCTGGAGGTCAGTCAGACGCCCGTCCGGGAGGCGCTGCGCGAGCTGGAGTCGCTGCGGCTGATCGAGTCGGCGCCCAACAAGGGCGTACGGGTGCGGAATCTGACCGCGGCGGACCTGGAGGAGAGCTATCCCGTCCGGGCCGGTCTGGAGGCCATCGCGGCGGAGCTGGCGGCCGCGCGCCTCGCGGAGGACTGCTCGGCGCTGGAGCCGCACGTCGCCGCGCTGTACGAGGCCGACCGCATGGCGGACGGCACGGGGCAGGTGCGGCACACGGTGGCGTTCCACCGGGAGCTGGTGCGGGCGGCGGGCAACTCGGTGCTGCTGCACACCTGGGAGGGCCTCGGCATCGAGGTGTTCACGGCGCTGTCGATCCGCTGGCTGGGCACGGTCCAGCAGTCGTACGCGGAGGAGCACGAGGAGCTGGTGGCCGCCTTCAAGCGCCGCGACCCGCGCATCGCGGAGCTCGTGAAGGCACATGTGCTGGGCTGCGCGCCCCGCCACGAAGGCTGAGCGGCGCCCCGCTCACACGTGGCCCGACCTGCGAAAACCACGCCAAAACGCGGCACCCGGTGTCTGCGCCGCAGGCACCCCGTGCCTACTTTCTCGTGATCAAGGGATTTTCGCCCCGAACCCTTTGATCGATCATCGATCAGGGGGTTACAGTCGCCGACGGGCTCCCACCCGAGCCTCCAGCCCTGTCCTGCCAAAGATCAAGGGCACCCCTGAACCCTTACCGATGAGGGAACCCCCTTCGACTGAGGAAGGCGGCGACATGACCGACCCCTACGCCATCCAGCCGAGCGAGCTCGACCAGCTCCCGGACCGCGACCCGGAGGAGACTGCCGAATGGCAGGCCTCACTGGACGCCGTCGCCAAGGCGGCCGGGCCGCACCGTGCCGCGTACCTGATGCGCCGTACGCTGGAGCGCGCCGAGGGCGCCGGCATCGCGCTGCCGAAGCTCCTCGAGACCGACTACGTCAACACCATCCCCACCGCCGCCGAGCCCGCCGTGGACGGTGACGAGGAGATGGAGTCCCGGATCACGGCCTGGAACCGCTGGAACGCGGCGGCCATGGTGACCCGCGGCTCGAAATACGGCGTCGGCGGCCACATCGCCACCTTCGCCTCCGCGGCCTGGCTCTACGAGACCGGCTTCAACCACTTCTTCCGGGGCAAGGAGGCCGACAGCTCCGGCGACCAGCTCTACATCCAGGGCCACGCCTCCCCCGGCATCTACGCCCGCGCCTTCCTCGACGGCCGGCTGACCGAGACCCACCTCGACAACTTCCGCCGCGAGTCGGGCGGCGAGGGCCTGCCCTCGTACCCGCACCCGCGCCGGCTGCCCTGGCTGTGGGAGTTCCCGACCGTGTCGATGGGCCTCGGCCCGCTCTCCGCGATCTACCAGGCGCGCTTCAACCGCTACCTGACCAACCGCGGCATCAAGGACACCGCCGGCTCGCACGTGTGGGCGTTCCTCGGCGACGGCGAGATGGACGAGCCCGAGTCGACGGCGGCCCTCGCGCTCGCCGCCCGCGAGGAGCTCGACAACCTCACCTTCGTCATCAACTGCAACCTGCAGCGCCTCGACGGCCCGGTCCGCGCCAACTTCAAGATCGTGCAGGAGCTGGAGGCCCAGTTCCGCGGCGCCGGCTGGAACGTGATCAAGACGCTGTGGGGCTCGGCCTGGGACGAGCTGTTCCAGCTCGACACCACGGGAGCGCTGGTACGCCGGCTGCGCGAGGTACCGGACGCGCAGATCCAGACGTACCAGACCCGCGACGCGGCCTACATCCGCGAGGACTTCTTCGGCAAGGACCCGGCGCTCGTCGAGATGGCGAAGCTGCTGAGCGACGACAAGATCGTCGAGTGCTTCCACTTCTCGCGCGGCGGCCACGAGTCCCGCAAGGTGTACGCGGCGTACAAGAAGGCGCTCGCGCACAAGGGCGCGCCGACCGTGATCCTGGCCCAGACGGTCAAGGGCCACACCCTCGGTGAGGGCTTCGCGTCGAAGAACGCCAACCACCAGATGAAGAAGCTGACGGTGGACGAGTTCAAGGCGATGCGCGACCGCCTCGGCCTGCCGATCAAGGACAGCGACTTCGTCGACGGCGTGGTCCCCTACGGCCACCCGGGCGCCGGCTCCCCCGAGGTCCGCTACCTCCAGGAGCGCCGCGCGGCCCTCGGCGGCCCCGCCCCGGCCCGCCGCGTGCACCCGGTCGCGCCGCTGCCCGCGCCCTCGGAGAAGGCCTTCGCCTCCTTCGACAAGGGCTCCGGATCGCAGAACGTGGCCACCACCATGGCCTTCGTCCGCCTGGTCAAGGACCTGGTCCGCGACAAGGAGACCGGGAAGCGCTGGGTGCCGATCGTCCCCGACGAGGCGCGCACCTTCGGCATGGAGAGCCTCTTCCCGTCCCTCGGCATCTACTCGCCCAAGGGCCAGACGTACGAGCCGGTCGACCGCGACCAGCTGATGTACTACAAGGAGGCCAAGAACGGCCAGATCCTCAACGAGGGGATCACCGAGGCCGGTTCGATGGCCGACTTCATCGCCGCTTCCACGTCGTACGCGACGCACGGCGAGGCGATGATCCCGTTCTACATCTTCTACTCGATGTTCGGCTGGCAGCGCACGGCCGACCAGATGTGGCAGCTCGGCGACCAGCTCGGCCGCGGCTTCCTCATCGGCGCCACGGCCGGCCGCACCACGCTGACCGGCGAGGGCCTCCAGCACGCCGACGGCCACTCCCCCGTCATCGCCGCGACCAACCCGGCCGCGCTGACGTACGACCCGGCGTTCGCGTACGAGGTCGCCGCCATCGTCAAGGACGGTCTGCGCCGCATGTACGGCGAGGCCGCCCCGGGCGAGGACCAGGACGTCTTCTACTACCTGACCGTCTACAACGAGCCGCTCCCGCAGCCGGCGAAGCCGTCCGTGCCCGGCATCGACGAGGGCATCGTCAAGGGCCTGTACCGCTTCAACACGGCGGAGTCGGCGGGCCTGTCCCCGGTCGCGAACGCGCCGCGCGTCCAGCTGCTGGGCTCCGGCACGGCGATCCACTGGGCGCTGAAGGCGCAGCGGATGCTGTCCGAGGAGTGGGGCGTGGCCGCCGACGTGTGGTCCGCGACGTCCTGGAGCGAGCTGCGCCGCGACGCGCTGGAGGCCGACGAGGCGCTGCTGCGCGGCGAGGAGCGGGTGCCGTTCGTGCGGCAGGCGCTCCAGGGCGCCGAGGGTCCGGTGCTGGCGGTCTCCGACTACATGCGTCAGGTCCCCGACCAGATCGCGCAGTGGGTGGAGCAGGACTGGTCGTCGCTGGGCGCGGACGGCTTCGGCCTGTCGGACACCCGTGACGCGGCCCGCCGCCACTTCGGTGTGGACGCGGAGTCGATCGTCGTCGCCGCGCTGGCCCAGCTCGCCCGGCGCGGCGAGGTCAAGGCGACGGCCGTGAAGGAGGCGCGCGAGCGCTACGGCCTGTAAGGCACGGCTGGTTTCCGGGAGGCCCTCGCTTCGGCGGGGGCCTCCTGCATGATGTGGTCCATGCGTGCTGCCCGGCTGATCAAGATGGTGCTGTTGCTCCAGTCCCGGCCGTCCATGACCGCCGCCGAGCTGGCGCGGGAGCTGGAGGTGTCGGAGCGGACCGTCACCCGGGACGCGCAGGCGCTGTCGGAGGCGGGCGTGCCGGTGTACGCGGACCGGGGCCGGGCCGGCGGGTACCGGCTGGTCGGCGGGTACCGGACGCGGCTGACGGGGCTGCACCGAGGCGAGGCCGAGGCGCTGTTCCTGTCGGGGGTGCCGGGGGCGCTGCGCGAGATGGGTCTGGAGGACGCGGCGTCAGCGGCCCGGCTGAAGGTGTCGGCGGCGCTGCTGCCGTCGCTGCGGGACGCCTCGCGCACGGCGGCGCAGCGGTTCCACCTGGACGCGCCGAACTGGTTCCGGGAGCCCCGCACGCCCCGGCTGCTGCCGGCGGTCGCGGACGCGGTGTGGGACGACCGGCGGATCGCGGCGCGCTACCGGCGCGGGGAGGAGGAGGTCGTCCGGGAGCTGGAGCCGTACGGGCTCGTGCTCAAGGCGGGCGTCTGGTACCTGTGCGCGCGGGTGGCGGGCCGGGAGTCGTTCCGGGTGTACCGGATCGACCGGTTCACGGCGGTGGAGGCGGGCGAGGAGCGGTTCGAGCGGGATCCGGACTTCGATCTGCCGGCGTTCTGGGAGGAGCGGGCCGAGCAGTTCGCGCGGTCCCTGCTGCGGGCGGAGGTCGTGGTGCGGCTCTCCCCGGAGGGGGCGCGCAGGCTGCCGTACGCGGTGGACCCGCTGTCCGCGCGGGAGGCGCTCGACGCGGCGGGCGGCCCGGACGGCGAGGGCTGGGTGACGGTGACCCTGCCGGTGGAGTCGGAGGAGGTCGCCCACACGCAGCTCGCGGCGCTCGGACCGGAGGCGGAGGTGCTGGCGCCCGAGGGGCTGCGGGCGCGGTTCACGGCGGACGCGCGGCGGCTGGCGGCCCTGTACGGCGCATAACGATCCGCCGCACTCCGCGTGCGACCGGTGGCCCGAGGGCCGATGCTGGACCCGTGATGGACGAGACGGAGTTCTGGCGGCTGGTGGACGACGCCCGGGAGGCCGCCGACGGCGATCCCGAGGAGCAGGCCGACCAGCTCGTGGAGCGGCTGCTGGGCCTCGACCCGGAAGCGGTCCTGGACTTCGCGCGCCATTTCGAGGTCCGCTACAACCGCGCCTACCGCTGGGACCTGTGGGGTGCCGCGTGGGTGCTGCTGGACGGCGCGAGCGACGACGCCTTCGACTTCTTCCGGTGCTGGCTGATCGGCCAGGGACGCGAGGTGTTCGAGGGGGCGCTGCACGACCCGGACGCGCTCGCCGATCTGCTGGGCGACTTCGACGAGGAGCTCGACGGGGACGCCGAGGAACTCGGTTACGCGGCGGACGAGGCGTACGAGCAGCTGACGGGGGTCGTCGCGCCGGACCTGGACCTCGCGCCGCCGCCGGCGGAGCCGGAGGGCACGCCGGTCGACTTCGAGAACGAGCGGGCGCTGTCGGAGCGGTATCCGCGCCTGTGGGACCGGTTCCGGGCCTGAGCCGCGGCTGCGGCCCGAGCGCCTTGTCCTGCCTGCCCCGGCACGCTACTTCCTGCCCTGCAGCAGGGCGGCCTGGCCGCGGATGGCGGGGAGGCGGGCGGTGAGCTCGGCGCCGGGGCAGGTGGTCATGTAGCCGTCGTTGTGGCCGGCGACGGCGGGCAGGGAGGCGGTGGCGCCGGCCGCGTACCGGCTGTGGCCGTTGCTGGACACCAGGTCGACCACGGCGCGCGGGTCGGTGCCGGACGGGCCGAGTTTCCAGGCGGCGACGGCGGCGACGGCGTCAGTGATCTCCTGAGGTACGGGGACGCCGGCGGTGAAGGTGCCGAGGGCGGCGATACCGGTGGTGCGGTGGTTGAAGCCCTGGGTGTGGGCGCCGGTGACGGCCCGGGTGACGCCTCCGGCGCGGCCCTCGTAGACGGTGCCGCAGCGGTCGACGACGAAGTTGTAGCCGATGTCGTCCCAGTCGCGGGCGCCGGTCTGGCCCGTGTAGAGGTCGCGCAGGATGCGGGGGGTGTCGGCGCAGTCGTAGTCGTTGGGCGTGTCGGTGTGGTGGACGAACACGGCGACGACCCGGTCGTCGTAGCGCGGCCGGGGCTGGGGACGGGCGGCGTCGCCCAGCCAGACGGAGCGCGGCACGATGTGTGGCCGGGGGGCGTGGTACTGCGCGGCGGGGCGGATCGCGGGGGCGGCGGCGGGGCGCCGGTCGACGCCGTGTGCGCACAGCACGAGCGCCCCGACGGCGGCGAGCCCGGGCAGCCAGCACAGCAGCGCCGGGACGGCGCCTGGCAGGCCGGGTATCCGGCCCGCGCGCGGTTGTCGTGCCCCTCGCGCGCTTCGGACGACACGCATGCTCCCACTGTCGGTCCGTTCCGCCGGGCCCGCGACGCGTGCTGTGCCACCCGGTGGAACCCCGTCCGGTCCGCGGCGGTCCGCGCTGATCATCGGGCCCCGCCGGCACGTACTACGTGGGGTCGGGGGTGGGGTCCGAAAGGAAGGCGGTGTCGTGGAGCTGCTCGACATCCTGCTGGTGCCGGTGGTCCTGGCCTACGCGGCGTCCGGTTGCCGCCGCGGGCTGGTGGCCGGCTGTGTCTCGCTCGCCGGGTTCGTCGGCGGCGCGGTCGTCGGTGTGTGGGTCCTGCCGTGGGTCATGGGCCTGGTGACGCCGGGGACGACGCGGGCGACGGTGACGGCCGTGCTGACGGTGCTGGTGCCGGCGGCCGTGGGGCACGAGCTGGCCGGGCGGCCCGCGATGCGGCTGCGGCGTGAGCTGGAGCGGGGCCCGCTGCGGGCGGCGGACGGCGTCGGCGGGGCGGTGGCGAACGCGGCGGCGGCGCTGATCGTGGCGTGGGTGGCGGCGAGCGTGCTGGCGGTGTCCTCGTCGCCGCTGGTCACGAGCGCGATCCGGGACTCGCGGCTGCTGGGCGCGGTGCAGGGGGCGATGCCGGACACGACGCCCACGTGGTTCTCGGGGGCGACGTCGGCGCTGACGGAGGCGGGCTTCCCGCAGGTGTTCAACCCGTTCGAGAGCGAGTCGACGGCCGAGGTGGCCAGGCCCTCCGGCGACAGCGTCACGGCGAGCGCCACGAACGCGGCGAAGCTGAGCACGGTCAAGATCGAGGGCGTCACCGGGGACGTGGGCCGCGAGGGCAGCGGCTTCGTGTACGCGCCGCGGCACGTGATGACGAACGCGCACGTGGTGGCCGGCATCGACGCGCCGGGCGTACGGGTCGGCGGGGTGGGGCGGACGTACGAGTCGCGGGTGGTGCTGTTCGACCCGGACAAGGACGTGGCGGTGCTGTACGTGCCGGATCTGCGGGCGCCTGCGCTGCGGTTCGACGACGGTGCCCGGCGCGGCGACCCGGCGGTCGTCGCGGGCTATCCGGAGGACGGCGACCTGGATCTGCGGGCGGCGACGGTCGCGGGCCGGGTGCACGCGACCGGGCAGAACATCTACAGCGACGCGAGCGTGACCCGTGAGATCTACTCGATCCGCTCCACGGTCCGGCCCGGCAACTCCGGCGGACCGCTGCTCACGACGGGCGGCGAGGTGTACGGCGTGGTGTTCGCCCGTTCCACCTCGGACGCCGGGACGGGGTACGTGCTGACGGCGGCCGAGGTCGCCGGCGACGCGGCGCGCGCGGCGGACGCGACGGCGCCGGTGGACACCGGGGAGCCGACCGGGCCGTAGGCACGGCGCCGCCGCTGTCAGCCCTGGGCGACGGGGACCAGGGACTGTCCCATCAGCACGTCGTCGACGTAGGCGCCGTCCAGGCGGAACTCCTCCGGCTGGACGCCCTCGACGACGAAGCCCTCGGACTCGTACAGCTTGCGGGCCGCGGTGTTGTGGCCGAGGACGCGCAGGGTGATGCGGCGGGCGCCGAGGCGGCGGGACTCCTCGACGGCGGCGCGGACGAGGGCCCGGCCGATCCCCAGGCCGCGGGCCTCGTCCGCGACGGCGAGACCGCGGATCTGCCGGACGTGCCGGTTGGAGGCGAGTTCCGTGGGGAAGCCGAGCCGCACATAGCCCACGACGCGCCCGGCCAGCTCGGCGACGAGGTGGTCGTCGGGCCCGCAGCGCTCCCGGAAGAACGGCTCCAGGCCGTCCGGGCGCGGGGTGACCGCGTGCAGGGGCGACCAGGTGGCCAGGTCGAGCCGCGCGAGCGGTTCCTCGTCGGCGAGCGTGGCGCGGCGGATGGACGGATGCGGCATGACGGCCACTGTACGGGGCACGCGTCGCGGCCGGTCATCGGTTTTTCGCCGCCGGGCGCGGCAGGATGGGCGCATGGCAGCTTCCCGTATCGCGGTGGCCGGCGCGTCCGGTCTCGTCGGCAGCGCCCTGGTGCGGTCCCTGACCGCCGACGGGCACGAGGTGGTGCGCCTGGTGCGCCGGGAGCCGCGTGCGGCGGACGAGGTGCGGTGGGATCCGCAGCGGCGGTCCGTGGACGCGGCGGGGCTCGCCGGGTGCGACGCGGTGGTCAACCTGGCCGGGGCCGGGGTCGGCGACCGCCGCTGGACGCCGGCGTACAAGGAGCGGATCCGCTCCAGCCGGGTGGACGGGACGGCGGCGCTCGCCGGGGCGCTCGCCGCGCTGGATCCGGGCGAGCGGCCCCGGGTGTTCGTGAACGGCAGCGCGATCGGCTTCTACGGGGACACCGGCGAGCGGGCCGTGGACGAGAGCGCGCCCGCGGGCGAGGGGTTCCTGCCGTCGCTGTGCGTGGAGTGGGAGGCGGCGGTGGCGCCCGCGCGGGAGGCGGGCGTGCGGACGGTGCTGGCCCGCACCGGGCTGGTGGTGGCCCGCGGGGGCGGGGCGTGGGGGCGGCTGTTCCCGCTCTTCCGGGCGGGGCTCGGGGGGCGGCTGGGCGACGGGCGGCAGTACTGGTCGTTCGTCGCGCTGCACGACGAGGTGGCGGCGCTGCGTCACCTTCTCGACACGGACGGCCTGTCGGGGCCCTTCAACCTCACCGCGCCGCGTCCCGCGACGAACCGTGAGGTGACCGCGGCGATGGGCCGGGTGCTGCGCCGGCCGACGCCGTTCACGGTGCCGGCCCCGGTGCTGCGGGGTGTGCTGGGCGAGATGGCCGGGGACGTGCTGGGCAGTGCGCGGGTGCTGCCGGCGCGGCTGCTGGAGTCGGGGTTCCGGTTCGCGTTCCCGGAGGTCGAGGAGGCGATCCGGGCGGCGCTGTGAGGCGGGACGCGGGCAAGGTCGTCTGGCGGGCCGCGGGCTGTGGGCGGCGGGGACGGGCATGCGACCGTCGTGCGCCCGTGCCCTGTGCGTGCGCGACTCCGCAGGGCGGATCACGGGCCTAACCTCGTGCCGAACTCGGGTATCCCTGGAGCCGGTTGGGGGCATGAGGTCTCCAGCTGCCGCGCAACCTCGAGGAGGGGCACGTGCTTGAGCCCGTGAATCAGGCGGACGTCGTCGTCGTGGGAGCCGGGGTCGCCGGGCTCGCGGCGGCTCATCGGCTGACCGGCGCAGGAGTGTCGACCGTCGTGCTGGAGGCCGCCCACGGGGTGGGCGGACGGATGGCGACGGAGAAGATCGACGGCTTCAAGCTCGACAGAATCGGACAGTTGCTGTCCACGGCGTATCCGGGGCTGCGGCTGACGCCGGGTCTGGAGGGGCTGGTGCTGCGCCCGTTCGCACCGGGGGTCCTGCTGCACAGCGAAGGACGGCACCACCGCGCGGGCGCGCAGACCGGCGCGGGGGGCGCAAGGAGCGCACTCCATGCCGTACGCGCCCTCGCGAGCGCTCCCCGGTCCGTACCGGCACCCCGGAGGCCGCTGCCGACGGCCGGGACGGCGGGGCGGCCGGGGGATGTGCCGCGCAGCCGGCCGGGGAGTGCGCCTCGGAGCCGGCCGGGGGGTGTGCCGCGCGGCCGTACCGGCGCCCCGCTCGGCGGCGCCGTCGACCAGGCGCGGCTCGGCGCCGCGCTGACCCGGCTCGCGGGCACGCCCGTCGAACGGCTGCTGGCGCGGCCGGAGATGCCGGCGGCCAGGGCGCTGGCGGCGCGCGGTCTGCCCGCCCGCACCATCGAGGGGTTCGTCAGGCCGCTGCTCGCGGCGCTGCTGTGCGACCCGGAGCTGACGACGTCCAGCCGGTGCGCGGACCTCGCCCTGCGGGCCTTCGCGGCGGGGCGGCTGTGTCTGCCGGAGGGCGGCGCGGAGGCGCTGCCCGAGCTGCTGGCGGGCTCGCTGCCGCCGGGCTCGGTGCACACCGGGGTGCGGGTCACGGCGGTGTCCACGACGTCGGTGACGACGGCGGAGCACGGCGAGATCCGCTGCCGGGCGGTGCTGGTGGCGACGGACGCGCGGGCCGCCGCCGAGCTGCTGCCCGGGCTGCGGGTGCCGGACTTCCATCCGGTGACCGTGCTGCACCACACCACGGCGGAGCCGCCGGCCACGGGCGCGTCCCTGGTGCTGGACGCGGACCGGGGCGGGCCCGTGGCGCACACGGCGGTGGTCAGCCGCGTGGACCCCTCGCGCGCGCCGGCCGGCCGCACGCTGGTGACGTCGACGGTCCTCGGCACACCGCCGCCGGACGTCGACACGGCGGTCCGCACACACCTCGCACGTCTCTACGGCACGTCGACGACGGGCTGGGAGACGCTCGCCGTACGGCACACCCCCGAGGCGGTCCCGGCGATGGGCGCGCCACACGACCTGTGCCGCCCGGTGCGCCTGCTGGCGGGCCTCTACGTGTGCGGCGACCACCGGGACACCAGCACGGTACAGGGCGCCCTCCACTCGGGCCACCGGGCGTCGACGGCGATCCTCGCGGACCTGGGGGCGGGCGGCTCGATGCACGCGGCGGAACCCTCGCGGACGATGCCCTCGGCGGCGTGAGCCGTGCCGTGACGGCCGGTCCGGTCGGTACCGGAGCGGCCGTCACGGCGAGGGACGGCGGCGGGTGCCGGGCGCGGGAACCTCAGGCCAGGGCCGCCACCCGGTCCCGGTAGCCGCGGGCCGCCGCCGCGTCCCGGTAGGGCTCCAGGCGGCGTTCGAAGTCCCTGACGTACTCCACGGCCCGCACCGAGCGCATCTCCGCGGCCTGGCCCGCGGCCTCGGCGGCGAGGCGGCAGGCCTCGTCGAGTTCGCCGAGGCCGAGGCGGGCGGTGGCGAGGACGACCTTGCAGAACACGCGGCTGCGGGCCTGCGCGGGCGCGCGCAGTTGCAGCGAGCGCTCGGCGTGCTGCGCGGCGGCCCGGAACTGCTGGAGGTCGCGGTGGCAGTGCCCGAACTCGTCCGCGAGCTGCGCCTCGTCGAAGAACCGCGCCCAGTGCGGCACCTCGTCACCGGGCCGGGCGGTCTCCAGCGCGCGCTCGGCCCGGACGAGGGACGCGGTGCAGGCGCGCACCTCGCCGAGCACGCCGTGCCCGCGGGCCTCGGCGGCGTGCAGCAGCGCCTGGAGGGCGGGCGGCACGGTGGTGCCGACGCCCTGCTGCGCCACGCGCGCGAGCTGCACGGCCTCCCGTCCGTGGCCGAGGTAGACGGCCTGCCGGCTCATGGTGACGAGCACGTACGCGCCGTAGGCCCGGTCCGCCGCCGCCTGGGCGAGCCGCAGCGCCTGCACGAAGTAGCGCTGCGCGAGCCCGTGCGCGGCGATGTCGTACGACGTCCAGCCGGCGAGCCTCGTGAGCTCGGCCGCGGCGGCGAACAGGCGGCGGCCGGCCTGCTCGCCGTAGCTGCCGCGCAGCATCGGCTCGCACTCGTGCTCCAGGTACCGCACGAGGGCCTGGCGCGCGTGGCCGCCGCCGTACATGTCGTCGAGGGTGCGGAACAGTTCGCCGACGGAGCGCAGCGCCGCGATGTCGCCGCCGGTGACCCGCTGGCCGGGGCCGCGGTCGGCGGGCCCGCGCCGGGCGGCGAGCGCGGCGGCCTGTTCCGGCCCGGCGGGGCGGCGTACCGCAGGGCGGCCCTGGGCGGGTACGCGCGTGGGGACCTCGGTGCGGGCGACCTTGTCGTCGGGCCGGCCGATGAGCCAGTCCCGGCTGGGCACGACGAGCCCCGCCGGGGTGAACGCGATCTTGCGGAGTTCGGCGTGGCTGCCGGAGTCCTTGCGCCACAGTCCGCTGACGATGTCGACGGCCTCGTCGGGGGTGGCGGCGAACTCCAGCCCGGCGTAGACGGGCGCGCAGGCGTCGAGCCCGAGGTCCTGCGCCGTGAGCCGGCGGCCGAGGCGGCGGGTGAACACCTCGGCGATCAGGGCGGGGGTGGTGCCGCGGGGCTGCTGGCCGCGCAGCCACCGGGTGACGGACGTCTTGTCGTATCTCAGGTCCAGCCCGTGTTCGAGGCCGAGCTGGTCGACGCGACGGGCCAGACCTGCGTTGGAGAATCCCGCTTCTGCGATGAGCGCGGCGAGTTGGCGGTTGGGAGTGCGCTGCGCGGGTCGTTCCGTCATCTGCGGTGCGGTCTCCTGCCTTCCGGGACGAAGTGCCCGGATTGCCTGTGAGCAGCCCTTATGGCCTCGTGGTCGGCGCGAATGTAGCGGAGCGTAGCCAGGCGATCGCACATTCCAGCAGGCATTCATCCGATCGTGTGAGGATTGGCCGCGAGGCTGACGGCCAGAGGCGGTCGTACAGTGGCGTAGGCACGTTTCGTGCCTTACGACTTCCAGGGAGGCGCTTGCCGTGAGTGAGCTGCGGTTCGTCCGCATGGGTTTCGGTGCCGAGGCCGTGGACTACCAGGTGGCATGGGACGAGCAGCGCCGGGTGCACGCGGCGCGCTTCGAGGACCGTGTCCCCGACACCGTGCTGCTGCTGGAGCACCCTCCGGTCTACACGGCCGGCCGGCGCACGGAGGACAGTGAGCGCCCCCTCGACGGCACCCCGGTCATCGACGTGGACCGCGGCGGCAAGATCACCTGGCACGGACCGGGCCAGCTCGTCGGCTACCCGATCCAGAAGCTGCCCCGCCCGGTGGACGTCGTGGCGCACGTGCGCCGCCTGGAGGAGGCCCTGATCCGCACCTGCGCCGACTTCGGCCTGGAGACGACGCGGGTCGAGGGCCGCAGCGGCGTGTGGGTGCTCGGCGACCCGGTGGCGGAGCGTCCCGCGCTCGGCGGGCTGTCCCTGGACTTCGACCCGCGCCTGACGGACGACGAGTTCGACCCCCGCCTGAACGGCCCCGACTACGCCCCCTCCAACGCGGGCCAGCGCCGCGAGGACCGCAAGATCGCGGCCATCGGCATCCGCGTCGCCAAGGGCGTCACGATGCACGGCTTCGCGCTGAACGTGAACCCGGACAACAAGTGGTTCGACCGGATCATCCCGTGCGGCATCCGCGACGCGGGGGTCGCCTCCCTGGCCGGCGAGCTGGGCCGCGACGTGACGATCGACGAGGTCCTGCCGGTCGTCGAGCGGCACCTGAGGGACATCCTGGAGAACGCCGAGCTGAAGCCGAGGGTGGTCGAGAAGACCCCGGAACCGGTCGCCCCGACCGGCGCCTGAGGACGGGGCCGTCCGGCCGCACGGGCGCCCGGGGCGGCGGCCGCCGCAGGCGCAGGCCAGCACCCACGCCGGCCACCAAATCAACGGGCGTACCCTGGTGGACGCCGAAGAATCAACGCTAGGGAGCCAGCCGTGTCCGCAGTCGCACCCGACGGACGCAAGATGCTGCGCCTGGAGGTCCGCAACAGCCAGACCCCCATCGAGCGCAAGCCCGAGTGGATCAAGACCCGGGCGAAAATGGGCCCCGAGTACACCAAGATGCAGAACCTCGTGAAGAGCGAGGGCCTGCACACGGTCTGCCAGGAAGCCGGCTGCCCGAACATCTACGAGTGCTGGGAGGACCGCGAGGCCACCTTCCTCATCGGCGGCGACCAGTGCACCCGGCGTTGCGACTTCTGCCAGATCGACACCGGCAAGCCCGAGGCCCTCGACCGCGACGAGCCGCGCCGCGTCGGCGAGTCCGTCGTCACGATGGACCTCAACTACGCCACCATCACCGGCGTCGCCCGCGACGACCTGGAGGACGGCGGCGCCTGGCTGTACGCCGAGACCGTGCGCCAGATCCACCAGCAGACCGCGGACCGCGAGGCCGGCCGCACCAAGGTGGAGCTGCTCGCCCCCGACTTCAACGCGGTCCCGGAGCAGCTGGCCGAGGTCTTCTCCTCCCGCCCCGAGGTCTTCGCGCACAACGTCGAGACGGTCCCGCGCATCTTCAAGCGCATCCGCCCCGGCTTCCGCTACGAGCGTTCGCTCCAGGTCATCACCGCCGCCCGCGACTACGGCCTGGTCACCAAGTCGAACCTGATCCTCGGCATGGGCGAGACCCGCGAGGAGGTCAGCGACGCGTTGCGCCAGCTGCACGACGCGGGCTGCGAGCTGGTCACCATCACGCAGTACCTGCGCCCCTCGGTGCGCCACCACCCGGTGGAGCGGTGGGTGAAGCCTCACGAGTTCGTGGAGCTCCAGGAGGAGGCCGAGCAGATCGGCTTCTCCGGCGTGATGTCCGGTCCGCTGGTCCGGTCCTCCTACCGCGCCGGGCGGCTCTACCGGATGGCGATCGAGCAGCGCCACTCGGCCGCTCCGGGACAGGGCGACGCCCAGGTCGCCGCGCAGGCCGTCTGACGCCCCGTCACCCGTCGTCCTCACGCGAGCCCTTGGCCGCGTGTGAAGTCGCGCACAAGTGACTACTCGCCGGTAGTGACCGATACGACGCGGTCCCGACCGTCCTCCCAGCTGAGGACGTACGTCGGGGCCGCGTCCGTGTTTCGGGGCGCCACATCGGGGCTTCATGGGTGTTTGACCGGTCGGTCACGCCCTGGTAACACCAATCAGTGACCCTGGAATCACAGGTCGTACACCCGTATCCGCTCCGAGGGGGGACCTCCACGATGCAGGCCGCGCCCGTCCGCGCCACCGCCATTCCGTCGTTCGGCACCGCACTGCGCGCCGTCGAGTCGCTGCTGATGAGCAGCGGCCAGCGCACCGCCCGTCGCAACGCCTGGACCTCCGTACTGGAGGACCGCCGCCGCGCCAAGGACCGCGTCGAGGCGCAGCGCGTCCTCGACGAGACCGTGTCCGGCCGCCTCTGATCCTCCCCGGTCCCCCGCGGCCGGCCCGCCGCCCGCGCTCCGGCTGGCACTGCCGTCGTCCGCGCTCCTGGGGACACGTAGACTTCTTGTCATGGCGAGGAAGGAAACCGCAGCGGACGCTGCGAACCCCGGGCGACTGAAGCAGATCGCCCTGACCTACAAGATGACCCGCAGGGCCGACAAGAAGATCGGTCTTGTACTCGCGGCAGTCGGAATCGTCACCTTCGGTGTCTTCCTCGCGATCGGTTTCTTGATCGGTCACCCCATCTATCTCGGCATCCTGGGCCTCCTGCTCGCCTTGCTCGCGACGGCGATCGTGTTCGGGCGCCGGGCCGAGCGGGCCGCCTTCGGGCAGATGGAGGGCCAGCCGGGCGCGGCAGCGGCGGTGCTGGACAACATCGGCCGGGGCTGGACCACGACCCCCGCCGTGGCGATGAACCGCAGCCAGGACGTGGTGCACCGCGCCGTCGGCAAGGCCGGCATCGTGCTGATCGCCGAGGGCAACCCGAACCGGGTGAAGGGCCTGCTGGCCGCCGAGAAGAAGAAGATGAACCGCATCGTGGCCGACGTGCCGGTGCACGACCTGATCGTCGGCACCGGCGAGGGCCAGGTCGAGCTGAAGAAGCTGCGCACCACCATGCTGAAGCTGCCGCGCGTGCTCACCGGCCCGCAGGTCACCACGACCAACGACCGGCTGCGCGCGCTGGGCGACCTGATGAGCAACATGCCGCTGCCGAAGGGTCCGATGCCGAAGGGCATGAAGCTGCCGAAGGGCGGCCCGAAGGCCCGCTGACGCACACGTCCTTGCGCCGTACGACGAAGGGGCGCCCGGATCACTCCGGGCGCCCCTTCGTCCTGTGCACCGGACGGGTCAGACGCGCACTTCCACCGTGCGGGCCAGCCGGTCGTGCAGGCCGCGGCCGTCGCGGTCCCAGACCAGCGGCGGGATCGCCAGGCACAGCAGCACCGTGCGCAGCAGGACCCGCAGGGGGTTGACCGTACCCGTGTCCAGGGCGACCACCCGCAGGCCGAAGAGCCGCTTGCCGGGTGTGCAGCCGATGGTGCCGACCGTGAGGACGCTGAGCACGAAGAAGATCAGCAGGGCCCAGTTGCCGGTGGCCTGGCCGTAGCCGTCAGTGATCAGACCGTATGCGATCAAGAGGCAGAGGCTCCAGTCCACGGCCAGCGCGCCGACGCGCCGCCCGGGCCGGGCGATCGAGCCGGGTCCGTGCTCCGGCAGGCCCAGCCGCTCGCCCCGGTAGCCGAGTTCCGCGCCCGCGTTCTCCAAGGCCGCGCGCGGCCCCGACAGCCATGACCCGAATGCTTCCCTGTTGTCCACGCGTCCACGGTACTGCGCCCGGTCGGGCCCGGGGGCCGGTGGGGTGCTCCGGGGCTACGGTGGAACGAGAGCCGGTCGACCCGACCGGAAGCCGGTTAACTTGTGCGAAACAAATGGGTCACGCCGGAGAAATCACGCGTCCCTAGGGTCGAGGTCAGCGTGTGCCACCCGCACTGGCCGCACGAACGAACTACCACCCCGGCGGGACGGTCGGGAGTAGGAGGAGCTGGATGTTCCAGAACGCCGACGAGGCCAAGAAGTTCATCGCGGACGAGGACGTCAAGTTCATCGACGTCCGGTTCTGCGACCTCCCGGGCGTCATGCAGCACTTCACGGTGCCCGCCGAGGCGTTCGACCCGGACGAGGAGCTGGCCTTCGACGGCTCCTCCATCCGCGGCTTCCAGGCCATTCACGAGTCCGACATGGCGCTGCGCGCCGACCTGTCGACGGCCCGGGTGGACCCGTTCCGCCGTGACAAGACGCTCAACGTCAACTTCTTCATCCACGACCCGATCACCGGCGAGCAGTACTCCCGTGACCCGCGGAACGTGGCGAAGAAGGCCGAGGCCTACCTCGCGTCCACCGGCATCGCCGACACGGCGTACTTCGGCCCCGAGGCCGAGTTCTACGTCTTCGACAGCGTCCGCTTCGCGACCAGCGCGAACGAGTCCTTCTACCACATCGACTCCGAGGCCGGCGCCTGGAACACCGGCGCCCTGGAGGACAACCGCGGCTACAAGGTCCGCTACAAGGGCGGCTACTTCCCGGTGCCGCCGGTCGACCACTTCGCCGACCTGCGCGCCGAGATCTCCCTGGAGCTGGACCGGGCCGGCCTGAAGGTCGAGCGCCAGCACCACGAGGTGGGCACCGCCGGCCAGGCGGAGATCAACTACAAGTTCAACACGCTGCTCGCCGCGGCCGACGACCTCCAGCTCTTCAAGTACATCGTGAAGAACGTGGCCTGGCGCAACGGCAAGACCGCGACCTTCATGCCGAAGCCGATCTTCGGCGACAACGGCTCGGGCATGCACGTCCACCAGTCGCTGTGGAGCAACGGCGACCCGCTGTTCTACGACGAGGCCGGTTACGCGGGCCTGTCGGACACCGCCCGCTACTACATCGGCGGCATCCTCAAGCACGCCCCGTCGCTGCTGGCGTTCACCAACCCGACGGTGAACTCGTACCACCGCCTGGTGCCGGGCTTCGAGGCGCCGGTGAACCTGGTGTACTCGCAGCGCAACCGCTCCGCCGCGATGCGCATCCCGATCACGGGCTCCAACCCGAAGGCCAAGCGCGTCGAGTTCCGCGCGCCCGACTCCTCCGGCAACCCGTACCTCGCCTTCTCGGCGCTGCTCCTCGCGGGCCTGGACGGCATCAAGAACAAGATCGAGCCGGCCGAGCCGATCGACAAGGACCTGTACGAGCTGGCTCCCGAGGAGCACGCGGGCGTCCCGCAGGTCCCGACCTCCCTCGGCGCCGTCCTCGACCGCCTGGAGGCCGACCACGAGTTCCTCCTCCAGGGCGACGTGTTCACGTCCGACCTGATCGAGACGTGGATCGACTACAAGCGCGCGAACGAGATCGCCCCGCTCCAGCTGCGCCCGCACCCGCACGAGTTCGAGCTGTACTTCGACGTGTGACAGGCACCGGGCCGCTCACCGGCCCGGGGGTTCGCACGAGGACCCGCCGTCCCTTCGGGGAAGGCGGGTCCTCGCCGTATCCTGGGTTTGGCACCGGACGGACGTTCGATCGGGCGACTGCCGGTGGCCGACGACCGCCGAGTACGGGGGGTGACCAGGATGTCCGGGCGTGACGAGTTCGAGGAGCGGGAGTTCGACATCCGCTGGGCCGACGGGGCCGAGCACAAGGAGCCGTCGGCGCGGGCCCGGATGCTGGCCGCGCGCTGGAAGCACGATCCGCCGGGGCCGGTGCCGTTCCGGCCCGAGCCGACGCGGAAGGCCGCGCGGCACCGGCCGGCCTGGTTGTCGGCCGTGCTCGTGCTCGGTGGCATGGCGGCGTTGATCGTGCTGCTCGGTCTCGGCGGGTTCCGCCCGCCCTTCTGACTTCGCCTCCCGGGCCCGGGCGCCTCGCGCCTGCGCCCGCCCCCGCTGTCAGTGGCGTCCGCGAGGATGGGCGTACCGAGCGTGGTGAGTGGGGAGGCGTGCATGGGTGAGCGGCAGCGGCACATTTCCGTGGTGGAGCGGCGGGCGCGGCTCGCGGTGCGGCACCGGCTGGCCGGGGCGGCCCGGGCGGCGGGGCCCGAGGAGGTCGCCGACTCGCTGGTAGCGCTGCACGGCACGGATCCGGCGACCGTGTTCCTCGCGGTGGGCGCGCGGCTCGCGGACCCGGCGAAGACCGTGCCCGAGACCGAGCGGGCGCTGTACGAGGACCGTGCCCTGGTACGGATGCACGGCATGCGGCACACCGTGTTCGTGTTCCCCGCCGGCCTGACCGCCGTCGTGCACGCGTCGACGGGGCTGACGGTCGCCGCGCGCGAGCGTGCCTCGCTGCTGAAGCAGATGGCTGCGGCCGGGGCGCCGGACGCGGCCTGGCTGGCGGAGGTGGAAGCGGCGACGCTGGCCGCGCTGGGCCGGCGCGGGCAGGCCACGGCGGCCGAACTCGCCGTGGACGAGCCGCGGTTGAAGGAACAGTTCGTGTACGCGGCCGGCAAGAGCTACGAGGGCGTGCACACCGTGTCGACGCGGCTGCTGAAGGTGCTGGGCGTCGAGGGGAAGGTCGTACGGGGCCGGCCGCTCGGTTCCTGGACGTCGGGCCAGTTCCGCTGGGCGCTCGCCCCGGAGCATCCCGGGCTGGACCCGGCCGAGGCCCGGGCCGCGCTGCTGCGGCGCTGGCTCACGGCGTGCGGGCCGGCGACGGAGGCGGACCTGAAGTGGTGGACGGGGTGGCGCGTGACGGACGTGCGCGGGGCGCTCGCCGCGATCGGGGCGCGGCAGGTGTCGCTGGACGAGGGCACGGGGTTCGTGGCCGACGGCGACGAGGCTCCCGTGGCCGCGCCGGACGGGCCGTGGGCCGCGCTGCTGCCCGCCCTGGACCCGACGGCGATGGGCTGGCAGCAGCGGGACTGGTATCTGGCGCCGGAGCTGCGCGCGGCCCTGTTCGACCGGAGCGGGAACGTGGGGCCGACGGTGTGGTGGGACGGCCGGGTGGTCGGCGGCTGGGCGCAGCGCGCCGACGGGGAGGTCGTCTGGCGGCTCCTCGACACGCGGGGCCTTGGCCGCGACGCGGAGGCGGCGATCGCGGCGGAGGCCGAGCGGCTGCGCGGCTGGGTCGGCCCGACGCGGGTGACTCCGCGCTTCCGGACGCCGCTGGAGCGGGAGTTGGCGGCCTGAGCGGCCAGGGGCGGAGACACCGGTGCCGGGCACCCCGTCGCAGCGGGGTGCCCGGCACCGGACGTACGCGTGCCTCCGGTCAGCGGCAGTAGCGCATCAGCGCGCGCACCATGTGGCACGTGGTGTCCGACGGCGGGTGGACGCCGATCGTCTCCGCCGTCTTCCGTATCGTCTCGTTGCGGGCCTGGTTCGGGACGTGGACGCCGGAGTCGAGCAGGGCGATCGCGAGCCGCATCGCCTTCAGACGCCGGTTGTGCGTGATGTACCACTCGCGGGGGCGGCCCGGCGGCAACGGGCGCTTCTCCACGGGGGCGTAGGGCAGGTCGAGCAGGACGGGACGCTTCGCGGTGGACTGGGTGGGCAGTGGCTTCGCCTTCAGTGCGGCAGCGGGCACAGGCATCCTCCTGTCGCGGTAAGAGCGCCGGCCGGGGACCTCGGCGACCCCGGCGCCGCTCTCGAACACTGCTTCTATTCTACTGCCCACCACTGACAAAAGCCCCTGGCCACAAGGGCTTTCGGGGGTGGTGTGACGCAGGGGGGAGACGGGTTTTCGCGTACCGTGGGCGGCATGGAGATCTGGATCAACCCGGCCTGTTCGAAGTGCCGCAGCGCCGTGAGCCTGCTCGACGCGGAGGGTGCCGACTACACCGTCCGCCGGTATCTGGAGGACGTGCCGAGCGAGGACGAGATCAGGGCCGTACTCGACCGGCTCGGTCTGGAGCCCTGGGACATCACCCGCACCCAGGAGGCCGTGGCCAAGGAGCTCGGCCTCAAGGAGTGGCCGCGCGACGAGAGCGCGCGGGGCCGCTGGATCGCGGCGCTCGCCGTGCATCCCAAGCTGATCCAGCGCCCGATCATCACGGCGGACGACGGCACGGCGGTCGTGGCCCGCACCGAGGAGGCCGTACGGGACGCCTTGTCCCGGTGATCGGTCTTTCGCCGCCGATGTGCGGGTAGTTGGCGGTTTGTCGCTCGGTGCGGGAGTGGGCGCCCTTCGCTGTTACCCTGCGCGGCCATGACCTTCGGTGATCATGGAAGCCCGCAGGGGCCCCCGCCCCCGCACAGCCCTTACGGGCAGTCGTACGGGCAGCCGCCCGGACAGACTTACGGGCAGGCGTACGGACAGTCTCACCCGCAGCCCGGTCCGGATCCCTACGGGGCCGGGGCCGCGCAGTCGTACGCCCAGTGGGAGGCGCAGCAGGAGCGGATACGCCGGGGGCGGCGCCTGCGGCGCGTGGTCGGCGGCGCGGTGGGAGTCGTCCTCGTCGCGGCGATCGGCGTGGGCGCCGTGCTGGCGACCGGCGGGGGCGGCGGTGAGGGCGCGGCCGCCGCACCCTCGTCGACCGGCTCCGTCGGGGAGGCCGTCCCCTCCGTGCCCTCCGTCGCCGCCGAGCTGCCCTCCGACGCGCCGTCCGCCCTGCCGTCGCTGCTCGCCCGGCCCGTGATCCGCCCGGAGCAGGCGTTTCCGGAGAAGAGCGTGCGGCTGGCGGACGGCGCGCGGTACGAGCGGGTCGACCTGGTCACCACCACCGACTGCGCGCGGGGCATGTCCCCGGAGCTCGCCGAGCTGATCGAGCAGGGCGAGGAGTGCCTGCGGCTGACGGCGGCCCTGTTCACGGACGCCGAGCGGCGTTCGCAGGTGACGGTCACCGTGCTGAGCTTCCGGCGCGTGGAGGACGCCTCGCGGGTCATGGCGATGGCGTCGATGGATCCGGTGACGTACCAGGTCGTCGCGCTCGATCCGCCGGCCGGTGCGGGACTGCCGACGGTGCCGCCGGGGTCGGCCGGTGTGTTCCGGCGGGTGATGACCGTGCGGTCCGTGGTGTTCGCCAGTGGGCAGTGGGGCGACGGCGCGGAGACCGGTGAGGCGGCGCTCACCGCTCGGACGGAGGGCCTGCTCGGGCACGTCAACGAGACCGTCGCGGCGTACGAGCAGGGTGCGGACGGGTCCTGAAACCGACTGCCGTCGCACCTCCGGGCGCGGGCGACGACCCTTCAACTCGCGTGTGATACAGGTTACTTCGGCGGTGGCCCCGAGCGCTGAGCAACCTCGTTCGGCATCTCGTACATAGCGGCGTACGCTCCCCTACCTCTTCAGGAGGCGCGCATGTCGCGCAGGAGAACGCTCAGTACGAAGAAGAAGATCGCGCTGCTGGTGAGCGCCGCGACGGTGGCGGGCGGCGGGGCCTTCGTCATGGCCGGTGCCTCGAACGCGCAGCCCCCGTCGGCGGCCGGCGACTCGGTCGTCTGCCAGGGTCTGGCCACCGCCCTCGGCAACAACCAGCGGTTCATCGAGGGCCAGCGGGCCGCCCCGGACGCGCAGTCCGAGGCGCGGATCGCCAACCGCGAGGCGGTCATCGCCGAGATCCGGCGCAAGCAGGAGGCGTCCGGCTGCGAGGCGGGCGCGGGGGCGGGGGAGTCGGCTCAGGACTCCCAGCCCGAGCAGCAGCGCCCGCCGCAGTCCGCACCCGCCGGGAGCGCGCCCGCCGGCGAGGCCCCGGCGGAGACCGCGCCCGAGGGCGGGGCCCCCGCCGGGAGCGCGCCGGCCGACGGGGCTCCGGCCGCCGGTGAGCGGGTCTGCGACGGGTCGACGGTGACCCTCTCCGGGGAGGGCGGCCCGCCCGCCGCGTCCAGCAGCGAGTTCCCGGCGGGCACGAAGCTGAAGGTCACCAACCTGGACAACGGCAAGTCCACGACCGTGGAGGTCACGTCCGTCTCCGGGAGCTGCGTCCTGCTCAACGACGCCGCGTTCGAACAGGTCCGTGAGCCCGGCAAGTTCCTGATCCGCCGGGCCGTGATCGAGAAGGTGGGGTGAGGCCCGGCGCCCGACGGCGAACCGCTCCCCCGTGTCACGGTCCTGCCGCGCCCGCCAGGCGCGGCAGGACCGCCGCCCTTCACCCCGCAGCACGCCCCCTTCGCCCCGCCGCACGCCCCTTTCGCGCGGTGCCGAGCGCCCCCTTCCGCCCGCCGCGGGCCCGTTCCCCCTCGCATTCCCATCGCATACGAGCCGTCGCCCCGAAGCCGCCACCGGGCCCCTGATCAGGGGCTTTCCGGGGACTTCCCGGCACGCGCGCGCCCTCACAGCGTGAGTCGCGCCACACGACCACCAGGTAACACGGGGTTCACATTCGGGCAATGGCCGGGAAATCGCCTGTTGACAGGCTTCCGGGTATCCGCGGCGCCCCAGTGCCGCAGCGCCGCAGCACCCGCAAGTGCGCCTAGACCCACCCCCGAAGGATGTGGCCCGTGACCTTCAAGGCTGAGTACATCTGGATCGACGGCACCGAGCCGACGGCCAAGCTGCGTTCCAAGACGAAGATCATCGCGGGCGCGCCCGCCGGCCTGGACGCGCTGCCGATCTGGGGCTTCGACGGTTCCTCCACGAACCAGGCCGAGGGCCACGCCTCGGACTGTGTGCTCAAGCCGGTCTTCTCCTGCCCGGACCCGATCCGCGGCGGCGACGACGTCCTGGTGCTGTGCGAGGTCCTCAACACGGACATGACCCCGCACTCCACCAACACGCGGGCCGCGCTGGCCGAGGTCGCGGAGCGGTTCGCCGCGCAGGAGCCGATCTTCGGCATCGAGCAGGAGTACACGTTCTTCAAGGACGGCTACCCCCTCGGCTTCCCCAAGGGCGGCTTCCCGGCCCCGCAGGGCGGCTACTACTGCGGCGTCGGCTCGGACGAGATCTTCGGCCGTGACGTCGTCGAGGCGCACCTGGACAACTGCCTGAAGGCCGGCCTCGGCCTGTCCGGCATCAACGCCGAGGTCATGCCCGGCCAGTGGGAGTTCCAGGTCGGCCCGCTGGCGCCGCTGGAGGTCTCCGACCAGCTGTGGGTGGCCCGCTGGCTGCTCTACCGCACCGCCGAGGACTTCGGCGTCGCCGCCACCCTCGACCCGAAGCCGGTCAAGGGCGACTGGAACGGCGCCGGCGCGCACACCAACTTCTCCACGAAGGCGATGCGCGAGACCTACGAGGCGATCATCACCGCCGCCGAGTCGCTCGGCGAGGGCTCCAAGCCGCTGGACCACGTCAAGAACTACGGCGCCGGCATCGACGACCGCCTGACGGGCCTGCACGAGACCGCCCCGTGGAACGAGTACTCGTACGGCGTCTCCAACCGCGGCGCCTCGGTCCGCATCCCGTGGCAGGTCGAGAAGGACGGCAAGGGCTACATCGAGGACCGCCGTCCCAACGCCAACGTCGACCCGTACGTGGTGACCCGCCTGCTCGTCGACACCTGCTGCTCCGCGCTGGAGAAGGCCGGCCAGGTCTGAGCAGGACCCGCAGCCTCCTTGCGCGAAGAGGGCGTCCACCGTGACGGTGGGCGCCCTCTTCGCGTCGTCGGGGGCGCGGGCGAGCGGGAGTTCGGGCGTCCACTGTGTGAGAGACGGCTCCTGCTGGACGTGGGTGTCTGCTTCAATGGGTCCATGACCGGTATCCAGAAGCACGTCGCGACGGGTCGTCACGACCTCGAGCCCTTCTGGCCGTCCCGTCAGCACCACGACTTCGACCGGGTGTGTTGCCGCGCGGTGAACGCGCGGGCCCTCTAAAGCCGTACCCCGGCCTTCGGCCAGCGCGGACGACGTACGTCCCGCGGCGCCCCGACCACGACCTCGCGGCCGTCGCCCTTTCCCGACGCACTCCTCGCGCGAAAGAGCTGACCTCTCATGGCGACCTCCCGTTCCCTGACCACCGCTCCCTTCCCCGCCCACTCCCCCGGCGTCCCTCGGCACCGGCTGCGCGCCGTCGACCGGGACGAGGCCGTGGAGCCGGCGTTCGACGTGGCGGACCTCCTGCCGCCGGGCGCCACCTGGCTGCCCGCGCCGCCGCACACCCTGCCCGCGCTGCCGGGCCGGCCGCCGATGGTCGGCTACCTGGTGCTCGTCCCCGCCGGCCGGCGGCCGCCGTTCCTCGCGGCGACCGACCGGCCGGAGGCCGCCGCCCCGGCCGGCGACGACGACGGCGCGCCCCTCGTCCGCATCGACACGGTGCGCCGCACCGCCGAGGTCGACGGGCGTGAACTCGACCTGACCTACCTGGAGTTCGAGCTGCTCGCGCACCTCGTCGCGCACCCGGGCCGGGTGCACACCCGGGACCAGCTCGTGAGCACGGTGTGGGGCTACGGGCACGTGGGCGACGGCCGTACGGTCGACGTGCACGTGGCCCGGCTGCGCCGCAAGCTGGGCGCCGAGTACCGGGCGGCGATCCAGACCGTGCGCCGCGTCGGCTACAAGTACGTGCCGCCGACCGGGCGCTGAGGCTCTGCCGACGGCAGATTCGCGTGCCGTGCCGGGCCCGCGCCGGGCAGAGTGACCGGCATGAGGCTTCTGGTGCTGGGTGGTACGGAGTTCGTCGGGCGGGCCGTCGTGGAGGCGGCCCTGGGGCGCGGCTGGGACGTGACGGTGTTCAACCGGGGGCGGCACCCGGCCCCGCCGGGGGTGCGGTCGCTGCACGGCGACCGCACCGCGCCGGACGGGCTCGCCGCCCTCGCCGCGGACGACGCCGAGTGGGACGCCGTCGTCGACACGTGGTCGGCGGCGCCCCGCGCGGTGCGGGACGCGGCGCGGCTGCTGCGGGGCCGCGCCGGACGGTACGTGTACGTGTCGAGCTGCTCGGTCTACGCCTGGGCGCCGCCCGCCGGGTACGCGGAGGACGCGCCGCTGGTCGAGGGCTCGGCGGACGCGGAGCAGACCGCGTACGCGGAGGACAAGCGGGGCGGTGAACTGGCCGCGCTGGACGCCTTCGGCGCGGACGGGTCGCTGCTGGTGCGGGCCGGGCTGATCCTCGGCCCGTACGAGAACGTGGGGCGGCTGCCCTGGTGGCTGGGCCGCATGGCGCGCGGCGGCGCGGTGCTGGCGCCGGGACCGCGGGACATGCCGCTGCAGTACGTCGACGCGCGTGACCTCGCCGAGTGGTCGCTCGACGCGGCCGAGGCCGGGCTGAGCGGGCCGTACAACCTGATCAGCCCGCAGGGGCACACGACGATGGGCGCCTTCCTGGAGGCGTGCGCCCGGGTGACCGGCGGCCGGGCGGAACTGCGGTGGACCGACCCCGAGGTGGTGCTCGCCGCCGGCATCGAGCCGTGGACGGAACTGCCGGTGTGGGTGCCGCCGGGCAGCGACATGCACGAGGCGCTGCACAGCGCCGACGTGTCGCGGGCCGTCGCGGCCGGGCTGCGCTGCCGTCCCGTGGAGGACACCGTCGCCGACACCTGGGCGTGGCTCCAGGAGATCGGCGGCACGGCGCCGCAGCGACCGGACCGGCCTCGCAAGGGCCTCGACCCGGAGGTGGAGGCGAAGGTGCTCGCCGGGGGCGGGACCGGCGCGCCGTCATGACCGTGCCGCCGTGATCGCCGGGGACAGTGGGAAGCGGACGGATTCCGCCGCATCCCCGGCATCACGCCGCAATTCTCAGGAATTCCCGGCTCCCGCTGCTCAAACGGCATTCGAAACATCATTGCGGCGCGCAATTCCCGGCAATCGCCGATGCGTCTGAACACCTCTGGGCCCAACTCCGTATGGGAGGACGCCGCTTCACTCCTGTCGGGCGCCTCGCTGCCCCGCAAGGAAGTCAGAGGAGTTCCATGGGACGCAATACACGAAAACGCCGTACGCCGCTGGCCACCAAGGCCGTTGCCGCATCGGCGGCACTGGCGCTCGGTGGGGGCGGGCTGGTCTGGGCGAATTTCTACGCCTCGGCGCACGAGTCCGACGGCCGCGACGGCACGACCCGTTCGGCGGGTGCGCAGATCGCCACGATCGACTGTCCGGACGTGGGTCAGCAGCTCAGGCGGCTGCCGCGGGGGGCCCGCTCCGGAGTCGACAGGGAATTGGCGAACCTCGACAAGCAGATCACCGAGGCGTACACGCGTCTCGCGTCGACGCGCGACGCCCAGGAAGGCGATCCGGGATATGTGCGGAACGCGATTCTCAGCCCGCTGAAGTCCAAGCGGACCGCCGCGCTCGACCGGATCGGCATCAACATCCGCCGGGCGGGCGGCAGCACGCCGGGCGACCTGGACCGGTTCGCCGAGTGCCGGGGCGTGCCGGCCGAGGAGCCCGAGACCGTCGACGGCGACGGCGACGGCGACGGCCAGGACCAGGACGGTCAGGACGGCGACCAGGACAACGACGGTCAGGACGGCCAGGACGGCGGCCAGGACGGCGGTCAGGACCAGGGCGACGGCCAACAGGGCGACAACGGCAACGGGGCCGCGGGCCCGGTCGCCGAGGACTTCGTCGACATCACGACCGTCGAACCCAACGTGCAGCAGCCGCAGGAGGGCGAGAACGCCTCGACGGGCAGCTTCACGACCGAGTGCGGCGTGAACGAGAACGACCTGTTCAACAGCGACAACCTGATCGTGGCGCCCGGCGTCGACAACGGCGCGCACCACGTGCACGACTACGTCGGCAACCAGGACAACGACGCGTTCTCCAGCGACGAGGACCTCGCGAACGCCGACACCAGCTGCCAGAACCAGGGCGACAGGTCCACGTACTACTGGCCGGTGCTCCGGCTCCAGGACGGGACGCAGGAGTTCGACGCGGGCGACCTGGGCGGCGGCGCCGAGGGCAACGTCGGCCGGATCCTCCAGGCGGAGAGCGCCGAGATCACGTTCGTCGGCAACCCGCAGAGCGAGGTCGTCGCGATGCCGAAGTTCCTGCGCATCATCACCGGTGACGCGAAGGCCTTCACCAACGGCGACGCCAACGCCAACGCGGGCTGGTCCTGCACCGGGTTCGAGGACCGGGTGCTGGAGGACAAGTACCCGCTGTGCCCGGACGGTTCCAAGGTGGTCAGGATCTTCGACTTCCAGAGCTGCTGGGACGGCCAGAACATCGACAGCGCCAACCACCGCGACCACGTCGCGTTCGCCGACCCGGCCACCGGCGCCTGCCCGGAGGGCTTCCGGGCCATCCCGCAGCTGACGATGAACCTGGTCTACGACGTGCCGCGGCCGACCATCGAGAACGGGCAGGTGCAGAACCCGTTCGCGGTGGACGGCTTCCCCGAGCAGCTGCACAAGCCGATCACGGACCACGACGACTTCATCAACGTCATGGACGAGGACCTGATGAACCAGGTGGTCGACTGCATCAACAGCGGCGAGGACTGCCAGTGACGCGGTAGCGGCCACGAAGGGGAGCCGGCGGCGGGTGCGGAACGTTCCCGCCGCCGGCTCCCCCGTGCGCTCAGTGGTGCGAGCCCGTGTGGCCCCCGTCCCCGCTCCCTCCGTGCGACGTGCCCTCCTCCAGCGTCCCGCCGAGCCGCCCGCGCAGTGACCGCACCACGTCCGCGTGGCCGACGGCGACCCACTTGCGTCCGACGAGGTAGTGACCGCCGTAGTCCTTGGCCGTGTTGATCCACTCGCGCTGGCCGCGGTCGGTGGCGAAGGTGGCGAGGACGTACTTGCCGTCGCCCGTCCCGCAGATGGCCTGGCGGATCTCGTCCGCGTCGGTCTGCATGTCCGGCTCGCAGTCGGCCTCGGCGGCCAGTTGCTCCAGGCTGCCGGTCGCCGTGCGGGGCGGCGCGGCACCGCCGCTCCCGCCGTCCGCCCGCGCGGCGCCGTCCCCGTCGGATCCGCAGGCCGCCAGTGCCAGTGCCGCCACGGCCCCGGTCAGCGCGAGCATCGGTCGGGTCACCCTCATCCTGTCTCCTCCGGTCCCTCGCGGCGGCACCGAGCGGTGGCACCGCACGGTGGCGTGCCGCGGCCGGCCCCGGCCCGGGGCCTCCCCCTGGATACGGGCGCGGGGCGCACCGCGCTCAACGTCCGCGGGGCGCACCGCGCTCAACGTCCGCGGGACGCGGCGCGCTCAAATCCGCGTGCCGCCGCCCGCCCCGCCGTGCGAAGGTGTGCCGGTGAACCAGGACTGGGAAGACCGCGTGGCCGCCGCCTGGGCGTCCTTCGACACCTACGACGAGGACAGGGCGGGCGAGTTCCGCGAGGTGATCGAGGCGCTCGTCGCCGAACTGCCCGCCGACAGCCCGCTCGGCCCGTTCGAGCGGGCCTGCGCCTGGGACTCCACGGGCCGCTCCGACCTGGCCGTTCCGCTGTACCGGGAGGCGCTGGCGCGCGGCCTCGCCGAGGTGAGCCCGTACAAGGCACGCCGGACGAAGATCCAGCTGTCCAGCTCGCTGCGGAACATCGGGCGCCCCGCGGAGGGCGTCGAGCTGCTCACGCCCGAACTGGACGCGCTGTCCGACGAGTTGGACGACGCGGTCCGTGCGACGCTCGCGCTGTGCCTGTCGGGCCTCGGCCGCGACCGCGAGGGCCTGGCTTTGGTGCTGGGCGCCCTCGCGGCCCATCTGCCGCGCTACCAGCGGTCGATGGCGAACTACGCGCGGCTGCTGACCGCCCCGGAGGGCGACACCCACGCGTGAAGTGACCATCCAACGATTCGCTCGTTCTGCTGAACGTGCAGTCACAGGATGTCGCCCCGCACCCCACCCCCTCCGCCGCCGACCCGGTCGTGGACGTCGAACAGGCCGAGGCCGCGCTCGTCGAGCACTATCCCCGGCTGGTCCGGCTCGCCTACCTGGTGCTGCCGCCCCGCCTCGGCCGCAACCGGCGTGTCCTGACCGCGCACGCCCTCACCCAGCGCGCCCTGCCCCGCGGCCGGACGCCCGCTCCCCCGGCGCCCGCCGCGACGGTCCCGGCGCAGCCGGCCGGCCGGAACGCCGACCCCGGCTACGCCCTGGTCCGCCTGCGGGTGCTGCGCACGGCGCTGGAGGCGGACCTGCCGCCCCGGCACCGGCTGCTGCCCCGGCGGTCCCACCTGCCGCCGCTGCTGCCCCAGGTCTGGGGGCTCAAGCTGTTCCCGCGCTCGGGCGGCGCCGACGAACTCGCCCTGGACCAGCGGCTGTCCGCGCTGTCCGGCCCGGCGCGCGCGGCGTACGTGCTGCGCGGCCTGGAGAAGCTGCCCGAGGGCGACGTGCGCGAGACGCTGGCCGCGGCGGGCGTCGACGACGTCGAGGACGCGCTGCGCGCGGCCGGTGAGGTGCCGGAGCGGTACGCGCTGCTGAACTCCCCCGAGTTCGACGCCTGTTCACTCCAGGCGCGGCCCACCGACCTGATGCGGCGCAGGCAGCACCTGAAGGCGGCGCTGGCCGCCGGGGCGGCGCTGGTGGTGTGCGGCGCGCTGCTCGGCCTGCCCGGCGACGCCTGGGGCCCGGACGGCGCGGCGGCACCGCCGTACGCGCGCAATCCCGCCGCCGAGGCCGCGCTGGACCCGGGGAAACTGACGAGGGTCGCGCCCGCCGCGTGGCAGACCTCGGCGCGCACCGACTTCTCCGTGTGGCCGGCGCGCGGTGAACTCAAAGGCGACAAGGACCTGTTGCGCCGCGCCCTCGCGGTGTGGGCGCGCCCCGGCGAGACGGTGCAGGTGTCGGCGACGCCGGGCACCCCGTCCGGCGGCCCGTCCGGACCGCCCCAGCTGCTGTACGCCGGAACCCTCGGCCTCGCGCGCGTGGTGGTCCTGTACGACGGTCTGCGCATCGCCCGGTACGCGGAGCCGAAGGACGGCACGGAGGGCGCGGCGCTGGACTTCGCGCGGGCCGACGGCGCCGGCCGGGCCGGGGCGAGCGCGGTGGTGCTGGAGCGGACCGACGGCAACGTCCGCTACCTGACGGCACCCTGGGTGAAGCGGGCGTCCGTCAGGGATCTCGCGAAGCCGGACTCCCCGGCGCGGGACCTCGCGATCACCGACGGCGTGACGGCGCCGCTGGCGAGCCCGGCCGCCCGGCAGTCCGGGACGTGCACGTCCTGGCACGTGCTCCAGGTGACCGACGGCACCGGTACGCGCCTGATGACCGACCTCGGCGAACTGGTACCGGCCCGCCTGACCACGGGCCGCCCGGGCGCGCCCTCGGACGCCGCCGGCTCCGCGGCACGGCGCGCCTGGGCGCCGTACGCCTGCTCGCTGGCGGCGGTGCGGTCGGCGGGCGTGCGGAGCGTGAACGCCTGGGAGTACGCCGAGCAGCGGCTGCCCGACGCGAGCGGGGCGGCCACGTGGGTGTGCACCCGCGCGGAGACCTGGCGGGGCGGCGGCGAGCGGGTGCTGGCGCAGTTCCACACCCCGGACGGGACGTACGGGGCGGTGGCGGCGCGGGCGGAGAACGTGACGGCGTGCGGCGCGAAGGACCCGCACGTGCTCGCCGGGGTGCTGTGGAAGTCGGCGGCCGGTGACTGGTACCTGCTGGCGGCGGGCAGTCGCGACACCGAGTCGATCAGCGCGACCGGCGGGGTCGGCGGTTCCGTGCGCGGCAACCTGCTGGCGGTGCCGGCCGCGCAGGGGGCGCAGGCGGGCCTGAAGGGGACGCTGCGGGACGGGCGGACGGTGAGCGGCCTCGGATGAGGCCCCGGCCCGGGCCTCGGATGAGGCCCCGGCCCGCCGACTTCGACCCCGGCCCCTTGCTGACAAAAATGTAAACAAGAGCCCGCGCAGGGGTTCACCCAGGACTTACTCGTCAGTACATTGACGCCATGTCCAACAAGACCCGCCTGTTGACGAAGCCCCGCACCGTCGCCCTCGCCGCGGGAGTCGCGCTGCTCGCCGCGCGAACCCTGCTCCGTCGCGGGGGCGGGACCCCGGCCCCGCGTCCCGCCGAGTCCGCGCCGCCGCGCTCGCGGGACCTCGGCCTGCTGGTCACCACGCACGAGCGGATCGCCGACGGAGTCGTCCAACTCCGCCTGGAAGGCACCGAGTTGCTGCCCTGGGAGCCGGGGGCGCACCTCGACCTGGTGCTGCCGTCGGGGCTCGTGCGGCAGTACTCGCTGTGCGGGGACCCCGAGGACACCTCGTCGTACACCGTCGCGGCCCGGCTCGTCGAGGACGGGCGCGGCGGCTCGCGCGAGGTCCACGAACAGGTGCGGGAGGGCATGGAACTGGAGGTGCGCGGGCCGCGCAACCGCTTCCCGCTCGTCGCCGCCGACGCCTACGTCTTCGTGGCCGGCGGCATCGGGATCACCCCGATCCTGCCGATGCTGCGGGCCCTGCCGGAGGGCACCGACTGGCGCCTGCTGTACGGCGGGCGGACGCGGGCCTCGATGCCGTTCCTGGAGGAGATCGAGAAACTCGCGGCGCGGGGCGGCCGGGTCACCGTGGTCCCCGAGGACGAGGCCGGACTGCCGGACCTGGACGCGCTGTTCGCCGATGTCCCCGAGGGCACCGCCGTCTACTGCTGCGGCCCGGACGGGCTGATGGCGGCGGTCGAGGAGCGGCTGCCGGAGGGCTCGGAACTGCACCTGGAGCGGTTCGCGCCGCGCACGGCGGGCGGCGACGGCGCCTTCGAGGTCGAACTGCGGCGCACCGGGCGGACGGTGACCGTGCCGGCCGGCACGACGGTGCTGGCGGCGGTGCGCGAGGAACTGCCGGAGACCGCGTCGTCGTGCGAGCAGGGCTGGTGCGGGACCTGCCAGCAGCGCGTGATCGAGGGCGAGGTCGACCACCGGGACGACCTGCTCACGGACGCGGAGCGTGGCGACTCGATGCTGATCTGTGTGTCCCGCGCCCGCGGCGAGCGGCTCGTGCTCGACATGTGACAGCACGTGCGAACATCCGCGTCGGAACGGACCCGTTCGAGGCCGGATTCGATCGGTAAGGTGTCCGCATGACTACCGGGGTTCGCCGCAGAATGGGAGTCGAGGAGCGGCGGCAGCAGTTGATCGGCGTCGCCCTCGAACTGTTCAGCCGCCGCTCGCCCGACGACGTCTCCATCGACGAGATCGCGTCGGCCGCGGGCATCTCGCGCCCGCTCGTCTACCACTACTTCCCCGGCAAACTCAGCCTGTACGAGGCGGCGTTGAAGCGTGCCTCGGACGATCTGGCGGCCCGCTTCGTGGAACCGGAGGAAGGCCCGCTGGGGCTCCGGCTGCTGCGGGTGATGCGCCGCTTCTTCGACTTCGTGGAGGAGCACGGGCCCGGTTTCTCCGCTCTCATGCGCGGCGGGCCGGCGGTCGGCTCCTCGACCACGAACGCGCTCGTCGACTCCGTACGGCAGGCCGCGTATGACCAGATCCTTTCGCATCTGCGGGTCGACGTGCCGCCCGCGCGACTGGAACTGGTCATACGCTCATGGATCTCGCTCGTGGAGTCGACGGCGCTGATCTGGCTGGACGGCCGGCGCATTCCGCGCGCCGAGCTGGAGACCCAGCTCGTGCACGACTTCGCCGCGCTCGCGGCCGTCGGCGCCGCCTACGACGACGAACTGAACGCCCTGCTGCGCCGCGTCATGAAGGACGAGCCGGTCGACGGCCCGTTCAACGGCCTGGCGTCCCGCCTGATCGCCCTGGCGTCCTGAACCGGCGCCGCCCGGCGGCGGAGAACGCCGCCCTCAGCTCTCGGACTCGAACCTCCGGTACGACGGGTCCAGATCCCGCACCTCCGCCGACACGTGCAGCGCGAGTCCGGCCGCGGGCTTCACGAACCGCTTGAGCAGGTCCACGGCCTCCTCGGTGAGACGGGCCTTCGTCTCGTCTGTGCGGCCCGCCAGCAGACCGATCACGACGTGCACGACGGCGTGCCCCTCGGCGTCCGGGCCGACGGTCGTGTCCTCGGTCCTGCGGAACTGCGTCTTGCAGGCCGGCGGCTTGGCGGCCGCGATCTCGACGGTCGCGGCGTGCAGGGCCCGCGCGAAGCCCGGACGGTCGAAGTCGTCCGCCAGCCGGTCCGAGTAGTCGACGGTGATCTGCGGCATGGGCACTCCTGTTCTACGGCAACGGGGCCACCCTAACCGCGGGTGGCCCCGTGGGCCCTACGGATCCGGACAGCGGTTTCAGCCGCTCGCCGTCGTCACCGGGTGAAGACGGCCACCGTCCTGGCAGGCACCGTGAACGTGCCGCTGTCCGCGTCGTACGACGCCTTCCTCACCACCGGGTCGGCGCCCGACGCCTGCACCGGGTGCAGCCGGTGGGACGTGCCGGCGAGCGACTCGACGCGCTGCTCGCGCGCCTCGGGCGTCGCGTTGAACACGACGACCAGGTCACCGAGGCGCATGGTGATCACGCCGGGCGTCTCGTCCGTGCCGGACAGCGGGAAGGACAGCTTCGCCTGCACCTGCTCGGCGGTGTCGAGGGAGAACGCCGGCTCCGTCGTGCGGATCCTCAGCAGGTCCCGGTACGCGGCCGAGGTGCCGTCGATCTCCTCGCAGCCCACCCGCACCGACTTCAGCAGCGGCACGGCGTAGGGCCACTTGGCCTCGTTGTCGGCGGCCGGCGGCAGACCGCGGCCGAAGCCGTTGCCGTCCGCGCAGTTCCAGTGGATGGCGTTGAACCAGTCGCCGCTGTCGTAGGAGTTGCGGTCCAGGGACTTCGAGCGCAGCAGGTCGGTGCCCGCCTGCGACAGGGCCGGGCCCTGCGACAGCGCGGCCGTGGCCATCGCCAGCACCTGCATCCGGGCCCGGTCGGCGGCCGGGGTGTCCTTCGGCAGCTTGAAGGCGAGGGCGTCGAACAGCGTCTCGTTGTCGTGCGCGTCGGCGTACGCGAGGGCGTCGCCGGGCGCGTCCGCGTACCCGGCCGGGGAGCCGTTGTAGTCGACCTCCGCGCCGGTGACCTCCTTGCCGTCGGTGTCGGTGAAGCGGTACTTCGCCAGGTTGCCGGACAGGCCGACCTTGATCAGGTCCTGGTAGTGCAGCAGGCGGGCCTTCTGCTCGGCCTCCGTGCCGTTGTCCGCCGCCGGGTTGGGGTCGGTGTAGAGGCCGGACGCGAAGCCCTGGACGCCGGGGTCCTCGTCGAACGGGCCGCCGCCGCGCACCGCGTCACGGGCCCGGTCGGAGAACGTCGCGACGCCCGTGCCGGCCATGTTCTTCTGGGTGGCCTGCTCGAAGCGGGCGTCGTCGGCGATCTCGCCGAAGTTCCAGCCCTCGCCGTACAGGATGATCTTCTTGCCGTCGACGCCGTCCTTCTCGGGCGTGAGCGCGTCGAGGGCCTTGCGCACGGCGAGGATGTTCGCCTTCGGGTGGTGGCCCATCAGGTCGAAGCGGAAGCCGTCGACCTTGTACTCCTTGGCCCAGGTGACGATCGAGTCCACGACGAGCTTGCCCATCATGGTGTTCTCGGTGGCGGTGTTGGCGCAGCAGGTGCTGTTCGCCACCGACCCGTCGGCGAGGAGCCGCTGGTAGTAGCCGGGCACGACCTTGTCGAGGACGCTCGTTTTCGCCTGGCCGCTCGCGGCGGTGTGGTTGTAGACGACGTCCATGACGACGCGCAGGCCGTCCTCGTTGAGCGCCTTCACCATCTCGCGGAACTCGACCGTGCGGGCGGTGCCGTCCGGGTCGGTGGCGTAGGAGCCCTCGGGGACCGTGTAGTGGAACGGGTCGTAGCCCCAGTTGTAGGCGTCCTTCGCGGCGGCCTTCGCCACGCACTTCTGCTGCTCGGCCGAGTCGGCCGGGTAGGAGGCGAGGTCGCAGTCGACGGTCGCCTGGTCGGACTTCTTCTCGGGGATGGTGGCGATGTCGAACGCGGGCAGCAGGTGCACGTACGAGGTGCCCGCGTCCGCGAGCGACCGCAGGTGCTTGCCGCCGGCGCTGTCCTTGTCGGTGAAGGCGAGGTAGCCGCCCCGGTGGCTCGCCGTCCGGTCCGCGACGGAGAAGTCGCGGACGTGCAGCTCCTGGATCTGCGCGTCCTTCAGCGGCACGGCCTTCGGCTTGCTCAGCGTCGACCAGCCCTTCGGGGCGAGCGACCGGTCGCGCAGGTCGACGACGAGGCTGCGCTCGGAGTCCGCGGTGAGGGCGACCGAGTACGGATCGGTGACCTTGTTGGTGACGACCTCGCGGACGCTGGGCGCCCACACCTTCACGACGTACCGGTACGGCTTGTTCTTCCAGGACGACGGGCCCGTGACGGACCAGACGCCGGTGGCGGAGTCCCGCTTCATGGCGACCGTGGAGCCGTCGATCTCCAGCCGCACCGACTGCGCGGTGGGCGCCCACACCGACAGGGTGGGACGGCCGTCGCGGAAGACCGGGCCGAGGTCCGCGTCCTGCGCGGCGTACAGGTCGTCCAGGACGCCGGCGATCTGCACGCCGGTCGCGGCGAGCACCGCGCCGTTCACCGCCTGCTGGGAGGCGACGACCTGGCCGCGCAGCGCCTCGCGCACGCGGTCGCGGTCACGCGGGTCGACGGAGTAGGCGGTGTACTCCTTCAGGTGCGGGAACTTCGCCTTCTGGGCGTCGGTCAGCGACGACTTGTTCAGCCGCAGCCACCGCTCGTCGGAGCCGCTCAGCACGCCGTCCGCGGCCTTGATGGAGCCGCTGCGGGAGTAGCGGAGCTGGGTGGAGGCGGCGGCGTCGGAGCCGTTCCACGCGACGGTGTCGCGGTCGATCCAGACCGCCTTGGAGGTGGTCAGGTCGACGGCCGCCGCGGAGCCCGCGGGCTGCGGCAGCAGGTACTTCTCCTGGCCGCTCAACAGCCACACCTCGTGGCCGTTCGCGGTGAGGTCCAGGGACTGGTCGGAGGGCAGGTCCTTCTCGTCGCCCTTGTGGATGATGTAGCTGAGGCTGGTGGCACCCTCGGTGAGCGGTACCTCGAAGACAGCGCCATACGCGTCAGTCTTCACCGGCTTCAGCGGGTTCGACCACTCGGTGGGGTTCGCGGCACCGGTCCAGGTGTGCAGGCCCCAGCCGTCGTAGTCGCCGTCGGCGCGGTGGTAGTGCAGGACCGCCTTGGACTTGTCCTGCTCCGGGTAGTCGGCCGCGGGCCGCTCGGTGCGGACGGTGTCCTTGCCCTGCTCGATCCAGATCTCGCCGGTCTTGGTGACGTCGATGGTCCGGTCGGCCGGGACGTCCTTGTCGCCGTCCTTGTCGATGACGAGGAAGCCGACGTTCGACGCACCCGGCTTCAGCTTCACGTAGGCGAAGGCGCCGTACGCGTCGCGACCGGTGAACGGGTGGCTCTCGGGCCATTCGGTGGCCTCGCCCTCGGCGAGGTCGCCCCAGGCGTACAGGCCCCAGTCGGCGTAGTTCCCGTCGTCGCGCTTGTAGTGGACGATCGCGTAGTCGCGGGACGACGCGGTGGGCGGCGCCTCGACGGGCGGCGTGCCGGTGGTGCTCTGGGCGGTGGCGCTCTTGGTGCGCCCGGCCGGGTCGATCACGACCGCCTTGTACCGCAGGGCGGTACCGGGGGCCACGTCCGCGGGGACGGTGTGGGTGACCTTGTACGGGGCGTGGTCGGCGGAGCCGAGGATCCGCCAGGCGGCGTTGCCGGTCTGCGCGGCGAAGACGACGCGGTTGCCGTCGGCGGTGTCCGCGGTGACGTCCACCGTGCCGGTGGCACCGGCGGCCGGGGCCTGGAGGGTGATCGCCGGTCCGGTGGCGGGCTCGGGCTGCGGGCGGGCCGCCTTGAGGACGATGGCGGACCGGGCCGGGACCGTGACGGTGACCTTCTTGTCCCCGTCGGACTTCACGGTGTCGTCCGTGCCGTGGATGCCCTGGAAGGACGTGTTCGGCGAACCGGTCGCGAACGTGGCGGACTTGGCGTCGGTGGCGTTGTTGAACGCGACGACGTACTCGGTACGGGTCTTGGCGTCGGTGCGGGAGAAGGCGTAGACGCCGGCCCCGTCCGCCGCGTGGCGCTCGGTCTGCACGCCGTCCGTGAGGGCCGGGTGGGCCTTGCGGAGTGCGGCGAGGGCGCTGATCTGCCGGTAGAGCGGGGCGCTCGTGTCGTAGGCGGCGTCGGCGTGCGTGCGGTCCGTGCCGATCTGGTCGTCGTCCAGGTAGTCGGCGGTACGGGACGCGAACAACGGCTGGCGGGCGTCCTTGTCGCCGCCGGCGCCGGTGAAGCCCTGCTCGTCGCCGTAGTAGACGACCGGGTTGCCGCGGCTGAGGAACATCAGCTCGTTGGCGAGCCGGGCCCGCTCGAGGAGTTCGGCGTCGGTCGCCTTCGGGTTGTCCTGGTTCAGGAAGTACCCGATGCGGCCCATGTCGTGGTTGCCGAGGAAGGTGACCTGCTCGTACGCGTTCGCCTTGTCGGTCGTGTACTTGTAGTCGTCCGCGAAGACCGACCTGAGCTTCCGCGCGCTGCCGCCCTGCGAGGCGTACTGGCGGGCCGCCTCCTGGAACGGGAAGTCGAGCGTGGCGTCCAGGCGGCCCCGGGTGACGTACGGGGACGTGATGTCCGTGTCGGCGGAGTACACCTCGCCGAACATGAAGAAGTCGTCCCGGCCCTGCTTGGCGGCGTAGGCGTCGAGGGCCGTGGCCCACTGGGTCCAGAACTCCATGTTGACGTGCTTGACCGTGTCGATGCGGAAGCCGTCGATGCCGAAGTCCCTGACCCAGCGCTGGTAGATCTTCGCCATGCCGTCGACGACCTCGGGACGCTCGGTCCACAGGTCGTCCAGGCCGGAGAAGTCGCCGTACTCGGTGGACTCGCCGGCGTACGTCGAGTCACCGCGGTTGTGGTACATCGCCGGGTCGTTGAGCCACGACGGGACCTTGACGTTCTTCTTGGCGGTGGGGACGGCCGGGGTGCGGGGGAAGCTGTCGCGGCCGACGCGGGGGAAGCCCTTGTCGCCCTTGGCGTAGTCCGCGTCGTCGAAGGGCTCGCCGTCCTCGGTCAGGTACGGGAAGGCGCCCTTGGACAGGTAGCCGTAGGACTTCTCCTCGTAGTCGACGACGTCGGCGGTGTGGTTGGTGATGACGTCGAAGTAGACCTTCATGCCCTTGGCGTGGGCCTTGTCGATGAGGGTCTCCAGGTCGGCGTTGGAGCCGAAGTGCGGGTCGACCTGGGTGAAGTCGGTGATCCAGTAGCCGTGGTAGCCGGCGGAGGCGCTGTCGCCCTCCCCCTGCACGGGCTGGTTCTTGAAGATGGGGGCCATCCAGATGGCGGTGGTGCCGAGGCCCTTGATGTAGTCGAGCTTCTTGGTGAGGCCCTTGAGGTCGCCGCCCTGGTAGAAGCCCTTGTCGGTGGGGTCGTGGCCGGTGGCGAGACGCGAACCGGTCAGACCGCCCTTGTCGTTGCCGGTGTCGCCGTTGGCGAAACGGTCCGGCAGGACGAAGTAGAACTGCTCGCGGGTGGCGTCGTGGCGGGCCGGCTGTGCGGCGAGCTTCGCGTCGGACGGCGGGGCGGGCGGGGTGTCCGCCTGCGCGGCCAGGGGCTGGACGACCGCGGCGGTGAGGGCCGCGGCGAGTGCGGTGGCGGTGACGGCCGCGAGCCGTCTGCTCTGCGGGGTGCGGCGCTTGGGCGGCGCCGGCCATCTCGGTATCACAGGCGTGAACTCCTTGCGACTGCGGCTCATTCGGGTCCGACCCCTGCGCCTCGGGATGGCCGATGTCCGTCTCCATCGCCGGGCGCCCGGGGGACGGTATCGCCGACGCAAGGGTTGCAGCAAGAGGCATGAAAGGGGCGGCAAGAGGTTGCATGCGGATCGTTACGTGCGGGGTTCGGTGAACGCCGTGCCGCCCTGCGGCACGGCTGCCCGTGGGGTGTGGCAGCCGTGCCGGGGCGTTCGCCGCTGTCAGCGGTTCAGCACGTCGACTTGCCCGCGTGGATCGCCAGCGCCGTGTTCGGCGCCAGCGTCGCGGTCAGCTGGCCCGAACCGTTCACCGTCACCTGCGTGTTGTTCTGCACGTTGCAGTACGTCCCCGCCGGCAGTGACGTCTGGTACGTCCGGCTCAGGGTCCACGACTCGTGGTTGATCGCCACGTAGCCCTTCGTGCCCCGGCCGAAGGCGATCGCGTCGCCCCCGTTGTCCCACCAGTTCGTCACCGACTGCCCCCGCGTCGCGTTGCGGAAGCCGACCATCGACCTGATCTCGCGCCAGTTGTGCTGGCACTTCCAGCCGTTCTGCCAGCACGCGTCCACACGCCCGCCGTTGGGCGGCCCCGCGTCGTGGTCCGTGAACTCGTACCCGGAGTTGATGTCCGGCGCCCCGTACGGCCAGGCCAGCATGAAGACGTTCGCCAGCGTGTAGTTCGCGTTGTCCTTGTAGCTGAGCGTCGACCCGTTGCGCTCGGTGTCGTGGTTGTCGACGAAGACGCCCGCGCTGGAGCTGCTCAAGTAGCCCCAGCCCTCGCCGTAGTTCTTCAGATACGCGAGGTTCTCGTTGTTGAAGACCCGCTTGAGGTCGTACGCGTAGCGGAACTCCTGCACGTCACCGGTGCCGGTGTACTCCGACGGCTGCACGGCCTCGCCCGCGCCGTGGATGACCTCCTGCTTCCAGTAGGCCGACGGGTTGGTCAGCCGGGACTTGATGTTCGCCAGGTCCGCCGCGGGCATGTGCTTCGCCGCGTCGATGCGGAAGCCGTCCACGCCGAGCGAGAGCAGGTCGTTCATGTACTTCGCGAGCGCCGAGCGGACGTACTCCTCGCCCGTGTCCAGGTCCGCGAGGCCCACCAGTTCGCAGTTCTGGACGTTCCAGCGGTCCTGGTAGTTGGTGATCTGCGAGGTGCAGTTGTCGAAGTCGTAGGAGCTGTACAGGCCCGGGTAGGTGTACTTGCTGTACGACGAGCCGCCCGTGCCGGTGCCGCTGCCCGCCGACATGTGGTTGATGACCGTGTCGACGACGACCTTCACGCCGGCCGCGTGGCAGGTGTTGACCATGTTCTGGAAGGCCGCCCGGTCGCCCAGACGGCCGGCTATCCGGTAGCTCACCGGCTGGTACGACGTCCACCACTGCGAGCCCTGGATGTGCTCGGCGGGCGGGGAGACCTGGACGTATCCGTAGCCGGCCGGGCCGAGGGTGCTCGTGCACTCCCTGGCGACCGAGGCGAAGTTCCACTCGAACAGGACGGCCGTGACGTCCTTGGTGCCGGGCGGGGAGGCCTCGGCAGCCGTCGGGGCCATGACAAATGCGGACGCCGTGAGCGCGAGTGCTCCGGCGAGGGTTTCGCGTACCGTGCGGTTTCTGCGTGCCATGTGGGGTTCCTTCTTCGTCGAAGGCTGCGGGGACGGCCCTGGGGAAGGCCGGTGGTACCGCTGACGGTTCTTGCTGAAACTTTCCAGCAACCTTGCGGTGACGCAGATGTTAAAGGCCCGCTGCCTGAAAAGGCAGCGGGCCGTGTGGAATTCAATGAAAAAACTTGCGAGGGTCCGTGGGCGCGGGTTCTCAGGCCCGGGTGAACCACACCGTCGTGTCGGCCGGCACCTTCGCCTCGCCGTCCACCTCGGCCACGTCACCGCTGGCGAGCAGCACACGGCCGTACGTCGGCGTCGTCACCGACTCCCCCGTGGTGTTCGCGACGCACACGAAGTCCCCGCGCCGGAAGGCCAGGACGCCCTCGGGCGCCCGCAGCCACTCCACCGCGTCGCCCGCGCCCAGGTCGGCCTGCTCCCGGCGCACCGCGAGCGCGGCCCGGTACAGCTCCAGCGTCGAGCCGGGCTCGCCCGTCTGCGCCTCCACGCTCAGCTCGCCCCAGCCCTCGGGCTGCGGCAGCCAGCTGCCGCCGTCGCCGAAGCCGTACGACGATCCCGTGCGCGTCCACGGGATCGGCACCCGGCAGCCGTCGCGGAAGCCGTCCTGGCCGGCGCCGCGGAAGTACGCCGGGTCCTGGCGCACCTCGTCGGGCAGGTCGACGACGTCCGGCAGGCCGAGCTCCTCGCCCTGGTAGACGTACGCCGAGCCCGGCAGCGCCAGCATCAGGAGCGTGGCGGCGCGGGCGCGGCGCAGGCCCAGCTCGCGGTCGCCGGCGAGGCGGATCTGGGTGCCGAGGCCGGGCGGGTTGGCGAAGCGGGTGGCGTGCCGGGTCACGTCGTGGTTGGAGAGCACCCAGGTGGCGGGGGCGCCGACCGGGCGCATCGACTCCAGGGTGCGGTCGATGACCTCGCGCAGCTCCTCGGCGTCCCAATGGGTGCCCAGGTACTGGAAGTTGAAGGCCTGGTGCAGCTCGTCGGGGCGCACGTAGTTGGCGGTGCGCTCGACGGTCGGCGTCCAGGCCTCCGCCACGAAGATGCGGTCGCCGGAGTACTCGTCGAGGATGAGCCGCCACTGCCGGTAGATGTCGTGGACGCCGTCCTGGTCGAAGAACGGCATGACATCGTTGCCCAGCAGCTTGAGCTGTTCGTGGGAGCCGAGGTCGGGCAGGCCCTCCGCCTTGACCATGCCGTGGGCCACGTCGATGCGGAAGCCGTCGACGCCCATGTCCAGCCAGAAGCGCAGGATGGAGCGGAACTCGTCGCCGACCGCCGGGTGTTCCCAGTTGAAGTCGGGCTGCTCGGGGGCGAAGAGGTGCAGGTACCACTCGCCGGGCGTGCCGTCCGGTTCGGTGACCCGGGTCCAGGCGGGGCCGCCGAAGATGGACTCCCAGTCGTTGGGCGGCAGTTCGCCGTTCGCGCCCTTGCCGGGGCGGAAGTGGTAGCGGTCGCGCAGCGGGGAGCCGGGGCCCTCCGCGAGGGCGCGCTTGAACCACTCGTGCTGGTCCGAGGAGTGGTTGGGCACCAGGTCCACGATGATGCGCAGGCCCAGCCCGTGCGCGTCGCGGATCAGCGCGTCGGCGTCGAGCAGCGTGCCGAACATGGGGTCGACGGCCCGGTAGTCGGCGACGTCGTAGCCGGCGTCGGCCTGCGGCGAGGCGTAGAAGGGGCTGAGCCACACGGCGTCCACGCCGAGGTCGCGCAGGTAGGGCAGGCGGGAGCGTACGCCTTCGAGGTCGCCCATGCCGTCGCCGTTGCTGTCGGCGAAGCTGCGCGGATAGACCTGGTAGATCACCGCGTCCCGCCACCAGTCGCGGTGCCGGGAGACGGTGGCGGTGGCGGTGGCCGAGGTGGAGGTCGAGGTGGCGGCCGGGGCGGCGGAGTGCTGCTGGCTCATGGCGTCCTTGAAACGTAACGGGGTCATCGGGTGTGTGGGTCTCTGCTGCGGGTGACGACGAGGCGGCCGCGGTGCAGCGGGGTCGGATGGGCACCGCGGCCGCCACCCGCGCGGTCAGGCGCGCGGGAGTCCGGTCACGGGCGTCAGCCCTTCGTGCCGCCGGCGGTCAGGCCGGTCACCAGGTTCTTCTGCACGAGGTAGAAGAAGGCGGAGACCGGTATCGCGATCAGCACGGCGGTGGCCGCCATCAGGTTGCGCTGCGCGTCGTGTTCGCTGACGAAGCTCTGGAGGCCGACGGCGAAGGTGTACTTCGTGTCGTCCAGCAGGAACGTCGACGCGAAGGCGACCTCGCCGAACGCGGTGATGAAGCTGTAGAAGCCGGCGACGGCCAGGCCCGGCTTGGCGAGCGGCAGGATCAGCCGCAGGAACGTGCCGAACGGCGTCAGTCCGTCGACCCGGCCCGCCTCGTCGATCTCGAACGGGATGGTGTCGAAGTAGCCCTTGAGCAGCCAGGCGCAGTACGGCACCGCGGTCGAGCAGTAGACGAGGATCAGGCCGAAGTAGGTGTCGATGAGCTGGAGTTCCGACAGGATCTGGTACATCGGCACCATCAGGACGGCGACCGGGAACATCTGGGTGACGAGCAGGACCCACATGAACTTCTTGTACCCGGGGAACCGCATGCGGGACACCGCGTAGCCGGTGGTGGCGGCGATGATGACGCCGATCAGCGTGGTGCCGAGCGAGACGACGAGCGTGCTCTTCAGCCAGTCGAAGAAGTTCGTGTTCTGCAGGACGAACGCGTAGTTGTCGAACGTCATCTTGCCCCAGATGTCACCGGGGTGCAGGTAGTCGTCCTTGTCGGGGCCGAGGGAGAGGAACACCAGCCAGGCGATCGGGAACAGCGCGACGAGGCTCGCGGCGATCAGGATGCCGTGGGAGGCGAGGGACGCGCCGAGGCTGTTCTCGCCGCGGCGGCGGACCCTGCCCTGCTTGGGGGCCACGGAAGCCTTGTCGCCGGCCGGGGCGGGGGTCTCGACTGTGGTCGTACTCATGGGGACTCCTGCCTCAGATCGCGAGCTGCTGGTCATTGCGGTTCAGCCAGCGGCGGTAGAAGGAGGTGAAGACGATCAGGATGCCCAGCAGCAGGATGCCGTAGGCGGCGGACTGCGCGAAGTCGCGCGGCTGCTGCCCGAAGCCCAGGTAGTAGGCCCACGTCACGAGGATCTGGGCGTCCGGGGCGGTGTTGCCGAACAGCAGGAAGATCACGGCGAACTGGTTGAACGTCCAGATGATGCCGAGCAGGACGACGGTGGAGCTGACGGACCTCAGCCCCGGCAGGGTGACGTAGCGGAACCGCTGCCAGGCCGTGGCGCCGTCCATCTCGGCCGCCTCGTACAGCGTGGAGTCGATGGACTGCAGGCCGCCGAGCAGCGAGACCATCATGAACGGCACACCGCACCAGGTGTTGACCATGATCGCGGCGAACCGCTGCCAGAAGGTGTCCTCCAGCCACAGCGGCGTCGGCAGGTGCAGCGTCTCCAGGAAGGAGTTGACGATGCCGGCGTCGGCGAGCATGAAGCGCCAGCCGAACACGGTGACGAAGGTGGGCACGGCCCACGGCAGGACCAGGATCAGCCGGTACAGGGTCCGGCCGCGCAGCTTCTGGTTGAGCAGCAGGGCGAGGCCGAGGCCGATGGTGTAGTGCAGTCCGACGCACAGCGCGGTCCACACGATCGTCCAGATGAAGTGCGACCAGAACCGGTCGTAGGCCGTGGGGCCCCACAGGATGTCGGCGTAGTTGTCGAGGCCGATGAACTTGTACGTGGCCTCGATCTCGTTGACGCCGATGGTGCGGGCCGTGTTGAGGCTGTTGGCGTCGGTGAGCGTCAGATAGAGGCCGTAGCCCAGCGGATACAGCACCAGGACGCCGAGCACGACGGCCACCGGCGCGACCATGGCGTAGGCGTACCAGTACTTGCGGTAGCTGTGCTTGAAGCGTCGGCCCAGCCCGGGCCGCGGCGCGCGGTCACCGCTGCGCTTGCCTGTCGCGCGGTCGATGGCGACTGTCATGTTCGACACCTTCTGGAAAGTTCTACGGAAGGGGTGGCCGGGCAGGCCGACGGCCGCCGGACCGCCCGCGAGGGGCTGGTCCGGCGGCCGGCCGGGTCACTTGCTGAAGTCCGGCACCAGCTTGGCCATGGCGAGCTCGGCGTTGCTCAGGCCCTTGTCGAGGGACACCTTGCCGCCCGCGATCTTCGGCAGCTCCTCGTCGAGCGGGCCCCACAGGGAGCTGTACTCCGGCAGCGCCGGGCGCGGCTGGGCGGCGGACAGCACGCCCTGGTAGCCGGCGATGCCCGGGTCGGAGACGACCTTGACGCTGTAGGCGTCCTCGCGCGTGGGCAGCGTGGAGTTCTTCAGCGCGATGGTCTCCTGCGACTTCGCGGAGGTCATGAAGTTCACGAACTTCAGCGCGGCCTTCTGCTTGGCCTCGTCGGAGCCGGCGTAGACCGACAGGTTGTGGCCGCCGGTCGGGGCGCCCGCCTTGCCGCTGGAGCCGCCCGGGACGGGGGCGATGCCCAGGTTCTTCTTGTCCTTGAAGGCGGAGCCCTTGTAGAAGTTGGTGATCTCCCACGGGCCCTGGATGATCGCGGCGACCTTGCCGTTGACGAACGCGTCCTGGATGTGCGCGTAGGCGTCGGCGGTGGTGTCGGCCTTGTGCAGGCCCTTGCCGTCGAACAGGCTCAGCCAGGTGCCGTAGGCCTTCTTGGCCTCGGGGGAGGCGACGGTGATCTTCTTGGCGTCGACGTCGACGGTGTCGGCGCCCTCGCCGTAGAGGAACGACTGCGCGTAGTAGGCCTGGGTGGAGCCCCAGTAGCCGTCGACGCCCGTCTTGTCCTTGATCGTGGCGGCGGCCTTCTTCAGGTCGTCCCAGGTCTTGGGGGCCTCGACGCCGGCCTTCTCGAAGATCTCCTTGTTGTAGACGAGCGCGAGGGTGTCGGTGACGAACGGCACGCCGTACGTCTTGCCCTCGTACTGCGCCTGCTTGATCAGGCTGGGCTGGAACTTGGCCTGGTCCTTGAGGGCCTCGGTGCCGTCCAGCGGCAGGAAGTAGCCCTTCTTGGCGAAGGCCGGGGTCCAGCCGACCTCGGAACGCAGGATGTCCGGGGCGCCCTTGGAGCCGGCGGCCGTGTCGAACTTGTTCTGCGCCTGGTCGAACGGCACGTTGACGTACTTGACCTTGATGTCCTTGTTGGCGGCCTCGAATTCCTTGACCAAGGCCTGGTACGTCGGCGCCTCGTTGGTGGCGTTGGAGGTGTCCCACCAGGTGAGGGTGACCGGGCCGTCGGCCTTGTCGCCGCTGTCGCTGTCGCCGCCGCAGGCCGTCGCCGCGAGGGCGAGGGACGCCACCAGCGCGGTGGCCGCTATGCCACGCCGCATGAGTTCTCCTTGAGGGTGAAAGCCCGTGTGGTGCAGGGGGCCCCGTCTGCCGCACCTGCTCGACTTGCCGACTGCGTCGTTGCCGCCGCGCCGGGCGACGTGAACGTAACAGCGATGTAAGCGTCGCGAAAGACCTTGCAGAAAAAAAGTGCAAGGCCTGCCGAGAGTTATGCCGTCGTGACCTCTCCGCCACCGTCGTGCGACCCTGTATACCGGCCGTACAGCGGCCCGGCCGGGGGTTGTGCAAGACTCTGCAAGCACTTGCCATCCGTTACCGCCGGGTGAATCATCCGTTGCGGACCGGACGCCGACCACTACTTGAGGGATCGCGATGACGCAGCAGCCCCCCACGCGCCGCGCAACGGCGCGCACCAGGCGTCCGATCGGTGTGCAAGGCGACATACGCCCGCTACAGTCCGGTGCTGTGACCACACGCCTTGCCGATATCGCTGCTCAGGCGGGGGTGAGCGAGGCGACCGTCAGCCGCGTCCTCAACGGCAAGCCGGGCGTCGCCGCCACCACCCGCCAGTCCGTGCTCGCCGCTCTCGACGTCCTCGGCTACGAGCGCCCGGTGCGGCTGCGGCAGCGCAGCGAGGGCCTGGTGGGCCTGATAACCCCGGAGCTGGAGAACCCCATATTCCCGGCCCTGGCCCAGGTCATAGGGCAGGCGCTGACCAGGCAGGGCTACACCCCGGTGCTCGCCACCCAGACCCCGGGCGGGTCGACGGAGGACGAGCTGACGGAGATGCTCGTGGACCGCGGCGTCGCCGGGATCATCTACGTCTCCGGACTGCACGCGGACACTACGGCCGACATGCAGCGCTACGAGCGACTGCGCGCCCAGGGCGTGCCGTTCGTGCTCGTGGACGGCTTCTCGCCGAAGGTGCAGGCGCCGTTCATCTCCCCCGACGACCGCGCCGCGATGGCGCTGGCGGTCACGCACCTCGCCTCCCTCGGCCACACGCGCATCGGACTGGCCCTGGGGCCCAAGCGGTTCGTGCCGGTGCAGCGCAAGATCGAGGGCTTCGTGCGCACGGTGCAGGAGCAGCTCGGGCTGAGCGCCCAGACCGTGGAGACCGAGTTCGTCCAGCACTCGCTGTACACGCTGGAGGGCGGCCAGGCGGCGGCGACGGCGCTGATCGAGCGGAACTGCACGGCGGTGGTCTGCGCGAGCGACATGATGGCGCTCGGCGCGATAAGGGCGGCCCGGCAGCACGGCCTGGAGGTCCCGAAGGACATCTCCGTGGTCGGCTTCGACGACTCCCCGCTGATCGCGTTCACCGACCCGCCCCTGACGACGGTCCGCAAGCCGGTCCCGGCGATGGGACAGGCCGCGGTGCGCACGCTGCTGGAGGAGATCGGCGGGACGCCCGCGCCGCACAGCGAGTTCGTGTTCATGCCGGAGCTGGTGGTGCGCGGTTCGACCGCTTCGGCCCCTGGTGACCGGAATCGTCCTCAGGGCTGAGGACGGGGGTCGCGGTTCCTTCCCCGGGAGGGGTCGCCGGACCTCATTCCGGTGGAGAACGTGCGTCCGGGTCCGGACCGGAGGATGATCGGTCGGGAAAGGATTGTCTGGCAGACTCTGTGCCCATGGGTGAGACGACCGTGACGACTACGGAAGGCCGCGAAGCGGCCGTTCCGCACCCCGTCGCGGACGACGCGGACCAGGACTTCCTGCGCCGGCTGCGGACCCCGCGGCGGCCCCGGCTCTGGTTCGAGATCCTGCTGATCGCGGTGAGTTACTGGACGTACTCGCTCATCCGCAACGCCGTCCCGGAGCAGCGCGGCGAGGCCCTGCGCAACGCCGACTGGATCTGGCGGCTGGAGCAGCAACTCGGCCTCGCCTTCGAGCAGTCCGTCAACCACGCCGCGAACTCGGTGACTTGGTTGATCGTCGGCATGAACTACTACTACGCGACGCTGCACTTCGTGGTGACGCTGGGCGTCCTGGTGTGGCTGTACCGCGCGCATCCCGGCCGCTACGCGGCGACCCGGCTGGTGCTGTTCTCCACCACGGGCGTGGCCCTGGTCGGTTACTACCTGTATCCGCTGGCGCCGCCCCGGCTGATGAACGGCGGCCACTTCGTCGACACGGTCATGGTCCACCAGACGTGGGGCTCGATGGCGTCCGGCGACCTGAAGAACATGTCGAACCAGTACGCCGCGATGCCGTCCATGCACATCGGCTGGTCCCTGTGGTGCGGGCTGACGATCTTCGCCCTGGCCTCGGTCCCCTGGGTCCGCGTGCTGGGCCTGCTGTACCCGACGGGCACGCTGGTGGTGATCGTCGCGACGGCCAACCACTTCTGGCTGGACGCGGTGGGCGGCGTCGCCTGCCTCGGGTTCGGCTTCGCCCTGGCGGGCGTCTGGTACGGCACGACGCCGTACGCGCTGCCGAAGGTGGCGCCGCCGCGCCGGGCGCTGGTCACGCCGTACCTGCGCGGGCGGGTTCGGGCGCGGTAGGCCAGTCGGCCTCGGGCCGGGCGATCCCGCGCCCGCCGTGGATCTCAGGTCCCGTAGAACAGCTCGTCCACGACCGCCCGCGCCCGGCGGGTGGTGCGGCGGTAGGCGTCCAGCATGTCGCCCGCGTGACCGGGTCCGTACCCCAAGTAGCGGCCCACCGCGGCCAGTTCCCGGCTCTCCGAGGGGAACGTGTCGCCGGCCCGGCCCCGCACCAGCATCACCGCGTTGCGCACCCGGGTCGCCAGCACCCACGCCTCGTCCAGCGTCGCCGCGTCGTCCGCCGTGATCAGCCCGGCCTCGCGCGCCGCGGCCAGCGCCTGCCGGGTGCGCGTCGTGCGCAGTCCGGGCACCTGCGCGCCGTGCCGCAGCTGCGTGAGCTGCACGGTCCACTCCACGTCGGACAGCCCGCCCGGGCCCAGCTTGGTGTGCAGCCGTGGGTCGGCGCCGCGCGGCAGCCGCTCCGACTCCATGCGGGCCTTCAGCCGCCGGATCTCCCGCACGGCCTCCTCGCCCAGCCCGTCGGCCGGGTAGCGCAGCGGGTCGACCAGCTCGATGAACCGGCGGCCCAGGTCCTCGTCCCCGGCGACCGCCTCGGCCCGCAGCAGCGCGTGCGACTCCCACACCAGCGACCAGCGCCGGTAGTACGCCTCGTACGACTTCAGGGTGCGCACCAGCGGTCCCGACTTGCCCTCCGGGCGCAGGTCGGCGTCGATCAGCAGCGGCGGGTCGGAGCTCGGCAGCTGCAGCAGGCGGCGCATCTCGGAGACGACCTTGTTCGCCGCGTCGGAGGCCTCCCGCTCCTCGACGCCGTCCCGGGGCTCGTGCACGAACAGCACGTCGGCGTCGGAGCCGTAGCCCAGCTCGTGGCCGCCGAACCGGCCCATGGCGATGATCGCGAACCGGGTCGGCAGGGTGTCGCCCCAGCCCTCCCGGACGACCGCGCGCAGCGTGCCCGCCAGCGTCGCCGCCGTCAGGTCGGACACCGCGCCGCCCACCAGGTCCACCAGCGCGCCCTGATCGGCCTCGGCGGGCTGCGCCTCCGTGCCGTACGAGCCGACGATGTCGGCGGCCGCCGTGCGGAACAGCTCGCGGCGCCGCACGCCGCGCGCCGCCGTCACCCCCTGGGTCGCGCCGTCGGCGCGCCGGACCGCGGCGAGGACCTCCTGCTCCAGCTGGGCCCGGCCGCGCGGCTCCAGGCCGCCGCGCCCGCCGGTGTCGCCGTCGCCGAGCAGCGCCACGGCCTCCGGCGCCCGCATCAGCAGGTCGGGGGCGAGCCGCCCGGCCGACAGCACGCGCGCCAGGTTCTCCGCGGCGGCGCCCTCGTCGCGCAGCAGCCGCAGGTACCAGGGCGTCTTGCCGAGCGCGTCGGAGACCTTGCGGAAGTTCAGCAGGCCCGCGTCCGGGTCGGCGGAGTCCGCGAACCAGCCCAGCAGCACCGGCAGCAGCGTGCGCTGGATCGCGGCCTTGCGGCTGACGCCGGACGCCAGCGCCTCCAGGTGCCGCAGCGCGGACGCCGGGTCGGCGTAGCCGAGGGCGACCAGGCGCTCGCGGGCCGCCTCGGTGGACAGCCGGGCCTCACCGGGGGCGAGCTGGGCGACCGCGTCGAGCAGCGGCCGGTAGAACAGCTTCTCGTGCAGCCGCCGTACGGCACCGGCGTGCCGCTTCCACTCGCGGTGCAGCTCGGCCACCGGGTCGGTGCGCAGGCCCAGGGAGCGTCCGATGCGGCGCAGGTCGGCGTCGTCCTCGGGCACCAGGTGGGTGCGGCGCAGCCGGAACAGCTGGATGCGGTGCTCCATGGAGCGCAGGAAGCGGTACGCCTCGTCGAGCCGGGCGGCGTCGGCGCGGCCCACGTAGCCGCCCGCCGCGAGGGCCTTCAGGGCGGCCAGCGTCGTGCCGCTCCTGAGGGACGCGTCGGCCCGGCCGTGCACCAGCTGGAGGAGCTGCACGGCGAACTCGACGTCCCTCAGGCCGCCGGGCCCGAGCTTCAGCTGGCGGTCGACCTCCGCGACGGGGATGTTCTCCACGACCCTGCGGCGCATCTTCTGCACGTCGGCGACGAAGTTCTCCCGCTCCGCCGCCTGCCACACGAGGGGTTCCACGGCGGCGACGTAGCTCTCGCCGAGGGCGAGGTCGCCGGCCACCGGGCGGGCCTTGAGGAGTGCCTGGAACTCCCAGGTCTTCGCCCAGCGCCGGTAGTAGGCGACGTGGCTGCTGAGCGTGCGGACGAGCGGGCCGTTGCGGCCCTCGGGGCGCAGGTTGGCGTCCACCGGCCAGATGGAGCCCTCCACGGTCGTCTCGGAGCAGATCCGCATCATGTGCGAGGCGAGCCGGGTCGCGGCGCGCAGCGCCTTGTCCTCGTCGGCGCCGTCGACGGCCTCCCCCACGAAGATCACGTCGACGTCGGAGACGTAGTTCAGCTCGTGGCCGCCGCACTTGCCCATGGCGATCACCGCGAGCCGGCACAGCGCCGCGTCGTCGGGGGCGGCGGCCCGCGCTATGCCGAGGGCGGCGCGCAGCGTGGCGGTGGCGAGGTCGGCGAGTTCGGCGGCGGTCTCGGCGACGTCGGTGGTGCCGCACACGTCGCGGGCGGCGATGGACAGCAGGCAGCGCCGGTAGGCGACGCGCAGCGCGACCGGGTCGCCGGCCTCGGCGAGACCGCGCTCGAACTCGTCCACGCCGGGGTGCAGATCCCGCGGCTCGTACATGGCGAGGGCCCGCCAGTCGCCGGCGTGCCGGGCCAGGTGGTCGGCGAGCGCGGCGGAGGCGCCGAGGACGCCGAGGAGGCGGTCGCGCAGCGGCTTGGCGGCCGTCACGGTGTCGAGCAGTTCGCGGCGGGCGGTGGCGTCGGGCTGCACCTCCAGCAGCCGCACCAGGCCCTGGAGGGCGAGGTCGGGGTCGGCGGTGGCGCCGAGGGCGTCCAGCAGGACGGGGTCGTCGCGCAGGGCGGCCAGTTCGGGGCCGTCGAGGAGGCGCTCGGCGGCGGAGGCATCGGTGAAGCCGTGCCGCAGCAGTCGCGTGAAGGTGCTGCTTCTGCGCCCCGGCGCCGTCATCCTCGGCCTCCTGCCCCACGTCCGTGCCGTACGGGGTCGAGCCTAACCGCAGGGGCGGGGCGCGGCTCCGGGGCCGGGAGCGGCGCCGTTCCGCCGGGTGCGGGTGCGGCGTACGGGTGCGGGGCGCGGCGCGGTGGGAACACGTCCCTGGAAGGGGCGGGGCCCGCACGAGCGACGGCGCGGGGCCGGGGCCGCGGGGCCCGGCGCGGGACCGTCCGGTTGGGAGGACACCGATGACGCAGCCGAGGAGCGAGCCCGAGGCCCGTGTCGACCTGCGCTACAGCGACCCGTCGGCCACCGCGACGCCGTGGGCGGACGCGGAGCCGCTGCTCGCGTCGGCCGAACTGTTCTGGATCTCGACGGTGCGTCCTGACGGGCGCCCGCACGTGACGCCGCTGCCCGCGGTGTGGTCGCGGGGCGCCCTGCACTTCTGCACGGGGCCGGAGGAACGCAAGGCCCGCAACATCGCCGCCAATCCGCACGTCGCGCTGACCACCGGCACCAACATCTGGAACCGGGGCTACGACCTCGTCGTGGAGGGCGAGGCGGTGCGCGTGGCCGACGACGTGAGGCTGCGCGAGCTGGCGGCCGGGTGGGAGGCGAAGTACGGGGACTTCTGGCGCTTCGAGGTGCGGGACGGGTATTTCCACCACGGTGCCGGCCGGGCGCTGGTGTTCTCGGTGGCGCCGCACACCGTTTTCGGGTTCGGTAAGGGTGAGCCGTTCAGCCAGACGCGATGGCGGTTCGCCTGACTCCCGCGCCGACGAAGGAGCCGAGACCGTGGACATGACCCTCGAAGTGATCCCGCTGCCGGTGAGCGACATCGACCGGGCCCGGGACTTCTACCGGGACAAGGTCGGCTTCCACGTCGACATCGACCAGGAGGTCATGCCGGGCCTGCGGATCGTCCAGCTGACCCCGCCGGGCTCCGGGTGTTCCATCGCCCTCGGCGACTCCATCTGGGAGCTGGCGAAGGGCCCGCGCCCGGAGCCCGGTTCCTACCAGGGCCTTCAGTTGTGCGTCGCGGACATCGAGGCGGCCCGCGCGGAGTTCGTCGGGCGGGGTCTGGACGTCTCGGAGCCGGTGCGGTACTCGCCCGACGACGGGGCGACGTTCCTGTACTTCACGGACCCGGACGGCAACGGCTGGTCGGTGCAGGAGTACCGGCGCCGGGCGACGGAACCGCTGCACAAGCTGCTGGCGTCCCTGGCGGCCGGCGGGAACGGCGGGAAGTAGCCCGGGGGCCGTCGCGGCGACGGCCCCCGGGCGGTGACTCACTTACGAGGACTAGGGGGTGTCGTTTGGATCAGCCTGGCTGCGAGGTGCCGCGCCTCTTGCCGACCCGAGCGGGGTCTGGTGCGTGCAGCTGCAAGGCGGAGGAGGGCGGCGACGCGGAGCGTCGGCAACCGACGACAACGCCGCAGATGTGCGTGCCAGACCCCGCGACGCCGGGGTGATCCAAACGACAGCCCCTAGCTCGCGTACGTCTCGAACTCGGCGACCTTCGGGGTGCCGGTCGAGCCCGTGATCTGGAACGTGATCTTGCTCAGCGAGACGGTCGGGATGTCGATGACGCCCGCGCCGCTGCCGGAGGCGAGGGTGGCCCCGGTGTCGTGGTTGAGGACCTTCCAGGAACCGATGGCGCCGACGGCCCCGGACGCCTCCCGGATGTTGATCTTGGACACGGTGGTGGCGGAGGCCCACTTGACCGAGACGGAGCCGGTCGAGCCGGCCGGTGACCAGTAGGTGCTCATGTTGCCGTCACGCACGTTGCCGTAGCTGGTGCCGTCGGCCTTGCTCGTGCCGTCGGCGCCGGCGCCGAGGCTGAGGTTGGTGCCGGTCGGCGGGGTGGTGGGGTCGGTCGGCGTCGGCGTGGGGTCCGTCGGGGTCGGCGTCGGGTCGGTCGGCGTGGGGCTCGGCGACTGCGGGGTGCAGCTGCCGTCGGACACGCGAAGTCCCTTGTTGGCGCCCGCCGTCTGGCTCACGACGCCCGGCACGCAGGTGGCCGGGTCGGGGCTGAAGGCGTACGGGATGGCGACCGTGGTGTTCGACGTCGGGTTGGGGCCGGCGGGGTAGTTGTCGGTGCCGGGGCTGGACCAGGTCACGTTGTCGAAGATGTTGCCCGAGACCTGCCAGTAGCCCTTGGCGTCGGTGTAGAAGGTGCCGAGGACGTCCTTGGAGTCCTCGAAGTAGTTGTTGTCCACCTTGGCCTTGGCGCCGGCGCGGGAGTTGATGCCGGAGGAGTTGATGCTCTTGTAGTGGTTGTTGTACATGTGGCCGACGCCGCCGCGCAGCAGGGGCGCACGGGAGTCGATGTTCTCGTACAGGTTGTGATGGAACGTCACGTAGCCGTTGCTCAGGTCGCTTTCGCTGGACCCGATGAGGCCGCCGCGGCCGGAGTTGCGCAGGATGCTGTACGACAGGGTGACGTACTGGGTGTTGTCCTTCATGTCGAAGAGGCCGTCGTAGCCCTCCGACTCGCCGCCGGACGCCTCGAGCGTAGTGTGGTCGACCCAGATGTTGCGGACGTTGCTCTCCATGCCGATGGCGTCGCCGCCGTTGGAGAGGGGCGAGCCGGACTTCTTGACGTTCCGGACGGTCACGTTCTGGATGATGATGTTCCGTGAGTCACGGATGTGAATGCCCAGTTGGTCGAAGACGGCACCGCTGCCGACGCCGACGATCGTGACGTTGCTGATCTGCTTGAGCTCGATGCGGTCGCTCGCGGTGCTGCAACTGGGGCCGGAGACCTGGCTGGTGTTGCCGTGATTGATGGTGCCCTCGACCTGGATGGTGATCGGGGTGCTGCTGCTGGCCCGGCTGCACAGGGCCTGGTGGATCGCGGTGCCGGTGGTGGCGCGGACGGTCTGGCCGCCCGCCCCGCCGGTGGTCCCGCCGTTCTGGGTCGCGAAGCCGGTGGCGCCGGTGGTCGCGGCCGACGCCGAGGGCATCGACAGGGCCACACCGGCCGCGGCGGCGACGGCCCCCGTGGCCAGGACCGCGCTGAGTCGCAGGGCGACTGGTCGTCTCATTCTCGTCTCGCCTTCGTCCTCGAATGCAGGATGGTGGGGTGGCGCTGGGTCATGGCACGGGCACGTCAGTAGGGCGGGTGGCGCCCGTGCCGAGGTCTGTTGGCGGCTCGTGCGTCGTGCGTCAACTCGCGGCTGGGGCCGCGGAGTTCGCTTCCGACGGAACGGTCCCTCGCTCCGGGAAAGCGCTTTCTGGCGCGCAGAATAGGGCCGCGTTCAGCTGGCTGACAAGAGTTCGCGCATCTGCACAGCGTGACCGCGCGCATCGGGGCAGGTGAGAGGGCCGGGACTGTGCGGGTTTCGTCACAGTGCGGCCGGGGTCGGCGTCGGACGGAACTCCGGGCGCGGGGTCGGTCGTCATCGTGCCCGTACGGCCGTCACGGGACGGCGAGGAACGGAGCCGTTCATCCCCTGCCGGGGCACTAGGGTCGTAGGCGCGGGGGTGACGGTGCGCACGGCAGGTAGTGAGGCGACGGTATGGCGCAGCAGGCGTACGTGAGGGATACGGGCAACGGCGACTCTCAGCCCGAGGGCCCGGAATCCGGATTCCGGCGCCTGCGTTCCCGGCTGACCGCCCTGCGGGGCGATCCGGGGATCTGGCGGCGCGGCGTGCTCGTGGCCGCCGTGGCGGTACTGCTGGCGCTGGTGATGCTGGCCCACTCGCGCATTCCGAACGCGGTCGGCAACCTCGGCAGCCTCACCGAGACCTTCCTGCCCTGGCTGGGACTGCTGGTCCCGGCGCTGCTGGCCCTGGCCCTGGTGCGCCGCTCGGCGACCGCGCTGATCGCGGTGCTGGTGCCGGCGGTCGTCTGGCTGACGCTGTTCGGGGGGCTGCTGACCGACAAGGCGGCGCCCGGAGGCGAGCTGACGGTGGCCACCCACAACGTCAACGCCGACAACCCCGACCCCTCCGGCACCGCCCACGACGTCGCCGCCTCCGGCGCGGACATCGTGGCCCTGGAGGAGCTGACGGACTCCGCCGTCCCGACGTACGAGAAGGCGCTCGCGTCGACATATCCGCATCACGCGGTCGTGGGCACGGTCGGCCTGTGGAGCAAGTACCCGATGTCCGGCGTCGAGGACGTCGACATCAAGCTCGGCTGGAAGCGCGCGATGCGCGCCACGGTCACCACGCCGTCCGGCCGGGTCGCGGTCTACGTCGCCCACCTCCCGTCGGTCCGCGTGAAGCTGGAGGCCGGTTTCACGGCCCGCCAGCGCGACAAGAGCGCCGACGCGCTCGGCGAGGCCATCGCCGGTGAGCCGCTCACGCGCGTCGTGCTGCTCGGCGACCTCAACGGCACCATGAACGACCGCGCGCTGAACGCCGTCACCTCCCAGATGCGCTCCACGCAGGGCGCGGCGGGCAGCGGCTTCGGGTTCAGCTGGCCGGCGTCGTTCCCGATGGCGCGCATCGACCAGATCATGGTCAAGGGCGTCGAGCCGGAGAGCTCCTGGACGCTCCCGCGCACCGGCAGCGACCACCTGCCGGTCGCCGCGCGTGTGAGGGTCGACACAACGACCTCCTGAAAACCCCAGGTCAGCCCCGGATCGACACGCGAAGGCAACCACCCGTCAACACATCGGAACACCGCGCCTGAGAGACTTTGTTCCGTACTTGAACTTAAAGACGTACGGAACCCTCTCTGAAAGGCACAGGCCCCTCCATGCCCCTGGCCCTGCTAGCCCTCGCCGTGGGCGCCTTCGGCATCGGCACCACCGAGTTCGTGATGATGGGCCTCCTGCCCGACGTCGCGGACGACCTGAACGTCTCGATCCCCAGCGCGGGCCACCTCGTCTCGGCGTACGCGCTGGGCGTCGTCATCGGCGCCCCGCTGCTCGCCGCCGTCACCGCCCGCATGTCCCGCCGTACGGTCCTGATCGCCCTGATGGTGCTGTTCGTGGTCGGCAACGCGCTCTCCGCGTTCGCCCCCGACCACCACTGGCTGCTCGCGGCCCGCTTCCTGAGCGGTCTGCCGCACGGCGCCTTCTTCGGCGTGGGCGCCGTCGTCGCCACCACCCTGGCGAGCCCCGGCCGCAAGGCCCGCTCCGTCTCCCTGATGTTCCTCGGCCTGACGGTCGCCAACGTCGTGGGCGTCCCCGTCGCCACGCTGATGGGCCAGCACCTGGGCTGGCGGGCCACCTTCCTCGGCGTGAGCGCCATCGGCCTGGCCGCCATCGCCTCCCTCGCGCTGCTCGTCCCGCGCGACCACCGGCACGCCGAGGCGACCGGCCTGCGCGGCGAACTGGCCGCGCTGCGCTCCCTGCCCGTGTGGCTGGCGCTCGGCACGACGGTCGCGGGCTTCGGCGCGCTGTTCTCGGCGTACAGCTACATCACGCCGATGCTCACCGACTCCGCCGGGTACGCCGACACCAGCGTCACCGTGCTGCTGGCGCTGTTCGGCGTCGGCGCGACGGCCGGCAACCTGCTGGGCGGCCGGCTGGCCGACCACGCGATGCGCGGCACGCTCTTCGGCGGCCTGACGGCCCTGGTGGTGACGCTGGCGCTGTTCCCACTGCTGATGACCACGCCGTGGACGGCGGCGGTGGCGGTCACCCTGCTCGGCACGGCCGCCTTCGTCACCGGCTCGCCGCTCCAGCTGATGGTGATGGAGAAGGCGTCGGCGGCCCCGTCCCTGGCGTCCTCCGCCAACCAGGCCGCCTTCAACCTGGCCAACGCGGGCGGCGCCTGGATCGGCGGACTCGCCCTCGCGGCGGGCCTGGGCACCACGTCCCCCGCCCTGGCGGGCGCGGCCCTGGCCGTCCTGGGCCTGGCCGTGGCGGCGACGGCGTACGCGGTGGACCGCCGCCGCGCGACGGCGCCGCACGCCTCGCGGGAACGACTCGTGGCGTCGCACGTGCCGCTGGAGGCGGAGGCGGCGACGCGCTGAGTGCATGGGGCGCGTGGGCATGCGGGGCCCGTGGGCGCGCGGGGCCCGTGGGCACGCGGGCGCCCGGGAGCCCTTGGGGCGCCTGGGGCACGTGGGGGCGCATGGGGCACCTGGGCGCCCTGGAACCGCATGGGGCACCTGGGGCACCTGGGCGCCCTGGAACGCCTGGGACGCCTGGGCGCCCTGGGGCGCGTGACGAGGGGGCCCGGCGGCAGCCGGACCCCCTCGCGTGTCTACCGGCCCGTCTCGCGCCAGCCGTTGGTGATGGGCAGGCGGCGGTCCTTGCCGAAGCCCTTCGGGGAGATCTTGGTGCCCGGCGGGTACTGGCGCCGCTTGTACTCGGCGGTGTCGACCATGCGCAGCGTCTTCGTCACGAGCGCGGGGTCGAACCCGGCGGCCACGATCTCGTCGGCGCCCTGGTCGCGGTCGACGTACCGCGCCAGGATCGCGTCGAGCACGGGGTAGTCGGGCAGCGAGTCCGTGTCGACCTGCCCGGGCCGCAGCTCGGCGCTGGGCGGCTTGGAGAGGGAGTTCTCCGGGATCGGCGGCGTCTCCCCCCGCTCCGCGGCGGCACGGTTGCGCCACTCGGCGAGCCGGAACACCAGCGTCTTGTAGACGTCCTTGATCGGCCCGTACGCGCCCACGGAGTCGCCGTAGAGCGTCGAATAGCCCACCGCCAGCTCGGACTTGTTGCCGGGCGCGAGGACGATGTGGCCCTCCTGGTTGGAGAGGGCCATGAGCAGCGTGCCGCGCAGCCGGGACTGGAGGTTCTCCTCGGCGAGCCCGGTCAGGCCCAGGGCGCCCATGTACGCGTCGAACATCGGCTCGATGGACACGGTACGGAAGTTGAGCCCGGTGCGGCGCGCGAGGTCGGCGGCGTCGTCCCGGGAGTGCTGCGAGGAGTACTTGGACGGCATGGAGACGCCGTACACGTTCTCGGGGCCGACCGCGTCGCAGGCGATGGCGGCGACGAGGGCGGAGTCGATGCCGCCCGACAGGCCGATGAGGACGGAGCGGAAGCCGTTCTTCTCGACGTAGGCGCGCAGGCCGACGACGAGGGCGGAGTAGACCTCCTCGTCGTCGTCGAGCCGGGGGGCGTGCGAGCCGGTCGCCTCGGGCTCGTAGGGGGCGAGGGGCTCCTCGGAGAGCACGACCCGCTCGATGCGCAGCCCGTCGTCCACGACACCGGTGGGGGCGTCGGCGGACGCGGCGGGCAGGTCCAGGTCGAGCACCAGGCACTCCTGGGCGAACTGCGGGGAACGCGCGAGGACTTCACCGGCGGCGTCGACGACGATGGAGTCCCCGTCGAAGACGAGCTCGTCCTGGCCGCCCATCATGGCGAGGTAGGCGGTGGTGCAGCCGGCCTCCTGGGCGCGCTTGCGGACGAGCTCCAGGCGGGTGTCGTCCTTGTCGCGCTCGTACGGCGAGGCGTTCACGGACAGCAGCAGGCCGGCCCGGGCGGAACGGGCCGCCGGGACGCGGCCGCCGTCCTGCCAGAGGTCCTCGCAGATCGCCAGGGCGACGTCGACGCCGTGCACGCGCAGGACGGGCATGGTGTCGCCGGGCACGAAGTAGCGGAACTCGTCGAAGACGCCGTAGTTCGGCAGGTGGTGCTTGGCGAAGGTGAGCACGATGTCGCCGCCGTACAGCACGGCCGCGGCGTTCTGCGGGGCGCCGGCGGGCTGGCCGTACTTCGGCTGCGCCGTCTCGCAGCGGTCGAGGTAGCCGACGACCACCGGGAGGCCGCCGAGGCCTTCGGCGGCGAGGCGGGCGGCGAGGTCGCGCAGGGCGGCGCGGGACGCCTCCACGAAGGAGGAGCGCAGGGCCAGGTCCTCCACGGGGTACCCGGTCAGCGCCATCTCCGGGAACGCCACGAGATGCGCTCCGCGGTCGGCGGAGAGGCGGGTGCGGCGGACGATGGTCTCGCTGTTCCCGGCGAGGTCGCCGACGCGGGAGTCGATCTGGTTCAGGGCGAGGCGTAGTTGAGGCACGGGGTTCAGTGTAATCGTCAGAGCGACGTTATGGGTATCGGGTGCCGGTCGGTGTTGCTGTCGGCGTCACGGTGTTTGCGGTGACCGGCGTGGGCTGGTTGCCGTCCGCGCCCACCCGTGCGCCTACCGTCCACACGTGGGTCGGGGGCGTGGGGCCGGGGCGAGCCCGCCGCGGTCGGGCCCTTGCACGGGCCCACAAGTGACCGCCGGGTGGTAACCGAGTAAGCGGCGGGCTTTCGCCCCGGCCCCACGCCCCGCTCCCGTCGTACGGCGGCTGCCGGAAGGACGTGGCCCGGCGGGTTCGGAGGAGGTGGGGCACCTGGGCCGCAGTCGCGTACGGCGGGAAGGGGACGTGGCGGGGGGTGTCCGCCCGCAGCGGACGGCGCGTCAACGCCGCGAGCTTCTCAAGACACCTTGCCCGCGCCGTTCCGAGGACGGACACCCCCCGGCGCGGCCCCGACCCCACCACCGGGCCGTAGGCGCTACGCGCACCCCCACCGGAGCCGCGCGGGCCGCCGCAGGCATCCCCGCCCAGCACAGCGGCAGCGCCCCGCGCAGCGCCCCGCTCAGCCCAGCGGCAGCGCCCCGCGTTGCCGCAGCATGTCCGCCATCAGCCCGATCTCCGACTCCTGGGCCTCCACCATCCCGCGTGCCAGCCGTTTCTCCACGCCGACCGTGCACTTCTCGGCGCAGCCCTGCGCCATGTGCACCCCGCCCTTGTGGTGCTCGGTCATCAGCTGGAGGTAGTAGACCTCGGCCTCCCGGCCCTTCAGCCGGGCGAGCTTCTTCATCTCCGCGTTCGTCGCCATGCCCGGCATCAGCGCCCCGTCCCCCTTGGTCGGTGCGGCGCTCATGCCCATCCACGTCATCGGCGGATCGGCGGACACCTTCGGCAGTTCCCACAGGTCCAGCCAGCCCAGCATCATGCCCCGTTGGTTCGCCTGGGTCTGCGCGATGTCGTACGCGAGCCGCCGCACCTCCTCGTCGTCGGTGCGGTCCCGCACGATGTACGACATCTCCACGGCCTGCTGATGGTGCACGGCCATGTCCCGGGCGAACCCGGCGTCGGCGGACGACGCCGCGGGCGCGTCGGCGCCCGTCCCGCCGTCGTCGCCGGCGACCGCGAACGTCACCCCGCCGGCGGCGACGAGCACCGCCGTCGCGGCCCCCGCGACCCAGCCGGCCCGCCTCACTGCGGCAGCCCTCCCGTGCACGCCGCACCGGGCTCGGGCGTCTGCGCGCCCTGGACGAACTTCTCGAAGAACTTGTCGACGTTCGGGTCGTCGGCCCCGCTGACCGTCCGCTGGTGACCCCACGCGGACAGCATGATCGGGTCCTTCTGCTCCGCCACGGGGCTCATCAGCGTGTACGGCGTCTTCTTCACCTTCGCCGCGAGCGCGTCCACGGCGGCCTTGTCGGCCTTGTCGTTGTACGTCACCCACACCGCGCCGTGCTCCAGCGAGTGCACGGCGTTCACGTTGTTGAGCTCCTTGGTGTAGACGTCCCCGTTGCAGTTCATCCACACCTGGTTGTGGTCGCCCCCGACGGGCGGCACGGTCGGGTACTTCACGGACTTGGTGACGTGGTTCCGGGACAGCTCGCCCTTCCATTCCTTCACGCCGTCCGCGCCCGCCACGAACTTCCCGGTCGACTTGTCGTCGGAGGCGCTGTCGGAGCCGGACTGCGACCGCACCAGCACGACACCGCCCACGACGAGCGCGGTGACGACCACGGCGACAGCGCCGATCGTGAGGACCCGGTTGCGCCGGTCGCGGGCCTGCTCCGCCCGGCGCATCTCGGCTATCCGTGCCTGGCGCGCGGAGCCACTGCTGTCCTTGCCGGTCTTGCTGTTCTTGCCGGCCTTGCCGGAACCGTTCTTCGCGGAACCCATGGTTCGTGTCCTTCGGGGGGAGGTGACGGAGGAGGCCCGCTGATCGTACTGGGATACGAGTTCCCAGCCGAGACCACCGCGGCGGCCTCCGGCCCTCCTGCCGTTACGTCCGCCGCCGGCAGCAGGCAAGATGGGCGGCAGAGCAGTAACCCGCAACCCGCCGGACGCCAGGCGTTCAGACCCCGGTCGGCCGCCCGATCAAGGTCCGCAACGCGCGTGAAATGGGGTTGTGGTGGGATGCTCAGGTGCCCGACCGCCACCCGTGGGACCGGAGACAGGCGGCCTGACCAGCAAGGATGGGGAAGCGGAAGATGGACAAGCAGCAGGAGTTCGTGCTCCGTACGTTGGAGGAGCGCGACATCCGTTTCGTACGCCTGTGGTTCACGGACGTGCTGGGCTTCCTCAAGTCGGTCGCCGTGGCCCCCGCCGAACTGGAGCAGGCCTTCGACGAGGGCATCGGCTTCGACGGCTCCGCGATCGAGGGCTTCGCCCGGGTGTACGAGTCGGACATGATCGCCAAGCCGGACCCGTCCACGTTCCAGGTGCTCCCCTGGCGCGCGGAGGCCCCCGGCACGGCCCGTATGTTCTGCGACATCCTCATGCCGGACGGCTCGCCGTCCTTCGCCGACCCGCGCTACGTCCTCAAGCGGGCCCTGGCCCGCGCCTCCGACCTGGGCTTCACGTTCTACACGCACCCGGAGATCGAGTTCTTCCTGCTGAAGGAAAAGCCGGTCGACGGCTCCCGCCCGACCCCGGCCGACAACTCGGGCTACTTCGACCACACCCCGCAGAACGTCGGCATGGACTTCCGCCGCCAGGCGATCACGATGCTGGAGTCGATGGGCATCTCGGTGGAGTTCTCCCACCACGAGGGCGCCCCGGGCCAGCAGGAAATCGACCTGCGCTACGCGGACGCCCTGTCCACGGCGGACAACATCATGACGTTCCGCCTGGTGATGAAGCAGGTGGCGCTGGAGCAGGGCGTGCAGGCCACGTTCATGCCGAAGCCGTTCAGCGAGCACCCCGGCTCCGGCATGCACACCCACCTCTCCCTCTTCGAGGGCGACCGCAACGCGTTCTACGAGTCCGGGGCGGAGTACCAGCTCTCCAAGGTCGGCCGTTCCTTCATCGCGGGCCTGCTCAGGCACGCGGCGGAGGTGTCCGCGGTGACGAACCAGTGGGTCAACTCGTACAAGCGCATCTGGGGCGGCACGGAGCGCACGGCGGGCGCCGGCGGCGAGGCCCCGTCGTACATCTGCTGGGGCCACAACAACCGCTCGGCGCTGGTGCGCGTGCCGATGTACAAGCCCGGCAAGACGGGCTCGGCGCGGGTCGAGGTCCGCTCCCTCGACTCGGGCGCCAACCCCTACCTGTCCTACGCCGTGCTCCTGGCCGCCGGCCTGAAGGGCATCGAGGAGGGCTACGAACTCCCGCCGGGCGCCGAGGACGACGTGTGGGCGCTGTCGGACGCGGAGCGCCGCGCGATGGGCATCGAGCCGCTGCCGCAGAACCTCGGCGAGGCGCTGGACCTGATGCAGCGCAGCGACCTGGTCGCCGAGACGCTGGGCGAGCACGTCTTCGACTTCTTCCTGCGCAACAAGAAGCAGGAGTGGGAGGAGTACCGCTCGGAGGTCACCGCGTTCGAGCTGCGGAAGAACCTGCCGGTGCTGTAGGCGCGGGTCGGAGCCGGTTTCGCGCTGAATCGGCGGACGGGGCCGGCCGGGATGCCTAGTCGGTGTCCCGCTGGACGTCCTGGGCGTCTGCCTGGTGGTCGCCCTTGTCGAGCGACGGCCTGGCCCCGCCGTCGGTCACGGCCTGCTGGGGCAGGCCCCGCACCTTGTCCAGCAGCTCTTCCAGTCGCGCGATCGGCTGCGTCTCCAGGTAGGCCGAGAGGTCGCCGCCGCCGATGAACTGCGGAACGGGCGCCTTGGTGATCTCGGAGAGCATTTCCAGCACCATGACGTTGTTCAGGCCCAGCGCGTCGATGCGGGCCCGCAGGTCCAGAGCCATGCGTCGGCTCTCGCGCCGTACGTTCACGGCGTCGATGGCGTCTTCGCGTTCCGCGTTGGCCAGCTCCAGGTCGAGCAGTTCGCTGCGCATCTGTTCATGGGCCGGCCTCTTCAGGATCTCGTTGAGCTGCGGGTCTTCGGCCCTGAATTCACCGAGGGTGGTGTTCCGGGCCTCCACGCCCCATTCTCTGAGCGCGTTGCGCACCTGCGAAGCCAGGTCGGTGCGGGTCTCGGCGTACGCCTCCAGGAATTCCTTGACGGTGGCGGCCGCGGCGATCTCGTTGAAATAGGAGGCGACGATGGCGCCCAGGACCCGTTCCACGAACCGCTGGACGGGGAGCGGGTTCCAGTCGAGGCCGCCGATGCCCGTCATCTGGCTGCCGCCGTTCTTGCTGACGAGAACAGGCGCGGACTCCGGCGGGATCTGGAGGGTCTGGCTCATGTCCACGAACAGCCGGTGTCCCTGGACGGTGACCGTGATCCGGCCCAGGTGCGCGTCGTAGTTCAAGTACTCCGCCTGGGTCTTGTCGTTCCATTCCAGGATGAGCACCCGTGTCGGAATCAGCACGACGCGCACGAAATACGGGTTGAGGGCGCAGACGGTTCCCTCGCGCAGGGTCTCCTCCTGCACGCCTCGGGTCCCGCCGTTCGCCAGGAACACCCACGGCAACTGGAATCCCTGGTGCCCCGGCACGCGCGGCCCGAGTTGATCGGACGACTGCGGATCGGCACCTTCGAGCGTGATCACCACACCGGTGTAGCCGATGGGAATGGTGATTTCCTGAAGGTGCTGGGGGGTCAGCTCGCCGTGTCCGGTACCGACGTTGTGACGGGTGAAGACGTCGAACAGCGCCGGGTTGATGTCGTAGTACGCACCTCCCTGGAGAATGGCCAGCTGCATGCCCTGTTCACCGCCACCGGTCAGGAACCGGCCGCCGTCCTGGAAGTTGTCGCACTCCACATGCGGGCCGAAGAGCCGGCCGGGCGGCCGGACGCCGCCCGCCTTGGCGCTGACCAGGCCGATGCATTTCTCCTCGATGTACACACGGTCGACCTGCTCGACCTCGAAGAGTTCCGTGTTGATGTAGTAGGCCTGCCCGCCGGCCAGCGTGGCGACCTGCCTGCCCTGCTCCCCTCCGTTCAGCAGGAAGGCCTGGCCGTCCTGGAAGTTGTCGCACTCCACGGGCAGTGCCAGGGGGCGGCTCGCCGGCCGCGCCCTGCCCTCCTTCGCCGTGACCAGGCCGAGCTTGTTCTCGGCCACCCGGGTGCGGGGCACGAATGTGATCCGGTACATGAAGGGCAGCAGCCAGCTGGCGCGGTCGGGCAGCAGGGTGCGCGCCTGGATTCCGCGGGTGTTGTAGGGCGTGATGTGGCGGAAGTCCGGATGACTGCTCCCCCGGGTCCGGGCCACGATGCCGACGTGCTCGGGCGGAACGGCACGGTAACTGCGCAACGCGACGAAGGCGGCGATCGAGAGCGCGACGACCAGAAGAAGGATCAAGTTATTCACCTTTGACAGCTCGTGGCCGGCCAGCGCGTACAGAATTCCGAGAAGAATGACTTCGAGGACGACATTGTTCTTCCATGCCTTGCCGCTCCTCTTGCGTTCGCGGTCCTTGCGCACGGCCCGGAGGACGAGCACCACGATGCCGAACACGTAGACGAGCAGAAACACGATGGACCATTCGAGGTACACGGCAACGGCCAGGCCACTCAGGAAAATGACCAGATTCACCTGCTGACCTCCCGGTGGCAAGGATGCAATTGCACGGCCAGGACCGTGGCGGTCCACTGGTCGTACCAGTCGAGAAAGAGCTCGTTCTGCGGATTGCGGAGCGTGGGGTAGAAGCCGCCACGAGGGCCGGGCCCCGCCTGGCCGGCGAACTCGCGGTAGCCGCGCGGCACCGCCGCGTCCACGGAAGTCCGCCATCCGCAGGCCACCGACAGCGCGAGGAAATCCGCGTGCCGGGCGCGGCGCACGCCGCCCAGCGCCGCCTGCGCGCGGAAGCCCTGTCTGCCGTGCGAGTGGTCCGCCCACACCGCGTCCACGCCGGCCAGCACCGAGGAGGGGATCCTGCGCACGTGCCGCGCGCCCAGCCAGCCCTCGTCGAGCCGGTCCGCCGCCTCCAGGACGACGGCGGTGGTCAGCAGGTCCGCGTGCGCGAACTCGCCTTCGGACAGGTAGGTGTCGAGGCGCTCGAGGGAAGCGGCGGGCGGGACCCGTACCGCGCCCACCGCCGGCCGGGTGAGCGGCGCGGGGAACACCGGGGCCGGTTCGGCCTGTTGGCCGGCGCCTCCCGCGGTGTCCAGCTCTTTCAGCAGGTCGAGTTCGAACGGGCGCAGCAGCCGGCCGTCACGTGCGTCGACGTACCAGGTGTGCGCCAGGTGGTAGTTGCGCTGCCCCTCCAGCAGGACGGGGAAGAACGGACGCTGGTGCAGCATCCCTTCGAGGATCATGCGGGTGATGTCGTCGGAGTCCTGGGAGTGCGGCGACATCAGCACGATGACGGCCGCGGCGAAGGCCAGTTGCTGCCGGATCGTCCAGAACTGGGCGTCCCCCGGCCTGAGATCGGCGGCCGACCAGACGGGTAGCCCGGCCGTCCGCAACTGGTCGGCGAGCGCCCGGCCGTACGCCGCGTCGGCCTGGGCGTAACAGATCACGAAGGCGCGCCGGTCCGGCTCCGTCACGGGGCGGGCCGGCGACGGCAGCGCCGCCGCGAGGTTCTCCTCCCGCACCGGCGCGGCACGGGAGCCGCCCGGCCCTTCCCGGGCGGTCTCGCCCAGGATGACCGCGCAGAGCTCCTCGACCCTGTCCTCGTACGCGTGCTCGTCGACGTTCCTGAAGTCGCGCCAGACCCGGTTGGCGGCGAAGGGCGGCAGGGTGGTGTCGCCGATCAGCACGGGAATGAACCGCAGGTTCCGCGCCGCTCCGGCCGTGGCCAGGGCCGCGTATTCCTCAAGGGCCCGCGTCGATGTCGCCGAAGCGGGACTGACGACCACGACGGCGCACGCCGCGTCACTGATCGCCGCGTCGGTGCGGTGTACGACCACGTCGCCGGGGAGCACGTCCCACTCGTCGAAGAAGACTCTCAGGCCGCGCCGGGAGAGGCCGTCGGCCAGTCTCCTCACCCAGGTGCCGTCCTCGTTGGCGTAGGAGAGGAAGACGTCGATCAGGTGGCATCACTCCGCGGCCGCACGGCTCGCACCAGCGTGGCGAGGCCTTCTTCGTACCGTGCGCTGCCCGGGTCCCGTAGGTCCACCGGTCTGCGGATGCGGGCGAAGGGCGGCAGTTCCACGTCCTCCACGAGCACGGGGACGAACCTCCGGCCGCCGGAGTGCACGCGCTGGAGCAGGGCCGCGTACTCGTCGCGGATCGCGGCGTCGTCCATGGTCGCGCCGCTGAAGACCAGCAGACCGTTGGCCGAGGCACGCAGGGCCGCTTCCTTTTCCAGGCTCTCCACGAGGCCGGGGCCGATCCACTGGGCCAGAAAGACACGCAGTCCTTCGCCGCGCAGCCGGGAGGCCAGCGTTTCCGCCGCTCCGCCGTCGGCCTCGGCGTAGGAGACGAACACGTCGTAGCTACCGCCCGGTTCGACGACAGGCGGTACGGGGGCGGGGGCGGGGGTGGGAGTCCGTCTGCGGACCATCCGGCCACGGACCTCGACGACGGTCGAGACGACTGCGGCGACAGCACCGACGGCTCCCACCACTAATCCCCACTCTTCGGGCCCCATAACGGAAAGATTACCCAGGGCCCCGGCGGTTCCGCAGGCATTCGCTCCGTGAACTGCCCGCCCGGCGGGATGCTTTCCGCCAGGCGCGGACGTGCGAGCCGGCGCGTCCGGAGCCTCGAGGACCGGCCGGCCCAGGGGGCGCACCCGCCGGCCGGTCCCGACCGTCGAGGCGATGTGGCCCACCTCACGGTCGACCGCATTCTGTCTACAGTATGCCCTCCTTGGCAAGGTGCCGGTCGGTTCCTGGACAGGTGCGCGGGGGTATGGAATACAGTATGCAATCTACAAAGGGGAGGCCAGTCAACGGGCTCCCCCGGACCCAGGGAGCCGTTCCATGCCCTACCGCTCCGCTCTCGCCCACGTCCTGCACAGCACCGTCGAGCCCGCCGCCGAACTCGCCCGCACCCGGGGGGCGTTCCCGCGCGCCTCCGTCGCCGCCCTCGCGGAGACCGGGCTGCTCGGCCTCCTCACCTCCGTCCATCTGGGCGGCCGCGGCCTCGGGCTCGCCGAGGCCGGCGAGGTGGTGAGCGAGGTGTCGCGCGCCTGTCCGGCCACGGGCGCCGTGCTCCGGTCCCACTACGCCGCCGTCGCGTTCATCGAGGCGTACGGCGCGCCCTGGCTGCGCCGGGAGGTCACCTCCGGCGAGCACCTCAGCACCCTCGCGCTGGACAACGTCGGGGGCGACGGCGCCGCGTCCGCCTCGACCGCCGTCGTCACCGGCGGCGTGGTGACACTCCGCGCCCGCAAGCGGGACGTCGTCGCGGCCGGGGAGGCCGACAGTTACGTCTGGTCCTCCGGGTCCGGCGACGACCTGGCACTCTGGCTGGTCCCGGCGGACGCGTGGGGACTGTACGTCCCGGCCCGGCCGGGCGGCGCCGGGCCGCGCGGCAGCGCCACGTCCACCGTGTGCGCCGACCCCGTGCGCATCCCCGCGAGCACCCGGCTCGGTCAACCCGCCCGCGACATCCGGGACACGGGCCGACGCGACGCGCTGCTCGCCGACGTGCGCGCCTGGCTCGCCTCGCTGCCCGCCGCGGAGCCGGTCATGGAGCCCGCCGCGGAGCCGGTCGGGGCCGACGCGTTCATCTGACCGCTTCCGGACGGTGGACGCGGACATTGCCGACTGCATACAGTATTCGATGACCATTGAGCGACAGAGATGCGCGACGGTCGGGCGGAGGAACCATGACGACGAGCGTCAGTGACATGGCGAGTGACGTGACGAGTGACGTGACGACGGAAGCCGCGATCAACGCGATCGTGGCGAGCCATCGCGGGCAACGCGGCCCGCTGCTGCCGATCCTGCACACCATCCAGGCCGAACTGGGTCATGTCCCGGAGGAGGCCATCGCGTTGCTGGCCCGCGAGCTCAACCTCTCGCGGGCCGATGTGCACGGAGTGGTGACCTTCTACCACGACTTCCGCCGCGAACCCGCGGGCCGCACCAGCGTGCGCATCTGCCGCGCCGAGGCCTGCCAGGCGCTCGGCGCCCGGGAGTTGGTGACCTGCGCCGAGGAGCGCACGGGTGTCTCCCTCGGCCAGACGCGCGCCGACGGCTCGGTCACCGTCGAGCAGGTCTTCTGCCTCGGCAACTGCGCCCTGGGCCCGGCCGTCGAGGTCGACGGCGAGGTGCTCGGGCGGATGAGCGCGGACCGGCTGCGGACGATCCTCGACAAGGCGGTGACGTCATGACCGAGGTCCCCGACGCTCACGTGACGGTGTACGTTCCGCGCGACTCGGCGGCCCGTTCCGTCGGCGCCGACGCGGTCGCCGAGGCGATCCACGCGGCGGCGGCCGAAGCGGGCCGCCCGGTCGAGATCGTGCGCAACGGCTCGCGCGGCATGCTGTGGCTGGAGCCGCTGGTGGAGGTGGTCACCCCCGAGGGCCGCGTCGGCTACGGTCCGGTGGACCCGGCGGACGTGCCCGCGATGCTGGAGGCGGGCCTGCTGGACGGCGCCGAGCACCCGCTGCGGCTCGGCGTGGTCGACGAACTGCCCTGGCTGGCACGGCAGAACCGGGTCACCTTCGCCCGGATCGGCGTCGTCGACCCGCTCTCGGCGGACGACTACGAACGCCACGGCGGCATCGCCGGACTGCACACGGCCCTCGCGCTCCCGCCCGCCGACGTGGTGGCCTCGGTCACCGAGTCCGGGCTGCGCGGCCGGGGCGGGGCCGGGTTCCCGGCCGGCATCAAGTGGAAGACCGTGCTCGACTGCGCCGACGAGCTCAAGTTCGTCTGCTGCAACGCCGACGAGGGCGACAGCGGCACCTTCGCCGACCGCATGGTCATGGAGGGCGACCCGTTCATGCTCATCGAGGGCATGACGATCGCGGCCCACGCGGTCGGCGCGCGCGAGGGCTACGTCTACATCCGCTCCGAGTATCCGGACGCGGTGGCCACGATGCGCGCGGCCATCGGCATCGCCCGCGAGCGCGGCTGGCTCGGCGAGCGCGTCCTCGGCTCGGACCTCACCTTCGACCTGCACGTCCGGGTCGGCGGCGGGGCGTACATCTGCGGCGAGGAGACCTCCATGCTGGAGAGTCTCGAGGGCAAGCGGGGCATGGTGCGGTCCAAGCCGCCGATCCCCGCGATCGAGGGCCTGTTCGGCAAGCCGACCGTGGTGAACAACGTCCTCACCCTCGCCACCGTCCCGGTGATCCTCGCCGAGGGCGCGGAGGCGTACCAGCGGCTCGGCATGGAGCGTTCGCGCGGCACGCAGGTCTTCCAGCTCGGCGGGAACATCGCCCGCGGCGGCATCGTGGAGACGGCGTTCGGCATCACCCTGCGCGAACTGGTCGAGGACTACGGCGGCGGCACGCTCAGCGGGCGCCCGGTGCGCACCGTGCAGGTCGGCGGCCCGCTCGGCGCGTATCTGCCGGAGTCGGACTTCGATCTGCCCATGGACTACGAGGCGTTCGCGGCGGCCGGCGCCATGGTCGGCCACGGCGGTGTCGTGGTCTTCGACGACACGGTGGACATGGCGGCGCAGGCGCGCTTCGCGATGGAGTTCTGCGCGGCCGAGTCGTGCGGCAAGTGCACGCCGTGCCGCGTCGGTTCGGTGCGCGGCGTCGAGGTGATCGACCGGATCGTGGCGGGTGAGCGGCGTGAGGAGAACCTGGCGCTGCTGGAGGACCTCTGCGAGCTGATGACCGACGGATCGCTGTGCGCCATGGGCGGGTTGACGCCGCTTCCGGTGCGCAGCGCCATGACCCACTTCTCCGACGATTTCCTCGCAAGGAAGGAGGGCACGGCATGACTCTGCTCAAGGAACCCGACTTCGGTACTCCCGAGCGGCCCGGTGCGGCGACGGTCCAGGTCGAGGTGGACGGGCTGCCCGTCACGGTGCCCGAGGGCACCTCGGTGATGCGCGCGGCCGCGCTCGCCGGCATCGACATACCCAAGCTGTGCGCCACCGACAGCCTGGAGCCGTTCGGCTCCTGCCGGTTGTGCGTGGTGGAGATCGACGGCCGCCGGGGCACCCCGGCGTCCTGCACCACCCCGTGCTCCGACGGGATGACCGTACGCACCCAGACGCCCAAGGTGGAGAAGCTGCGCCAGGGCGTCATGGAGCTGTACATCTCCGACCATCCGCTGGACTGTCTGACCTGCCCGGCCAACGGCGACTGCGAACTGCAGGACATGGCGGGCGAGGTGGGGCTGCGGCAGGTGCGGTACGGCTACGAGGGCGAGAACCACCTCGACGCCGCGCCCGACACGAGCAACCCGTACTTCGACTTCAACCCGGACAAGTGCATCGTCTGTTCGCGCTGTGTGCGGGCCTGCGGCGAGGTGCAGGGGACGTTCGCGCTGACCATCGAGGGCCGGGGCTTCGACTCCAAGGTGTCGGCGGGTGCCGGTGAGTTGTTCATGGACTCCGAGTGCGTCTCGTGCGGTGCGTGCGTGCAGGCCTGTCCGACGTCCACGCTCCAGGAGAAGTCGGTCGTCGAACTCGGCATGCCGTCCCGCTCGGTGATCACGACCTGCGCGTACTGCGGCGTCGGCTGCTCGTTCAAGGCCGAGCTGCGCGGCGACGAGCTGGTGCGGATGGTGCCGTACAAGGACGGCGGGGCGAACGAGGGCCACTCCTGCGTGAAGGGCCGCTTCGCGTTCGGCTACGCCTCCCATCCCGACCGGGTGCTCAAGCCCATGGTGCGCGACCGGATCACCGACCCGTGGCGGGAGGTCGAGTGGGACGAGGCGATCCGGACGGTCGCCCGGCGGATGCTGGCGATCCAGGAGGCCCACGGCCCGGCGTCGGTCGGCGCGATCACGTCCTCGCGGTGCACCAACGAAGAGGTGTACGTCGTCCAGAAGATGGTGCGCGCGGCGTTCGGCAACAACAACGTCGACACCTGTGCCCGGGTGTGCCACTCCCCCACGGGTTACGGGCTGAAGCAGACGTTCGGCGAGTCGGCCGGCACGCAGGACTTCCGCTCGGTGGCGAAGGCCGACGTCATCATGGTGATCGGCGCCAACCCCACCGACGGGCACCCGGTGTTCGCCTCGCGGATGAAGCGGCGGCTGCGCGAGGGCGCGCAGTTGATCGTCGTGGACCCGCGCCGCATCGACCTGGTGCGCTCTCCGCACGTCGAGGCCGCGCACCACCTCCAGCTGCGGCCGAGCACGAACGTCGCCGTGATCAACGCGATGGCGCACGTGGTCGTCACCGAGGGCCTGGTCGACCAGTCGTTCGTCGAGCAGCGCTGCGAGGGCTTCGACGAGTGGGCGGGGTTCGTGGCGCTGCCGGAGAACAGTCCGGAGGCCGTCGAGCCGATCACCGGCGTGCCGGCGGACGACCTGCGCGCCGCGGCGCGGCTGTACGCGGCGGCGCCCAACGGGGCCATCTACTACGGCCTCGGGGTGACCGAGCACAGCCAGGGTTCCACGATGGTGATGGGCATGGCCAACCTGGCCATGGCGTGCGGCAACATCGGCCGGGACGGGGTGGGCGTCAACCCGTTGCGCGGCCAGAACAACGTGCAGGGCTCCTGCGACATGGGGTCGTTCCCGCACGAGCTGCCCGGCTACCGGCACGTCTCCGACGACGCGGTGCGCACCGTGTTCGAGGACCTGTGGGGCCGGGAGCTGCTGCCGGACCCGGGGCTGCGCATCCCGAACATGTTCGACGCGGCGATCGACGGCTCGTTCCGGGGCCTGTTCGTGCACGGCGAGGACATCGCCCAGTCCGACCCGAACCTCCAGCACGTCAGCGCCGCCCTCGAGGCGATGGACCTGGTCGTGGTGCAGGACCTGTTCCTCAACGAGACGGCCAAGTTCGCGCACGTCTTCCTGCCGGGCGCGTCGTTCCTGGAGAAGGACGGCACGTTCACCAACGCCGAGCGCCGGATCAACCGGGTGCGGGCGGTGATGAAGCCGAAGACCGGCAAGCACGAGTGGCAGATCGTCGCCGAGATCGCCACGGCGATGGGCTACCCGATGGCGTACGGCCACCCGAGCGAGATCATGGACGAGATCGCGCGGGTGACGCCGACCTTCACGGGTGTCTCCTTCGAGGTGCTGGACAAGCTGGGCAGCGTGCAGTGGCCGTGCAACGAGGCGGCGCCGGAGGGTACGCCGACGATGCACGTGGACGCGTTCGTGCGCGGCAAGGGCAAGTTCGTGGTCACGTCGTACGTGCCGACGGACGAGCGGACCACCTCGCGCTTCCCGCTGGTGCTGACGACGGGCCGGATCCTGAGCCAGTACAACGTGGGCGCGCAGACCCGCCGTACCGGCAACGTGGCCTGGCACGCCGAGGACGTGCTCGAACTGCACGCCCTGGACGCGGAGAACCGGGGCATCGGGGACGGCGACATGGTGACGGTGGCCAGCCGGGTCGGCAGTACGACGCTGCGGGCGCGGGTGTCGGACCGGATGCCGCCGGGGGTCGTCTACACGACGTTCCACCACCCGGTGACCGGGGCGAACGTGGTCACGACGGAGAACTCGGACTGGGCGACGAACTGCCCGGAGTACAAGGTGACCGCCGTGCAGGTGGGCCTGGCGCACCCGGTGGGGCGGCACGTGACGGAGTCGGCGGACGACGACCGGCTCGCGGGGGTGGAGTGAGATGGCCGCCGCGGTGCCGCCGGAGCGGCGGATGGCGAACCAGATCGCGCTCAACCTCCGGCATCTGCCCGCCGACCGGGCCGCGCGGGCGATGGCGGAGCACCTGCGCCGGTTCTGGGACCCGCGCATGCGCGGCAGGCTGCTGGAGCTGGTGGACGCCGGCCCCGACGGTCTGGACCCGGTGGTGCTCGCCGCCGCGCGGGAGCTGCGGGAGCCGTCCGTAGGCTGAACCCGAGGGCGCCTCATCTCCCGTCCCGCGGAGGGGAGATGAGGCGCCGTCGTCTCTTCGCCGAGGGCCGTTCCCACGCGACCCGGACCCCGCGCGGACGTTCCCGCCGTGCCGGGGTCCGGCTCAGGCGGCCCTGCCGTGGCAGGGGGTCCCGCCCGGGCGGCCCCGGCGTGGCAGGGGTCCCGGCTCAGACGGCCCCGCCACGACCCGAGCCCCGCCAGGCGGCCCTGCCATGGCAGAGGGTCCCGCCCGGGCGGCCCCGGCGTGGCAGGGGTCCCGGCTCAGACGGCCCCGCCACGACCCGAGCCCCGCCAGGCGGCCCCGCCGTGGCAAGGGCCCCCGCCCAGGCGGCCTCACCGCGGCCCGAGTCCCGCCCAGGCGGCCCCGCCGTGGCAGGGGTCCGCTCAGGCGGCCTCGGTGGTGTGCGGGACGCGGTTGGTGACCGGCCTGACCTCGCCCTCGTGCAGGCGGTAGGAGAGGCCGACGACGTCGGCCCGGCCGCCGAGCAGCGCGGGCGAGCGGTCGCGGAGGAGGGCGACGGTGTGCCGGATGTGTTCGTCGATGACGTCGGACGCCTCGGTCAGGCCGGCCGCTCGCGCGGCGAGCACGCTGGGCGTGACGCGCTCGACGACGTCCCGTACGTAGCCGGCGGGAGCGATGCCCTCGGTCAGGGCTGTGCGGGCGGCGCGGATCGCTCCGCAGGAGTCGTGCCCGAGCACGACCACGAGCGGGCAGCCGAGTTGGCCCACGCCGTACTCGATGCTGCCGAGCACCTCGGGGCCGAGTACATGGCCCGCCGTGCGCACCACGAACAGGTCGCCCAGGCCGCGGTCGAAGACGATCTCGGCCGCGATGCGGGAGTCGGAGCAGCCGAACACGACGGCGAAGGGGTGCTGTCCGGGCGTCAGGGAGGTGCGCCTGGCGGCGTCCTGATGGGGGTGCTCGGGGGTCCCGTCGACGAAGCGGCGATTGCCGGCCAGCAGGAGTTCGAGTGCCTCGGGCGCGGTATGGGGCTGGGTGAGGGTCATGGAGCGAAGGATGCTCAGATTCCATACAGTATTCAATAGGCAGGACAGACTGCATACTGTATTCATTGCCTTTCCGTACCTGTCCACCCCGCACATCGCCTGACAGACATGGACCAGTGAGGAAGACGCACATGACAGTCATCGGAGTACCCAGGGAGAGCGCGGACGGCGAACGCCGGGTCGCGCTGGTGCCCAGGGTCGTCGAACGCCTGCGCGCCGCAGGCCTTTCCGTCGTGGTCGAACCGGGCGCCGGCACCGGCGCCCTGATCCCCGACGCGCAGTACGAGGAGGCCGGTGCCACCCTCGGCGACCCCTGGTCGGCCGACGCGGTGGTGAAGGTCAACCCGCCGACCCCGGCCGAGGTCCACCGGCTCAAGCCCGGCAGTACCCTGATCGGCTTTCTCGCGCCGCTGACCAGGCCGGAGCTCGCCGAGCAACTCGCCCTGGCCGGCGTGCGGGCCTTCGCCATGGAGGCGGTGCCCCGCATCTCCCGCGCGCAGTCCATGGACGCCCTGTCGTCCCAGGCGAACGTGGCCGGCTACAAGGCGGTGCTGGCCGCCGCCGAACACTCCACCCGCTTCTTCCCCATGCTCACCACCGCGGCCGGCACCGTGAAGCCCGCCACCGTCCTCGTCCTCGGCGTGGGTGTGGCCGGGCTCCAGGCGCTGGCCACCGCCAAGCGCCTGGGCGCCCGCACCACGGGCTTCGACGTCCGCCCCGAGGTCGCCGAGCAGGTGCGCTCGATCGGCGCCCAGTGGCTCGACCTGGGCGTCGAGGCGTCCGGCGAGGGCGGCTACGCGCGCGCCCTGACGGAGGAGGAACAGGCCGAGCAGCAGCGGCGGCTGACCGACGCCATCGCCGGATTCGACGTCGTGATCACCACCGCCCTCGTCCCCGGCCGCCCGGCGCCCCGCCTGGTCACGGCCGAGGCCGTGCGGCTGATGCGCCCCGGCGGCGTGGTGGTCGACCTCGCGGGCGAGGCCGGCGGCAACTGCGAACTGACCGAGCCGGGCGAGACCGTCGTACGCCACGACGTCACGGTCACGGCGCCGCTGAACCTGCCGGCGACCATGCCCGAGCACGCCAGCGAGCTGTACGCGCGCAACGTGCTCGCCCTGCTCGAACTCATGCTCAAGGACGGTGCGTTGGCGCCCGACATGACGGACGAGATCCTCGCCGGATCCTGTGTGACGGGCACCGACGAGAAGGTGGAGGTGCGCTGATGTTTCTCGCCAATCTCGCGATCCTGGTGCTGGCGGGCTTCGTCGGCTTCGCGGTCATCTCCAAGGTGCCCAACACCCTGCACACTCCACTGATGTCCGGTACGAACGCCATCCACGGCATCGTGCTGCTCGGGGGTCTGATCCTCATCGGGCAGGCCGGCTCGGACGTCCTGAACAAGGTGCTGCTGGTGATCGCGATCGCCTTCGGCACGATCAACGTGATCGGCGGATTCCTGGTGACGGACCGCATGCTCGGCATGTTCAAGAAGAAGCCGGCCCGGCCCGGTGCCGATGGGGGCGCGAACCATGAGTGACCTGATCTCCGTTCTGTACATCATCTCCTTCGCGCTGTTCATCCACGGCCTGTCGGGGCTGACCGGTCCGCGCACCGCGGTGCGCGGCAACCTCACGGCGGCGGGCGGCATGCTGCTGGCCGTGATCGCCACCCTGCTCCAGCCCGGCACGGGCAACTGGTGGCTGATCGCGCTGGGCGTGGCGATCGGCACGGTCGTCGGCGTGCCCGCGGCGCAGAAGGTCAAGATGACCGCGATGCCGCAGATGGTGGCGCTGTTCAACGGCGTCGGCGGCGGCGCCGTCGCCCTCATCTCCTGGGTGGAGTTCCGCGAGAGCCACGGCTTCGCGGACGTCGCGGCCTACGTCACCGTCACCTCGCTGTTCGCCGCGATCGTCGGCTCGGTGTCCTTCTGGGGCTCCCTGATCGCCTACGGCAAGCTCCAGGAGATCCTGCCGGGACGCCCGATCGGCCTCGGCCGGGGTCAGCAGCCGCTCAACGCCGCCCTGTTCCTGGGCGCCCTGGGCTGTTCCGTCGCCATCGGTCTCGGCGCGCGCTCCGAACTGCTGATCGTGATCGTGCTGCTGGCCTCGGCGGTGCTCGGCGTGATGGTCGTCATGCCGATCGGCGGCGCCGACATGCCGGTGGTCGTCTCCCTGCTCAACGCCTTCACCGGACTGTCCGCCGCGGCCACCGGCCTCGCCATGGACAACACGGCGCTCATCGTCGCCGGCATGATCGTCGGCGCCTCCGGCACCATCCTGACCAACCTGATGGCCAAGGCGATGAACCGTTCCATCCCGGCGATCATCGCCGGCGGTTTCGGCGGTACGTCCACCGGCGCGGGTCCCGGCGGCCCCGGGGGCGACCAGACCGTGCGGCAGACCAACGCCGCCGACGCGGCGATCCAGATGGCCTACGCGAGCCAGGTCGTCATCGTCCCCGGCTACGGCATGGCCGTAGCCCAGGCGCAGCACGCCGTGCGCGAGATGGCGGAACTGCTCCAGGCTCGGGGCGTCGAGGTCAAGCACGCCATCCACCCGGTCGCCGGGCGCATGCCGGGCCACATGAACGTGCTTCTCGCCGAGGCCGACGTGCCCTACGAGCAGTTGAAGGAGATGGACGACATCAACGGGGAGTTCACCCGCACCGACGTCGCCCTCGTCATCGGCGCGAACGACGTCACCAACCCGGCCGCCCGCTCCAACCCGGCCTCGCCCATCTACGGCATGCCGATCCTCAACGTGGACCAGGCGAGATCGGTCATCGTCCTCAAGCGCTCGATGAGCCCCGGCTTCGCCGGTATCGACAACGAGCTGTACACGACGCCGAAGACCGCGATGCTCTTCGGCGACGCGAAGTCCTCCGTCGCCGAGATCACCGAGGAGCTCAAGGCGCTGTAACCGAGCACACGAAAGTGCCGGCCGGGACCAGACGGTCCCGGCCGGCACTTTCGTGTGCTCGCCCGGCCGGCTCAGGCGATGATCTTCTTCTCGCGCAGCGCGGCGATCGTCTCCGTGTCGTAGCCCAGCTCGCTCAGGACGTCGTCCGAGTGCTCACCGAGCAGCGGAGCGCCCTTGATGTCGGGCTGGAAGCGGGAGAACTTGATCGGGCTGCCGACCGTCAGGTAGGTGCCGCGGCCCGGCTGCTCGACCTCGACGACGGTGCCGCTCTTGCGCAGCGCCTTGTCCTGCGCGATCTCCTTCATGCTCATCACGGGAGCGCAGGGGACCTCCCACTTGCGCAGGATGTCGACGGCCTCGTACTTGGTCTTGTCCGCCAGCCACTTCTCGATCTCCTCGAAGATCTCGAAGAGGTGGTTCTGGCGGGCCTTGGCGGTCGCGTACTCCGGGTCCTCGGCCCACTCCGGGCGGCCGATGGCCTCGGCGGTGCGCTTCCAGTTCTGCTCCTGGATGGTGAAGTAGATGTACGAGTTGGGGTCGTCCTCCCATCCCTTGCACTTCAGCACCCAGCCCGGCTGGCCGCCGCCGCCCGCGTTGCCGCCGCGCGGCACGGCGTCGCCGAACTCGCCGTTCGGGTACTGCGGGTACTCCTCCAGGAAGCCGACCCGCTCCAGCCGCTGCTGGTCGCGGAGCTTGACGCGGGACAGGTTGAGCACGGCGTCCTGCATGGACACCGCGACCTTCTGGCCCTTGCCGGTGCGGTCCCGGTCGATCAGCGCGGTGAGCAGCCCGATGAGCAGGTGCATACCGGTGTTGCTGTCACCGATGGCGGCGCCGGACACGGTCGGCGGGCCGTCCCAGAAGCCGGTCGTGGAGGCGGCGCCGCCGGCGCACTGGGCCACGTTCTCGTAGACCTTGAGGTCGTTCCAGGGCGAGTCCTCGTTGAAGCCCTTGACCGACCCGAAGATCAGCCGCGGGTTCCACTCCTGGAGCCGCTCCCAGCTCAGGCCCATGCGGTCCATGGCGCCCGGGGCGAAGTTCTCGACGAGGATGTCGGCCTCGCGGATCAGCTTCTCCATCACCTCGCGGCCCTCGTCGGACTTCGTGTTGATGGCCAGGGAGCGCTTGTTGCTGTTGAGCATGGTGAAGTACAGCGCGTCCAGGTCGGGAATGTCCCGCAGCTGGTTGCGCGTGACGTCACCGCCGGAAGGACGCTCGACCTTCAGCACGTCGGCGCCGAGCCAGGCCAGCATCTGGGTGCAGGCGGGGCCCGCCTGTACGCCGGTGAAATCGATGACCTTGATCCCGGACAGGGGCAGTTGCGTCATGTTCGGTTTCTCATTTCGCAGGTGGAGGAGTCAGTGTTTGGCGGTGATGCCCTTGGGGTTGAGGTGCGCGATGTTCCCGCTCTCCGTGCCGTCCGAGGGGTCGATGACGCAGTCGATGAGCGCCGGCTCGCCAGCGGCCAGCGCCTCGCGCAGGGCGGTGGCGACCTCTTCCGGAGTCGTCGCCTGGTAGCCCTTGCCGCCGAAGGCCTCGATCATGAGGTCGTGGCGGGCCTTGAGGAAGGTCGGTGCCGGGTCGTCGGACCCGGATGCCTCGTCGCCGCGGTAGACACCGCTGTTGTTGAGTACGACGGTGACGATCGGCAGGTTGTAGCGGCAGACGGCCTCGATCTCCATGCCGCTGAACCCGAAGGCGCTGTCGCCCTCGATGGCGACGACCGGCTCGCCGGTCTCCACCGCCGCGGCGATGGCGTAGCCCATGCCGATGCCCATGACGCCCCAGGTCCCGCTGTCCAGGCGGTGCCTGGGCACCTTCATGCCGATGGTGTTGCGGGCCAGGTCGAGCGCGTTGGCACCCTCGTTGACGACGTAGGCGTTCTCGTGCTCGGCGAGTACGTCGCGGATGGCCTGGAGCGCGCCGAGGAACTTCATGGGGTGCGCGGTGCGGGCCGCCTGGAGCCGGCCGGCCATCTTCTCCACGTTCCGCTGGGAGCGGGCGGCGAGTTCCTCCCGCCACGAGGCCGGTGCCGAGATCCGGCCCGGCTTGCTGCGCTCGGCGAGGGCCTCCATCACCGAGGCGATGTCGCCGACGAGCGGCGCGGCGATGGGCTGGTTGCTGTCCATCTCGTGGCCGGCGATGTCGACCTGGATGAACTTGGCGTCCGGGCTCCACTGGGGCGCGTCGCCGTGCCCGAGCAGCCAGTTGAGGCGAGCGCCGACCAGCATGACGACGTCGGCCTTCTTCAGGGCGAGCGAGCGCGCCGTGGCCGCCGACTGGGGGTGGTCGTCGGGCAGCAGGCCCTTGGCCATCGACATGGGGATGTAGGGGATTCCGGTGGTCTCGACGAACTCGCGGATCTGCTCGTCGGCCCGGGCGTACGCGGCGCCCTTGCCGAGCACGACCAGCGGGCGTTCGGCGCCGGCCAGCAGGTCGATCGCCCGGTCCACGGCCTCCGGCTGGGGCAGTTGGCGCGGGGCCGGGTCGACCAGCTCCCACAGTGAGGCGGCGCCCTTGTCGGCGTCGAGCACCTCGCCGAGCACGGCGGCCGGGATGTCCAGGTACACGCCGCCGGGGCGGCCGGAGATCGCGGTGCGCAGCGCGCGGGCGATGCCGCGGCCGATGTCCTCGGCCCGGTGTACCCGGTAGGCCGCCTTCACGAAGGGCTTGGCGGCGGCGAGTTGGTCCATCTCCTCGTAGTCGCCGCGCTGGAGGTCGACCAGGTGCCGCTCGCTGGAGCCGGAGATCTGCACCATCGGGAAGCAGTTGGTGGTGGCGTTGGCGAGCGCGACGAGGCCGTTGAGGAATCCCGGCGCGGACACCGTCAGGCAGATGCCCGGCCTCTGGGTGAGGAACCCCGCCGCCGCGGCGGCGTGTCCGGCGTCGCTCTCGTGCCGGAAGCCGATGTAGCGGATGCCCGATGCCTGCGCGAGGCGTGCCAGGTCGGTGATCGGGATGCCGACGACCCCGTAGATCGTCTCGACTCCGTTGAGTTTGAGAGCGTCGACCACCAGGTGGATGCCGTCGGTCAAAGCGGCCGGCTCGCCGGCTCCCTCCGCTCCCGTGGCCTGTGTGACAGTGTCCGTCATGGTCCGGAACCTCCCTAGAGGGTCGCCCAGTTCGACATTTCGTGGTTCTGGTTCACCATCCGCGCCGTGGTGCGGGCGCGTCCAAGATCTTTTGCCAACCGGCCGATTGACGGTGTTTATCGAGAAGCCCGTGGTCGGCCGGGGTTTTCGACGTCGCGTCCGGGAGCCCCGGGCGGACTCGCGGACCGCGTTCAGTCCGCACCCGCGACGCTCATCAGCCGCTCGTCGCGGGACTCTTCCTCGGCGCCCTGCCAGTCGGGGGCGAGCATCTCGTCGAGGGCCATGCGGGCGGCGGCGCTGCGGAACGCCCGCGCCACGACGGAGCCGGGGGTGGCCGCGTGGACCGCGCGGACCAGTTCCGTGGACGACAGCCGGGAGCCGACCTTGACCCGGGCGAGCGGGTGCATCGCGCGGAACGCGGCGACCGGCAGGGCGGCCGTGGTGGAGACGGTGGGTCCCGTGCCCAGGCGCAGCGTCCCGGTGATGCCGGACTGCATGATGGCGACCTCGGCCTTGAAGGCGTCGTGCTCGGCGAGGATGCGCTTGGCCCACACGACGAGCCGCTCGCCCTCGGGGGTGAGGCCCTCGAAGGTGTGGCCCCGGTTGATCAGCGTGACGTTGAGCTCCCGCTCCAGCTTGGCGATGGCCACCGACAGCGCCGGCTGGGAGACGTAGCAGGCCTCCGCCGCCCGGGCGAAGTGCTTCTCCCGGGCCACCGCCACGAAGTATTCGAGCTGCCGGAACAACATGGAGCGGCTCCTTCATCTGCTGACGCCGATGGTTGCCGGACAGGCCGATCGGCCGCCCCCGCCACCCGAGGACATTGTATGCAGTATTCCTTATTCACAGTGTCTACGCCATACTGTCGACAACAAACAGAGAGGGGAAGCACCGTGGACGCAGAGATCGGGGAGCCGGAGCCCTGGATGGCCCAGGCGCTCGTACGGGAGTCGCCCGAGGCGATCGTGGTCGCCGACACGGAGGGCGTCATCCGGGTCTGGAACCGCGGGTCGGAGCGCATGTTCGGCTACAGCGCGGCGGAGGCCGTGGGGCGGAGCCTCGACCTGATCGTCCCGGAGAAGCAGCGGGCGCGGCACGACAAGGGCTACCAGCGCACCGTGGAAACCGGCGAGACGCGCTACGGCGACCGGCTGCTGGCGGTGCCGGCCACCCATCGGGACGGCCACCGGCTGTCGATCGAGTTCACGGTGGCACTGCTGCGGGACGACACCGGCGCGGTCGCCGGGGTCTCCGCGATCATGCGCGAGGTGACGGAGCGCCGGAACACGGAGCGGGCGCTGCGCATGCGACTGGCGGAACTCGAGCGGAGCGCGCCGGCCCCCTCGCAGGCCTGACGGGAGCCGACGGGCGCCGAAAAGTTTCGCGTACCCCCTGGACACCGGCCGCCGGATACGGGATAACAGTCACCACTCGTCGACTGTATGCAATATACGCAGGAGTGGTTGGGGGGCGCTGGATGACGTAAGTGAGCCGGGGACCGGACGGCGGTGCGCGCGCCGATCGGACCCGGGACCCGTGCGCGCACGGAAGGCACTTGGACAGGGGGCGCTGGCCAGAGCTTTCGACGCTAGGGGCAAGACACAATGACAACGACAGATCTGTCGGCCGCGGTTCCCTACCGGGAGGTCACCGATACCAACGGACGTGTGTTCCGTATCGGTGAGACCGACATCGACATCATGGGCCGCAAGCGCAAGTGGATGGTCATCCTGCCCTGGGTGGGCATGATGGGCATCTCCTCGGCGGAATACGCCTTCGCATCGGCCGAGGACACACTGCACAAGGCCCACCACTGGGGCAGTGCGCACATCTTCTGGATGCTGGGCGTCTGGGTGTTCTTCCAGGCGGCCGTCGCCTTCCCCGCGGGCAAACTCCGCGAGAGCGGCAAACTCCCCGCCCGCTGGGCGATGATGCTCGGCGCACTGGGAACCCTGCTCGGATACGTCTCGCTGGCCTTCGCACCACACGTCGTCGTCGCCTACGTCGGCTTCGGCATGTTCAGCGGCATGGGCGCCGGCATGGTCTACGCGACCTGCGTCAACATGGTCGCCAAGTGGTACCCCGAACGCAAGGGCGGCAAGACCGGCTTCGTCAACGGCGGATTCGCCTACGGCTCCGTCCCCTTCGTCTTCCTCTTCACCGGCTTCATGGACCTCACCAACTTCCGCTGGGTCCTCGTCTCCGTCGGCGTCTTCCTCGCCGCCGTCGTCGCCGGAGCCGGCCACTTCTTCCGCGACCCGCCCAAGAACTGGTGGCCCGCCGACGTCGACCCCCTCAAGGTCCCCGACGACGCCCGGGCCCGCCGGGCCCTGGAGAAGAACCCGCCCGCCGTCCACCAGTACACCCCCCTGGAAGCCTGGCGCACCGGCCGCGTGGCCCTCATGTGGTTCTGCCTGCTGTGCACCTCGGGCGTGAACATCTTCGGCATCGCCTTCCAGGTCCCCTTCGGCAACGAAGCCGGCTTCGCCGGCGGCATCGTCGCCACCGCCATGTCCCTCAAAGCCATCGTGAACGGCACCGGCCGGGGCGTCATCGGCTGGCTCTCCGACCGCTACGGACGCAA